>NZ_CP051180.1:3444277-4133133 GCF_012295575.1 Ferrimonas lipolytica | reverse complement strand
CCATTTTTATGAATGCCGATCAACTCATACAAGACCTGCTCAGGGTTGTCCTGCACTTGCTCGCGCAGGTAGTGATCATGGAACGATTGATTCATTAGCGCCCGCGCATTCTGGCCAATGATCTCCTCGGTTCGGTAACCAAATATCACCTCTGCAGCCGAACTGAACTCCTGAATTACCCCATTTTCATCAACCACGATGATGCCATCTGAAGCGTTATCAATGATGGTACGGGTACGCTCCATGCTCACTCTCAGCTCATCGGTTCGCCCCTTAACTAGTCGCTCTAAGTCGTTATGAGAACGGGTTAATGCCTGAGTCGCACGGGTACCAATATTCAACGTAAAGAGGGTACTGCCTAAAATAAGTATCAATGAGAAGAACAGGATGCTCCACAGCGCTACCTTAAAGATGTTTAACAGGGCAAATGACTCTTCAACATCAATCTCAGCGACTAAACCTACCCCTAACAAATCATCCCATAACCAACTACCAACCACCTGTACACCGCGATAGTCGCGATAACCATCAAGGCTATTGCCAGAGTTTTTCTGGCTGATCTGCTGCGCCATATAGGTAAGCGGCCAGCTGGCATCGGCTTCAGACACCCCGCCTTTAACAACCAGATTCTGGCCAGGATCGGCAACACGCACATTAAGTGAGGCATGCTGCTCCGGATCAATTAGTCCGAGCTGGCGTAATTGGTTCTCAAAGCGCACATTCGACATCAAGATACCGTTGCGATCGACCGCATAGGTTTCACCGCTGTGGCCAATAAATCCCGCAGATAAAATGTTGGAAAACACCCCGTCGAAATCGACCCTTTTGGTAATAATGGCAATAATACGGCCGCTGTTATCTACCAACGGTGCAGCAAAAAACATCGTCGGCGGTTTTTGTTTTTGCGTTGATGCGCTGACATCATCAAAAAATACATCCGAGCGCAGCGGTGGGATAAACACACTTTTTCCTGCGAGCACCTGCTCCAATAGCTCAGAGCGAGTCTGGTCAATAACATTGATGTCACCAATGTTGTCGTCACGACGGGACGAGATACTTACTTTATCTGGTGAGATAACAAAGAAGCCAAACGAGCCGGGCTCCCGTTCTCGCTCAGCAAAAAACTGTCTAATTTGAGCTTGCAATGGACTGGCGACCAGACTGTCGTGATCACGAGGCGTACGCAATAACCGTTCAACTAAGCTAACCAGCTCACGGTTATTGCCCACCCGCTCTAGACTATTCAGCTCATAATCAACCCAAACCGACATCCGCTGATGAGTAGAAGTAAGCAGTGTATTGAGGCTGTATTCAATCGAACTGTGGGTTTGTCGCTCGGCGTAATTGGTCAGCATGGTTGCGGCAATAATAAGCACCGTAGACAGTGCCACAAGACCAATTACGATGGTTCGCTTAAAGCTATTGGAACCGAATTTCTGTGCTAGCTCTTTATCGCTCACCTTAAGCACGGTTGAGCCTACTGCCACCACAATCAACAGCAGCAATACCACTGAGCCGATGATCAACCAGATAGACCCCATCAACTCCTTCAGCTGATTATTCTCTTCCGGTTTAACGTCAGATTTAAGCCAGTCATTCTTGGTTAGCATCAGATCTTTCAACTGCAAAGAATCCAACGATTTTTGCAATACCGAGTGCAAAATTGGCAGCCGTTTATTGGTATATAAATGCAGCGAAGAGGCAGTAATGACGTCTTCATCGATCATTCTTAATCCGTCAATTTCACGGGTTTTAAGCATGTCTTTTACGATCAGCTCCGCATCGATAAGCGCATCGACTTTGCCACTAAGCACCAAGTCGATCGACTCAGCCAAATTGACGGTCTGTATCACATTCAGGTTAGGGTACAGCGCCTGCACTTTAGCAATGGTGGCATAGCCTTTCACCACAGCGACGGTGCCATTGGCTAAATCAGTATTATTTTTGAGACGGCCATTACTGTCTTTAACAAAGAACAGCTCGCGAATAAGGTAATAGGCACTGGAGAAATCACCGAATTCGGTGCGTTCTTGCCGAAAATACGCATGCGGAATTAGGTCGATTTCACCGTCATTAAAGCGGGTAAGAAGATCGTTCCAATCGCTTTGTATAACCTCAACCTTGATACCGGTTTTAGCGACAACTTGATTAAGAATGGCCCCGGCCAGGCCCCCTATCGAACCATCATTACGCACAAACAAAATAGGCGGCCAGTGCTCAATGCCCACGGTCACAGTGCGATCTTTCAGCCAGCTGATTTCATCCTCATTGAGCTTAAGTTCATTGACCGCCCTAGTAGTGGCAGCGCGTTGCGTCAATACCTCCGAGAACTGCAACAACAATTGCATATATTGTTGTTTTAGTTGTTGGTAGTTATCACTGCTCAATAGGGCAATAGCACGACTCTTTTGGCTAGCATTGGCAGCAGCAATAGCCTCCAGCTCTAATTGAACCAAGGCGTCGTTAACACGATTAAACTCGAGGATTAAATCTCTATCTTGTTCTTGTTGGGTGGTAAGCAGATCGTCAATAAGCGAGGTGAGTTGTGGCTCAAATTGGTTGTAACGGTTCAGCCATTTTTTATCTGAGGTGAAGGCATAGCTCAGAACCGAGGAGGTTAACACTTCATCGAGATACTTTAATTCGCTGGTGATATTTTGAATCTGAATCGCCGAGAGTTCATGAGCGGCAGATGGACGCTGCTCGGTAGCAAACGCACTACCGTGTCCAAAGGACACAATCAAAAGCATTATAAATAAGCATACATTTAAGCTTATAGAGCGATATGTTGAAGCCGTCATCCGTAACCCACTCATTCCAATACACCCAAATTTGGCAACCATTAATTTACAGCGACACCATATAATTAACAATGGCATTGCCATCGCTAAATAGTTAAAGAGTAACGCTTTAATGCATATAGTTATGACGATACGCCAACATTAATCCAGCAGTCTAAAACTAAGCCAACAATAACTTGATCTAACCCAACGTCAGCCATCTATATGCAGATTAAGATGCTGTTATTGCTGCAGGTTCACAAGCGGAGCCAAACATTTGAATAGTAATCTAGCAATTGAAGGCACCAAGTCTCCCCACACCGTTGCCACCAGCACCCGAGCATCGGTAATGCAACTAACCAAAGCGGTAGGATTATCGCAAGATGGGGGCAGTCGTACCTTAGATGAGCGCATTACCTATCGCCGCGAGCATATTGCCGAACAGTACCAACTTAACGTTGAGGCAGTGTTAAAACATGCGATTAACGATAGCCAAAACGACATTGCTAGCCATGAGTTGGATCCTGACTGGTGGCACCACTTTCAATATATGGCCGAACAGATCCATTCACCAAAGATGCAACAGCTGTGGGGTAAGATCCTTACCATTGAGCTAGCACAACCGCGCAGCTTTGGTCTTAAGGCATTGGAAGTACTAAAGCGAATGAATCCCAGAGATGCGCAACTCTTACTAAGTGCGGTCTCATTGAGTTGCAGCTTTGAGCAGGACTTGAGCCCGGTGATCATTACCGGTTGGCGAACCGATCCAGCATTAGGGGGCATCATCGCCGGTAGGGGAGAGCAGCTATCACTAAGCAATTTTCAGCTACCCTACTCTGCAGTCCTCACTCTCAGAGAGTTGGGATTAGTGCACGCAGTCGAGCTTGAAACCGGTCGACTGAGACCGGCCCCAATGCGCATTCAGTTTAAAGGAAAGGCGCTGCAGCTAACGCCGAAACACAGCCGTTTTCACCTTCGTTATTACCGCTTTACCAGCAGTGGCCAAGAGCTTATTCGGTTACTTCAAGAAAGTAGCAACAGCAATTACATCGCCAGCTTATCGGCATTAGCCCCTAAAGATGCCAACTGGGCCTGAGTCGGCTCAAACCAATCCAGCGATTCACTAAACTGCACCACCTCACCAACAATAATCGCTGCAGGAGTAGGTAAATTCGGCTGATTGGCCAGTTCGCTTAATTCCGCCAGCGTCGCAGTAAGACGTTGTTGTCCAACTTGGCTCGCCTGGCCAACAATAGCGACCGGCATAGTTGGCGCCATTCCCGCGGCAAGTAAGCCCTGTTCGATATGGCTAACTTGCTTAAGGCCCATGTAGATGACCAATGTATGGCCACTGATCACATAAGGCTGCCAATCGGCTATCGTGCCCTGTTTGCCGTGGCCAGTAATTAGCGTTACCCCCTGAGCAACATCCCGATGGGTCATAGGCATCGCCCCATAGGCACTGGCCGCGCTGGCAGCGGTAACACCTGGTACCACGCGATAACTTAGTCCTGCCTTCTTTAAGGCCAACATCTCTTCACCAACTCGGGCAAACATCATCGCGTCGCCACCTTTAAGGCGGACAACCTTGGCACCAGACAACGCCTTGGCCACCATAATATGCTCAATCTGGCGCTGATCCATACTGTGTTTACCACAGCGTTTACCCACTTCAATCACCTCAACGGCAGTGGGAATCAACTCACGAATCGGTTCTGAAACCAATGCATCGACTAAAATTACCTCAGCATTTTGAATTGCAGTGAGTGCATGCAAGGTCAGCAAACCAGGATCACCCGGCCCCGCACCAACCAACAACACCGGATGAGTTAATGCATTGGTACGCTCAATCGCGACGACATCGGCAGAAAAAGATGAATTAGCTGACACGGCAACAGTCCTTTTGTTGGCAATGCATTCAGTTTACGGCCAGCCTTAATAACCTGAGAAAGACTTAATGGCGCTCCGTTATTCCAAATGGAAATAAAAACGAACGTAACTACAGCGTTTAGAGCATAAAAGTAGCAGTCATTCAATTTTGATGATCTAGCACTTGCGCAGCGCCGTAAAATCTCTAGAATATGCCGCCGTTGCCCAGTAAAACTGACGTAACGAATTATCGGTGATTAGCGCAGCCTGGTAGCGCATCTGGTTTGGGACCAGAGGGTCAGAGGTTCGAATCCTCTATCACCGACCACACAACGGAAAATGGATTGATTAGTCGGTTTTCCTACAAAGAATTGTTCGGTGATTAGCGCAGCCTGGTAGCGCATCTGGTTTGGGACCAGAGGGTCAGAGGTTCGAATCCTCTATCACCGACCACTTTTATAAAGACCTCACTAGAGGCAAAAGATTTCGGTGATTAGCGCAGCCTGGTAGCGCATCTGGTTTGGGACCAGAGGGTCAGAGGTTCGAATCCTCTATCACCGACCACTTTTACAATAAGCCTGCATTTATGCGGGCTTTTTTGTACCTAAAATCCAAGCATCGAATCCTCGCTAATACCTCAAGCAGCGACCACCTTTACAATAAGCCTGCATTTATGCGGGCTTTTTTGTACCTAAAATCCAAGCATCGAATCCTCGCTAATGCCTCAAGCAGCGACCACTTTTACAATAAGCCTGCATTTATGCGGGCTTTTTTGTACCTAAAATCCAAGCATCGAATCCTCGCTAATGCCTCAAGCAGCGACCACCTTTACAATAAGCCTGCATTTATGCGGGCTTTTTTGTATCTAAAATCCAAGCTTCGAATCCTCGCTAATACCTCAAGCAGCGACCACCTTTACAATAAGCCTGCATTTATGCGGGCTTTTTTGTACCTAAAGTCCAAGCTTCGAATCCTCGCTAATACCTCAAGCAGCGACCACTTTTACAATAAGCCTGCATTTATGCGGGCTTTTTTGTACCTAAAATCCAAGCATCGAATCCTCGCTAATACCTCAAGCAGCGACCACTTTTACAATAAGCCTGCATTTATGCGGGCTTTTTTGTACCTGAAATCCAAGCATCGAATCCTCGCTAATACCTCAAGCAGCGACCACTTTTACAATAAGCCTGCATTTATGCGGGCTTTTTTGTACCTAAAGTCCAAGCATCGAATCCTCGCTAATGCCTCAAGCAGCGACCACCTTTACAATAAGCCTGCATTTATGCGGGCTTTTTTGTACCTAAAATCCAAGCTTCGAATCCTCGCTAATACCTCAAGCAGCGACCACCTTTACAATAAGCCTGCATTTATGCGGGCTTTTTTGTACCTAAAATCCAAGCATCGAATCCTCGCTAATGCCTCAAGCAGCGACCACTTTTACAATAAGCCTGCATTTATGCGGGCTTTTTTGTACCTAAAATCCAAGCATCGAATCCTCGCTAATACCTCAAGCAGCGACCACCTTTACAATAAGCCTGCATTTATGCGGGCTTTGGGAAGCAGCATCCTCATTACCGATTGCTGCCAACACAGTTAAAGCAGCCACTAAGCGACCTGCAGACACAAACAGCAAAGCACAGCCGCCTTAGCTCTTACACCGCATTGGAGTAGTTAAGCGAAGCGTTTTGGACGGCGACCTAAGGCAAAGGGGGATTCCAAAGGGGGCGAAGCTCCCGCCTAAGGCATACAAGAGTGTGCCGTCGCCACCGCGACACAGCACCGTTGAAACCCACCAGCGATGATCGCCACAGGTTTAAGACAAACCTTACTAGTTCAAAGTATGGGGCAAACACTCGCAATTGGGCCCATAGCATCTACGCTTAGTCGGCACGACTATCCAACTGCAAGGAGCCCATTAATGCCGATCCGTAACCACGCCCTAACGAAAGAGTTTCCGGAATACCTCGAAAAAATCAAAAACCTCCGCTTAAACGACCTTCCCTTTCGCGAAGCATGCGATGAATACAACGAGCTCGACAAGCAGATCCGTCAACTGGAACTAAAAGATATTCCAACCGAGGATCAGCACTTTAGTCGAATGAGGTTTCACCGCGCTCACCTGAAAGACAAGCTTTATCAAATTCTGCGCAGTGATAAGAGCGCGAACTTTTATCCCTGAGCGACAGCGATTCGACGTTCAGTTAACGCCGTAGCTTGGCCACCGTTAGCCGCTAGGTTTTCAACAATGGCGTTCATCGCTAACCATTTATCACCGCACCAATCTGGCGCCAACAGCTCTGGTGGCCGAGCATAGGCGCTAACGCGGTGAAAAACGACTTCCGCTGGGGTGCGACGAATAAGATCGCAGGCGGTGCTAACGTACTTGTCGAGATCCCACAAAGGTAAGCGATCCGCCCGCCACTGCTTAGCCATGGTGCTGTTTTCAACAACGTGTAGCGGGTGCAACTTAATGCCATCAACTCCCGCGTCTAACACCAGATCCAACGTTTGCTGAGCGTGCTCCGGCGTCTCGCCTGGTAGCCCCAAGATTAAGTGAGTACAAACCTTGATACCCAAGGCGCGAGCGCGCACAACCGTATCTCGGTAAGCTTCAAAATCATGGCCACGGTTAATCTTCTTTAAGGTGCTGGCATGAGCCGTCTGCAGGCCAAGCTCCAACCACACTTCCATTCCCTCTTGCTGATAGCTCACTAACAACTCAAGCACGTCATCTGGCACACAGTCTGGGCGGGTACCTACGCACAAACCGACAATGTCAGACACGTCCATCGCTTGTTGGTATTTGTCTTTCAGTACCGCGTACTCATCGTAGGTCGAGGTATAAGCCTGAAAGTAAGCCATATAGCGCTTTTCTTTGCTGCCACGGCGCTGCTTACCCATCGCCAGTTGCTCAGCAACACTGGCCTTACTGCCGTGCTCTGCGCTAAAGGAAGAAACATTACAAAAAGTGCATCCGCCCAAGCCTAAACTGCCGTCACGATTGGGGCAGGTAAAGGCGGCGTCGATGGTCAGTTTGTGGATCTTGCTGCCATAGCGCTGCTTCATGTAGGTGCCCAGGGTGTGAACGTGTTTATCAAGGCCCATTAAACTCTCCGGCGGATTAAAAATCGCGCAACCTTAGCAGATGCAAGCGCAACACTCGCCGATCTAGATCACAGAGGAAGATAACAAGCCCTTATTAGCCGATAACGTGGAGGCACTATTGCGGTGCAATCTTAGGAAATAATGGTGCAGAGTTAACCACATCACTGCTAACCGCAAATGATTAAAAGTACAATGAAAGGCTGATTTTATGCAGCTATGGCGTACTTTTTTTGCCCTGCCGTCATTTCTGCTCCATGTCAAGTTATCGCCGTATGTATGTTACCGCTAAGTTAAAATAAAGGTTAACCCGAGTTGACCAGAATCAGAGCGCAAAGTAGCTTGATCAGGTTAACTGCATAACTATGTAGCAGCATCACCGCAATAGAATTAGAAGCAGGCGGAGGAATGTCATGAGCCTTTTACATCCACAGTTCGAAAAAGAAAATTGTGGCTTCGGCTTGATCGCCCATATGGAAGGCGACAGCAGTCATCGAGTAGTCCGCACCGCTATTTTGGCGCTGGACCGATTACAACATCGTGGCGCCATTGGCGCCGACGGGAAAACCGGCGATGGTTGTGGCCTGTTGATGGCAAAACCGCACGAATTTTTTAGCCACATTGCCGAAGAGAACAACTGGCGCCTGTCGAGCAAATACGCTGTCGGCATGCTCATGCTCAGTCACGATCCAGTTCGCCAAGCTCACGCCAAAAACGCTATTAAAGTTGAGCTGGCAAAAGAAACCCTATCGGTACTAGGCTGGCGCGATGTGCCTACCAATCAAGACGTATTGGGAGAGATCGCTGCCAACGATGTGCCAGCAATGGTGCAGGTGTTTATTAACGCTCCCGTGGGTTGGCGTAACAAGGATCTGGAACGTCGCCTCTATATGGCCCGCCGCCGGATCGAAAAGGCCCTAGCCGACGACAACGACTTCTATATCTCTAGCCTGTCTGGCAGTGCGGTGGTGTATAAGGGTCTAACCCTGCCTAAGGATCTACCGGAATTTTACCCAGATCTTGCCGATCTACGGATGACCAGTGCCATCTGTCTGTTCCATCAGCGCTTCTCCACCAACACCCAGCCACGCTGGCAGCTCGCCCAACCATTCCGTTACTTGGCACACAATGGTGAAATCAACACCATCGCTGGTAACCGCCAATGGGCACTGGCTCGCCAATATAAATTTGTATCGCCGCTGATCCCAGATCTGCAAGACGCCGCGCCATTTGTAAACCAATCTGGTTCTGACTCCTCCAGCCTCGATAACATGCTAGAGCTGCTGCTAGCCGGTGGCATGGATATCAAACGCGCCATGCGTTTGTTGATCCCACCAGCATGGCAATCTAACCCAGAGATGGACGACGATCTCAAAGCGTTCTACGACTTTAACTCGATGCACATGGAACCGTGGGACGGTCCTGCTGGGGTCGTGCTCACCAACGGCCGTCACGCCGCCTGTGCTGTCGATCGCAACGGCTTGCGCCCTGCCCGCTATACCATCACTAAAGATCGCATCTTAACCCTCTCCTCTGAAGTAGGGATCTGGGATTACCAGCCCGACGAAGTGGTCGAAAAAGGCCGTGTTGGCCCCGGTGAACTACTGGTACTAGATACCTACACCGGCAAGCTGCAAACCTCATTTGAGATCGACCAAGATCTGAAGAACCGCCACCCATATGCCGAATGGATGAAGGTTAACTCCCGTCGCATGGTTTGTGGCCAAAAGCTGCCAGTGGAGTCTGCCGGTTCACCAGAGTTACCGTTGGAAACCCTAGCCCAATACCAAAAGCTGTTTAACATCAGCCGCGAAGAGCTGCGTGAGATCCTATGGCCGTTAGCTGAAGGCGGCGCCGAAGCGATTGGCTCAATGGGCGACGACACCCCAGTGGCGGTGCTCTCAACCCAGCAGCGCTCTATCTACGATTACTTCCGGCAGCTGTTTGCACAGGTAACCAACCCACCAATCGATCCACTGCGTGAAAAACACGTAATGAGCTTGAGCACCTGCATCGGTAAAGAGCAAAACCCATTCAACGAAACCACCGGCTTAGCTAACCGAGTGCTCTTCGACTCACCAGTGCTGCTCTACTCCGACTTCCAACAGCTCAGTTCTCTCGACAACGAGAAGTTCCACTCAGAGCTAATTGAACTCACCTATGAGCCAGAGTTGGGCCTGCGTAAAGCGATTGAGCGTGTTAGTCGTCAGGCGCAAGTAGCTGCCCAAAACGGTGCCACCATGGTGGTGCTGTCAGACCGTAACATCAGCGAAGATCGCTTGGTGATCCCAGCGGCTATGGCCGTTGGTGCAGTGCAACGTAATCTGGTGGAAAACCAGCTGCGCTGCGACACCAACATTGTGGTAGAAACCGGTACCGCCCGCGATCCACACCACTTCGCGGTACTACTGGGCTTTGGTGCAACCGCCATCTATCCATACTTAGCGTATGAGTCGATCACCGCATTGGCACCAAAGCGCGGCGAGCAACATCGCTGCCGTGAACTGATGCTGACCTACCGTGCAGGTATCGACAAAGGCCTACAGAAGATCCTTTCTAAGATGGGGATCTCCACCATCGCCAGCTACCGCTGCTCGCATCTGTTTGAAGCGGTTGGCCTAAGTGAAGAGGTGGTCGAGCTGTGCTTCCACGGCGTGACTAACCGCATCAGCGGGGCCAACTTCGACGACATTGAAGCAGACCAAGCCCAGCTGCACCAAAAGGCGTTCCGTCAGCACCAACCACTGGCACACGGTGGCCTGCTCAAGTTTGTCCATGGCGGCGAATACCACTGCTTCAACCCCGATGTAATTCAAAGCCTACAGCAGGCGGTGAACAACCAAGATCAGAACGCGTGGGATCGCTACCGCACCTTGGTGGACGATCGCCCAGTAGCCACCCTGCGTGACCTGTTAGCCATTAACCCAACCGACGACGCCAACGCCAACGTGCAGGTTGAAGACATAAACAAGCTCTACTGGCGCTTTGATACCGCCGCCATGAGTGTTGGCGCCTTGGGGCCAGAAGCCCACGAAGCCTTAGCCATCGCCATGAACCGCTTAGGTGGCCACTCTAACTCGGGTGAAGGCGGTGAAGACCCACGCCGCTTAAACGGCCCAGGCAACTCCCGCATTAAGCAGGTGGCCTCTGGCCGCTTTGGTGTTACCGCGGCCTACCTGATGAGTGCCGACGTTATTCAGATCAAAGTGGCGCAGGGCGCAAAGCCCGGAGAAGGTGGCCAGCTGCCCGGACATAAGGTCTCAGCAGAGATCGCCTCACTGCGTTTCAGTCGTCCCGGCGTTACTCTTATCTCACCTCCGCCGCACCACGACATCTACTCCATTGAGGATCTAGCCCAGCTGATCTTCGATCTAAAACAGGTAAACCCAAAGGCTAGAGTATCGGTGAAACTGGTTTCTGAGCCGGGCATTGGCACCATCGCCTGTGGTGTAGCCAAAGCCAACGCCGATATGATCACCGTGTCTGGTTACGATGGCGGTACTGGCGCAAGCCCTATCTCCTCTATCCACTACGCTGGCTCGCCATGGGAGCTTGGCTTAGCCGAAGTACACCAAGCGCTGGTAGCCAACAACTTGCGCCACAAGGTGTTGCTGCAGGTTGATGGTGGCATGAAGACCGGCCTTGATGTGATTAAAGGCGCCCTGCTCGGCGCTGAAAGCTTCGGCTTTGGTACCGCACCAATGGTCGCGTTAGGGTGTAAATACCTGCGTATTTGTCACCTCAACAACTGTGCTACTGGTGTTGCAACTCAGGACCAACGCCTGCGAGACAAGCACTACCACGGCACCCCAGAAAAGGTGATGCAGTTCTTCCAGTTTATCGCTGCCGATGTACAACAAATTTTGGGGCAGCTAGGCGTTGCCAGCTTCGACGACATCATCGGTCGCTCCGATTGGCTCAAACAGCTGCCGGGGCATACCGAGCGTCAAGGCCGCTTGGATCTTTCGCCAGTGCTGGCGCGCGCAATTCCTTCGAGCCACACCAGCATTCGCAACACCGAGCGCAACGAGCCTCACGATAAAGGCGTTGCCAACAAGCAGATGTTAGAGCTGGCATTAGAGGCCGCGACAGCCAAACAGGGCGGCATCTTCCGTATGGAGCTCAAGAACACCGATCGCTCCGTTGGCGCATCACTTGCTGGCCAAATTGCGCAGCAGTGGGGCAACCAAGGGATGGTAGATAACCCAATTCAGTTCTGCTTTAGCGGCACCGCAGGCCAAAGCTTTGGGGTATTTAACGTTGGCGGCCTTAACCTCACCCTGTCTGGCGACGCTAACGACTACGTTGGCAAAGGCATGACCGGCGGTGAGCTAATTGTTAAAACACCACCAGGGGTGGCTTACGACAGCCACGATTCAGTGATCATTGGTAACACCTGTTTGTACGGTGCTACCGGTGGCCGCTTATTCGCATCGGGTCAGGCCGGTGAGCGCTTCGCCGTACGTAACTCTGGCGCGGTCGCAGTAATTGAAGGCTGTGGCGACAACGGCTGTGAATACATGACCGGCGGCGTTGTCGCTATTTTAGGTAAAACTGGGGTTAACTTTGGCGCAGGCATGACCGGCGGCTTCGCTTACGTATTCGATCAACACAACGACTTCCAACAACGCCTTAATGGCGAGCTGGTTGAAGTGTTGTCGGTATCTGAGCCGATGATCCAGCATCACCTTAAACAGCTGCTGCAGGCGCATTACGACGCCACAGGATCTGAGCGCGCTGCCGACATCTTGCAAGATCTAACGCACTGGTTGCCGCGCTTCAAATTAGTGAAGCCGAAAACCAGCCACATCCAAGAGCTGCTTGCGTTGCAACCGCAGCAAATCACCGTGCAAGCCAGCTAAGGGAGGGCGTATGAGCAACGTATTTCAATTTTTAGATCAGCAGCGCCAAGATCCAACCAAGTTACCGGCACAAGAGCGTGCCCAAGAGTTTGTTGAGATCTACCAGCCGTTTGAGCAAGCGGATCTCGAACAGCAATCCGATCGTTGTTTGGATTGCGGTAACCCCTACTGCGAATGGAAGTGCCCAGTACACAACTACATTCCAGATTGGCTCCGTCTGGCCAAACAGGGGCGCATTCTTGAAGCGGCTGATATGGCCCACCAAACCAACTCTTTGCCAGAGATGTGTGGCCGCGTCTGTCCGCAAGACCGTCTCTGTGAAGGTGCTTGCACCCTCAATGACGAGTTTGGTGCCGTTACCATCGGCTCGGTGGAGAAATACATCACCGACGAAGCGATCAAACAGGGCTGGAAACCGGATCTTTCCAAGGTTATTCCACGGGAAGAGCATGTCGCCGTTATTGGCGCTGGCCCTGCAGGTTTAGCCTGTGCTGATGTGCTAACCCGCAACGGCGCCAAGGTAACCGTTTACGATCGTCACCCAGAGATCGGTGGCCTGCTTACCTTTGGGATCCCATCGTTTAAGCTGGAAAAATCGGTGGTGCGCACCCGCCGTCAGTTGCTAGAAGGCATGGGAATCGAATTTAAGCTCAACTGCGAGATAGGCAAAGACATCAGCTTCGAGCAGATCGTCGACGATCACAGCGCGGTATTCTTAGGGCTGGGCACCTACAAAGCGATGGCGGCTGGCTTACCGGGTGAATCCGCTCAAGGGGTTCATCAAGCCCTACCCTTCTTAATCGCCAATACTGCCGAGATCGAAGGCTATCAAGTTGACGATCCTTACATCAACCTGCAAGGCAAGCGGGTGGTTGTGCTTGGTGGTGGTGATACCGCCATGGACTGTGTTCGCACCTCAGTGCGCCAAGGTGCCACCAGCGTGCAGTGTGCTTACCGCCGCGACGAAGCCAATATGCCCGGCTCCCGTCGAGAGGTAACCAATGCTCGTGAAGAAGGGGTTGAGTTTCTCTTCAATCGCCAACCACTGAGCATCAAGACCGATCCTTGCGGCCAAGTGGTTGCCGTTGAGTGCATCGAAACCGCACTTGGCGATGCCGATGAGTGGGGCCGTCGCCGTCCAGAGCCGATTGCTGGCTCCGAACACCTGTTACCCGCAGATGCCGTCCTCATCGCCTTTGGCTTCCAGCCAAGCCCACCAGCGTGGTTAGCTACCCACGGCATCATCACCGATGAGAAAGGCCGAGTGTTGGCACCGGAACAAGGCAAGTTCGGTTTGCAAACCAGTAACCCCAAGGTCTTTGCCGGCGGTGATATGGTTCGCGGCTCCGACTTAGTGGTTACCGCCATCGACCAAGGCCGCAAAGCCGCATTGGGCATGTTAGATATGTTTGATGCTGCTATCCGTAAACGTGCTTAAGCACATCGGCTAGCAACAAAAACGCCCGCAAATGCGGGCGTTTTTTTGTATTTAGGTATTACTGGCATCAACACTTAATAGGCTGTGTACCAATTAAGTGTTGCTCTTTCCAAGGCAGTTAAAGCACTGGCTAGGCGAATCGCGATACAAGGGCAAAGCACTACCGCTATTGATCTTCTGCCGCATTGGAGCAGTGCAGCGACGCGCTTTGGACGGCGACCTAAGGCAAAGGGGGATGGCAAAGGGGGCGAAGCTCCCCGCTAATGCATACAAGAATTGCATACAAGAAGTGCATACAAGAATATGCCGTCGCCACCGCGACACAGCCATCCAAAAGATTGATAGAAACAATAAAGCAGCTTACTTAACCTCGTATCTCAGCAAAACTTCATTATCAAGAACAACATTAGTTGACCAAATAAAGCTCGCTCCAGCACCACTGAATTTTTCAATGAAGTTCATGTAGGACTTTTTGTTATTCACGCCAATTTCATCCTCAGAGTACAGCGTTGCTCGAGGCCAAGCGCTTGCATCGAACTCCTGAACCATCCAATTAGCTGGGGTTTGCCAATGGGCGGCGTAGGCGCTCTCACCGTTATCTAAACCAGCTGTAGTACAACCATCAGAGCGGCGCTGGCTGCCAACTTCAGTTAAACAGCTGAGATCATAAATGGGGGCGGTATAGAACGTTTGCGCTTGCCAGTCTGCACCGGTAACGGTGCCATCGCTAAAGCTTGCTATAAAGCCGCCGTCACCAGGGTGAAAAGCCTTGCCACGGTTATCTTCGGTACCTAACCCTAGGTTTTCTTCCCAGTCGATAACCTTTACTGCAATCGTATAGGGCTTGTTAACTTTAAACCTGACGATGCTCGAGTTAAACGGTGTAAATGGCACCGTGTCTACCGCGACCAACGTGCCGTTGATGTACAACTCAAAGTAGTTATCTGCAAAAATATAACCGGTAACCTCGTCGCCATCAGCATCGATAACCGCAACAGGCACTGAGCTTTCATCTACCTCAGCAAGGCTTTGAGGCGTGATGTTTGCACACTCTTCATATAAATCGACGGCTTTTGGGGCAGTAGCAAAATGATTACTGGCAGGAACCGTCCAAAGGTTGCCGTTAGAATCGGCTATCTCACCAATAGCAGCAACGCGACTGCGGCCGCTCTCACATTCAAAAAGGGATAACTCAACGGTTTTTGCCGCGCCTTGAGTAATAGTTGCAGAGCCTTGGTAATTACCAATGTTACTACTCGATGAAACATCTGCCGTTGGTGAACAACCTGTAACCAGTAAAGCAAACAGCGAAATAACGATAACGTTTTGTTTGGCTATGCTCATGAGTTGATTTCCTTTATTGGGTGTACGGTTTAACGCCAGCTTAAGCGGTGAGGGAACGTTGGCTATGTTTGAGCGAAGCGAGTTCAGCCAACGTTTACGAATCCGTTTTGATCGCCTTGTTAAATGCCCCATTTCTGAGGGGTTAGTTTGGCGGACAAGTAAAGTGGATGGGCTGGTTCACTAGACTTGTTGAGTTTTAGAAAGTGCAGATTTGGTAGCAATGAGACCACTTCTTTTGATCTATTTTGATGTGAACCATCGTTACCCCACGCAGCAATAACGATCCCTGCATTGTCCGCAAGACGCAGAAGCCAATCATTATTTGCAACACCTACAGGGTCATCTTGGGCTTTCATAACTGATGGTTCTGTCGCCCTAAATGCAAACAAGTTAGCCATACACACACCTCCATAACCCCATGACTTAGCGAAGTTGATACAACGTCTTAGAGTTGGATCATCATTGGTCTCATCGGCTGTAGATGGATTAAGTCCAATGAACATCACGAATGGTTTACCTGAGTCCCAAGTTCGCCAAAGTGCATATCGATATTTTCTACATTTGGAGAGCTCAGCTGTGTTTTTCATTTTTCCTCGATACTGACTGGGCACCTAACGCCGCAATAAGCGGTGAGTAAAAGTTGGCTAAACTGTGCAGCGAAGCGGAACGAGCCAACTGTTACGAATCCGACTTGATTGGTTTGTTAACCGCTTTTAAAGCACACAGCAACTAATGAGAAGTCATCTTGAGGACCATTTTTAAGTATCCTTTGTTTAAGATTACTACAAACTTGCAACAAGTTGTCTCCACCTCGATTTCCAATGATCCTAGTGCCATCAAAGGCTTGGTAAACACCATCTGACATAAGCAAAATGGAACCACTTATAGACTCATACGTTTTAATATCAAGCTTAAATTCTTTATTTGCTCTCAACGAGTTAGTTAGTACATTCTCTGAGTGATGCCCCTTTAACTCAGAACTTTTAAAAACACCAGAATCAATTAACTCTTGCTTTTTAGTATGATCAATTGTCAATTTATTTGCTGAATTACCCTCAATCACATAAGCTCTTGAGTCACCAACATTTGCAATTTCAACCTTGCTGGAGGTGATTTTACAAACAACTAGTGTCGTCGCCATATCCTTCTTATCTATTTGCCTTTCAGCCTCAACATTTATGTTTCTAGATACTTTGTGGAAAATTTTTTTTAGGCTGTAGTCATTACCGTCCAATATTTCTTTTCTTAGAGTTGATATTGCTATTTTAGAGGCCGTACTACCACCATTAGAGCCACCAACACCATCAGCCAGAGCGATAAATATTGCATTTTTTGTTATAACTGCGGGTAAAATGGCATCTTCATTCTCCTTCATAGAGTTCTTAGGGTGCGAGAATGCGACTGCCTCCACTAGTTCAATAGGATGTTCCATATTAAATCCCCCTCACTACATCAATAAACGCAGCTCTGAGTTGTGCAATTGACTCATATCTATTCTCAGGCTCTCTTTTTGTGCATTTAGATATAATATCTCCAAATGCACTTGACGATTCTCTTTCATCATAAGGTACTCCAAGCGTCTCATTATTCTCTTTAAACAAGAATAGAAGCAGCACACCTAACGAGTAGATATCTGATTGAGCGTTAGCCACACTAAAGCCATTCAAATAGCATTCTCTTGGCATATAGACTTCTGTACCAATAGCCCCAAACGTAGAAGTTATATTAGTAGTACTACTTCTGTCTGATGGTGAAATTAGCCCAAAGTCAGATATCGCATATTGGTAGGAGCCATCCTGATTATCAAATCTTAAAATATTACCTGGCTTAATATCGCGGTGTGCATGACCTTGGTTATGTAATACCTCTAGGCCATCAAGCACCTGTAAAAACGCTTGTACTTTTGTATCAAAGTCAAAAGTTAGTCCTACATTACCTTCATTCCCTAGATGGCATGTTGCAAGTGGCATCATAAACGAAGGTGGATGCCCGTCTAAATCAGAATTTATAATCCTCACTATATTTGGATGGTTAAAGCCACTTTGATACTCAACCTCTCTTTTGAAGCGCCTTCTTAAATCGTTTTGTTGGTTTTGATCACCTGTTAATTGAAGAGTTTTTCTGGCCACAAATTGTCCATTTGTCAACTGAACTCTATCCACCACACCAAAGCCGCCATTACCTAAATAGTCTGTATTCATATAAAACTTCCCTAATGCTAAGTCCTAGCGGTTAACGCTCCACTAAGAGGCGCAAAATGCATGGCTATAATTAGTGAGGTACGAACGCAAGCCATGCTTTTTGCGTCCTACTTTAGTGCTTTGTTATGTTGCTGTGGACTTGTCTCGCTGTTTGATATGCTCCTGAGTCTCTTCAGGAATTAAACCAGAATATAATTCATCTAACTCTTTAGGTTTTGTAATTAATTCTTCAGCAATAAAATTTAAGATACTGAAAAGTTTATGTGCGATGTCTGAATTATCATCTAAGTTAATTTGCCCTGGGTGCACAGCGTTATTTCCTATTACACGCAATAAATCCAATGCCTGTTGTATTTTAGGACTTAATCCTTCTGCCACTAGCTCTTTAATGTCTGAATTTATATTTTTTCCACTTTTACCAACTTGCTTTAATAATTTTTGCAAAGCTAAACGAAGTAATGCGGTCGCGCCTTTAGGAGAATCCATTAAAATATTTGTGGCTTCAACATATAGCTCTTTAATCTCATCGTCCAAATCAGAATTTGGCGCTGGTAGCGAAGTAAGTTTTGGGTATTTCAGCTCTTTATCCACCCATAAACAGTAATTTTGGCATGAAGAACATGTAGATAAAGAAAAGCCACTAGGAACAAATGAAGTAAAACTTCTTTGAAAGTCACGGTCTACATCTTTAAGAAAAGACTTTATGTTCTCTTGAAAGTAATCTGCCAAGCCTGTGCGGTAATCGAGATAAAAATGGTGAAGAATATCTTTAGCAATTTTGCTTGCATTTCCAACCCCGAACCACCTTTGTGTTGCCAAAGTTTGGCAATGAGGGCACTTAAATTTTTCTTTTCCTGACTCAGGTCTCATACTTAATCCATATGGAATGCAACATAACGCCTCACTAAGAGGCAAATAATAGTTGGTTAAAATACGCGACGAAGGAGCAAAAACCAACTGTTATTTGTCCTGCTTGAGTGACTTGTTATATTGCGTTTTGTAACACAACCTTATGAGTTTCTTTGTTTAATTTACCAACGGTACTATTAAAGCATATTAATTGCCCATACTCATCCATAGTATTATCGCGACCAGTTAAAGTTATCCACTTTTGATAAAAGAGCTCAAATTCTGGTTCGCTAAAAGATTTAAGGGTACCGTTGATTAACCAAGATGAGTCTACGTCTTGGAGGTTTTGAAATGGGCTTTGTGCAAGTTCAGCACCTAAAAGGTCAACGAATATTTTAAGCTCCCCAACAGTCTCGAAAGTTAAAACTTCTTCTAGTTCATAGCGATCTTCAAGTGAGTTTAAAACCCCTGAGTTTAATTCTTCTAACGGAATAAAGGAAAAGTGGATCAATTTGATGCTAACTCCATTAGCAATATAACGCCTTGCTAAGCGGATAAAATGGTTGGCTATAATCGCGAAGCGATGGCCAACTGTTTTTATTCCGTTTAAGCAACTTGTTATACAAATTATACGGACTGCTGTACATCAAAATATTTATTAATGTCTACTTCTTCTTGATTTTTTAATGCTTGGCTAATCAATTTTGAATTTTCTAAATTACTTGCAGATTCTTCGATAGCCAAGGATAGGTATTTTGAAAATCGCGACAAATCTCTTTTTTCTAAAGCATTATTAGCAGCAGCACATAATAGTGCAGCTTCTGTAAATGCAGAAAGCGACAAACCGGACTTATGAAATCTCTTTTTATTATATTCAGAATAAGCAGTATCAAAATCATCTAGGTCTGCAGGGACTTCACCCTCATTATTTAAAAATGATAGTTTTCTATATAAATAGACAATAACAACAAAAAAGTGAAAAGAGTTACCTGTATATATATGGTGTTTTTCCATGAATTTTTGCCAGCTACTTTCACTATGATTATGATTTGCATTATATAGCCAATAGTAATGTATCGCTGGAGATCTAAATGGTTTTTTATAGCGATCAAAATCCTCTTTAATTTTATTCATTATTTTCTGCTGTTCGACAACATTTTTTCGATTAAGCATATTAATGTATTCAGTAAACCACTTATTTATTTTATTCTCATTAAAAGACTGTGGATTATGAATCCATGTTGAAGCGCACATTTCAGCAATAACTACGCTACTAGTTTCCCTAGTCCAAAAAATAGTTTCAACATCATTAGTACTATTTTTATTTAAAAAATTAATTATTACAGCTCTGGCTAGTCGGTTAATACCTGTAAATGTGAAATAAGGCTCACCAAAGCGAACAATATAGTCACTCAAAGGAGAATGTGGGGAACTTAACATTACATCTAGAGGCTTCAATTCATGAACAAAAGATGACCTAAGTTGGTATAGATTTAATAAACATCGCTGTAAATATGATCGTCTTAATGTTTTGGCATTTTCACCTAGGTACTCTTTGAAAAACTGTTCATCTAAATTGTTGTTGATAAATGATTCAAATCTTTTTCTAAGTTTAAATTGTTTACCTTCAATCAGTGATTCCTTGATCGAATTAGAATGGCCTTCTTCCATCTCATTAAATATTGGTTCTATCTTCCTACGAATGGAATCATCATAATGATTCCATTCTGGGACATACCCGTCATGCTTTTGGGATAAAGACTCAAGTGCATAAACTAAAGTTGAATAGCCCAAATCAAAATTCATTGATAACGTTTCTTTAGCATCATCGATAATTTTTATTGCTGCTATCGTTGATTTATAGCATGACCTGTTGACATTCATTAAAGAGTCTAAGAAACATTTGAAAGCATTCATTTCTTCCAATGAGATGCGCTTTCCCAATTCTACAGTTTTAGGAGATATTTCGGCAGCTGCTGCTTGATCATAAGTTGAAACTTTCTTTTCCCTGCATATTTTTTGTACCAGTTCTTTTTGTGTTTTTGCCACACAATCAAAATAAAATGCCCATGCTAAAATAAACTGGGCAATAAAATCTTGGTTTCCACATTTAACTATTATAGGGTCTACTTCGGTAATCAATTGATACGAAACTACATAACAACTCACGGATCCTGACTCTACTTGCTCAACAGATATTAATGGTGAAACAGTTTCTAAGTTGATAGGTAAAATGACATTAGAATAGAATACAAATTTATCATCATGCTTTCTCATGTTTTCATCGTCAAAAAACTTACCAGTTGATATTTGAAGCATAATACTCCTTATTTGTATAACAGCTTATTATGATGCCCGAGGCCTTGTAACACACAATGCCCCAAGCTTAGTTTGCAAAAATCAGCAAAAAACCAATCTTAAAAATTAAACTTACAAATCAATACCTTAACTACATCCAATCGATAACCAAAACAGTTTTTGTGCGTGATACGATGCCCGCGTTTGTAGAAAACATGCCCGCCGCTTAACCTGTATATTTATACAGCAATAAAACTATGCAAGTTTTGCTTAGAGCTGGGTGCTTACTGCTTGGTGTTTAACGCTTAGTGCGTCAAAAATGAGATTAGCGCTCAGGGTAAATTTTCAAAGCGCACGCCTATAAAGCGATTAGCCTAAACTCGGCGACAGCTTCTAGGGTTGTGCTATAAGAGCCTATAAATAACCTATTAAAAACATCTAACTGCGAGTTTTAATCGCATCAGCCAACCAACAAAGTGAGCAGTTACCAACCCAGAAGGGACTGTTACATTGGGAATGTGATAATACTAGGCAAACCATTCATCTATAGCTCCGCCATCACCACTTGTTGAAGTAGTGCCAATGGCTGCAGTTTTAATTTGCTACAGACAGCTATTGTTGCTCGGGCAAGAAATTAATAAATTTTCAAAAAGTTACTCTAACACTATTTATTCTCTTCAAACCAAAACAAACATTTACTGAACTGGAACAGTACCAACTTACTCCATTATCCGCTCTGCCACTGGCTCCCCAAAAACAAGCACGGTAACGTTAGTCTAGATAAGCAGTAAAAATTGAAGCTATTGCTTTGCGCCTCGGCCAGCATAGCGTGGTAGGGGCAATCATGATTGACCTTCGCCATTGGCGGTAAACATTGGCAACGGTCGGACACGTCCGCCACGACGTGACTTGGCGGCAAACACTGGCAACGGTCGGACAGGTTCGCCACGACGTGACTTGCCGGCAAACACTGGTAACGGTCGGACACGTCCGCCACGACGTGACTTGGCGGCAAACATTGTTAACGGTCGGACACGTCCGCCCCTACGTGACTTGGCAGCAAGCACAGGCAACGGTCGGACACGTCCGCCACGACGTGACTTGGCGGCAAGCACAGGCAACGGTCGGACATGTCCGCCCCTACGTGACTTGGCGGCAAACACTGACAACGGTCGGACATGTCCGCCCCTACGTGACTTGGCGGTAAACACAGACAACGGTCGGACACGTCCGCCCCTACGTGGCCTTCGCCATTCGCGGCAAACATTGACAACGGTCGGACATGTCCGCCCCTACGTGACTTGGCGGCAAGCCCAGACAACGGTCGGACAGGTTCGCCACGACGTGACTTGCCGGCAAACATTGATAACGGTCGGACATGTCCGCCCCTACGTGACTTGGCGGCAAACACTGGTAACGGTCGGACATGTCCGCCACGACGTGACTTGGCAACAAGCACAGGCAATGGTCGGACACGTCCGCCACGACGTGACTTGGCAACAAGCACAGGCAATGGTCGGACAGGTCCGCCACGACGTGACTTGGCGGCAAGCACAGACAACGGTCGGACACGTCCGCCCCTACGTGACTTGGCGGCAAACACTGGTAACGGTCGGACAGGTTCGCCACGACGTGACCTTCGCCATTGGCGGCAAACACTGGTAACGGTCGGACACGTCCGCCCCTACGTGGCCTTCGCCATTCGCGGCAAACACTGGTAACGGTCGGGCGCGTCCGCCCCTACGTGACTTTCACCATTGGGCACAAAAAATGCCAGTCAGATAACTGACTGGCATTTGCACCAACATTCGCTGGCGAGGCCGTTAGAAATAAACCATAAAGTTGATCACCATGGCGTTTACGATATCGATGAAGAAACCACACACCAGTGGCACCACGATAAAGGCCTGACGCGCTGCACCATATTGTTGGGTTACTGCCTGCATATTCACAATAGCGGTGGCGGTGGAGCCAAGGGTTACCCCACCAAATCCAGCACAAATCACTGCAGCGGCGTAATCCTTACCCATCACTCGGAACACAACGAAGGTGGTAAACATCGCCGACATCAAGATCTGCAAACCAACCACGGTAATGATGTAAGCAAAGCTGCCTTCGAGCTTCCAGATCTGCAGCGACATCAGCGCCATGGTTAAGAACATACCCAAACAGATATCAGAGATTAGGGTTAGCCCTCGCTCCGCTTCCTCGGCATAACCATCGAGAGTCGTACGATCTAATTTCTTCAAGAACCAACGCCCCATGTTACCGAAGAAGATCCCCGCTAACAGACAGGCCACAAACAATGGCAGTTTTACGCCGGCCGCTTGCAGGCTTTCATTTAAGCTGTAACCAAGCATCATCGATACGTTTAACCACAACCACGCCCGCAACACACCAAAGTAGGTAACGCTGATGCCTGCCGCTTCCGATTGGTGGCTGGCACCAATGGTGAGGTCGTCGCTGACGTTGGTTTCGAGCTTATGACGTTTAATCAAATAGGCGGCAATTGGGCCACCAATACAACATGCACCAATCAAGCCTAAGGTATTGGACGCTACCCCCAACTCCGTTGCATTGGTAATGCCGAGCTCTTGCACAAAGGTAGGTGCCCACGCCATGGTGGTACCAACACCGCCGGTTAATGCCACTGAGCCAGACATCAAGCCCGCTTTCGGATCTAACCCAAACAACCCAGCTACGCTTATCCCCAGCACGTTTTGCATGACGATGTAGCTCGACGCCAAAATAAGCAGCAGCAGTAATGGTCGGCCGCCTTTAAGCAGGGTTTGAATATCCGCCCGTAAGCCGATACCGGTAAAGAAGTAGACTAATAACCAGTCCATCACTTCCAATTTAAAGATCAATTGGTAGTCAAACACGTAGTACAAAATGCCCACCACAACGGCACAAGCAAAACCACCAACAACCGGCTCTGGAATACTGTACTTACGCAAAAATTCGTATTTAGTGGTTAAATATTTGCCGTAGAACAGCACCATAATGGCTATCGTAAAGGCGAGAAACGGAGGTACGTCGACGACTTGAGCCTGCATGCAGCTTTCCCTTGTAACTGTGTTAATTGATAACAATCTAGCTCTGATTGCTCAGTGTAGTTGCAACAAATTTAAATACATATAACGCAACATTTATAACACCCAACATTAACAGAATTAACCTCGGTTGGCCGTAATAAACCACAATTTTTCTTACTAACGCCCTGTTAAGCCGCTCTATTTTTTTATCTTGGCAGGAAAAATAAACATTCACAGGTGCGGCCAACAAAACGCCATTGCCGTACTGCACTCAAGCGATAATTTACTGATAGAATGTCAGCCAATTATCGCCCTGAACTATATGGACTCAATATCATGAAAATCGGCATCATCGGCGCCATGGAGCAAGAGGTTTCTCTGCTACGTAGCCAAATCGACAACCTCAGCATCGACACTGTTGCGGGCATTGAGTTTTATCAGGGACAAATGAACGGTACCGACGTAATCGTAACTCGTTCAGGTATTGGCAAAGTCACTGCTGCCGTTGCCACCTCGGTACTGATTGAGCGCTTTAAGCCAAACTACGTTATCAACACTGGCTCTGCTGGTGGCTTTGCCGAAGAACTGCAGATCGGCGACGTGGTTATCTCCTCAGAGGTGCGTCACCATGATGTTGACGTAACCGCATTTGGCTACGAGATTGGTCAACTGCCAGGCCAGCCTGCTGCCTTTTTGCCAGAGCCTAAGCTGGTTGAAGTAGCTAAAGAGAGCATTGCTGAAGTAGGTGAAGTTGCCGCTATTGAAGGGCTTATCTGCACCGGCGACTCTTTCATTGCTGATCCTGAGCGCACCAAGGTGATGTTGAACCACTTCCCTGCAATGGCGGCTTGTGAAATGGAAGCTGCGGCAATTGCTCAGACCTGCCATCAGTTCAACGTACCGTTTGTCGTTATCCGTGCCATTAGCGATAACGCCAACGACGATGGCGCAGTTGATTTTGACAGCTTCATCATCAAGGCCGGTGAGCACTCTGCTCGCGTGGTGATGGCGATGGTAAACCGCCTTCACGCTTAATGGCTGCAATGCTCGGCATCTATGGCCCGCTGTTATGGCCACCCATCATTTTGATTGCAGCATCGCTGTTGGCGTGGCTAGTGCCACAGCGTTTGCATCTGCAGCGGTTAGTCGAACAATGGGCCAAGCAGCTACAGCATAAGACCCATCACCCTCGCCGCTCACCACAACAACGGTGTGTGGCGGGCTTGCTAGCGATGCTACTGATTTCAGCGCCACTGGCCGCCATTATGGTGTTGGCGATGTCTCACCCGCTATTAGAGTTACTGTTACTGGCGCTATTGCTGCCCAGCCGTAATTTCACTGCCGCCAAACTGCTGCAGCCGTTGCAGCAAGGCGACAAAGAGCAAGCCAGAGCACAGCTGAGCCAATGGACGATCCGCGATACCGAGCAACTGTCCATTATCGGCATAACCAAAGCGGGCATCGAGGCACAACTGGCACAGCGCGCCAGTCAGTTCTTCGGCGTGGTGTTTTGGTATCTGCTGGCAGGGTTGCCGTTGGCGTTGTTATTGTGGCTAAGTAGCCTGTTAGCACGACAATGGCATATCGATAAGCCGTTACTGCAGCCCTTTGGCAGCGCCGCCTTTTATCTGGCATCGCTAATGATGATTCCGGTAAATGGCTTGCTGGGAGTTAGCCTCAGTTGCTATGGCTCGGTGTTGCAGCCGTGGCGATTACGGTATCAACTGCGTGGCAGCTGGGAGCGACGCCATCAACAATGGCTGCAACTGTGCTTGGCTTGCAGCCTCGGTATTCAACTCAGTGGCCCGTGGATGCTCCAAGGAAAACGGCTTGAACGGCCTAAATTAGGCCCAACGGTTCAAGCACAACCAGCTCATTTAATTCGCGCCCAGCGTATGCTTAACTACGCTCAAACACTGTGGTTGTTACTGCCGCTGTTGAGTAGCGTTGCCATCGCTTGGCTCTGGCATCAAGGTCAATAAATAATGGCAAATTTGGCTGGGCTGCTGACTCACTTAGACACAACAATGAACGATTTCATCTACCTTTCAGACCTATTTGGAACCATTGTGTTCGCGATCTCCGGTGCCCTTGCTGCTGGCCGATTACGTATGGACCCATTTGGGGTATTAGTGCTCGCTGGTGTCACTGCTGTTGGCGGCGGTACCGTGCGCGATGCGGTCTTGGGTGCCACTCCGGTGTTCTGGATAACCGATACCACCTACGTTTGGCTAATCTGCTTAACGGCAGCAGCCATGATGCTACTGGTGCGCTGCCCACGAAAGCTCAGTGGCCGTTGGTTTCAGGTGGCGGATGCCTTTGGTTTGGCTGTATTTACCGTTATTGGTGCGCAAAAGGCATTGAGCTACGGCGCCGAACCCGTGATAGCAGTAATGATGGGCACCATGACCGGCGTGCTCGGAGGTTTAATCCGCGACGTATTGTGCCGCGAAGTACCGCTGGTATTACGTACCGAGATCTACGCCACCGCCTGCATTGTTGGCGGCATTGTCTATACCGGCTGCCTCAGTTTAGAGCTGGCTCAGATCCCAGCGATGGTGCTGGCTATGATTGCCACCCTAACGCTGCGTCTGGTAGCGATTTTCTACCATCTTTCTCTGCCCGCATTTGCGCTAGACAGCGATAACAAACGATGATGCCAATGCTAAAGTTTCTATTCGCTATTACGCTGTCACTGTTGATTGCAGCAGGTGCCGTTGCAGAAGAGCAAGGGCCGCCAGAGGAGCCAACACAGGCGCCAGAGTTGGAGCTTGCCAATCGTTACATCAACGCCCTGACTGAACGCAACTTTCGCACCCTGAGGCGGATGCTGCATCGAGAAACCAAATTCAAAGATGAAATGGCCGGTAAAGACGTTACCGGCACCCGCGATATCTTAATGTTTCTTAAACGGGTGCATACCTACACCGAAAGCTACGCCTTTGTTATCGACCACCAGTTCTTTAAAGGCTCGGAGGTAGTGATGATTGGCAGCTATTACTACCAAGCCCGCGGTGATCTGTTTGGCATGCCGGGTAAGCTTATTACTCTCACTATCCCCGGCGTCACCATGCTGGACGTAGATGTTGATGAGCAACGAATCGATGAACATGTCGACATACTCGACTACGCCACTATGAAAGCACAGCTAAAGCTGTACCACTACGAGCCTATTGATCCGGTCGATTAATTGGCTTGGCCCAAACTGATGATATAGCGCAACCCAGCATGCAGATATGGCATTGCTCGCGGCTCAATTAGCGTGTTCAACCAACCAGCAGATTGCATCGGCAATGGTGCTCTGATGCCTGCCGTATTGGCTCGCTAACAACAGTTGGCGACAGCCCTCTTTTATGATGCGAGTCACGATACAAGGATAAAGCACTACCGCTATTGTTCTTCTGCCGCATTGGAGCAGTTAAGCGACGCGTTTTGGACTGCGACCTAAGGCAAGGGGTATTCCAAAGGGGGCGAAGCGCCCCCCTAATGCATACAAGAATGTGCCGTCGCCACCGCGACATCCGCCCCTAAAAGCACCAAAATCGGCACCACCGAAGGCTTGATATAAACCTCAACAGCTAACGACGACACAGCCCAAAAAAATCCCCTAACGACACTCGTTAGGGGATCAATAAACTAGTTAACCAGCGGCATCAGTGTGATTGCTTTAACGGCTAAATCTCGTAGTGCAGGCCGCACTCACGCTTGAGCCCAAAGAAGCGAGTATCCTCTTCCGACTCCCCCAGTACCATCGGCCTTGAGGTATGGGTATCACCAATCGAGGCGTAGCCTTGGTGCCATAACGGATGATAGGGCAACTCATGCTCAGTAAGATACTCGTGCACCTGCTTAGCATGCCAGTCCAGCACCGGCAGCAGTTTAAAACGCCCACTGCGAACCTCCAAAAATGGCAATTCACTGCGGGTTTGCGATTGCTGTCGACGCAGCCCTGCAAACCAACTGCCCACTTGCAGCTGCTCCAGTGCCTGCTTCATCGGTTCCACTTTGTTCAAGCGGTTGTACTGATCGAGCCCCTCTTCTCCCTGCTCCCACAACTTACCAAAACGCGCTTCTTGCCACGCTGGACTTTGAGGGGCACGAAAGATCTGTAGATTCAGATCGAGCCGTTGGGTTAACTCATCAATAAATTGATAGGTTTCCGTAAACAGGTAACCGGTATCGGTCAACACCACCGGAATATCGGCCTTCTGCTGGGTAACCAGATGTAGCATCAACGCCCCTTGCACACCAAAGCTTGAGGTAAGGACGTGATTGCCAGGCAAATTTGCTAATCCCCAACCGATCCGTTGCTGCGCGGTCATCCCCGCCAGCTCCTGATTTAACTGGGTTAGAGTTGCCTGACTGCTCGGTGCGGTTGGATCCGTTAATACTGCGGTTAATGCGTGGCTTACCATCACACCCTCCATTACCTAAAAATGACAAAGATCATTCGGCGTAAAAATCGAGTTTGGGCACCACCACCGCTGCAATCACACCGGCGCGTACCACAAAGTCACCAAAGTGCTCGCCGTCGTTACGCTCGGATACCCAGCGGCCAAACAGACGGTCCAACTCATCGAACAGGGCATCTTCAGTCATGTTCTCTTGGTACAATTTAGGAATGCGGGTGCCATTAAAATTACCACCGAGATGGAGGTTATATTTGCCCGGGCCTTTGCCCACCAAACCAACCTCAGCCAGCATCGCTCGACCACAGCCGTTGGGACAACCGGTTACCCGAAAGATAATCGCTTCTTCAGGAATACCATGCTTAGCCAGCAAGCCCTCTAAGCGGTCAACGTACTGTGGCAGTACCCGTTCTGCTTCGGCCATTGCCAATGGACAGGTCGGCAACGACACACAGGCCATGGCACTTTTGCGTTGATTGGAGTGGTTGTCATCAATCAGGCCGTGCTGCCGCGCTAGGGTTTCAATCGCGTCTTTATCGGCACTATCAACCCCAGCAACAATGAGATTTTGGTTAGCGGTTAGGCGAAACTCACCGTTATGACGTTTCGCAATCGCCGCCATACCGGCTTTCAATGGCTTGTTGGGGAAATCAAACACGCGGCCATTTTCAATAAACAGGGTGAGGTTATGTTTGCCATCGATACCTGCAGTCCAGCCAAACGCATCGCCGCGGCCAGTCAAGGTGTAAGCTCGGATAGGTTCGAAGCTCAGCTCAGCACGGCGCTCCACCTCCTGCTTAAACACATCCAAACCGATGCGATCGATGGTGTATTTGGTTTTGGCGTTCTTACGATTAACCCGGTTGCCCAAGTCGCGTTGGGTTGTCACTACTGCACCGGCAACGGTAAGGGTGTCTGCCAGCGGCACAAAGCCCAGCTCATCAGCGGTGCGTGGGTAAGTGGCGTGATCGCCGTGAGTCATGGCTAAGCCACCACCAACCAAGACATTAAAGCCCACCAGTTTGCCGTTATCGGCAATGGCAACAAAGTTAAGATCGTTAGCGTGCAAATCGACATCGTTGTGCGGCGGCACCACTACCGTGGTCTTAAACTTACGCGGCAGATAGTTAGTGCCAAGAATCGGCTCATCCTCTGCTTTGGTGCTTTCAACCTTCTCGCCATCGAGCCAGATCTCGGCGTAGGCACGGGTGTGTGGCAGCAGATGCTCAGAGATCTTCTTAGCCCACTCGTAGGCTTCACTGTGCAGCTCCGACTGTTCTGGGTTAGCGGTACATAGGACGTTACGGTTAACGTCACCTGCGGTGGCGATGGAATCGATGCCGATGCGGTTAAGCATTTGGTGCATCGATTTAATGTCTCGTTTGAGCACCCCATGAAACTGGAAGGTCTGACGGGTGGTTAGGCGAATACTGCCAGCGTGGGTCGTCGAACCAGCAAAATCATCGATAGCCAGCCACTGGGTTGGGCTGATCACGCCACCGGGTAAACGAGCACGCAGCATTACCGTATGCAACGGTTCGAGCTTCTGCTCTGCCCGTTCGGCGCGAATGTCGCGATCGTCTTGCTGATACATGCCATGAAAGCGGATCAACTGAAAATTATCTGAGCCGAAACCACCGGTTAGAGGTACATCCAAATCCTCACTGATGGTACCTCGAAGCAGCTGGCTGTCGCCCTTAATACGTTCGTTGTCGGCTAACTTGCCGCTTACCACTAACTCTTCCAATTCTGCTGGCAAGGCGTTGGTAGTTGTCGTTGCTGTGCTCATCAATACACATCCTTTTGATAGCGCTTGCTCTGGCGCAGTTGTTCGAGGTAATCACTCGCTTGTTCTGAATCAAGCTGGCCCTGCTCTTCAATAATCGCCAGCAAGGCGGTTTCAACATCTTTTGCCATTCGAGTGGCGTCACCACAGACATACAGGTGAGCACCGCGCTCCAGCCAGACATACAGCTCCTTTGCTTGTTCGCGCAAGCGATCCTGTACGTAGATTTTGTGGGCTTGATCGCGGGAGAAAGCTAGGTCAATGCGGGTTAACAAGCCGCTCTTAACGTAGTTCTGCCACTCCACCTGATAAAGGAAGTCATCGGTAAAGGTGGGGTTGCCGAAGAACAGCCAGTTATCGCCGCTGGCGTTACGGCTGTCACGCTCCTGCATAAAGCTACGAAACGGCGCAATACCGGTACCTGGGCCAATCATGATAACTGGGGTGGCATCGTTTTCTGGCAAACGGAAATGATTGTTAGGCTCGATATACACCCGTAACTCATCACCGGACTCCAGCCGACGCGCTAGGGCACCACTAATGGCGCCTAACCGAGTTTGGCCATCATGCTCAGCGGCAACTTCAGCCACGGTAAGGTGGACTTCGTTTTCAACCTCGGACTGCGCCGACGCAATCGAATACAGTCGTGGCGTTAACTTACGCAGCAGCTTGGTCAGTTGCGCTGCGGTTACTTGCGCCGGGAATCGAGTAACCACATCAATCAGCTGATTGTTGGTGACGAACTGTCGCAACGCCTTGCTATCGGCAATCAGCGCTGTTAGTTCGTCACAGACACTTAGCTCAGCCCATCCTTTTACGAGGCCGGGGTGTAATAGGGTTAGTTCAAATTCAGTTAGCAACTGTTGACGCAAACTGTCATCAGCCGTTAGTTGCAGCTGCTCAAGGATCTGTTCTACCAACTGCGGATCGTTATCAAGCCAGATCCCCAAGGCATCCCCGGGGTGATAACTGATATCGGAATCGGCCAGATCGATCTCAACATGGCGGATATCTTTACTGGATTGGCGCCCAGTGATCTTTTGACTGACGATCAGTTCAGCGGCATATGGATTATCGCGATTAAATGTCGCAACGTTATTAGCGCCGATTGGCACAATCTCAGCGGTTGCCGCGACGCCGTCGTTGCTGCTTGGTTGCGGTAACGCCGCCAGCACCGCTTGTTGCCACAGGCTTGCCGCATCTTGGAAATCTACATCACAGTCGACCCGCTCGGCCACTCGAGTGGCACCAAGCTCGGTTAAGCGCTCATCAAGCTCTCGCCCAGTTTGGCAAAACTGTTCATAGCTGCTATCCCCTAGTGCAAGGACGCTGTAGTTAACTCCATCAAGCTTCGGCGCGCGCTTACCCAACAAAAACTTATGGAAGCCTATGGCGTCATCCGGCGGATCGCCTTCACCATGAGTGCTAACCACCAAAAGCAGTTGCTGCTCTTTGGCTAGCTGCTTTGGCTTGTAGTCATTCATCGATTGCAGGTTAATCACCCTGCCTTCAGCGCGCCCCAATTCAGCCAACTGTTCCGCCACCTTGCGGCCATTACCAGTTTGACTGCCATACAAGATGGTTAAGGTTGTCTGGGTGGCACTGGCCGTGGCTAATGCCGGTGCTGCAGTACTGTCCTGCCCTTGATTGGCTACCGCCGCCAAATATCCGCTGAGCCACGCCGCTTGAATCGGCGATAATTCCGCCGTCAATGCGCGCAGGGTTTGGATCTGTTCTGGCGCCAGCATGCCAGCTCCCGCTTCCAACTCTTTCAACAGCATGCTGCTACCTACTCCTTTAAGTGAATGGACATAGGTTAGGGAGCGCGACTAGTTAGAAAAAATACTTAATTCAATGTTTTTATAACAAACGAGTATATAGCGTTAAAACAGGCGTTTAAATTTCAGCCAATTCAACGTAAGTTTGTTTTTATCGATTGTGCTTATCGTGGGAGTAATACGCAGTAACACTATGTAGCATCAAAGTTACGTGTGAAACTCTGTGCCACTATTTGTGGGCCGCAGTGCATTCTGCCGTTACTCAACACTAACCAGAGGACCTGATTGTGAAGATCGCAGTGATCAAGGAGATCCAGCCGGGCGAAACTCGCGTCGCGCTGATCCCAGCCAACGTCAGTAAACTGACAAAAGGGAATTTATCGGTCACCGTAGAAACCGGTGCGGGCATTTTAGCTGGCTTCAATGACAGCGATTATGAAGCTGCTGGCGCAACCATTGCCGCCGATCTAAAAACTGCCATTGATGGCGCAGAAGTGGTGCTCTCCCTCACCGGTCACGGTGATGCTCTAATCCAACTGTTGCCAAAAATGACTAAAGGTCAAACCTTTATCTCGATGATGGACCCACTTGCCAGCCCAGCAGTTGCAGAGATCCTAGCCGAACATGGTATCAACGGCATTGCCTTGGAGCTGGTTCCTCGTATTACTCGTGCGCAGTCCATGGATGTGCTCTCAAGCAACGCCACTATCGCAGGCTATAAAGCGGTACTGATGGGTGCTGCCAGTGCGCCGCAGCTGTTCCCAATGATGATGACCGCCGCTGGTACCCTAAAACCTGCCCGCGTATTTATCATGGGCGTTGGGGTTGCAGGCCTACAGGCTTGTGCCACCGCCAAACGTTTAGGTGGTGTGGTTGAGGCCTACGATATTCGCCCTGCCGCGCGAGAACAGATCCTCTCAGTAGGTGCCCGCCCGGTTGAGCTCAATATTGAAGCTGAAAACACCGAGACCAAAGGCGGCTATGCCAAAGAGCAAAGCGCAGACTTCATTGCCCGCCAACAAGAGGCGATGGCCGATGTACTGGCACAGCAAGATGTGGTTATCACCACTGCGGCTATCCCTGGCCGTAAAGCGCCGGTATTGATTACCGAAGCGCAGCTCAACAAGATGAAGCCCGGTTCGATCATTGTCGATCTGGCCGCTGAAACCGGCGGCAACTGCGCTATGACTGTGGCTGGTGAAACCGTTTCCCACCACGGCGTTACCATTATTGGCCCTAAAAACGTTCCTGCCTCAGTGCCAAACCATGCCAGCCAAATGTTTGGCACCAACCTAACCAACCTATTGACTCTAATGGCCACGCCAGAAGGGTTGAACTGGGATTTCGAAGACGAAATTATTCGCGATACCTGCGTCAGCTATCAAGGTGAGGTGGTCAATGCACGCCTGCGCGAGTTGTTAGATCTGCCCGCTCTGCCGCTAGCAGAGCCAGAAGCGGCAGCAGAGGAGGAGAAGTAACATGGATTTACTATTACTTATCACCATTTTTGTGGTGGCGCTGTTTCTCGGCGTTGAGTTGATCACCAAGGTGCCGCCAACGCTGCACACTCCGTTGATGTCGGCATCCAATGCCATCTCAGGCATCACCTTGGTTGGTGCGATCCTCGCTGCCGGCTCAGGAGCTGGTGTATTGGTAAACATTCTTGGCTTTTTGGCCGTTATCTTGGCCACTATCAACGTCGTGGGCGGTTACCTAGTAACCAACCGCATGTTGGCGATGTTTAAAAGGAAGTAAGCCGTCATGAGTCCAACTTTTGTTTCTATCGCCTACTTGGTGGCGGCGGTGCTGTTTATCCTTGGCATCAAGAATCTAACCAAGCCGCGTACCGCCGTTAAAGGTAACCAGCTGTCCTCCATCGCCATGTTGATTGCGGTGGTTGTTACCCTGCTCGACCAACAGATCCTTGGCTATTCATGGATTATCGTCGGTATGCTGATTGGTGGCTTCATCGGTGCCTACCTAGCCCGTACCGTACAGATGACTTCAATGCCAGAGATGGTTGCGGCGCTGAATGGCTTCGGTGGTGGTGCATCATTGTTCGTCGCCTTAGCCAACGTATTTGACCCGTCGATGGCTGACAACTCAGTAGCGCAGCTGTCCATCGGCATCACCGTGCTGATTGGTTCAGTAACCCTTTCTGGTTCCTTTGTCGCCTTCGGTAAACTGAAAGAGTTGCTCTCAGGCAACCCTATCAAGGTGCCCGGCAATACCATCCTCAACGGTGCCTTAGTGGTTGCTGGTCTGCTGTTGATTTTGGCTAACACTATGTCTCCTGGTGGCGGCTGGATCTTCCTACTGGTGGTGGTGGCTATAGCACTTGGCCTAGTTTTGGTGCTGCCGATTGGTGGTGCCGATATGCCAGTGGTAATCGCCCTGCTGAACTCCTATTCCGGTATTGCTGCAGCTACCGCCGGTTTCATCAGCGGCAACACAGTATTGATTATCTCTGGTTCGCTGGTTGGTGCTTCGGGCCTTATCCTGACCCAAATCATGTGTAAAGCGATGAACCGCTCGTTACCAAATGTACTGTTTGGAGTAATGGCGGAAGGCGGCGAGAAGATCGATGCCGACGAAGTATATGCCGGTAAAGTGAAGTCCTCTTCGCCAGAAGAAGTCGCGATGATGCTGGAAACCGCAGAGCGCGTTGTGATTGTTCCAGGATACGGTCTCGCCATGGCACAAGCGCAGCACGCGGTACGTGAACTGGCTAACGTAATGGAAGCACGTGGTACCGATGTGAAGTACGCCATCCACCCTGTTGCTGGACGTATGCCTGGCCACATGAACGTATTGCTGGCTGAAGCGGAAGTGCCTTACGAGCAGTTGATTGAGATGGATGAGATCAACCCACAGTTTGAGCAAACCGATGTCGCGATTGTAATTGGTGCTAACGATGTAACCAACCCAATGGCCCGTGAAGACAAAGGTAGCCCTATCTATGGCATGCCAATTCTGAACGTGGACAAGGCTCGTAACGTGATTATTGTTAAACGTTCCCTCAGCCCTGGCTTTGCTGGTTTGCCAAACCCATTGTTTGCTAAAGACAACGCCTTGATGTTGTTTGGCGATGGTAAGAAAGCGATTGTTGAGCTAACTGCCAGCTTGAAAGAAGCGGATTAAGCCTAGCTTGATAAGCAGCAAAAACGGGACTCAATTGAGTCCCGTTTTTTATGGCTGTGTACTAACTAAGTATTATTCTTGCCAATGCTATTAAAGCACCGGCTAGGCGAGTCGCGATACCAAGGGGGCGAAGCGCCCCCTAATGCATACAAAAATGTGCCGTCGCCACCGCGACATAGCCCCGTTCAAACGCCACAATCGGTACAGCCCAAGGCTTGATATAAACCTCAACAGCTAACTACGACACAGCCCTTTATGGCTGTGTAACCAGTAACTGTTGCTGGCTATTACGCCGGGGTAAAGCCGTTACTGGCTAGGGTATTCCTTTTAGCTTAGATAGTGACTACCACGATTTGCGCGGCAGATACTCACGTTGCTTCCCCTGTGAACGTGCCACCGCAATCCGCTGGTTCTTGCCCATTATTAGTCGAGCTTGGCTGATGGTTTCTTCCGCCAGCATTCTGCCGGACTGAGGAATGCCGTGGCGTCGATATAATCTTTTGGTCGCAGCAAGGGCATCAGGGGAGCGCTGTAAAAGCTCCGCCATCTTCTGCTTCGCCAATGCCATCGGGTCGGCACAGACCTCGGTGAGCAAACCCAGTTCGCAGCTGCGCTTGGCATCAATCACATCGGCACTCATGGCCAACCATAGTGCCTGATCTTGGTTCATCTGCTCGCGCATCGCTAGGTTGCCCCCCATATCAGGGATTAAGCCGTAACGTCCCTCCATTACCGACATGGTGCAGTCACTTTGGCCGTAACGAAAGTCTGCGCCCAAGATAACCTGTACCCCTGCTCCCCACACCTTGCCGTGCAACACCGCCATCACTGGCACCGGCAGATCGCGCCAGCCGGTACACAGTTTTTGCGCCTTGTTGGCACTGCGAGGCCACCACTTCCACATAAACCAAGCGCCCTTTTTGACATCGCCGAGCATCGATTTGACATCGATGCCACTACAAAAGTCGACACCGGCGCCGTTGAGGATCACCCCACGCAGACTGCGATCCTTGCTCAACCTCTTTTGAACGGCTAACAGCGCATTGAACATATCCATGTCCATTGCGTTGTGTTTCTCTGGCCGGTTTAAGGTCACTATGGCGACGTTACCGTCCATCGTTAACTTAACTCGTTCTTCCATGAACCCTCCGAAGTTTGCTGTTTTAGAGCAATCAACCTAACAGTCACGGCTAAGCAAAACAATTAGGTGACTTTAAGGCTGTGCAAACGAAACTAACCAGATTGATAGAGGTTAAGCCAATAACCCTAACGCAACTGGCGGCTAATACTTACTGCATCAATAAACCACTGCTGGCCATTGCGACTAAGCGTGGCCTGATAACGGCGACTGAGCAGCGAATCATCTAAAAAGCCACTTTGGGTCATCTCAACTTCAGCGCGATTAAAGGCTTCTGGCTGGCTCGTAACGGTAATACTGGTATGTGCGTTATGGAGTAAATTCGCCCGATTAAAAGGCTGCTCTGCAAAGTGCAACATAACCGTTGCAGGGTGGCTGCGATCAGCGATGGTGGCGCCATTGGCAAGCGCAATATCCGCCGCGTCAAACGCCAGCGAAGGCGTCTTGGGCGCACCAGTACTGGCTAAACCGGCGCAACCAGCAAGCACAGTAACAGCCAGTAGCGAAGCGAATGAGCCGCGCTTAACTAGCTGCATACCAACGTTTCGCCAACACGAATGGTCCCAGTTTGCAGAACGATAGCGTTACCGCCGAAAAAGGCCCCTGGCTGATTGGTTAGCGGATTAATCTCCACCAAGGTTGGCAACGGCTCTTTGGCATGAGGCCGTTCACCGGTTAGTTGGTCAACCCGGGTAACTGGACAGCGTTCACATGGCTTGCGGGTGGCAATCTGCACCTGTTCCCCCCCAAGTTGCATGTCATTCAACTCCTGCATCGAGCCACCACATTGATCAACAATAATGTTGCCACGAAAGCGCGTCATCGGTACCGGCTGCTGCTGCTTCGCTATTAATGCATCGTTGAGCTGCGTTAACGTTTCTTGGTTACACAGCAGCAGGGGAAAACCATCGGCAAAATGGGTATGGCTTCGTTCTCCACAGTGAAGATGTGTGCCGCTAACCTCCCGTATTTGTTGCTCAGCAAAGCGCACCAACTGCAGGGTTTTACGGCTCTGTAGAGTATCGGTGAGCCATTGACCGGCTCCGGCTAGTAGCGCTGCCGGTAGCTTGCTTTGCCACACCTTCACCTCGGTCAAGGTTGCTGACGTTGGCTGCAACGGCAAGCGCAACGGCTCAGGCTGGGACGGATGGCTGAGCACTAACTCCGTTGCCGTTAGTTCGGTTTTGATGGTGGCCATCTGCGGCAACTGACGCTGCGTCATAAATCGGCCGGACTCATCCACCACCATCCAATGACGGTCGTATTGCAATCCAGTTGGGGTAAGCTCAGCCTGTTGCACTGAAATACCAGCTAACCCTTTGACTGGATAGACCCATAACTCGGTAACGGTACTCATAACCTGTCTATTAATCCTTAAATGGTTGGCCAATCACGATGTATAGGCTGCTTTCATGGCGATCGTTATAACCGATGCCAAGGGAAACATTACCGATACTAGTATCTGCCCCCATAAAGACACTACCGCCGTAAATCAGATCGTCCGCATCGATATCATCTTTGACTAACCAAACGTTGCCCGCCTCGGCGGAGAAGCCGATAGAAAGCGGGCTGTCTCCGGTGGCTGAGCTAATCCCCAGATCATAGTGGTAGCCAATACCCGCCATCACCTTGTGGTTGCCATAGAGCGAATCACGATAGAAGCCGGAAAGATTAAAGAAACCGCCCAAGGTGGTGAAACGATTCAGGCTGGAGGTGTCTTCAGTCGCTACTTCACCGTCAACATGGGCAAAGAAGTTGTGTTTACCAATGTGTTCAGCGGCGGTCCAATTGGCGCTATAAACCCAGTAGTCGCTCGAATCACTCAACTCATTATCGCTGAAATCAATCACTGCACCACTGTTGCCACCCACCACCTGTTGCGCCCTCATGATCCAACGGCGACCTTCGGTTGGGAAATGACGTTGATCGAGCTGATCGTAACCAAAGCTGACATCAAAACCGCGGGTCCAATAGTCGGTCTTTTGTTTCGATATATTTGAAGATATCTGATCTTCAAACACACCATCTTCATATTGATAGGCAATCTCTAACTGAGCAGAGCGACGGAAGTTCCAACCAAGACCAATTCGCGAAGTGAAACGACGTTGCTCAATCTCATTCAGGCGCACTGAACCATCGCTACTGAAGGCGTTCCAGTCCCGCTGTTCAAACTCAAAGCTACCGATACCATAAAACAGACGCAGATCATCCAGTGGTTGATAGTATTCCGTCTTCAGGCGACGACGGGTACCAAGATCTAAGGTGTTGCGCCATTGGCCATCAAACGGACCTACGTTGTTAATGGTCAACGCAATGCCGACCTCCCACTCACTGGCATCGTCAAAGTTGTCTTCCATGCGGATCCCCAAATCGAACACATTGGGACCCCAATCCTTGCTACGAGTCGTAATAACCAGCTCACGCCCTTCCGCTACTTCCATCAGCTCAGCATCGACCCGAGAGAATTCGTTAATGGCGTAGATCCGCGCCACAGCTGCATCGATCTCATCGTTAGTTGGCACCGGCCCAACATAAAGATTAAGTGCTTCATGGATTACTGCGTCCTTAACCCATGAGTTGTTGTCGACGGTGATCTTCACCAGTTGTGTTTGCTCACCGAGGAGGCGTTGATGGCCGGCTCGAATCCGTTGTTGATGCTGTTTAAAATCTGCCTCGCTGAGGGCGTAGTTTTGCAAATCGCGCACCTTGCTCCGCATCGCCTCTTCACCACGGGGGATCATGTCTGGCATCAGCTTAAAATCGCCGGTATTAACCCCGGTGATATCTGGGATCACCAAGACATCCTGCGGCTGCATCAGAGCGATTTGTTGATCACGAGACATATTGGTGAGGTAACCGGAGAGCTGATCCAGTACATCAAATACCGAGTTGAGATCATCCTCCGCCTTTAGCGGCGAGCCAATATCAACGGCGATAACCACATCGGCGCCCATATCGCGAACCACACTTACCGGCATATTGTTAACCAAACCGCCATCAACCAATAAGCGGCCATCTCGTTGTACCGGCGCCAATGCACCCGGCACCGCCATACTGGCTTGCATCGCCGACACCATGTCACCGCCACTAATCACCACCTCGGAGCGGTCACTAAGATCGGTAGCGACGGTTCGCAGCGGCACCGGCAGTTGGTCAAAGTCGTCGATGTGAGACACAGAACCGATAGAACGACGCAGCAGCGATGACATGCTCTGTCCATCCAATGCGCCTTTGGCAAACTTAAGTTTGGTGTCTTCGAAGCCAACCTTCATCTCAATTGGATATTCATCAACGTGGCTACGGTCGCGAAAGTTCAATGCTTTACGAGGGATTTTGTCGGAGTAACCGGCGGTGAAGTCAAGGGTACTTAAGGTGGTTTCAATCTCGTCAGGGCTGTAGCCCAACGCATAAAGGCCAGCAACATAGGCGCCCATTGAGGTACCGGCGATGTAATCCACAGGGATATTGTTTTGCTCCAATACCCGCAAAATACCCACGTGAGCGGCGCCTTTGGCACCACCACCGGACAGTGCCACCCCAACTTTTAACCGTTCTGGCTGTGGCGGTTGTTCAGCCGCATTCACGGTTGCTGCGAATACGCACAGCGGCAACCACAGCCATTGCATCACCTTGGTCATATTTATCCCTAACATCAAACGTCCCCTAGCCACGATGAGCTTGCCCGACAGCACTATAAGCCAGCGTATGCGGTTGGCGCGCCGACAACAACGTTTTCGCCAAATAAGCGCAATTACCTATCGACTCAAACATTGAGGCTTTTAAATTTTAATCAGTATATCAGCATGTTCCTGCAGCAATAATGGATAGTATTCATTATGTTGAAGATAGTGCATTCGCTGCTGCACATAATCGCTGCCACAACCACGACACGAGTAAAAAGCACGCAATAAAAAGGCTGTGTACCAATTAAGTGTTGTTCTTGCCAATGCTGTTAAAGCACCGGCTAGGTGAGTTTTGATACAAAGGGTAAAGCACTACTGCCGTTACCTTCTGCCGCATTGGAGCAGTGCAGCGAAGCGTCTTGGACTGCGACCTAAGGCAAGGGGGGATTGCAAAGGGGGCGAAGCTCCCCGCTAATGCATACAAGAATTGCATACAAGAATATGCCGTCGCCAACCCGACATTGTCCCCTAAAAGTACCAAAATCGGTGAAGCCGAAGGCTTAAGATAAGCTTCAACAGCTAACTACGACACAACCACAAAAAAGGCGCTTAACGCGCCTTCAGTGTCTAAATCTAACCAATATTCCGCCCTGTTCAGCTCATCGCACGGAGGTATTTAATCGGTGCCCACTTCATCAAGTGGCGCATGTAAGCCCATGGCCACGATGGTACAAAGGCGTTAGTCTTTTCCGCTTCAATGGCACGGATCATCGCGGCTACGCCAACATCGGTATCAACCATAAACGGTACTTTTTCAACCTTCTCGTTGATCTCGCTACGAATAAACCCTGGATGGATGCAGCTGGCTTTGATGTTGGTACCTAGTAGATCCACCCGGATCCCTTCGGTCAGATTGGACAACGCCGCTTTTGAAGCTGCATAGACGGTTAGGGCACGTCGGAAACCACGTACCGCACTCATCGATGAGATGTTGACCAGATGACCATCGTCTTTGGCTCGGAATATCTCCAATGCGGCTTCGCATTGAGCAATGGCTGAGACAAAGTTGGTAATGGCGGTCTCTTTATTGGCCTTGAAATAGCCTGTTCCCAACGAGGCGCCCTTGCCCATCCCGGCATTAACAATGACGCGATCCAAACCACCTTCAAACTCGGCATTAAAGGCGCGAAACACCTCAAACACTTGATCGTGGTCATTCACATCCAACGACTTGATCACCACCTTGATATCGGGGTAATTCTGCTCGAGCTGCGCCTTAACCGCCTCTAGCCGTTCAACTCGTCGAGCACATAATGCTAAGTTTCGTCCCTTCGCCGCAAACTGCTTGGCCATCTCTAGCCCTAAACCAGAGGAGGCTCCGGTAATTAAGATGTTCTTTCTTTCCATGATGTTCACCGATAAGTCACTAATTCATTGTCTTTATCGAACAGGGCGTGATCATTCAAACTCGACAATCGCAAACCATCCTTGCTCGCCAAAATCTTGCTAACACCGGCATTCACTAGATGCCAATTGAGTTTCAACGCTTGGGCGTTATCAAAACCCATTAGCTGTTGCGCTACGACACTAATGGCACCGCCAGAGCTCACCACCCACACTCGTTGTTTATCCCGAGCCAACTGCTCTGCACGCGCTAACGCGGCGCCGACACGTACACTAAACTGCTGCCACGGCTCGTGATAGTCATGATCGTGTTGACCCGACTGCCAGCGAGAAAAGGCTTGGTAGGTTTGCTCCATCAGGAATCGTTGCGGGTTCTGTTGTTGCGCGGCAAACGCCTTGATAGCTGTGTTGCTGGAAAATTCAGGACGAAACGCTTGCAACACCTGTTCGTGATCAAACTCATTCCAGCCGGGGTCGGTCTCTACCTCAAGTTCAAGCCCAGCAGCAGCCAGTGCCAGTTGAGCCGTATGTTGCTGCCGCTCCATCGAGCCAGCAAAGACACGCACCGGTATCAAGCCTCGCTCAACGAGATCTGGCCCAAGCAAACTGGCTTGACGTTGCCCCAAATCAGAAAGCCGATCGTAGTGAGCTTGGCCAAATGAAGCCTGACCATGGCGGATCAACGTAATCACACTCATGCAGCGCTCCTACGGCCACTGGCCTTGATCAGTCGCTGGCAGCGCCACAGCAAATAGTTAGAGAACAACCACATGTTTTTAAAGGCCGGATTGCGTGTTTGTTTGGTGTGATAGCGATGGTAGAGCTGTTGCACAATCCCGGTTAGGCGGAACAAGCCATAGACCTCATAGAAGGTAAAATCATCGCAATCGATCTGCGCTTGTTGGCAGTAATAGTCAATCACCTGAGCTCGAGTCAGCATGCCTGGGGCACTGGTTGGTTGACGACGATTGCCGCGCATCACTGGGTCATCGTCCGCTTGCACCCAGTAGGCGAGGCTGTTACCTAAATCCATCAACGGGTCGCCAATAGTGGCCATCTCCCAGTCCAATACCGCCAACACTTGGTCTGGTTGCTGTGGATCCAGTACCAAGTTATCCAAGCGGTAGTCGTTGTGAATAAGTGCCTGTCGCTCGGTCTTGGGCATGTTGGCTTCAAGCCAATTCATGATGCTAATGCCGCTACCAACGTTCCAAGTTTTGGCGTTCCGGTAGCGCTTATTCCAGCCTAAAATCTGCCGTTCAATGTAGCCCTCGCCCTTACCGATGCTGGCCAAGCCTGTGGCGTTAATATCAACCTGATGTAATTGGATAAGGGTATCGATAGCGCTCTTACACAAGGCATTGGTTTGGCTGCTATTGAGATTGAGTGAACGCGGCAGGTTGCGCCGAGGAATAAAGCCGTCGACCTTCTCCATCAGGTAAAAGTCGCTGCCCATAATCTCTTCGTCTTGGCACAGCGCCAGCATATTGGGAACCAGTGGAAAATGCGGCTGCAGCGCCTGCTGAATATTGTGCTCCCGCGCCATATCATGAGCACCCTTGGCTTTTTTACCAGCAGGGGCGCGGCGCAAGATAACCTCGGTATCACCAAAATCGAGGCAGTAGGTCCAGTTAGAAGCGCCACCGCTGTATTGGGTAATATTGGGTTTGCCTTGCAGTTGCGGGCAATTGGCAGCAAGCCATGGCAACAGTTGTTCTAACGGCAGCTCTTCACCTGAGCGAACATGACCACCGGGGTTGAGATCACTCATGCGGCCTGCTTCTTCGATTTTAAAACGCCAAATTTGGCCATCTTTTTGATCATCATCTTGATGTACCGCTGCTTACCAAGAATCCGTTGCAACATAACCACCTGACGGGTCGACTTATGAGTCACAATTTGATGCTCACCGCGGTCCATACTGGTGATTAAGGTGGCAGCGATCTCTTCGGCACTAAAGCCAGATTTGTTCAGTAGCTTGGTAACAAACTCTTTCATTTCAGGATCGTTAGAGCGGATGCTTTTATCGAGGTTGGTTTTAAAGAACTCCGGACAGGCCCAGGACACGTGAATGCCTCTTGGTGCCAGCTCTATCGCCATCGATTCAGCGAAGGAAACTACCGCAGACTTACCGGCACAGTAGCTGCCCATACGTGGCATCCCCACCAAGCCTGCAGCGGATGCGGTACAGAGGATCTGACTGCCCTGACGCAGCAGCGGCAAGAACACCTTGCAGGTACGCACCACCCCTAATACGTTAATCTGGGTAACCCAATTCCAGTCTTCCATCGATTCATCTTCGATGGCGCCGCCGGTCGCAACACCGGCATTGGCAACCAGCACATCAACACCACCCCAGCGTTGTTCAACGGCAGTGGCCAATGCGTTCATAGATGTGTCGTCGGTGACATCGCATTGCTGGAAGAAGGCTTCACCGCCAGCGGCTTCTATCTGTCGCACCGCATCCGCACCATCTTGGCGATCAGCTACCGCGATTTTACAACCCTGCTTGGCGTAATTAAGTGCCAATGCCAGCCCCAGTCCAGACGCTGCCCCAGTAATAACAATCCGCTTGCTCATGTCGTTGTCCCTAATTTAACTAAAATCCACATTGCCTATTTTTCACTCAATAGGCAATTACTTGAAAATTTTCAATCACACCGATAAACCGCTATTCGATTGAATGCTGACTGTTGCTGGCGTTACTTGTATTTTCGAAGTTCAAGGCGGGACAACATGCCTTTGTGTACTTCATCAGGGCCGTCGGCCAAACGCAAACTGCGGGCCTGCGCGTAAAAACGCATTAGGCCAAAATCTGGTCCCATACCGGCCCCACCGTGCAACTGCATCACCATATCGACAATATCTTGCAGCATGTTTGGCGCAGCCACCTTGATGGCCGAGATCTCTGTCATCGCCTGCTTGACCCCGACGTTATCGACCTTCCACGCGGCGAAGTAAGTCAGTAAACGAGCTTGATCAATAGCTAAACGTGCGTCAGCAATGCGTTCTCGATTGCCACCAAGTTCGATGATTGGTCGGCCAAATGCACTGCGGCTCATAGCCCGCTTGATCCCCATTTCCAGTACTCGCTCCGCCGCGCCAATGCAGCGCATGCAGTGATGGATTCGGCCTGGCCCTAAACGCCCTTGTGCGATGGCAAAACCATCGCCGAGTTTTTGAATCAGATTGGTCTTCGGCACCCGCACATTGTCGAAATTCACTTCGCCATGGCCATAAGGCGCATCGCTTTCACCGGCGGCGGTTAGCATTCGTTCAATGGTGATCCCCGGCGTATCCAGCTCCACCAACACCATCGAGTGCTGCTGATGCTTAGGGTTGTCTGGATTCGACAGCCCCATAAACACCCCAACCTTACAGTTTGGATGGCCAACCCCAGAGCTCCACCACTTGCGACCGTTAAGGATAAGATCGTCACCATCTTCGGTGATGGTGGCCGCCATATTAGTGGCATCGGACGAGGCGACGCCGGGCTCGGTCATAAAGAACACCGAGCGGATCTCACCGGCCAGCAGTGGCGTTAACCACTTAGCTTTTTGTTGCTCGTTACCAAAGTGATACAGCACTTCCATATTGCCGGTGTCCGGCGCATTACAGTTAAACACCTCTGGATAGAGCAACGACCGACCGGTTAGCTCCGCCAATGGCGCGTACTCCAATACCGATAAACCAGCTCCTAACTCGGCATCAGGTAGAAATAGATTCCACAACCCTGCAGCTTTGGCTTTGGCCTTAAGGGCTTCGGTCTCGGGAACCACCTGCCAGTTGCGCCAGTTAGTGTCGGGGTTTAACTGTTCGTTCAGCTGAAAGTATTCCTGCTCGAACGGGTCGAGGTTGTCAGCAATAAACTGCTGCATCCGTTGCTGCAGTTCGAGGCTTTTGGCGCTGTGAGTAAAATCCATGTAGTTATCACCTTGTTAACACTTTACAGACCACCCTAAGACAATTACCTTTGTGAATGAAACGAAAACAATTCAAACAACAAAATGAGTGAAATTCACCATGGATCGGTTACCGGAACAGCTCGATTTTAATTTGTTGAAAGTGTTTGAAGCGATCTACACCGAGCAGAGTATTAGTCGCGCTGGCGAGGTGTTACACGTTACCCCTTCGGCGGTAAGCCACGCCTTAAAGCGACTACGAGAGCGCATGGGCGAGCCACTGTTTGAGCGCCGAGGTCAGCAGATGGTGCCAACCCCAAGCTGCCAGCGGATGGCACCGCAGTTGTTGGCTACCTTGGCGCAATTACGACAGCTACTACAAAGTTGGGGCAAGTTTGAACCGGTATCGGCGGAGCAGCACTTTCAGCTAGGGATATCCGAGGCGCTAGAATCACTGTTATTGCCGCAGGTATGCGATGTATTGCAACAGCATGCACCCCACTGCCGCCTCACCAGCCGTCGCTTTAGCCGTGATCAGATGGAGCGCTTACTGGTACATCGGCAGTTGGATCTAATCATCGATATTCAGGCACTGACCCCAAGCGGCATTGCCCATCACCCACTAATGGATGATCAACTGGTGGTGGCCAGCAATGACCAGTTAGAACAGCTCAACCTAAAGCAGTACCAACAGGCCAAACACATCGAGGTTTCTAGTCGGCCATCTGGCCGAGTATTGGAAGAATACGCGCTGGATAAGCGGGGCTTGAGCCGTCAAGTGGCGGTGCGATGCCAAAGCTACCAATCGGCTTTGGCATTAGCAGCCCAGTCGGAGTTATTGGTTACCTTACCCAGTAGCATTGCGCTGGCACACAACTGCGATGATATGCAGATCTGGCCGCTACCATTCACTACCAGTCACATCAGCATTCACCTCTACTGGCATCAAAGCCGGGAGAACGATCCGGCCTTACAGTGGCTTATTGGCCAGCTTAATCAGGTTTTTGCAGTAGAGACCGCGCAGGCTACTGACGTCTCGCTATAGCAACCGGCACGTTTCCAGTAACAACAAAAAAGCCAACACCTAGGTGTTGGCTTTAGCATGGCGGAAAGCAGATTACTTGGGCTCTGTCGTAGTTAGCTGTTGAAGTTTATCTTAAGCCTTCGGCTTCACCGATTCCGGTGCTTTAACTGTATTAGAAAGAACAACAGTTAATTGCTACACAGCCATTACTTGCTTAGGTTGATGCCACGGCGGATCAACAGCGCTTCTGTTGTCGGCTCACTGCCACGGAAGCCTTTATAGGTTTCCATCAGATCCTGACTGTTACCCATCGATAGAATCTCCTTGCGGAACTTTTCCCCCTGCTCTCGGCTTAAGCCGCCGTGCTCACGGATGTAGGCAAAGGCATCAGCGGCAAGGATCTCACTCCACATGTAGGCGTAGTAACCCGCACTGTAGCCACCAGCAAAAATGTGGCTGAAATAGCTAGACTTATAACGTGGTGGAATCGCCGCTACGTTAATACCGTGCTTAGCTAATGCTTCCTTTTCAAAGGCTTCAATATCACTGATTGCAACATCACCACTGACACTGTGCCACTCCATATCCAGCAAAGCTGAAGAGAGATACTCAAGGGTATCAAAACCTTGGTTAAACTTACCCGCAGCCAATACTTTTTGCAGCAAATCAGCTGGGATCGGCTCACCGGTTTGGTAGTGCTTGGCGTAATTGCTGATTACATCAGGATGGGATGCCCAATCCTCTTGGAAGGTTGATGGAAACTCAACAAAGTCACGGGATACCGAGGTTCCCGCTAGGCTTGGGTAGGTCACATCAGAAAACAGCCCATGCACGCCATGTCCAAACTCATGGAACATGGTAGTGGCTTCATCAAACGATACCAGCTGCGGTTGACCTTCCGCCGCCTTGGGGATGTTCATCACGTTGAAGATAACCGGCTTAGTACCGAGCAGATGCGACTGGGTAACAAAGGCGTTCATCCAAGCACCACCGCGCTTACCTTCACGGGCAAAGTAGTCGGCAAGGAACAAGCCCATGGATGAGCCATCAGCATCGAAGATCTCGTAGGCATCAACATCTTCATGGTAAGTCGGTAGATCCGGGCGAGCCTTAAAGGTGATACCAAACTGGCGCTCCATGGCGTAGAAAACGCCGTCGTGCAGTACTCGGTCAAACGGCAGGTATTGTGCCACCTCAGCCGGATCCAGCTGGTATTTCTGCTGCCGAACTTGTTCACCATAGTAGAACCAGTCCCAAGGTTGCAGCTCGTGCTTAATCCCCTGCTGCGCCATCAACGCTTTGATCTGCTTCGCTTCGGTATCAGCGTTGATCACCACCTTCGGCACCATCGATCCTAATAGATCAAATACCGTATCAGAGCTTTGTGCCATCTGGGTTTTAAGCTGATAATCCGCCCACGTTGCATAACCAAACAGAGCCGCTTTCTGGGCACGTAACTTAGCGATCTCTAGCGCCACTGGGGTATTATCAAACTTGCCATGATTGGCACGGTTGGCAGACGCTTGCCACACCTGTTGGCGCAGTTCACGGCTGTGCAGATTAGTCAGGTAAGACTGGCGAGTGGTGTTAACCAAGGTCAGTAGATAACCGTCACTGTACCCGGCTTTCTCGGCGGCCATTTTAGCGCTGCCGATCTCCACCTCACTAAGGCCACTCAGCTCAGCCGCATCCTCCACCAAGACCGCATCGGCTTGGCTGGCTTGCAATACATTCTGACCAAACTCAGTGGTCAGTTCCGATAAACGGGTATTCAGCTTACGGACTTCGGTTTGCTGTGCTTGCGTTAAGCTGGCACCGGCTTGATCAAACTGTTGCTGGTAGACATCAATTAGACGCTTTTGCTCTGGATTCAGGTTGGCACTATCACGACTTGCCTTTACCTCAGTGAAGCGTTGGTACAGTTTGGCGTTTAAGTAGATGTTGTCTTGCTGCTGACTAACCAACGGGCTGATCTTAGCCATGAGCGCCAACCGCTCTGGGGTGCCATTAGAGCTACCAAGGTTGAACAAAATGGATAACCCACGCTGATACAAAGCTCCGCTTTGCTCTAGTGGCACCAATGTGTTGTCGAAGGTCGCTGGTGCGGGGTTGTTTGCGATGGCATTGACCTGCGCCAGCATCTCCACCATGCCCGCCATAATGGCCGCTTCCACATCCGCATCGTTAATCTTATCAAACGGCGGCAACTGGTAAGGCAATACACTTGGGTGCTTTAACGCATTGGCTTCGGGTAACGCTGCAACTTCGGCAACATCAACGTTAATAATGGACTCTGTCATCGTACTCTTTTCTATGGCGTGGTCGTCCAGACCGGAACAGGCACTCAACGCCAGCACTACGCTGACGGCAATCAGAGGCTTGGTAAACATCCTGTTGCTCCTTGGGATTGATTTAGCTACAGCGCAGTGCATGCGCCACCGACATTGAATCGGTCTAGCTTACTGAATTACCTCGCTTAGACTGCAATAGCTTAGTAACAAAGTGTGTACCTCCAGTACACAACCAATCACCATACCGATGGTGTATGCATTACGCAAAACCCCCTCTGTAGCGACTGTAAAACCCACCTCTAGATGTCCATTTTGTAAGTAAATAATGGCTACTTCGGCCTAAAAAGTGGCTCAGTTGGCAAATCCTAGCTTGGGTGGTTGCTGGATAATTTTGATTTTGCTACCACAACAACACCAATTGAATTAGTCGTCCTCACGACAGCCTTAGTTGCGCTAACGGCTGTCGCAGATTGTTACGATTCAGTACTCAGGCGACCCGCTTTCTCGGCACCAAATAACGCGCTGTTATTATCGTTGCCGAGAGCGTTGACTAAAGGAACCGTCATCATGTGCCTCTCCATCCCCTCTCAGGTAACTGAGCTTCATCCCAACGAAGACAGCGTCACTGTCGATACCATGGGGGTCAAACGCAAAGTCAGCACCCACTTGATTGCTGAGCCGCTTGAAATCGGCGACTACGTGCTATTGCATGTTGGGTTTGCGATGAACAAAATTGACCATAAAACCGCTATCGAGAACTTAGCTTTACTGAAGCAGATGGAGCTGGCTAATGGCTGCTAATGGCATCACCCTAGAGCAGCTATACAACGGTTTTCGCGATCCCGACACCATCAAGATGTTGTTGGCTAAGATCGCCCAGATAGCACCACAACTGCCTGAGCCACTGCGTATCATGGAGGTGTGCGGCGGCCACACCCACTCCATTATGAAATTTGGCTTGCACCAATTGCTGCCAGATAACATCGACTTTGTTCATGGCCCGGGTTGCCCAGTATGTATCATGCCGAAAGAGCGCATCGATCAAGCGATCGCCCTCGCCCAACAGCCAGATGTTATCCTCGCCACCTTAGGCGATATGATCCGCGTTCCCGGCTCAGACACCAGTTTGGCCAAGCTACGAGCCCAAGGCGCAGACATTCGCGCCCTATATGATCCCCTCGATGCGCTAGTACTGGCACAACAGAATCCAGACAAAACCGTAGTATTCTTTGCCATCGGTTTTGAAACCACTACTCCAATGAGTGCGGTGCTAGTGCAACAAGCAGAAGCGATGGAGTTAGATAATCTGCTATTACACGTCAACCATGTGTTGGTTCCGCCAGCAATCGATGCGGTGATGGCTGGCGGTGAAGCCACGATTAACGCCTTTATCGGCCCATCCCACGTTTCGGTTATTACTGGTGCCAAGATCTATCAAGCCGCCGTCGACAACTACCAAACTCCCCTGGTTGTTACTGGTTTTGAGCCAGTCGATATCCTCGAAGGAGTGTTGATGCTAGTACAGCAAGCGATTGCAGGCGAAGCCAAACTTGAGATCCAATACCGGCGCTCGGTGAGTCACGACGGTAATCTCAAAGCGCAGCAGTTAGTAGCTGATTACTTCGAATTAGCAGACGCCTTCCGTTGGCGTGGTTTAGGTGACATCCCCGCCTCCGCATTACGGCTGAAACCGCAGTTCAACCATCGCAACGCCGAACTTAAATACGCCCAGATCCTGCCTACAGATCCGGTTGACGATCACAAAGCCTGCATGTGCGGTGAGATCCTTAAAGGCATTAAAACGCCGCAACAGTGCAAGGTGTTCGGCCGCGGTTGCACCCCACAAACCCCAATGGGCAGCTGTATGGTTAGCTCCGAAGGCGCTTGTCACGCGCACTACAAATACGCTGGAGTCAGCCTATGAACGAATTAAAGAAACGCCGCGTCGAACTTAGCCACGGCGGTGGCGGCGTGGAGATGAACAACCTCATCCGTAAGGTGTTCTTCAAGCACTTTGAAAACGATATCTTAGTCCGCGACGAAGACGCAGCACGGTTGCAGTTTGATGGTCCGGTAGCCTTTACTACCGACAGTTTTACGGTATCACCCCGTCACTTTAATGGCGGCGACTTAGGCAAGATTGCCATTGCTGGCACCGTTAACGATCTGGCCATGGCTGGCGCGATTCCGCAGTACCTCTCCTGTGGTTTCATCATCGAAGAGGGCTTGGAGTTTGCTGAACTGGAAAGCCTAGTGCAATCGATGGCGGCAGAGCTGGCCAAGTCTGGCGCTAAGATCGTCTGCGGCGACACCAAAGTTGTGCCAAAGGGCGCTGCCGATGGCTTATTCATCAACACCTCGGGTGTAGGTACGTGCATAGCGGCACCATCATGGAAACGGCTCGAGGCTGGCGATGCTATCATCGTTTCCCGTGATATCGGTGCTCACGGCGCCTGTATCTTAGCAAGCCGCGAAGGGCTTGAACTCGACACCGAGCTGCAGTCAGATTGCGATACGCTATGGCCAGCAGTAAAGGCTCTATTGGATGCAGGCATCGACACCAAAGCGATGCGCGACGCTACTCGTGGCGGCCTAGCCGCGGTATTAAATGAGTGGGCTGAGGCACGCGAGCTGGGCATTGAGGTAGCGGAACAAGCGCTGCCGATTGATCCTGCGGTACAAGGTTTGTGCGAATTGTTTGGCTTCGAACCCGCAGAACTGGCTAACGAAGGCACCTTCGTTGTAGCGGTTGCTGCGGAACAGGCCGAACAAGCAGTGGCCATCCTGCAGCAGTTCCAGTCAACCGCTACCGTGATCGGCAAGGTGTGCAACGAGTACGCCGGTAAAGTAGTGCAGACCAGCCCGTGGGGATCTAAGCGTTATATGGAGCTGCCGAAAGGCGAACTGCTGCCACGGATCTGCTAACGGCAAACAGAATAACACTCGCCCCAGTTGCAGCTAGCTGGGGCAATCTCCCTCAAACAGGCCATTATTGCGCACAAAAATCATGCAAATGTGCACTCGTCGACGCTAATCGTCACCCAATTCCTGTATGGTACCCCGCTCTTTTAGCCGGACAGCGGAGCATCACTATGAGCACCCCACTCAATCCGAACCAAACACTAACCAGTGATGTGCAATATGCAGTATTGCGGTTGTTGCCTGGTCAGGAGCTATTGCAGCAACTCGATGCTTGGCTGCAACAACAACAGGTTGGCGCCGCATTTATCGCCTCTGCCGTCGGCAGCCTTAGTGTTGCCAATCTGCGCTTCGCAGCTCAGCCTGAGGGTTGTGTGTTGACGGAACCGTTTGAGGTCCATGCCCTCAGTGGCACCCTCGATGCCGATTGCAGCCACCTGCACATTAGCCTGAGTAACGCCCAAGGGCAGATGGTTGGCGGCCACGTACTGTCCGGTTGCGTCGTACGTACCACCTTAGAGTTGGTGATTGGGATCCTACCGGCGCTCAAGTTTGAACGACGCCATTGCCATCTCTCTGGGTATCCAGAGCTTTCCACCTCCAAACTAAATACCGATTCAAGGGTTTGATAGTGACTCCATCTAAATACCGTTTTAACAACCGCACCCTAAGCCTGATGGTTGTGGGCATAGCCATCAACATGAGTGGCGGTGAACTCAACTCAATGCTAAAGCTACCGTTGTTTATGGACTCCATCGGTTCCATCATCGTGGCGCTGCTTGCTGGACCTTGGGCTGCACTGTGCACGGGCTTAACTACCAACCTCATTTGGGGTTTGATCAGTGGCCCAGTTGCAGCCGCCTTCGCGCCGGTTGCTGGCGTTATTGGCTTAGTTGCGGGTTTATGCGCCCAACGCGGCGGCTTTAAGTCGTTCCCTAAGGTACTGCTCAGTGGTGTGTTAATTGCCTTAGCACTGACCCTAGTGGCGGCGCCAATTCGTGCTTACCTGTTTGGTGGTGCAACCGGTAGTGGGGCCGACTTTATCGTCGCCTACTTCACCGCCGTTGGCGACGGTTTGCTGCAATCAGTTGCCCTGACCGTTATTGGCGCCAATTTAGCGGATAAGATCATTGCTTGTTTGATTGCTTGGCAGCTAGTGCGCCGCTTACCACAGCGCAGCCGGAATCAATTCGATGATGCAGCTGCGGTGAGCTAAGTTGCACCCATTTACCGGCTTTATTCTATGGCTTTGGTACAGCGTCAGCGCCTTTATGCTGCCGCTTGGCCCGGCGTCGCTGTTGGCATTGGCATTGCCAATGCTGGCACTATTTGGCAACCCTGACGGACGTCAACGCCTAAGCTGGTTGCTGCAACTGCTGCTGCCGCTGGCGCTAGGTTTGTGGTTGATCCACAGTCAGATCCTAGCCTATTGCTTCGGCACTATTGAGAGCTGGCACTGGCCGTGGCCTGCCACCACTTTATGGCTGCGGATCGCCACCAGTTTAGTGGTGGCACAGCTGTGGTTTAGCTACTGCCCATTGCCACGACTAATCGCCGCACTGTTTGCCAGCCGGTTACCGCTATCCTTGAGCTACCTTCTTGCTGGACCACTACTGTTGCTCGATCCGATCAAGCGCCAGATAGCACAGATCCGCCAAGCTCAGCTTGCCCGTGGTGTGCCGTTGGACGGTACACTATGGCAACGTAGCAAGGCGGCGCCGGCGTTACTTATGCCGCTGCTCAATAGCCTGCTACAAGGGGTAGGACAGCAAGGTGCAATGCTGGAGATGCGTGGCTTTCGCCATCAAGCCCAGCGCACTCGCCGTAACGCCCCCTTAGATCCAATCTGGCAACAACAACTCCGTTGGGGCATTGCGGTGGTGATGCTACTGCAACTACTAGGAGCACTGTTATGGCGTTAATCGCACAGCAACTGCAACTGGTTGGCGCGGTTAATATCGGCCCAGTCGATCTGCACCTTGCTACCGGACAGTGGCTGCTGCTCGCCGGTGGCAACGGCTCCGGCAAATCGCTATTAAGCCAAGCACTGGCTGGCTGGGTCCCACAACTGACACCAATGTCCAGTTACGGCCAACTGCATTGGCACGATGAAGATCTGTTGGCACCGCAAACCCCACCATTGAAGGTACAACTGGTGCAAGCCAGCCCGCAGTGGTCTGGTTGCGTTTACACCGTAGCCGATGAGATTGGCTTCGGCCCGGACAATCTCAACCTAAGTGTTACTGAGGTTGAGCAACGGATTGAAACGATGTTGCAGCTAACCGGCAGTAGTCATCTGGCTGCACGTCATCCAGCCACACTTTCCGGCGGCGAAGCACAGCGGGTAGGTTTAGCCTGTGCCCTAGCGATGCAACCGGACTTGCTGATCCTAGATCAGGCCTTTTCTCGATTAACCCCCCTCGCCCACCAGCAGTTGTTACAGCAGTTGAAGCAGTACAGTCAGCAACATCAACTGACGGTTGTGCTGGCCGAGACCACGTTGCAACCAAGTGTAGAGTGGATTGATCAGGCCTTGGTGCTCAACGGCGGCACGGTCGCAGGTTATGGTTCGCCACAATCACAACTGCCACTGATGTTGCAACAGCTGCTGTGCAGCGATGCTTGGCAAGCATTGGCAGCCAACATCGCCACAGACGAATCGAGCGACAGCAAAGGGCTTCCACTAACCGACCGACAGCTGCTGCAATGGTTTAAGGAGCATCCAGATGCTACAACTTGAGCCGCTACGATTCAGTTGGCCAGACTGCGAGAACGACTGTTTGCACCTGCCGAAGTTAACCATCAAACCGGGTCAACATGTCGGCTTAGTCGGTGATAACGGTGCCGGTAAGTCAACCCTAATTAAACTGATAGCTGGGTTACTCCAGCCTCGGCGTGGCCACGTTTTATGGCAGCAGCAAGCTATTGATAAGATCCCCGCGCAACAGCGCTGCGGCTTAATTGGCATACTGTTTCAAGAGCCAGAAAACCAACTGTTGCACAGCCGAGTAGATAACGAAGTTAACTTGGTAATGAAGCAGCTAGGTTGGCCTCAAAGTAAGATAGAGCGCCATCGCAGCGACATCCTAGCGCAGCTTGAGCTAACTCAGTATGCACAATGCCACCCACTCGATCTTGATGCAGGTAAGCGCCGTATGGTGACTCTTGCCAGTATCGCGGTGGCACAGCCAGCAATACTGTTGTTGGACGAACCAAGCCGCGACTTTGATCGTCATAATCTAGCCTTGCTAGAACAGTTCCTGGCCGAGCAACGACAGCGTGGCACCACGATAATCAACATCAGCCATGACTTAGAGTTTGTAGCTCGAAATTGCGACCGAGTATTGCATCTGCAGCAGGGAAAAATTACTGCCGATGGCACGCCAGTGCAGACTCTGTCACATCCTGCACTACAAGCCTGCACTGAACTTCCGTCACCATCATTATGGTCATTGCGGCATCAGCTTGGGCTTGATAGAACTAATAACCACAAGGACTGATAGTGCCAATGCACTCGGTTCTTTTTAACCAGATAGGTAGCACATGACCTCCATTCTTTTAGTTGCGCACGATGGTCCTTATGGCAGCGAGAAGCTCTACAATGCGCTGCGCATGGCCATCGCGATGGAAGAACATAGCACCACACCGGTAACACAACGATTGTTTCTGATGTCTGATGCGGTCACCGCGGCGCTGTCGCAGCAAAAGACCCCAGATTTCAGTGTGCACATTGGCCAGATGTTGGAGATTTTGCTGGCCCAAGGGGTAAGCATCCATATGTGTAAAACCTGTGTTGAAGCACGGGGCATAACCCCTGAGCGTTGTATCGACGGAGTTGAGGTAGCTACCCTAGTTGAGTTAACCCAGTGGACCCTAGACAGCGATAAAGTGATTCACATTTAAAGCGGAATTTTGGATATCAGATGACTATTAAACTAACGGAATACAGTCACGGCGCTGGCTGCGGCTGCAAGATCTCTCCTAAGGTGCTCGACACCATGTTGCAATCTAGCCTGCCGGAACTGGACGATAAGCGTCTGATTGTGGGTAACGCTAGCCGTGATGACGCCGCCGTCTATGCGCTGGACGATCATACCGGGATCATCAGCACCACCGACTTCTTTATGCCAATCGTCGATGATCCCTTTACCTTTGGCCGCATTGCCGCCACCAACGCCATCAGTGACGTGTACGCCATGGGTGGCAAGCCGATGATGGCGATTGCGATCTTTGGTTGGCCAATTGCCAAGCTGCCACCGGAAGTGGGCCAGCAAGTGATTGAAGGTGGCCGTGCTGCCTGTCGTGATGCGGGCATCATCTTGGCCGGTGGCCACTCCATCGATAGTCCAGAACCGATCTTTGGCCTAGCGGTAACCGGTTCGGTGCCTCTGGAGCAATTGAAACGTAACGACCAAGCCAAAGCGGGCGATACCCTGTACCTAACTAAGCCTCTGGGCATCGGCATTTTAACTACCGCGCAGAAACAGAAGAAACTGCAGCCAGAGCACAGCGAAATTGCGGTTGAAGCGATGTGTCAGCTCAACAAAATTGGCATTGAATTGGCCAAAATTAGTGGTGTTCATGCCATTACCGATGTCACCGGTTTCGGCTTAGCTGGTCACCTAATTGAAGTGTGTGATGGCGCCGGCTTACAGGCGGCCATTAACTTTGAGTCGTTACCTTTGCTTCCACAGGTAAGCAACTACCTAGAGCAAGGTTGTATCCCTGGAGGTAGCGGACGTAATTTCGATAGCTACGGCCACAAACTGCCACAGCTAACCGATCAGCAGCGCACCATTCTCTGCGATCCTCAAACCTCAGGTGGCCTATTGGTTGCGGTGGCTGACGACGCTAAAGCGGAAGTAGAGCAAACCTTAGCGGCGGCAGGTATTGCCATTCAACCTATCGGCACCTTAGCTAAGCGCAGCGGTGAAACACGCGTCAGCTTAAGCTGATTGACCGCACACTAAAAAACCGCCATCGGCTCATGCTGGTGGCGTTTTTTTTGGCTGTGTCGTAGTTAAGTGTTGAAGTTTATATCAAGCCTTCGGCTCTGCCGATTACAGCGCCAGCAGCAGGAATATCCCTAACACCAAAGTGATAACCGCTAGCAACGGCCAACGGAATTGACGCAATAACACCATTGCGACCAAGGCGATAGCAACATCCCTTGGCTGACCAACGGCACTAGTAAACACCGGCTGATACAGCGCGCTAAATAACAGGCCAACAACGGCAGCGTTAAGTGCGGCAACAATCGCTGCTACCTGCGGCCGCTGTGCCAACGCTTGCCAACTGTTGATGCACAGCCACATCAACAACAACCCTGGCAGGAAGATAGCGATGGTCGTCGCGCCAGCCGCCATCACAGCATCATCGGGCAAACTCATGGCACCTAAGTAAGTGGCCACGGTAAACATCGGCCCCGGTACCGCTTGAGCCGCAGCATAGCCACTAAGAAATTCACTACTGCTAAGGCTATCGCCAGCAAATTGTTGTAACAGTGGCAGCACCACATGGCCGCCACCGAACACCAAGGCGCCAGCTTGATAAAAATCAGCCATCAACAGCCCCAGCGCCGTTTCACTTGGCCAGAGAATATACAGCGTCAACGCCAACAACGTTGCTAATGCCGGCCAGTTCAATGACAACGGTGAGGTGACTAATTCATCCGCCTGATTGCGGCCAGACCACCAGCCCCAACACGCCGCGGCGAGCAATACTGCCATTTGAGCACCAACATCGGGCACCACTAACATCACTGCTGCGGCCAGTGCCGCAAGTAACCACATGGCACTATCACGACAAAACTGCTTACTCATCTGCCAGACTGCGTCAGCAACCACCACCAATGCCACCAGCTTTAAGCCGCTGATTATCGAGTCAGCCATTGGCCACGACTGCCATTGGCCATAGCCCAACGCCAAGCTGAGCATGATAATGAATGACGGCAGGGTAAAACCCACAAAGGCGGCGATACCGCCAGCTAAGCCCCCCCTTAAGTAACCAATAGCAAACCCAACTTGGCTGCTGCCTGGGCCGGGCAACAACTGACTAAGTGCCACCAGTTGACTGTATTGTCCCTGCTTTACCCAGCGCAGTTCAGAGACAAAGTGTCGCTGAAAATAGCCCAAGTGCGCCGCTGGGCCACCAAAAGAGAGTAAGCCTAGCTTGAGGAACTGATAAAAGATCTGCAACGGATTGCTCATTGGCATCGATTGTTACCCCATGCAATAGAGGCAACAGCCTATCAAGGTTCGATGACAGTTTTAGGCTGTTGCCACTGCTGTAAATAATCTAAGTAGTGGTAAGGGTTGGTCGTTGATGCAAACCCTTTCCCGCCCGCAGAGCCAATAAACTTGGCGTCAATAACAACGTTAAGAAGGTGGCAAAAGCTAGCCCGCCAGCAACGGTTGTGGCCAGTTGCGACCACCATTGAGTTGATGGTGCTCCCACGGTTATCGCGCGGTTGAAGAGATCGATATTAACCTGCAACACCATCGGCATTAACCCAAGAATTGTGGTGATGGTGGTCAACATCACCGGCCGCAGTCGCTGCGCTCCAGTCCGGACGATCGCTTCGGCTGGCGTCATGCCCTGCTTGAGCAATACGTTATAGGTATCGATCAAAACGATGTTGTTGTTTACGACGATCCCTGCCAATGCAATTACCCCAAGGCCACACATGACAATACCAAATGGCTGGTTAGTCACCATTAACCCAAGCAGTACCCCTGCGATCGACAGCATCACTGCGGTGAGAATCAAAAACGCTTGGAAGATCGAATTAAACTGAGTGACCAAGATGATCGCCATAACGCACAACGCGATCAAAAAGGCGTTCACCAAGAAGGTTTGCGATTCTTGCTGATCCTCTTTCTCACCACGGAAACTGAACTGCACTGAAGGATCCAAGTTAAGATCCGGCAGTTTCGCTTGCAGTGCCGGTAGCACCTGCGCTAACTGGACACCGGGAGCCAGATCGGCTTCTATGGTCATCACTCGACGGCCATCAACCCGGCGAATACTATCCACCTTCGGTGCAGGTTGGCGCTCCATAAAGTTGCCTACCGGAACCTGGCCATAGCTGGTGTTTATCCGCAGCTGATCCAATCGCAGAATATGGCGTTTATCGGCAGGGAAGCGAGCACGGATATCCAGCTCATCATCGGCATCGTCCGGCCGATACTCCCCCAGCTTTAAGCCTGAAGTTACCAACTGAACGGTACTACCAACTAGGGTTGCATCAGCACCGAACCGAGCCGCCTTGGTTCGATCAACCAGCAGCTGCCACTCGATCCCTGGCTTGGTGCCGTTATCGGTAACGTTAATGAAATTCGGATCGGCGTCGAGCTCTGAGCGGATCTTATCGATCGCATCATTAAGAGCCACAGGCAACTTAGACGAGAGCTGCAACTGGAACGGTTTGCCGCCAGACGGACCATTTTGATCACGGCGTACCTCCAGCTCGATCCCTTTTAGATCGTCCAAGCGCTGGCGTACCTTAGCCACGACATCGTCCGCACTGACTCGCTGTTGCCAATCGATCAGATTCAAACGCGCATAGCCGATTTGATCGGTGCCACCACTGCGACTGTAAAGCGTTTCTAACTCCTCCATATCACCGATCCGCTGCTCCACCTTTTTCATCAGCTCGTCTTTCTCAGTGATCGACAGATCGCCATAGCCACGGACATAAAGATTAAGTCCATCAGGCTCTACTTCAGGGAAGAACTCAGTGCCCGCATTGTTAACCACATAAGCGGTGATGATCACCACCACCACTGCCAACATCAGCATTAAGACCTTCCAAGGGTGCACAATGGCTCGCTGCAACTGGCGCACATAATGGCCGCTAAAACCCGGCAACTTGGTTAAATCACCGCTTTGTGCTTGTGCCATCGCCGCCCTAGTTTTAGCGCTTAATGGCAAAGGTTTACCAAACAAAGAGCCAAGCGTCGGCACAAAGATCAATGCCATCAACAGTGACGCACTAAGGGTCGCTATCAAGGTGAGTGGCATATATTTCATAAACTCGCCCATGATCCCCGGCCAGAACAGCAGCGGAGCAAAGGCGGCTAAGGTGGTTGCGGTTGAGGCGATGATCGGCCACGCCATCCGCTGTGCTGCTTCGCTATAAGCGGTGCGTTTATCGGCGCCCTCGGTCATGCGTCGATCGGCAAATTCGGTCACTACGATCGCACCATCCACCAACATGCCGACCGCCATAATCAACGCAAATAGCACCACCATATTGACGGTAAGCCCCATGCTTCCAAGCAACAGGATCCCTGTGAGAAATGAACCGGGGATCGCAACCCCGACTAAACCGGCACTGCGCAGTCCCAGTGCCGCCACCACCACGATGGTAACCAAGATGATCGCCGACAAGACGTTATTTTGCAGATCCAACAACATCTCTTCGATCTCTTCGCTGCGATCGCCGGTAAAGGTTACCTCTAAACCGTTAGGCCACTGTGGTTGGCTCTGCTCAACAATGCCACGCACCAACTGCACCGTTTCGATAATGTTCTTACCCGGACGCTTCTTTACTTCAAGCGACAATGCCGGTTGTTGATTCAAGCGGGCGTAAGATTGCGGATCCTTAAAGCCACGACGAACCGTAGCCAGATCGCCAATGGTAACCACTTGATCGCCCTGTACCTTCACTGGCAGATCGAGCACATCTTTAATGCTTTCAAATACCGACGGTAACTTCACCGCAAAGCGGCCTTCGCCGGTGTCCATGGTGCCCGCCGGTACCAACCGGTTAGAGCGGGCAACCAAGGTAACGATGTCGCCAACCGACAGCTGATAGCTCTCCAGTAGCAGCGGATCAACAATGATCTCCAGCAGTTCATCGCGATCGCCGCCGATCTCAACTTCCAACACCTGCGGTAAGGCTTCAAACGCATCTTGCAAGCGACGGGCGATCTGCACCAATGATCGTTCCGATAACGGCCCAGACAGGGTTACCGTTATTACCGGATTCTCTCCGGCCATGGTTACTTCATTAACGGTTGGCTCTTCGGTATCCGCTGGCAACTTAGCCCGCGCTAAGGTGACTTTGTCGCGAACACTGGCTAGCGCCACCCGAGGATCAAAACCAGCATCGAACTCCATCACGATACTGGCGTGCCCTTCCGATGCGGTGGAACGCAACTCATCGATTCCCTCGATGCTGCGTAACTCCTGCTCCATCGGCCGGATCAACATGCGCTCGGCGTCTTCCGGTGAGATCCCATCGTGACTAATGGAAACGTAGATCACCGGAATGGTAATGTCGGGTTCAGATTCTTTGGGAATGTTGAGGTAGGTAACGGTGCCGGAGATCAACAGCAGCATGAAGACCATCAACACACTGCGGCTGCGACTCAACAGCGCTTGAATAATCGCACTCATGGTTGCGACTCCAGCGACACCTGAACTGGATCGCCATCGCGCACAAACGCCTGACCAACAGTGATAACGGTAATCTCGTCGGGCACACCGCCGGTCCAGACACCATCGCCGTCGGCTTTGACCATCTCGATGGGATAGAACTTAACGTGGCCCTGTTCGACCGCCTTTACCCCAAGATGACCCTGCTCATCCAACGCCAACAACGCCGGAGTGATGTAGATGGCGTTGCGCTGTTCCAGCGGCAAAACCAGCTCGGCGCTTTTACCTGCCCGCAGTTTGCCATTTGGGTTGGGTAACGCGACTTCAATACGGAAGGTGTTAGTACCTTCGCTCGACATTGATGAAATATAACGCAAGGTACCACTGGAACTGGCGTCGCCAATAAAGTTGGCCGTCGCTTGTTGGCCAGTACTTAGCGCCACTACATCAACCTCAGTCACCTCAGCATTGACTACCAAGGGATCCAGATCCGCCACCATTGCCACTGGATCACTCACGCCTAAGTAATCGCCTATCTCAACGTATCGCTCGTTAAGCACTCCAGTAAACGGCGCACGGATGATGGTATGGTCGATCTCTAATTGTAACCGCGCCACTTCCGCTTCGGCGCTGGCTAACCCAGCTTTGGCTTGTGCCAGTTGTAACTCGCCTTGCAAGCCTTGCTTGGCGAGCTTTTGCGCCCCATTGAAGTCGAGAGTTTGCTGTTGCAAGGTAGTTTGTGCACGGGCCAGTTGCTGCGGTAAATCCCGTTGGTGCAGTTTAACTAACGGTTGCCCAGCTACGACGGCACTACCGCGCTCAGCCAAGATGGCAGTAATGCGTCCACGTACCTCTGCTCTAAGCGTCGCCATGCGATCCGGAGCGGTGCGTCCATACAGGTTGACCTCGCGCTGGATTGGCTGCGCTTGCATCAACTTTGCCATTACCTCAACCGGCTCTTTTACCGCGGCAATGGTTGCCTTATCAGCGGATTCATCCTCGCTTGGCCACACTACGCCAGAGGCCAACCACAATACCAATGCCACACTGATCAGCATGGCAACCACAATCGGGTTTCGGGACATTACAACCACTCCTTGGGAACGTCATTTTCTAGTTATGCCCGAGATGATAATGTGATCGGCGTACGCTTTCAGCTTAAATATGTGACAACTTGCGCAGATTACAGTCGCGGCAATACAGATAACGCCACCCCCCGCAGGCTGCAGTTAAGATTGATATTTAATCGAAACCACCAAAAACGCCGCTGAAACTCAGCGGCGTTAATCTCTTTGGGTTGTCGTCTTGGCCAACTAGCAGCTAACTACACAGTAGCGGTTGCAAGCTATCCGCATCGGTAAAACCACGGAAGTGACGACGGAAACGACCGTCGTTTCCAGCTTTCAACATAATAGGCGTTGCCGGGATCCCACCCAGTTGACTAACTATCTCTTTAGAGGCTTGATAGGCAGGAAACTCCACCCCAATCTCAAACAGCGTTCGCTTCAACACAGGCAACCTGGCATGAACGCCAAGCAGTACTGAGTGAAAGTCCCCACCGCACGATTGCTGCAGTTGGGCTGGTAGTCCTTCCCTTTTTAACCACAGTTAAAAGTAGAGGCTAAGCATTGGAGAGAGGGCAGAGCGAAAGAAGTGAAGAGAATAAATGACGACTTATTCTTTGCTGTGACTATTGAACTGTGGACACAAAAAAACCGCCGTAAGGCGGCTTTTAGTGAGCTTTGAGCACGCTCGATTCAATCCATTTAGACTGAGAACGATGCGCCACAGCCACAGGTAGTGGTTGCATTGGGGTTGTTAACAAAGAAACGGCTGCCTTCCAGCCCTTCAGTGTAATCAACAATACCACCGACTAAGTATTGCAGACTCATCGGGTCTACCAGCAAGGTTACACCCTCTTTAACCACAGTCATGTCGCCGTCATTGGCCTTCTCATCAAAGGTAAAGCCGTACTGGAAACCGGAACAACCGCCGCCAGTTACGTAAACACGCAATTTCAATTCTGGGTTTTCTTCTTCTGCCAACAGGGTTTTCACCTTTGCCGCTGCGGCATCGGAGAATTCGATCGGCAGAGCTTGTTCAGCGACTGCAGTCATGTATACCTCTCAATTTTAGACTCAGCGATTATCTAATACCTGAGTAATCCGTTCAAGTATCATACCAAGCACATTTTGTAATTAGCCAGATTACACCATTATTCTGCGAACTGGGTTTCCCCTTGCAAATTGAGCAGGCTACTGATGCTGACCAGATCCGCAAATGGGTAGGTGTTTTCGTTTTTGGCCTTACGACTGGTGCCAGTTACGTTGACGCGAATGCGCTCAGGCACAAAGCTTGGTGGCAACACAAACTCTCCCTCAAACTGCTGAAAGTAGCGAAACGAAAACCGAGGCTTAGGCTCCAGCTCGCTCAATTCAATCAGATCTAAGGTCATAGGTTTACCCTCTTGGCTGCCGTCGACGCTGATTTCGACAAAGCCTTTGGCGTAGCGTTTACGCACCTTTTGCTGAGTTAGCACCAATTGAAACCGAAAACGGCGAATTTCGGTGGTTTCATCGAGCACAAAGTCATGGATCACCACCCCGTCGACTATGGTTTCCGGAGCCATAATACTGCGGTAAAACGCTAACTCTTTTTCCAACTCGTCCATTTTTAAGCGCTGCTGTGTCAGTGCTGCCGTGGTTTCTTGTTGGCTTTGCTGCTCAAGTTTCAGCTCTAATGCAGTAGTGTTCTGCTGTCGCTCCAAGACGGCATTAGCCACAGTTAATCGTTGTTTTTCATCTAACAGCTGCTCAATTTTACTTTGTTGCTGCACCAGCTCTGGCACCATAACAACGCAGCCAATTACAACAGCGCACAGAAGCAACGCCAATTGTATCCATGCGTTGGGATAAAGTTGTTTCCAAATATGCTTCATCAGTTAATGACATCTCTATGATAAACTTGGACTAATACAGCTTGCCTACGAAAAGACATGATTGCTGATTATAAATACCGCCTCTCTTCTGCTCGCCTTAGTGTGCAACTCTGTTTGCTCGGGCTGTTGGTCGGCGTCATTGCCAGCGGACTTATTATCATTTTTCAGCTTTCAGTCCTAAAATTGCAGGATCTAATGTGGCTGGGCGCTGAGGATTTTACCCAGCTGCCGCAATGGATGCGAGTGGCTTTGCCAATTTCTGGCGCCGCTGCGATTGCAGCCATGATCTATGTCAGTCACCGCCACTATCGTCGTACCGGTATCGCCTTCGTTATCCACCGAATCCACAAACATTATGGTCGTATTCCTCTGGGGTCAGGCTTTAATCAATTCGTAACCGCCGTTTTGGCATTAATCACTGGCTTTTCGGTTGGGCGTGAAGGTCCGGCGGTTCACATCGGTGCGAGTGCCGCCACCATGATAACCAAGCGCTGGTCTTTGCCTGACAATACTACTCGCATTCTCTCATCTTGCGGCGTTGCTGCTGGGATCTCGGCGATTTTCAATACCCCCTTGGCAGGGGTGTTGTTTGTGCTTGAGGTGGTTCTCCGCGAATACAAACTGCACTATTTCTTGCCGATAACCATCGCCGCAATGACCGCCTCATTAGGCAGCAGATTAGTGTTTGGCGACGTTCATTTATATAGCAGCCTCGAACTGCCACAAATGCCACTAGAGTATTACCCCACTTTAGTGTTGTTTGGGCTGATCTTAGGGGTGGTTGCTGCACTCTTTAGCCGTCTATTATTGCGTACCAACGAGGTCAGCTCTGGCTACCCGCTGTTAATCCGCTTAATGGCGGCGGGATTGATCACCGCCATCATCGGCTTTGCTATCCCAGAAGCTATGGGCGGCGAGCACCATGTAGTCGCTCTGTCTCACGTAGCCGACAGTAGCGTACTGTTACTGGCAACCCTATTGGTTGCAAAGATGGCGTTGTCTATTGCCGCGATCGGCCTTGGTATTCCCGGCGGAATAATTGGCCCCATGTATGGCATCGGCGCCCTGCTCGGCGGCACCCTTTGCTTGCTGTTTTCACCACTGTTACCCAGCATCACCGAATACCTTGGGATCTACAGTGCGCTTGGCATGACTGCCATGATGGCGGTATGCCTAAATGCGCCTTTGGCGGGGCTCGTCGCTCTGGTTGAGTTAACCAATAACGCTACGGTGATTTTGCCGTTCCTGTTGATCACTGTTCCTGCTCTACTGCTGGCTCACCTTGGCCTTGGTGCTAAGCAAATATTTTTACGGCAATTGGATGTAATGGGGCTCGGATACCGAGTTCGTCCAGTAGAAAACGCCCTAGCGAAAACGGGCGTACTGGCACTAATGCATACCGATTTGGTCGCGGTACGGCCTGACACACCTGAGTCGGAGCAGTTGGAGTTACTTAAATCTGCACCAAATAGCCACCTGTTGATGGCTACGAAGCAAGGGCAAACCTTAATCAATCTCCACTCAGACTTTACCGATGCCGATAACTGCCCCATCGACCGTAGTGACATCGACGGGGTTCCTGATCACGCCACCTTAGCTGAGGTTTACCAGCTGTTGTCGCCCAAACGACGCGGTATGGTTTATGTCTATCATGGCGATCACAGCTGCCCTATTGGCTTGATCAGCTGGTCGATGTTGCACAGTTTTGCCCGAAACAGCCATGATTAGCACCATTTGTTGATATCAGATCAACAAGCTGTGATCGTTGCGCTTGCACCAGATAGTCACAAAATGACACCCTGCTGACGCATTGAAATACCAAATTTTACTGTCACCACTATGTTGGTGATGGCAAGCGGACTATTGTCACGCTACCGTATACTTATTAACGCCGCTTAACAGCGGCTTAATCTCATCAGCCACTGGCCGCGGCGAGCCCCGCCAGTCACTTTTGGAAGGCAAGGAGAACCATGAACCGTTCCGAAACCCTGTTTGAACAAGCCCAGCAGACCATCCCTGGTGGCGTAAACTCACCAGTTCGTGCCTTTAAAGGTGTGGGCGGTACTCCAGTATTCATCGACAGTGCTGACGGCGCTTACCTGTTTGACGTTGATGGTAAAAAATACATCGACTACGTAGGTTCTTGGGGACCGATGATTCTCGGTCATAACCACCCTGAGATCCGCAAAGCAGTTCTAGCGGCAGTGGACAAAGGCCTGTCTTTCGGTGCTCCTACCGCATCTGAAGTTGAAATGGCTGATCTGGTTGCCGATATCCTGCCATGTGTTGATCAGGTTCGTATGGTTAACTCTGGTACTGAAGCAACCATGTCGGCACTGCGTTTGGCACGTGGTTTCACTGGTCGTGACAAGTTCATCAAATTTGAAGGCTGCTACCACGGCCACGCTGACTGCCTATTGGTAAAAGCCGGTTCTGGCATGCTGACCTTCGGTGAGCCAACCTCACCAGGTGTTCCTGCGGATTTTGCTAAGCACACCCTAACCGCTGACTACAACAAACTGGACTCTGTTAAAGAGCTGTTTGAGTCAAACAAGGGCGAGATTGCCGCCATTATCCTAGAGCCAGTTGCTGGCAACATGAACTGCATCCCACCAGTACCAGGCTTCCTTGAAGGCCTGCGTGCATTGTGTGACGAGCACGGTGCCCTGTTGGTAATCGATGAAGTGATGACCGGTTTCCGCGTATCTTTGACTGGCGCACACGGTTACTACGGCGTGAACCCAGACCTAGTATGTTTAGGTAAAGTTATCGGTGGTGGCATGCCTGTTGGTGCCTTCGGCGGTCGCCGCGACGTTATGGAACACTTGGCTCCAAATGGTCCTGTATATCAAGCGGGGACTCTGTCTGGTAACCCTGTGGCGATGGCTGCCGGTAAAGCACAGCTGAACCTGCTGCAGCAAGAAGGTGTGTACGACGCTCTTACTGCTAAAACCGAGAAGCTGATCAACGGTTTTAAAGCGATGGCCGACAAGAATGGCGTACCGATGACCACCAACACCGTTGGCGGCATGTTCGGCTTCTTCTTTACCACCGAAGCTCAGGTAACCAACTTCGAGCAAGTTTCTGCTTGTAACATGGATCACTTCAAAGCGTTCTTCCACGGCATGTTGGAAGAAGGCATTAACCTTGCGCCATCGGCATTTGAAGCAGGCTTCTTGTCGCTGGCACATAGCGACGAAGACATCGATGCAACCATCGCTGCTGCGGATCGCGTACTGGCTAAAATCGCTACAATGTAAGCGATTCACTGGCATTAAAAACGGCGCTCATTGAGCGCCGTTTTTGTATCTCATTGCCGGTTACCGGTGTTTGTCGTCAGCACACATTAAATTACCGTCGCGATTAACCAAACAGGTTCCCGGGGCTTTGTTACCAGTAGACTTTGCTATTTCACAGCTATCTCCCAGTGTCTTTTCGCTGCAAGCCTGTTGCAGTGCCGGTGCCTCACTAAGCGTGCCGATGTTATTGGCATGACAAACCATTTGGGTACGACGATAACTAATGCAGACTCCTTCGGTTTGGTTATTCTGATCCATACCAAAGCTGCAGGCCTCGTCCTCCTTTTTATCTTCGCAAGCCAGCATTACCTGACTGTGTAAGGCATTACTGTGAAACTCTTCGGCAGGTGTCATGGTGTTACTACAGCCAGATATCAACAGCGCGGCAATCAGCGATGCATAGCATTTCATAGGAGCTCTCCATTTCGGGTATCTCCCTAATAGTAGTAACGATATTCAGTTTTATTAGCTGAATTGCATCAGTCCTTGCTCAGTAACTCTGAAGTACCGCCGGTTTTACCATTGACCAGCCGCCAGCCCGATAATAATAAAGGGGATAAGAATGAGCAGAAAGGCGATCAATTGAGTCGCCAGCGACCGAGCTGGGCTGATATTCAGGGTTACTGCCGTCGATGCCACCCCAAGTACTAAGCCCCAGCAAGCAAACATCATCTGCATTAAACCGATGCCAACAACTGCAATGCCTTTCATCATACCAGCCTCGGTAATGGCGTCTGGATTATGCAGTAGCTCCATCCCAAACAGAGCAGCAAGGTAAACACGGTTGGAACTTGGGACCAGACCATGCCAGTGACGATATTGGTAAGCTCGCCGTCCCCACCCAACCAGCGCCCAACCAACCGCAGCACCCAAGCCGATAGGTACATCAGAACATACAACAATGGAATCAGCAGCAGCACCCCAAACATCGCTCCAAACAACTCTGGACCAGACAATCCCGCCATATCACCATTGGCGGCGTTGCCAATAATTGACGAGATAGCAATCAAACTCAGCAGCAACCAGAAACCACGACGTGGATTCTCGCTCGCCAAAATAGCTCTAAGGGTAATTCGAGGCTCTAACATCATTGCCAGCCACGGCTGACGCGGGAAAGTGCGGTATGGGGGATTCGTAGGTTGTTGCGGTTCGCTATTTTCGCTGGTATTGCTGTCAGATATGGCAGTGTGATCGACCATCAAGAATCCCTGTGTTGTGGCAATATGAAGCCACTAGCACAACAAAAATATGTACAAAAAGCAAACTAAAACAAGGAGTAAGCTAGCTTATAAAATTACTGGTCGCGCCTGCTGCGTACGGCCGCTCAGATTAGCACACTGCGTCTGCTGGCAGCTCTTGATAACTTGGAAAATCCGCTTGGCTCAATGCATACACGGCTAATTGATGGCTGTGTCGTAGTTAGCTGTTGAAGTTTATCTTAAGCCTTCGGCTTGACCGATTTCGGTGCTTTTAGAGGACTATGTTGCGGTGGCGACGGCACATTCTTGTATGCAATTCTTGTATGCAATTCTTGTATGCATTAGGGGGGCGCTTCGCCTCCTTTGGAATTCCCCTTGCCTTAGGTCGCAGTCCAAAACGCTTCGCTGAACTGCTCCAATGCGGCAGAAGATCAATAGCGGTAGTGCTTTACCCTTGGTATCGCGAATCGCCTAGCCGGTGCTTTAACAGCCTTGGAAAGAACAACACTTAATTGGTATTCAGCCCAAAAAAAACGCCACCGCAATTGCGGTGGCGCTTTTCAACAAGAGATGATAACGCTTACAGCGCTTTCAACTGCTCTTTCTGTTCTTCCAGCTTAGCGATGTCGCGCTTGGCTTCATCCAACTTTGCTTGCTCTTTAACAACAACCGCTTCCGGCGCCTTAGCTAAGAATCCTTGGTTACCCAGTTTCTTCTCAACACGCTCAGCTTCTTGCGCCAGCTTGCCAATCTGTTTGTCGATACGAGCGACTTCAGCGGCAACGTCAATCAGACCCGCCATCGGAATCAACAGCTCAAGTTCACCAATCAACTGCGTGGTCGACATCGGCGCGTCACCTTCCAGTACGCTGATGGACTCAAGATTAGCCAGCTTGGTTAACATCAAGCGGTTAGCTTCGATACGCGCCAACTCATCGGCTTTAGCGTTCTTCAGCAACACGTTTAATGGCTTAGAAGGAGCAACGTTCAACTCGCCACGGATATTACGAACCGCGGTAATGAACTCTTTAACCCATTCCAGCTCAGTCTTAGAGACTTCATCAACCAAAGACTCGGTAAACTCTGGGTACTGTTGCAACATGATGGTATCGCTAGCAGCTGCAGCAACATCAGTGCGGATCATCGGTGCGACTGTCAGCCAGATCTCTTCAGTGATGTATGGCATCAATGGGTGCATCAGGCGCAGAATGCCTTCCAGTACAGTCAACAAGGTATGGCGGGTACCACGCTGCTGTGCTTCATTGCCACCTTGCAGTACTGGCTTGGTAAGCTCTAGGTACCAGTCACAGAACTGGTTCCAAGTGAACTCATAAGCGATGTTAGCTGCGATGTCGAAACGGTAGCTGTCCATCGCTTCGCGCAATGACTTAACGGTGTCGTTGTACTGTGCCAAGATCCAGCGATCTGCAAGGCTCAGCTCCAGCTCACCGCCTTCTTTACCACAATCCTGCTCTTCGGTGTTCATCAGCACGTAACGGCTGGCGTTCCAAAGTTTGTTGGTAAAGTTACGGTACCCTTCCAGACGGTTCATGTCCCAGTTGATGTCACGGCCGGTAGAGGCCATAGCAGCAAGGGTGAAACGCAGTGCATCGGTACCGTGCGGTACGATGCCGTCAGGGAACTGCTTACGGGTAGACTTCTCAATCTTAGCCGCCAGCTGTGGTTGCATCATGTTGCCGGTACGCTTGGTTACCAGTGATTCCAGATCGATGCCGTCGATCATATCCAGCGGGTCAAGCACGTTGCCCTTGGACTTAGACATCTTGTCGCCCTGTTCATCACGGATCAAACCGGTTACGTAAACGGTCTTAAACGGTACCTGTGCTTTGCCTTCTTTGTCTTTGTTGAAGTGCATGGTCATCATGATCATGCGGGCAACCCAGAAGAAGATGATATCAAAACCGGTTACCAACACATCGGTTGGGTGGAAGGTTTCCAGCTCTGGTGTCTTCTCTGGCCAACCTAGGGTGCCGAAGGTCCACAATGCTGAGGAAAACCAAGTATCCAGTACGTCGTTATCTTGCTCCAGCGTAACGTCTTCGCCCAAGCTGTGCTTGGCGCGCACCTCTGCTTCGCTGTTACCAACGTAAACCTTACCGGCTTCGTCGTACCATGCTGGGATACGGTGACCCCACCACAGCTGACGAGAGATACACCAGTCTTGAACGTCGCGCATCCACGCGAAATACATGTTCTCGTATTGCTGCGGCACAAACTTGATGTCGCCATTCTCAACCGCTTCAACCGCTGGCTTGGCCAATGGTGCGACACGTACGTACCATTGATCGGTCAGCATTGGTTCGATAACCACGCCGCCACGGTCACCGTAAGGTACGGTTAGCTCGTGATCTTTGATCTCTTCCAGCAGACCCAGTTGTTCAAACTCGGCAACCACAGCACGACGAGCAGCAAAGCGCTCCATGCCGTGGTATTTAACTGGCAGTTCAGCAGAGTAAACGTCAGACACTTCACCGTTGGTGTCCAGTACTTCGGCTTCATCACGAATGTCGGCATTGAAGGTCAACACGTTGATCATCGGCAGCGCATGACGCTTACCAACTTCGTAATCGTTGAAGTCGTGAGCTGGAGTGATCTTCACACAACCGGTGCCCTTGGTCATATCTGCATGCTCATCGGCAACGATAGGGATACGACGACCCACGATTGGCAGGATCAGCTCTTTGCCGATCAGATCTTGGTAACGTGGATCTTCAGCATTTACCGCAACGCCTGTATCGCCCAGCATGGTTTCTGGACGAGTAGTCGCAACCACGATGTAATCTTTGCCGTCAGCAGTTGTAACACCATCCGCTAATGGGTAGCGGAAGTGCCACATAAAGCCTTTCTTATCTTTGTTTTCTACTTCCAGATCAGAGATGGCGGTGTGTAGCTTTGGATCCCAGTTAACCAGGCGCTTACCACGGTAGATAAGGTCGTCATTATAGAGGCTAACAAACACTTCCTGAGTGGCGGCAGACATGCCCGGATCCATGGTAAAGCGCTCGCGCTCCCAATCCACCGAAGCACCCAAACGGCGCAGCTGCTGAGTGATGGTGCCACCTGACTCTTCTTTCCATTCCCACACCTTGTCGATAAAGGTTTCACGGCCAAGATCTTGGCGAGTGATGTTCTGGGCAGAAAGTTTACGCTCAACCACCATCTGGGTAGCAATACCGGCGTGATCGGTACCAACCTGCCACAGAGTGTTTTTACCCTGCATCCGCTGGTAGCGGATCATGGTATCCATGATGGTATCTTGGAAGGCGTGACCCATGTGCAAGCTGCCAGTTACGTTTGGCGGCGGGATCATGATGCTGTACGCATCTTTGCTGGTGTCGCCGTGTGGCTTAAAGTAGCCGGCGTTTTCCCAGCGCTGGTAGTGGCGCTGCTCGATAGACTGCGGGTTGTACGTCTTATCCATGGGATCTTATATCTCGTAGAAACTAAAACGGCTGACTGGCTAAATCATGGGTACTCGTAGCGAGTCCCATTTGGCGTGCGGCGGCAAATCTTCTTCGCGCCTGCGCCTTAGCCTGATCATCAGCCGGAACAAAATCGATAATTTGTCCGAATTGTACCGCAAAATTGGGCAGTTCGGGGGCAAGGTTTAGCAACTGCGGTCGATTTTCTAACCGATTGTGATCGCTATCTTGCCAATGAATCACTACCGGTGCGCCCGCTTGTGGGCCCTCACCGGCTAAATTGTGGGGAATGAATCGCTCGGCGTCGAATTGCCACAGCAACTCATCAACCCGTTCCGCTTGGCTGCGATCAGCGCAATAGATCACCATTCCTTGGCCTTTGCTGTAGCTACGAGCGGCCAATTCACACGCCAACTGCTCCGCATCATTAGCGGCTGTCATCACATAAAAGAGAGCTTTGGGCATTGGTTCCTCAAGCGGTAGTAAGGGTTGTCGAGTTACGGCACAAAACACCTAACCGGAACTACGAGTATTTATTATCTGATACCAACGTAGGGTTGCTTCACCGCGAGCGTAATCGAACCGTTCACGACAGCCAACCACAAAAAAGGAGCTCATTATGAGCTCCTTTGTTTAATGAATAAACCCTATGAGAGTTATTCGCTATCGGCTTCGCCAGCACGACCTAACAAGTACTGAGTTAGGATTGGCACCGGACGACCGGTAGAGCCTTTATTTGCACCGCTGTTCCATGCTGTGCCTGCTACATCAAGGTGTGCCCAAGAGTATTTCTTAGTAAACTTTGATAGGAACAGAGCTGCAGTAATGGTACCTGCACCTTTACCACCGAGGTTGGTCATGTCAGCAAATGGGCTGTCGAGCTGATCAGCGTAATCATCCCATAATGGCAAGCGCCAGCAACGATCGCCTGAGGACTCACCGGCAGCAACCAGATCGTGTGCCAAGCTGTTTTGATTCGACAACATACCAGTGGCGTGTTTGCCCAGGGCAACCACACAGGCACCGGTTAAGGTAGCGGTGTCGATAACCACTTCTGGGTCGAACTGTTCAACATAAGTCAGGGCATCACACAGGACTAAACGACCTTCCGCATCGGTATTCAGCACTTCGACGGTTTGGCCAGACATAGTAGTAAGAATGTCACCAGGACGGTAAGCGTTGCTGCTTGGCATGTTCTCGCAACCGGCCAAGATGGCCACAACATTGATGTCTAAGTCGAGTTCACACAGTGCCCGCATGGCACCGATAACGCCTGCGGCGCCACCCATGTCGTACTTCATCTCGTCCATGCCTTCGCCTGGCTTCAAGCTGATACCGCCGGAATCGAAGGTCAAACCTTTACCAACCAAGACAATCGGCTTGCGTTCAGGGTCACTGGCACCGTTGTAGGTCATTACCGTCATGACCGATTCATTAACAGAACCACGGCCAACAGCAAGGTAGGCGTTCATGCCTAGCTCTGCCATCTGCTCTTCACCAACGGTACGAACCTGCAGCTTGTCGAATTTCTCAGCTATCTGTTTCGCTTGGCTAGCCAAGTAAGCTGGGTTGCATACGTTTGGCGGCATGTTGGCAACGTCGCGGCACAGTTTGTTGCCATTAGAAACGGCCATACCGTGAGCGATCGCCTTTTCACCAATCGCTAGCTCGCGGCGAGTTGGTACATTAAACACCATCTTGCGCAGCGGACGACGGGTTTCATCTTTCTTCGACTTCATCGCATCGAAGGTGTACAGGCAGGTGTTGGTTGCCTCTACAGCTTGACGAACCTTCCAGTAGCTATCGCGACCCTTAACGTGCAGTTCGGTCAAGAAGCACACTGCTTCCATTGAACCGGTGTCGTTCAAGGTGTTGATGGTTTTGCTGATGATCTGCTTGTATTGACGCTCATCGAGCTCACGCTCTTTGCCGCAACCTACCAATAGAACGCGCTCAGACAACACATTCGGTACTTGATGCAATAACAGCATCTGCCCTGGCTTTCCTTCTAGATCGCCGCGACGTAGTAAGTTGCTGATGTAGCCTTCACTGATCTTATCCAGCTGCTCACCTACCGCAGAGAGTCGACGTGGTTCAAATACGCCAACTACAATACATGCGCTACGCTGCTTTTCTGGACTGCCGCTTTTTACACTGAACTCCATGGCATCTCCCTGTTCTTAAAGACATGACGTTAATATTGTTAGATAATACGTCTTTTGCTGGCCAAGTGGCGACGAACCCAATAGTAGGTTCGCATTTGTTATAAACACTTTTTGCACTTAACCTTACGATAACAGCCCGTAACGACTGTTGAAAAGGTATTAAAACAAACAGTCTACTTAAAACACGGCCCGTTACCAGAGAAATTACCAGTTTACTAAGCGGACACAGCGTTGATATTACTTAAGTATCTGCTCAAAGAAGCACTAAAGTCGCAAATGGCGGTTCTGGCAGTGTTGCTCACCATCTTCGTGAGCCAACAGTTTGTCCGGATCTTAGCCGATGCCGCTGATGGCCAGTTTCCCGGCCAACTTGTTGCAACCATTCTGGCATTGAACCTTCCAGAGCTCTTAACCCTTATTTTGCCATTATCACTCTTTCTTGGAGTGATGACGGCCCACGGGCGCATGTATGCCGACAGTGAGATGACGGTACTGCATGCGGTTGGCGTATCTGAATGGTACGTCACCCGCGTCACCTTGATGCTGGCAGTGCTTATGGCCGGGATATCGGCCTACTCCACGCTCTACCTCGCCCCTTGGGCCAAGGAGGTTGAGTATCAGGTACTTGAAGAAGCTAAGGCCGATGCCGGGCTCTCCTCGATCGTCCAAGGTCGCTTCCAGAAAACCGGCAACGGCCAAGCAGTGGTGTATGTTGAGGATATAGAAAAAGGTAAATTATCGAAGGTATTTGTAGCCCAGCTGCCCAAAGCGGTAGAAGGTGAAGTTTTCACCACTGAAGACGCCAGTACTTCAATCGTAATGGCTGACGGTGGTTCAATTCTGGAAGAGCAGAACGGCTCCCGTCGCCTTGTCCTCGACGATGGCACTCGCATCAACGGGGTGATCAATCAGCTCGAGTACAGCCAGATTAAGTTCAGCGAATACGAAATGGAGATCCGCGAGCAACAGGCAGAAGCCCAACGCCGCAAGATGAGTGCCTTGACAGTGCAACAACTGCTGGACGATGGCAGCATTGATGCGATGGCGGAGCTGCACTGGCGCATTGCCATTCCATTCTCATTGCCGTTGCTGGTATTGATTGCGGTGCCGATGTCGCGGGTTAATGTACGTCAAGGTAAGTACGCTAAAATGATCCCTGCGATTCTGATTTTCCTTGGTTATTTCGGCTTGATGATGGCGGGTCGCAAGGCACTAGAAAACGGCTCAGTGCCGATTCAGATGGGGCTTTGGTGGATCCACGCTACTGCGTTTTTGATTGGCATCATCCTCGTTGGCAAAGGCAGACCGTCAGGGCGTAAGTTCCTGTCTAAGTTTCGCTTTCGCAAGTCAGCGGAGAAAGCCGCATGATTAAGATCTTAGATCAATACATCGCTCGCACCATCATCGGCAGTTCTACCGTATGTTTGCTGGTGCTAACGGGCTTGTCCGGCCTGATTAAATTCGTTGATAAGCTGCGCTGGGCCGGTAAAGGCGACTTCACCACCTGGGACGTGGTGGTGTACGTGCTATTTCTTATCCCGCGGGATATCGAAACCTTTTTCCCGATTGCCGCCATGCTCGGGGCACTTATCGGCATGGGCATGCTGGCCCAAAGCTCAGAATTGGTAGTGATGCAAGCGGCAGGATTATCACGGATGAACATTGCCATGTCGGTGCTAAAAACAGCGCTGCCGTTGATGTTGTGTGTGATGCTAATCGGTGAATACGTTGCCCCAGTTGCGGAGAAAACCGCACGGGAATATGCCGCACAAAAGCGCTCTGGTGGCAGTTTAATCCGCTCCAGTAGCAGTGGCACCTGGGCCAAAGACGGCGACGGTTTTGTTAATATTAGAGAGGTTATCAACGCTGATCATCTGTCCGGCATTACCCTCTATCGCTTTGATGAAGACAACACCCTTCGCCACGTTACCCATGCTGAAATAGCGCAATTTGAAGGCAACTCCTGGCAGCTAAGTGACGTTACCCGCACCCACTTTAACGACGATAAAATCGATACCAGCCATGAGCTCACCAGCTACTGGCAATCCAACCTAACTCCAGAAAAATTACAGGTTGTGACGGTAAAGCCGGAGTCATTATCGATCTCTGGCCTAGTCGATTACTTGGATTATTTAGATGCAAACCGTCAAGATCCTACCCGTTACTGGCTAGCCCTGTGGCGCAAAGTAGCTCAACCTGTGACGGTTGCGGTGATGATGATGCTTGGTTTGTCGTTTATCTTTGGGCCACTGCGGACCGTTACCATGGGCGCTCGGATTTTACTCGGGGTCATCACCGGCTTTAGCTTCTACCTTAGCAACGAGATCTTCGGTCCAATGAGTATGGTGCTCGGATTGCCGACCTTCTTGGGGGCGATGCTACCCAGCATGCTCTTTGCGCTGGCTGCGCTATTGCTATTGCGGCGGCGCTAATATATTGATTCATAAAAAAGGCTGTGTACCAATTAAGTGTTGTTCTTTCCAAGGCTGTTAAAGCACTGGCTAGGCGAGTCGCGATACCAAGGGTAAAGCACTACCGCTATTGATCTTCTGCCGCATTGGAGCAGTTCAGCCAAGCGTTTTGGACGGCGACCTAAGGCAAGGGGAATTCCAAAGGGGGCGAAGCTCCCCTAATGCATACAAGAATGTGCCGTCGCCACCGCGACATCGCCCCCTAAAAGCACCGAAATCGGTGCAGCCGAAGGCTTAAGATAAACTTCAACAGCTAACTACGACACAGCCTAAAAAAACGGCACCTTACTGGTGCCGTTTGTGTTTGTTGTTACCTATCAACGGGTAGCGACGTAACCAGTCGGTTGCGTCCTTGACTCTTCGCTCGGTATAAGTTTCTGTCGGCAACTTTAATTAAAGTATCGAGATCGCCGTGGCCTTGACGCAACTGCGCTGAACCCATACTGAAAGTGAACTCCTTATCAGCGCTAACCCCATCGATATCAACGGCGCTGAACTGCTGCCGTAATCGGCTAAAGACAGCCTCTAGTTGGTCTTCGCTGGTGGCTGGAAACACCAATAACCACTCTTCGCCACCAAAGCGACCAAACTGATCCTCATTACGCAGTTCGTGTTTGCACAGCTGAGCAAATGCCTGCAGTACCTTATCGCCAACATCATGGCCATATTCATCATTAACCGATTTAAAGTAATCCAAATCGATAATAGCTAACGAGAAAGGCTGCTGCTCTCGTACGCATATACTGAGTGTCTTACTACCATACTCCATCACTGCACGGCGGTTGGGCGACCCGGTGAGGAAGTCTTGCAACGCCACTTGTTGGATTTTGTGCCGGCTGGCGCGCTCACGCGACCAAAACAAAATAATCGAACCGCAAAAGATGATGGAGGCCAATCCTAACAGATACAGCACCGTTACTTCGTTTTCGGCTTTATCTAGCTTGGCTTGTTTGAGCTGATTTGCCTGCTCAAGCAACCTGTTTTCAGCATTGGCCTGTTCAATGCCAAATTCGGCGAGACGCTGTTGCATCGAGCTCTCCCGTGCCTGCTCAGCTTTCTCAATTTTAAGATCCGCATAAACCTTATAGGCTTCCATCGCCGTTTCCGGGTCTTGTTTGGCCACGGCCAACTGATAATGGAGCAGCTGATACTTGAGCAAATCAGCATCACCTTTGTTTATTAATGCCCGCTCCAGCTGTGCTAACAGCTGCTCTGCAGCCTCCAGGTTGGCAAGGCCGATCATCGCTTCTACTTTGTGGTTGAGAATGGTGAGGTATTGCTCTGGACTGCGATCGGCCGTAAACACCTCTTCAACCAAAGCTAACTGTTGTAGCACCTGTTCAAACTGTTTAAGTTGGAGATAATGCTCACTGAGCAACAAGTCTGCGTAAGCTACTCCAACCAGATCATTGCTCTCAATGCTTAATGCTCGGGCCTTATCAATGTACTCCCGCGCAGCCTCATATTGCTCAGATAAGATGTAGGTTTTGCCCACGTTGTAGAGCATGATCGAGCGATTGAAATCGCTGACAGGCAACTCAGTATCCGCTAACAACTCAAGGTAGATATCGATAGCACGTTGGTAATTACCCATTTCCCGGTGAATGTTGGCCAAGGTATTTTGGGCATTACTGAGGCTGTCCAAATCATCCGTAGCTCGAAATATACGAATAGCCGCCATAATAGGCTCCAGTGCGCCCTGAGAATCTCCAAGCCATAATGTGTTGTTGCCTAGCTCCAGTAGGGTCCACCCCTGCAGCTCGATATCACCGGCAAGCGCTAACTGCTCGACCAGCGCCAGCGTCTGCGCCTTGAGTTTCGAAAAGCGCCCATACTCTTTACGCGACGCGGCTATATACGCCTGCGCACCCAATGCAGAGCTTAGGCTTTGGTTATCAATATCAGCGGCATTAAACTGTTCAAAGGTGTGTAACTCCTGCTCGGCGGCTTCAAAGTCGCCACTATGGGCATAGAGGAATAGCAGACTGGCCGAGGTGGTGATGGCTACCGTTGACCAGAGCCGCTCTTGGGCGAACGCCTGAAATGACTTTAATTCAGGCATAAGCTCTTGAGGGTTGAGGGATCCATCATCAATCATCAGCTCGATATGTTGCAGCAACTCGGCTTCCGTTGCTGTTGGCGCCGCACTAACTGGTAGCGCCAATACAGCACTGACAAATCCACTTATCACCATCTTAATGATTTTGAATCCCATCATTACCACTCCCTTCCATGAGGAATTCATTTTACCCGATAAATACTAAGTGTTTACGTTATTTATACTGCTTTATAGCCCAACTTAAGTCAGCAGAGCTATCGCTGCGATTACCGGTGTTTTCCGCCGTTCCAGCCACCAGGTGACAACACCTCTTGTCCCATTGCTAACGCCGGTTGCTCGATTTGCGTGGCCATTGAGTCGTTCCAGCGATTCAAGAAGCCGTAGAGTGAAATCGCACCAAGGATCTCAACGATCTGCACCTCACTCCAGTACTGCCGCATCCGTTCCATCAATGGTTCATCAACTGCATTAGGTACGCTTCCAGCAGCTAGAGCAAAGTCCAGTGCAACGCGCTCCGCATCAGTGTAAAGCGGACTGGTTTGGTATTCCCAAACCGCCAACACCTTTTGATGGGAAACATCATGTAACTCTGCAGCAATTAACGAGTGTGCTTCACAATATTGGCACCCCGCAGCACGGCTACAAAAGTGTGCCAGTATTCGCTTAAAGCCTGGATCAACATCGCCATTGGGATCCATTACCGCCTTTGTGAGTGCCCCAAAGCCGGTCACCATTGCTGGTACCCGCTGCATGGTCAGCAAACTGTTGGGGACAAACCCTAGTATCCGCTCGAACAGTGCAAAATCATTGGCAAGCTCAGGAGTTGTATCGGCAGCAAGAGGAGTTAATAAAGGCATATCTAGTCCCTGTTTAATAAATGAACATTGAAACTAGCAGGCTACTTATGGTGAGAACAACGTATTGCTATAGAACAGCCAACGTTAGGAATAAAAAAATATAAGTAAACGGTTACGCTAAAGGCGTTGCCATGGCTACCCACAAGAACACATTTAACCTACTGATTTATAAATCTAAATTAAGGTAATAATCTCACATAAATCGATGCGGTTCACAAATTAGCCCCTGCCGCGTACCAATTCAGAACATTGATTCGCCATTTTTTGTGAACCAGATCATAGCCAAGCCCCAGCGAAACTCTATACTTGCGCCGAATTGTGAGCCGCCCAATGAACTCACAAATAGTGACACTTCGGCCATCAGTGCCATTTTCTAATCTGGATGCTCTAGAGGTTCCCCATGCGCTTTACCAAAACGTTACTTGCTGCAGCCATCGCCACTACCGTTCTCGTCGGTTGTAATGATGATGACACTACTAATATCTATCCTGTAGAACCAACGCCGGTAGCTCCTACTGAAGTATCTATTGCCGCCTTCAACATCTCTTTCGATCACTCAGACTTTGCTGAACTAAGTGAAGTAATGAGCATGACTCAAAGTGAGCAAGATGACTTGATTGCCCAATGGGAAAACGCCTCTATCAGCGATGATGCTGAGCTCAAGAAAGCGGAAAAAGTGATTCAAATCCGCAATATTGCAACCATCATCCAGAAAAGCCGTCCTGCTGCTGTGTTATTAAAAGAGTTTAATAACGACGGTGTTGGTGAAGACCAAGTAGCACTGCAAGGTTTCCGCCTCAACTACTTAGGGGTACCACAAGAGTTCGAAGGTGAATCACTCGAGCCTATCCAGTTCCCTTATGCCGACAGCTACTCAACTAACACTGGCCTAAACAGCGGTTTGGACCTGGACAACAACGGTTCAACTACTGATGCAAATGACGCTTGGGGCTTCGGCTTCTTCCACGGTCAATACGCTTTTGCTTTGCTATCCCAGTACCCAATCGATTCTGAAAACACTCGTACCTTCCAAAGCTTCAAGTGGAAAGACATGCCGGGCGAGACCAACGTAGCTATCGATTGCGCCTTGAACGATGTTAACGATACCGATTCATACTGTAGCGTATTGCCAGAAGGCACCACCCCAGCAGAAAACTGGTACACCGATGAAGCGTGGGAAGAGATGCGTTTGTCTTCTAAAAACCACGTTGATGCGACCATCCTGATCCCAACTGAAAATGGCGAGTCAGAAGCTATTCACCTGTTGATGTCTCACCCAACGCCACCAATTTTCGATGTAGCTGAAGCAACCTACAACAAGTCACGTAACCGCGCAGAGATCGATTTCTGGGTAGATTACATCGACGGCGCAGATTACATTTACGATGACGCTGGTGTAACTGGTGGCTTGGCAGAGGGTGAGCACTTTGTTGTACTGGGTGACTTAAACGCCGATCCTTTAGCGGGCGACGGTGACCTAACCTCTATCAACGGTTTGATGACTCACGATAAAGTAAACCAGCTAGCAACCTTCGGTGTCTACGCACCAAAATCTTTCGGTGGACCTGAGTGTATTGCTAACAGCGAATGCCGTGAGAGCGACGTTCCTGCACCAGAGATGGCCACTTCTACTTCTGGCTTGCGTTTAGATCACGTGATCCCATCAGCCACTCTTAACGTGGTTGATTCCGGCGTATTCTGGCCTGCTACCTTCGAAGATGGTCGTATCCTGATGAACGATGACCGACTTACTCGTCTAGATACTTGGAACCCAGGCGTTGGCAAGAACGTTTCCTCTGATCACCGCATGGTATGGATTAAGCTAGAGCTGTAATCGCTTCGATGCTTACTCTATAACGAGAAATGGCTTCCCTAGGGAAGCCATTTTTGTTTAAAGCGACCGCTTTAACGGAGTTTGCTTTGCGCCAACAACTCACGATTCTGCTCTAAGGTAAGTTGTACTACCTCAGTCGATGACAGCCGATCATGCAGCGCGCTTAGCGTACTGTCCCACAACAAAGAGAAGTTAGCGAAGCCACCAAAGGCGTAAGCAGCACGGCGCCACGCTTGACCTTTACTCATCAGATTGCCATCGGTGCATTGAGCTCGGATCCGCCAAGCACGCATACCTATGGTCTGGCCACTACGAGTCCAGCTCCACACAAACAGATAGGCTACCGCCAACAGCTTGAACAATTCATTAATGCCACTGTAAAGGGGGTTGGAAATCATGATATCGCTTACATGTTCCATGCCATCGGTTGGGATAAGTCCGCCCTTAACTAATGCAGTAAATAAGCCAAACAGTAGCGACCCCGCCAACATATAAACGGCTAAGCCGACCAGAAAATCATAAGCCCATGCGGCTAAGCGGCGCATCATCGTTGCTCTAGGCGCGTTTGCCAACGACATCTAAAATCCCTCTATTTACAGCGAAAAAAGCAGTGTAACAGAGCTTTCTGAGCAAAGATGATGGTTTTGTGCGCAAACAAACCATAAACGCTTGCCCCTTCCGCTGGGGTGTATATAATTGCCGTCGAAATGCCGAGGTGGCGGAATTGGTAGACGCAGTGGATTCAAAATCCACCGGTGGTGACACCTTGAGGGTTCAAGTCCCTCTCTCGGTACCAAATTTAGAGAAAGCCCGTAACGAAAGTTACGGGCTTTTTTGTGTCTGCGATTTATGTGCCGTTGCGGGCTATGGCCGAACGCAAATCCTGCCTCGTATCTGCTGACATTGCCCCTGTGCGGCACTCCCCCCTGATAGCTTTACCCTGTCCATATCCGGTTTTGCCCGTACCGATCCTGTGCGTGACTGGATCCATGGCTATCCAACAAGATCCAACATCTTTCGGCTCTGAGCTACTGTCCTGTTCCGGTACTGACCTTGTCCATCTAAGCAAACAAGCTTAAAGCTCGAACAAGTCCTTCGGTGGGGGTGGCACTCCAGTACTTCGACAATAATCGATATAACGTTCACAGTGCTCGGAGTACTTCCGTTGAGCAGTTCTCGCTCGGTGAAGCATCTTTTTAAACTCTGTGGAAATGGTCGAGGTTCGCCACCCTGGTACAGGTGAGGTAATGGAACACCTTTCTTTCGACAGCGAACCATGGAAGACCGTTGAAGAAGGTCTATCAACCCGTGCCATCTTCGATGAATGGCGTGTAAACCACTGCCTAAAGACGATGGAAGATTGGGAAGCGTGGATGGACTTTTATAAGGTTCGTCGATACCTAAAAGGCACTGGGGTGAAATACCTAGGCGATGCCAACGGTTCAGAGGGGATCTTCAAGGTTCAAATGCTACGCGCTATCACTCAAGGCGGTTGGGGGTTACCACCGGCTCCGAAACGCGCACCAAGGGGCTATTACCCTAAACTGGTCGCGACTTTAGAAGATGGTGGTATTGCGGGAATTTCCAAGCAGGATTTAGCTAACTCCAAGAGTCGAAAACTGTTGGAATCACAGCTACCAATAACGCAGCGTATGCTACCTGTATTATCTTGGTTTGCTCGGCAGTACCCAACGGTGGATCTGACCCAAGTCTTCCATTCTGACGAGGTTGAGGAGGCGGTAGCCATGCTCGAACAGTACAACCTCAACAATCCACCAAAGACGACCGTTTCGTAATCTTACTTCTATAGCCCCAGCCCAATTCACCCCCCGAATCGGGCTATCAATATCAGACTCGGTTATTAGCAATGTAGCGGCGCGATTGCTGTCATTCTCTGCCGTCTTCACGATGGTCACATGACCGGTATCACGCACCTTATCGCACCGGCAAATCCCGCAATGTCCATTGCTATGTACTGGGATTGAGATTTACCGTGCTGTAGAACTGTGTCGTAAAGAACCAAAATGTGGAATTATCGTTTAGTAGAACACTGAGTATACAACCTCAACCAGTTATTATAGTTAAATATTAGATCGTCTCGCCCATGATAAGGTTGGTAGTTCTGAATACTATTGAAAAAAGAAGTTTTAATAACTTTTGGGTGGCTACAAACATGAGGTGTCGAATGATATATACTGAGAAAATACTTTTTTTGAAAAAATATATACCAGCACTGAATCCTGTAGATGAAGTTTACGAATCTCTTCATCCTCACCAAATCACCATGAGTGACTTAGATTTATGCATTAAGGTAATTGAGTACGCTTACGCCCTCCATATCATTGACGTTCGTAAACATTTTAAATCCGAACAAACCACGCCAGCAATCGACTGACGCTCAAGTTGTTTTTTTCATGTTTTATATGAAGACAATTTGGACAAAGATAAAATTCTAAAAAACTGTAATTGTAAATGTTTCAAAAAAGGAAACATAAATCAACTTCAATGTGCATATGTATAAGCATCAACCAAACATCTGACCAGCTTGCTAAAATGCTACCTTGGTTAAAATGGCCGGTGATTGATTAATTTATTTACCCTTAGAGCCCTTATGCACTATATTAATACCCAACCTATGGTCAACTTCTAGGATATTAGTTCCGTCATATGAATTGTTGATTGCTGCACTATCGGTTACCAGTCCCCGTCTTTCGTCTTGAGCCAGCCTTTTTAATCTTTGATTTTGTTCTTTTTGTTTCATAAGTTTTTCTTGCATTCTATTTGATTCATCTTCCGCTTTCGCTCGAATTACGTCTTCTTTATGGCTGTTAGCAAGGATATAGCCATGCAACCAGTCGTAATCGATTCGTTTTCCAGAGTAATCGTTGGTCAGTCCTTTAGAACGATGCTTTTCAAGCCGGTAACCGACCCCTAGGTCAAAAGATACAACGATAGCAGTTGCATAATGAGGGCTATAATTTATTCTAAGATGTTTATTGGTAAGTTCTAGTTCAAAGCCATGCTCATCGGCTATCTTACTCAATTGTTCCTTCAGGTACCTAAGATGTGGTTCACTCATTAGTTGGCTACTTTCTCGATGAAGGAGACCCTTTTGAGTCCGCCACTGTACTATTTTTTAACTTTAAGGTAGAAGTGTTAATAAGTGCAAATGAAATCGGTACGCTGTAAACCTAGGATGGAAGCTATGAACCTTGTCATGTGCTGCACAATTCCCGAGGTGGCAATTCAGCCTGAGAGCCCAGACGCGACATCCATGGATTCAAAATCCACCGGTGGTGACACCTTGAGGGTTCAAGTCCCTCTCTCGGTACCAAATTTAGAGAAAGCCCGTAACGAAAGTTACGGGCTTTTTTGTGTCTGCGATTGTTGTAGAACAACGCTACATCGCCAAATACCAACCAAAACCATTAGTAATCCATTGCCAATTCAAAGTAATTGGCACCGCAGATGCTGTGGCTCACCCCTTGAGACGACGGACAGGCGCATTATTAGTCTTGTTGCAAACGCTAGCCCATACTGAACGCTGAGGACACGGTGCCGCCCAACGAAAACGCCCAGTAGATTGTGGCAGGTCAAATCTTTTCATCGCAAAGAAACAGCAATAGGGCTAGACAAGTCTCCTCAATGCCGAGGGGGAATTAGTAGGCACAGTGGATTCAAAACCCTCTCCTGATAAGAGGAATTATCGATTTATGTTTTGTCTACTGGCTACGAGATATTATCAGTTCTTTTAGCCATTGATGAGCTGGCTCATTTGTCCTATTTTCGTGCCAGAATAGATTATATGAAAGCCGTGGGAGCTCGAAGGGGCAAGGGATAACCTTTAAATTTAATCGAGATTTAATATGCTCTGCATAAAGGCTTGGTGCGGTAAGAATTAGTTCTGTATGGCTACATAATTCCGCTGCAATATTAAAGTCAGGGACATAAAGTGCAACATCTCGCTTTAATTGTTTTTCGGCCAGTTTTATATCTAACAGCCATCGTTCTTTTTTATAGCTTTTAGTCATTATATGCCTGCAAGACATGTAAGCCTTTAAATCCCATTTTTCTGCCAATATAGGATGTTCAGAATTAACAATGCAGCATAACTCATCTTGGTAAAGTTGAGTCGAAACAATACTCTTAGGAGGCATAAGCGTCAGTTCTGCATCTTCAAGGCTTAAGTCCTTACCTGTGATTGCAAAATCAAGACTCCCTTTCTCAAGTTGCTCGAATGTATGTGAATCCCATCCACAGGCATCAATGGTTAATTGGGGGGCTTTTGAAAGCACTTCATTGATAAAACGAGGAAACACTATCGGGTAAATACTTTCTACGACAGCCATTCTAAATATTTGAGTGCTACTATCAGGATTGAATGTATTAGGCGCGGTCAGTTTTTCGATATCGAATAAGAGCTTAACGAGCATAGGCTTAAGCTGTTTTGCTCTTGGGGTTGGTTCCATTGTGTAACCTGAACGTTCCAACAAGGGATCATCAAAAATGTCCCTTAATCTGGCTAGACTTTTACTCATAGCTGATTGACTTAAATTTAAATGTTCAGCGGCCTTGGTGACGCTATTATGCTCTAGCAATATGTGAAAGCAAACAAGTAGATTTAAATCGAGCCTTGCTAATTTTTCAAAAGACATTTAATCCAACCTTATAGATCTATTCCCCTGCGTAATAGATGTTGTGAATCTAAACCATTTTAATTCATCTGTCAATTTCCCTAAACTCTCCCCCTATAGACACGTCATTTATTATGCTGGCAAAAAGTGGAGCGTTATTATGCTGGAAATTATGGTCACAATATTTATAGGGCTATTGGGCGGTATTGCAGTTGGCACTCAAGCTCCTATAGCGAGTGCAATGTCACAACGTGTAGGCGGCGCAGCAAGTAGTTTCATTGTACATCTAGGCGGGTTATTCGCATCACTTATTCTGCTCGTGTCTAAACGAGGAGAAAATATAGACCAATGGCGTGAATTACCATGGTATATGCTTGGGTGCGGGGCATTTGGACTGGTATTGTATCTTTCTATAAGCCATACCATGCCAAAACTAGGCGCTGTTTCAGCGATCACACTGATCATAATTGGTCAACTACTTGCTGGGGTCGTTATTGATTACTTAGGTGCGTTTGGATCAATTCCTCGTGGATTAGATATCTACAGGGTTTCTGGCATCGCTTTATTATTTACAGGAGCTTACCTAGTTATTAAATAAACACACATTCATTTTACTCAAGAGTCTTTATATATGAAAATCTTAGTGACGGGTTCTGCTGGTCGAGTTGGACGCAATATCTATATTCATTTGATGCGACAGTATCAGGTTGTGGGTTTAGATATGATGCCATGTTCAACGGTTGATTATATAGGTGACATCAGGGATCCAATGTTAATTAAGTCATCTCTTAAGGATGTAGATGTCATTGTACATGCCGCTGCATTGCATGCGCCACATGTTGGCTTGCGGCCTGATGATGATTTTATTGATATCAACGTTAGAGCGACTGAACAATTAATTAATATGGGGATTGAGCTGGGCATAAGCCGTTTTGTGTATACGAGCACAACCGCACTATATGGTTATGCTTCAACGCCGAAAGATAAAGCAGGCTGGGTAACAGAACAGGTTGTTCCACAACCAAGAACGATATACCATCAAAGTAAGCTTCAGGCTGAAAGGTTATTGCAACGAATTTCAGAAAAAAACTCGCTCCCAGTGACCGTATTACAGATGTCTCGTTGCTTTCCAGAACCCGCCGACTCTATGACCATCTTTAGATTAAATCGGGGGATTGATGCTCGCGATGTCGCCTCAGCGCATGCTTGTGCAATAAATAGCAACACTGACGGGTTCAGGCGTTACATTATTTCAGCTAAAACTCCGTTCTGTGCGTCGGACTGCGGCTTATTATACTCGGATGCGGATAAAGTGATCAGTAAATACTTACCTGAATTAATTGCTGAATTCAATTTGCGAGGATGGGTAATACCTAAGAAACTAGATCGTGTATATGACTCATCTTTAGCGCAGAAAGAATTAGGCTGGGAGCCTCGCTATGATTACAAAGATGTTTTAGAGCTTTTAGATAATAATTTTGCAGAGGTTATCCCTGTTACTTTTTAAAGTAAGATTCCAGACGAAAAATAATTATGGGTTCAAAATTCGCTCCCTTCAGCAGTGGCGCTTCAAATCCGCCACTATTACCAACATATAGATAAAGGCCGTAACGAAAGTACGGCCTTTTTCGTTTCTGATTACATAGCACCTTGACTTTACAAGGCCGATAAACGCCCGGAGGCGACCATTAGGCGAGTATAAAGTCCCCCGCAAACTGCGACATTATATTCCTTTGCCGCCTTTCGTTTTTTAGCTAAATAATTTCCCAACTAGCTATTATCCTTTCGCAACCGGATCGGTCGCCCCTAAATCATTGAAGCGACTAAGAGCAGTTTCCAACAACTGTGCCAACATCTTTGGTGTTATTGAAATTACAAATAGAGCAGATATTTTCTCGGATACGTATTCCTTGAATCGACACGATTTTCTTAGGTGCGCTAAATGAGATGCTAATTCTATTGCTCAACTTTCGGCTCTAATTCATGCTCAAACCCATGGCAGGTACCACATGAGTATGGATCCGGGTAGGTTTTGCTCATGGTGTAATCGCTGTTATGGCTAGGCACCCAAAGGTCACCGTAAGGTTCATGTTCATTCTCTCTATTAACTGGCGCAGTAATGCGTAACAGTTGATTAGAGACATTTTTCGCCGCGGGAATGAACTTCGGTAGGCTGGCGTCGGCGTGTTTGTCCATCCACAGGTTGTCTAACCCATCCTTGTTGTTAGTGTTGTGGCACCAGAAACAGCGAGCAGCGCGGTTGTGGCCTTGCGGGGCACCATTAGCGCCGTGACAAGTAGCGCAGTAGTACGGCTGCATGAAATCGAAACCATCGGCCTCATTCACCGGCCAAGCGCCACCACCGTGACCATTTTTATTATCAACAGTGTCTTTGTGACACTGGGTGCAATTCAAAGTGAGTTGAGTGAGAGGTAGCCTCGGGCCACCTGCCACAAGAGATGTCTGCTGACATGATGGGTGCTTACGCCGCAACTAACACCGATGAAAGCGGCTACAACGGTAACTGGACCGAAGCGCAGGTTTATATTGCGCTAGGTAATGTGCTGCACACCTTAGCCCGTCTTGGCATTGATGCAACCCCAATAGAAGGCGCAGGTAAAGCCTTGATTGGAGAAAAATTAAAGCGGAGTTAGATGGCCATGTGTGTGAAGTAGCCATCCCCATGGGCTGTAACCTCGACTCAGAGGATTACAACCACGGGCTACCCAAGGTGCGCTTAGCACTTGCGAACGTCATGACTGTACTATTAATCGTTTCCATGCCTAGTTCGCCGTGCTGAACAGGCAGTAGTAACTAACCTTAGCGAGCTAAACCAGTAAAGTTACTGTTTTATCGAAAAGTTATGCTGGAGAAAATTACCCTACCCGCAGTCGCAATACACACCGAGTGGCAAGGATTAAGTGCAGCAGTGACACAAAACTGCCATGGCAACGCCACTTAACCATAATCATTACCGTATTAGGCTAAGCGCTTAGTTGCTGTTGTGCTCAGGTTGATCTCTCGCTCAAATCAGCCATTGAGACATCAACACGGGTAAGCGAACACACTTCGAACTTACCTTCTCCGCGGCAACCAGAAGCGTGATCACGATCACTTAGCCTCACAGGGTTAATCTCTATACTCACGCTCAATGTGATTCTGTGTGAATCAATGCTAACGACTCTGAATAATGAAAGGTACCGGTGTGAAAAAGACCCTAATTGCTTCAATGGTATTATCCGCGCTTATGCTTACCGCATGCAGCGATGATGACAAAACTTCATCACCAGACGCGACCGCTAAACTGCGCCTGCTAGAAACCTCCGACATCCACGCTAACGTGATGGATCACGATTACTATCAGGATAAGCAAGACATCACTATTGGCTTGGCTCGCACCGCTGCAGTAGTTGAGGCCGCTCGTGACGAAGTGATTAACAGCATTCTTGTTGATAATGGCGACTTGCTTCAAGGTTCTCCAATGGGTGACTACTTTGCCGCTGAATTTAAAGGCAAAGACTTTGATGTGCATCCGGCCCACAAAGCAATGAACACCATGGATTACGCCGTGGGCAACATCGGTAACCACGAGTTTAACTACGGTTTAGAGTTCTTAGAAAACGCCATCGATGGCGCAGCATTCCCTTACATCAGCGCCAACGTAAAGTGTGCTGTCGACAACTGTTTCGGTGACAAAAAAGCGGGTGAGCACCTGTTCTCTCCTTACCTGATCCAAGACAAGGTAATTACCGATAGCGAAGGCAACACCCACACTATCAAGATTGGTTTCATTGGCTTTGTACCACCGCAAATTCTGCTGTGGGACAAGCAGAACCTAGAAGGCTTAGTGGAAGCAGAAGATATTTTTGAGTCTGCTAAGGCACTGGTGCCACAAATGAAAGCGGAAGGCGCCGATATCATCGTTGCTATCCCGCATTCTGGTGTTGGTTCTTCTGAAAACCCAGCAGAAATGGGCGCTGAAAACGCAACCTACGCCTTAACCACTATTGATGGTATTGATGCCATCTTGTTTGGTCACTCTCATTCAGTATTCCCAAGCGCAACCTTCGAAGGCCAAGCTGAATCCCACAACATGGATCTTGCGAAAGGCACCATCAACAACGTTGCTGCCGTAATGCCAGGTCGTTGGGGTGACAACATGGGTCAAATCGATCTGTCTCTAGAGCTTCGTGGTGAAACTTGGCAAGTAGTAGATACTGAATCTAAAGCTCGCCCAATTTACGTTCAGGACGAGCAAGGCGATAAGGTTGCCGCTGACGAAGTAGTAGACAACATGGATATGGTAACCCACATCCACACTACCGTTGCTGATGACCACAGCGCTACCTTGGCTTACGTTAATGCCCCTATCGGCTACTCTGACGTCGACATGTTCAGCTTCCTAACGTTGGTACAGGATGATCCAACCGTACAAATCGTATCTAACGCCCAGATCGCTTACGTAGCGGATAAGATCAGCAGCGACTACGCTGATCTGCCTATCATTACCGCATCAGCACCGTTCAAAGCTGGTGGCCGTCGCGCTACTGCTGGTGATGCAGCATCATACGTAATGGTTCCGGCTGGCGACTTAAGCTACAAAAACGCAGCGGATCTCTACCTATACCCGAACACCGTAGTGGCAGTAAAAGCGACCGGTGCTCAGATTAAGGATTGGCTGGAATGTTCTGCCACTCAGTTCAACACCATTGATCCAAACAGCAGCGCTGAACAGCCGTTGATCAACTGGAGCTTCCCCACTTACAACTTTGATGTAATTGACGGCGTTAACTACAAAATTGACGTAACTCAACAAGCAAAGTTTGAAGGTACTGATTGTGCAGCGGTACAAAACGAAAATGGCCGAATCACAGAGTTAAGCTACACCAATGCCGCTGGTGACGTGATCTCTGGCACCGCCTTCAATGAGCAAGAGTTCGTTGTTGCTTCCAACAACTACCGTGCCTTTGGCGGTATGTTTGCTGGTACTGGCGCTGACTACGTGATTCAAGAATTCCCTGACGCTAACCGCGATGCTTTGGCGGCCTACATCACCGCAGAAACCGAAGCCAATGGCAAGGTTGACCCAAGCATCGACGCCAACTGGGACTTCGTCAACATCGCTAACCCTGCGCTTAACGTAGTTTTCGAAACTCAAGACAGCGACCTAGCTGCCGACTTTGTTAGCGAATACAAACAGCGTGAGATGACCTTCGTTAAGTCTGACGATGATGGCTTTGGTTTTGCCATCTACAAGATTGATATGACTGGCCCTATCGCTGAATAATTGATCCGCCAGATTCAAATAAACGGCTTCCCTTGGGAAGCCGTTTTTGTATCTCATTGCCGCATAATTTTTGATATTTGCTATCAGCTGGTACTACGAAAGTTAAAGTTTTTCACAACCAACATGTTGGGATTTAGATCACATTATTCCTCACGGCGGAACCTATACTTGCGCGAGTTTGTGAATTCTCGTGATTCATTGTCATTACTGTTTGTAGGTGCCCTTTTGAAACGTATCTTATCCCTCGCCGTGCTCAGTGCAGCAACCCTTGCAGGTTGCAGCAGCCAACCACAACCTAACGTTACTGCCCAACTTAGAGTATTGGAAACATCCGATATTCACGCCAACGTGATGGATTACGATTACTACAAAGGCAAACAAGACATCACCATCGGTTTGGCTCGCACCGCAGCAATGCTGCAAGCCGCTCGTACCGAAGTGACGAACTCGGTACTTATCGATAACGGCGACCTGATCCAAGGCTCGCCAATGGGTGATTACTTTGCCGCTACCCATAAAGACGATAACTTTGATGTGCATCCAACACACAAAGCAATGAACACCATGGATTACACCATCGGTAACATCGGCAACCATGAATTTAACTATGGCATGGCGTTTCTGGAGCAAGCAATCAAAGGCGCGCAGTTCCCATACATCAATGCCAACGTTATCTGTAACGTCGACTGTGGCTTTGGTAAAAATCAGGGCGAGAACCTGTTTACCCCATACCAAATCATCGCCACCGAAATCGTCGATAACAACGGCGATAAGCAGCAGCTAAATATCGGTTACATCGGTTTTGTGCCACCGCAAATCCAGTTATGGGATAAACAGAACCTCACCACTGAAAACGGCGAACAGCGAGTTAAGGTGTTGGGTATCGTCGAAGCCGCACAACAATTTGTGCCGCAGATGAAAGCCAAAGGTGCTGACATCATTATCGCTATTCCACACTCTGGCTTGGGCAGCAGCGCCAACCCAATGGATGTAGAAGCAGAAAACGCCACCTACGGCATTGCTAAAGTAGCGGGCATCGACGCCATCTTGTTTGGCCACAGCCACTCAGTATTCCCAAGCCAACGCTTCGCGGCTAAAGCGGCAAGCCACCAGCTGGATCTAGACAAAGGCACCATCGCTGGCGTTCCAGCCGTTATGCCGGGTCGTTGGGGTGATAACCTTGGCCAAATTGATCTAACCTTAAGCCGTATTAATGGCCAATGGCAGGTTACCAACAGCCAAGCCAAGGTTCGCTCTATCTACAAAAAGAACGAGCAAGGCCAAAAGGTTGCCGTAGCAGAGGTAGAGCATCACCACCATCGCAGTGCTGAGATCCGCACCAGTGTAGCGGCTGAACACCAAGCAACCATCGCTTACGTTAATGCTCCACTGGGACAATCCAGCGCCGACATGTACAGCTTCTTGTCATTGGTACAGGACGACCCAACCATGCAGGTTGTGTCCAACGCCCAGATCGCATACGCCCAGAAGCATCTCGCTCCTGAGTTGGCCGAGCTGCCAATCCTCTCTGCCGTTGCTCCGTTTAAGGCTGGTGGCCGTCATAGTACCCTTGCCGATGCTGACAACTACACCCAAGTCGCTGCTGGCCCGTTAACAGTTAAGAGCGCCGCCGATCTGTACCTCTACCCAAATACCATTGTGGCGTTAAAGGTAACCGGTGCCGAAGTACAACAGTGGTTAGAATGTTCAGTTAACCAGTTCAATCAGGTTGATCCGAACAGCAGCAAGCCACAACAGTTAATCAATTGGAACGGCCACCGTACCTTTAACTTCGACGTTATTGATGGTGTCAGCTACCAAGTGGACCTGACCGAACCAAGCCGCTATAACGCCGAATGTGAACAGGTGAGTGACGGAAATCGTATCCAAGAGCTGAGCTACACCGATACCAACGGTAACCAGATCCAGGGTGATGCCTTAGCCAGCAAGACCTTTGTGATCATCACCAACAACTACCGCGCCTTCGGCGGCAGCTTTGCCGGTACAGGTAATGATTACATCGCCCAAGAGTTTCCTGATATGAACCGCGATGCAGTGGCTAGCTACATCAAGGCACAGCAGGGTAAAGCGGTTGACCCTCGTGCTGATAACAACTGGTCGTTTAAAACCATCAACAGCAACACTACCTTGGATCTTCGCTTCGAAACCCAAGACAGTGATGTGGCGGCGCAGTTCATTAACCAGAACCAGCAGCGCCCAATGACCAAAGTCGGCCAAGATGAGCTTGGCTTCGCTGTTTATCGCCTCGACCTACAATAAGCAGCAAATGCTTTAACCGAAACGGGGACTTACTATGAGTCCCCGTTTTTTTGGCGGTGTCACAGTTAAGTGTTGAGGTTTATATCAAGCCTTCGGCTCTACCGGTTGCAGTACTCTTAAGGGGTTATATCGCAGTGGCGGCGGCCCCAAAAGGGGGAGCTTCGCCCTGTTGCAGTCCTAGCCAACCTTATTTCGTCGCTATTTTGCGCAGCCATCGTGGTAATGTCGCTTTTCTATCCAGTTAGCTCGGCTAGGGGTTGCGCTTCGAAGCGATGGCTCTATAATGCAAATCCTCAAAGCCGAGGTGGCGGAATTGGTAGACGCAGTGGATTCAAAATCCACCGGTGGTGACACCTTGAGGGTTCAAGTCCCTCTCTCGGTACCAAATTTAGAAAAAGCCCGTAACGAAAGTTACGGGCTTTTTTGTGTCTGCGATTTATGTGCCGTTGCGGGCAATGGCCGAACGTAAATCCTGCCTCGTATCTACTGTCATTGCCCCCATGCGGCATAGCCTAAACAATGCGAGCCAATCTATTTGCTAAAACTAGTGCTACCGTCGCTGCACCGAATGGCTTCGTCGCTACCATTAAAAACAGCGCTTGCCTAAATAGATTCCTAATTCTGAAATGGCCATAGATGATTCGCGATAAGCTTTCGCTAAAAAGTCATCCTCAAGCCTAGTGAAGGTTTGAGGGCGAGGTGGACCAGCTAATTAATGCCACTCGCAGTTAAGCCAGTGGTTCTAAGCCATAGGCTGTCCGTTTTATCGAATTCAGCAATACTTCATTGCCGTGTTATTCAACAAAAATCAAGCATGAACACCCTATGCGATATAGTTTTGTAAGTTGAAGAAATCATAAAAACCAGCCGAGTTGCATGTTCCCAAGTGAGGTATTCACCCTAAAGCTTATGCAGTTTGCTAACACTCCAGCTTAGATCCAATGAGCCAATTTAAATCTTGATCACGTATTTAATATAACAACGCAATTTAAAAACTTGTGATAACAAGGTCTACTGTAACAAGGATGCATATGGAAGGTTTTATACCCTTAAGCACTTTCTTCAACTCAGCTGATGAGAAGAACGTCGCGGCCATCAGTAAAACTAACTTAGCAACTATGAAGCTAAGGCAAAGGCATCCCTCCTACGCTACACAACCGTCTAGCTATGCCATAACTTTGGTTTTAGGCTGTCGTTATTTACGCAATTGTACACTAATGTATTTTGAAAATATCTTCATCTACATTCAGGTAGTTAGTTCTATATCTCAATCAAACCGCTGGAATAGGTGTTCACTAACTAATAGCAATGCCAAGTATTTGATTGTCACTAGGGAGCGATCTAATCGATTGAATAAGCCCAACTGTTCGGTTCCAATTGAAGTTGTTCCCGATTACTAACCCAGACATTTAAGAAAAGATTGGATTGCCTATTTTAGACTCGATGAAAATTAATTATCAATAAAGGAAGTCTCATAATGAAAAGACATTGGATGTCTACATGTGTTCAAACCTTTGGTATTGGTTGTGTTTTTATTTCATTTTGCTCGTTTGCCAACATTGATCGAGAGGGAGATATAGCACCGCCATTACAAACTAAAGATTTTGGCCATAACTTTATCGAAGAAAATAACATTAACCCCACTATCAAGTCATTAACATCCGACTTGTTTGGAGACACCCTTGATTTATCGACAGGGAACCTTGCCTTTTCTCATGATGACCTGTCAATTCCGGGAAATTTTGACATTCCAGTTGGTATTATCAGAAAGTTGTCTGACCCAGACTCATGGCATCGAGAAACACTAGAGTTTGGAAATTGGAGCTTAAGCCTTCCCCATATTCGCTCTACATATATTCTAGATAAGAACGGCAATGCCGATCAAGCTTATTGGAACCGAGGCAAAGCTTGTACGTTACCTTTGAACTCCAATCCAAACTATAACGTTTACATTGGAGGCGGTGCCAACCAAAGCTCTCAACCTTACGTGGTTTCAAAGAAAGCATACTGGAATGGGGATACCGTCTCAATCCCTCAACAGGGCTCGGTAAAACTTACAACTAAAAAAGGTGATTCGACTTACCAGCGATATAATAACAAAAACTGGAAAGTAGAGTGTTTTAGTGGAGAGGACGGTAATGAAGGGTTCAAAATTACCACTAATAATGGTCTAACCTACTTTCTCGAAAAAGAACGACGAATTAAATCCTTTAGAAAGTATACTGCGGCCTCAGTCAGCACCGGTCAAACCTGTACTACAAACTGTGCTCCTGTAACCCTTCCTTCCAATACCGGTTACATTGACCCTAAACTTCTCTTTGACCAAATTAGTATTTTTCTTCTGCCGTCAAAGATTATTGACCGATTCGACAATGAGGTACGCTTCACTTACGGCGAGAATGGTCTAATTGAACAGATATCGACTAGCGACGGTCGACATATTTCATTTGTGTCATCACAAGGACGAATTGCCGAAATTCGCGCAAATGGCAAAGTGTGGCACTACAACTATCAAGGTAATGAAAAAACTTATTTGCTTGAATCAGTAACACGTCCTGATGGCAAAAGTTGGCATTTTGACTATAGCGACTGGAGCGAAGATACCGTCTTTGGTGATATATACAACGACGGCCATATTGACTGGGGAGTTCCAGGTACCCGCTGCCTAGCTGATCGTATAGACCGACCTTATCTCTTGATGGCTCATCCTGATGGTGTAGTTGGCAATTTTAAAGTTGTTGAACACTGCCATAACCAAAGCGAAGTGCCGAAATTAAGGCGCATAGACTATAACCAGTCTGGCCCGGCAATTGAAACTTATCACATTCAACCATTCTCTCGTTTGTTCTCGCTATCCAAAAAATCATTAACCCTGAATGATGGCTCGTCTTACGAATGGCAGTACGAATACTCAGCCTCAAAGTGGGCTTTTAAGAACGATCCACTAACCGAACACCACCGCTTGAACGGCGCTCTCGATGGGGTCGAAACTGCCCATCTCAAATCTACCAAGGTTATTCAACCGGATGGCAGCGAAACTGTCAGCTATTTCGACCGACGTTATGCTTCGGCAGGAAATAAATTACATGAAGAATTATTCGACAGTTTTGGGGTGTTACGAGAGCGTCATAATTACACATATATAAATGGACCAGACCATGGTGATAATGGACTTGAGGCATTTATTAATGGTGCCAGTCAAGACCCATTATCTGCTGAGGATGCTCGAACAACAAATCCACACAATCAACTGATAACTAAACAAGTTGTCTATACATTCTCCGAAGCAGGAGCCTTTCAGGATAGTTATACTAAGAAGTGGTATGAATTTAATGTTTACGATGAGCCAGAGCGTTTTGAAGAGTCCAATTCCTTTTCAAATAACAAGCGATTTATAAAAAATGGATTTCACCATGATTTGCTAAATCATGTGCTCAACTTGCCCACATTCCTCGACGTATCGACAAACGGCAATGATTGGCAAAGATACTCATTAAAGACCTACCACACTGCCGTCGGGCCATACAAAACTCAGTTAAAAGATACTTATTCGGTAAGGAAACTAATTAGTACCAACAGCGAATACCACACTGATGGAAACCTTAAAAAAACTAGATATACAGATACAAATCGCTACGAGATTTTCGAAAACTATTATCGAGGTAAAGCACGCAAAATCACTATGCCCTGTGGTACCGTAAACGGCTGCAATAACGCTAATGGGAGTAGCACTAATACTATCATTGCGAATCTAAAAATTAATGATGATGGTACAACGGCAAGCGTTACCGATTTTATCGGCAATACAGTTGAGTATCGATACAATTCAATCGGCTGGTTAACAGATATTATTCCAGCAGACACTCAGTGGGCCCCAACCTCTATCGATTATCAACGTGTGACTTCACACGGCGATGGACAAGGTTTTTCACCAGTTTTCGCTGGCGACACTAAACAGGTAATTACCACGGGCACTCATATCAAAGTTAATTACCTTGACGGACTGTTGCGCCCAGTGTTTACCAAAGAAACTGAAGGAGTAACCAGTCGCTACGTTAGAACCGAATATGATTATAAAAACCAACCGACCTTCCAATCATGGCCGTATCGCACAAGCGTAACCCCACACGGCACTAGCACAGAATATGATTATCATGGACGCGCTATTGAAGTGGTTAGGACAGCAGATAAGGCTAAAACCAATACCACAATTTTAGCTGGAAACCGTGCTGCGACAACTGATCCACTCGGTAACACCACTACCTCCACTTACTTAGCGTATGGGTCGCCTAATCACAAGTACCCGATAAAAATTGAAGACCCGATAGGGGGAATCACATCTCTAAGCTACAACGCTCTAGGACAGGTTACTCAGATCAGTCAAGGCGGCTTCACCGAAGAGCGTCACTACGACCAATATGCTCAATTGTGCCGAATCAAGCGCCCCGATACTGGCATAACGGAGTTTGGCCATAACGCGCAGCGACAACTTGCATGGAAAGCTAACGGGCTAGTATCTCCAAGCAGCATCTGCGGTGTTAGTCTGCCAAGTCGGCGTGCAACTATGAGTTATGACAACCTTGGACGCTTGGCAGCAGAAAAACACCCTGATGATAGCCAGCCTCGAGCGTATCACTATGATGAGAACAACAACCTAACTAGCCTAACCACCTCGGATACTCAATGGAGTTACCAGTACAACAGCCGTAACCTTCTTGAGGTCGAATCCCTGACAATTAGCGGTCTAGAGTACCCTTTGAGCTGGGCATACAATTCACGAGGTCACACTAAGTCAGTAACCTACCCCAGTGGTTTAGTGATCGACTTTACCCCTAATGAGCTTGGTCAACCGACCCAAGCTGGCAGTTACGCCACCGATGCGATTTATCATCCAACAGGCTCGTTAGGCAGTTTCGTTTATGGTAATGGCGTGCAGTTTATCCAACGTTTTGACGCAACTAACCGTCCAGAGGCGCTTGAGCATTTCAATAATGACGACATCGTGAACCTCACGTATGAATATGATTTAGCTGATAACTTGATAGGTTTAACTGACGTGGTGACATCAGCGAATAGTCTATCAGGATTCGATTACGACGGTTTGCACCGATTAAAGAAGGTAAACGGGAAATGGGGGAGTGCAACCTTAAAGTACGACTCTATCGGCAACCTATACGAAAAAAATGTGGGTCAAGAAAGGCTAACGCTCCATTTTAATACCACTACCAATAGACTGGATCGTGTAAGCGGAAGCGTTATCGCTAATTATCAACATGATGATGCGGGGAACGTTACTAACAACACACTATTTGGGATGAGTTATAACCATGCCAACCAGATGCTCAGTGCGGATGGAAACCTTTATTATTATGACGGTCACGGTAAACGCGTAAAAGTGACGAATCGGAGCGGTGAAAGCAGCCACAGCGTCTATTCTCGAGACGGGAAACTGATGTTTAAAACCGATTTAGAGACTGGTAAAACAACCGATTACATTTATTTAGCTGACCAACTAGTAGCAAAAATCGACGATTCAGCCGCTATTCTGGAAATGCCAGAGAGCATATCTGTTCCATCTTTCAATAATAATGGTAGCTTTACCGTTAGCTGGGCGGCTGGGCTAGGTGCGTCACACTACACGCTTCAACAGCAACTCAATGGGGGCAGTTGGGAGACTATCTCATTGAACACAACTGCAACCTCGCAATCGCTCTCGGGCAAAGCAACTGGCGCTTATCGCTACCGAGTAAGCAGTTGTCACGACAACAACTGTAGTGACTATCGTTTCAGTAGTACTTTTTATGTTGTCCATACCCCTTCGTACATTGCATACGCTTTGCAAACGACTACCGGCAGTGCGGGTATTACTTGGAAAGCAGTTAACGGCGCAAGTAGCTATAAACTAGAGCATAAGTTAAACGGTGCATGGGCTCTAATCTACGCTGGTACCGCCACGAGTTTTACGGCGAGCTTGGCCGATGGTGACTATCAATTCAGAGTAAGAGCCTGCAGGGATAATGTTTGTGGCGATGCGCATCAAGGAGCGACTCTTAAGGCACGAACACTCACTGCACCAAGCTCTCTAACTTCACCATCAAAAGACACCGATGGAAATTTTAGCGTTTTATGGTCGGATGAAATTGGGGCTTATTATTACCAGTTACAGCAACAGCTTAATGATGGTGCTTGGGCCGATGTCACCAATACCAAAGCTCAATCACATAACATTACAGGAAAGCAAACCGGCAAGTACCGCTATCGGGTACGGAGCTGTGATAGTAACAAATGCACAGATTATCAATACAGCAGTTATACCTACGTAGTTCATACACCATCAACCATTAGCTATGTGGAACAAACCAGCTCGGGTAATGCAACTATATTCTGGAGCGTCGTTCCTGGAGCAACCGGCTATCGCTTAGAAAATTACCTAAACGGCTCTTGGAAGCAGATTTACAGTGGTTCAGGAACTAGTTACAAAGCCACTTTAGCTGACGGGAAGTCAAAGTTCCGTGTAAATGCATGCAAAGACAGCAGTTGCGGTAACTATCGACTAGGTATTCCTTGGTTAACGGCAACTACACCTTTTGTCGCCTTTACAGTATCTCCAACCTCGGTGAGTCGTATTGGTGATGATACTCGAGTGTCTTGGTCTGCCAGTGGAGCGGATTACTGCAAATTGAGTTCCAACTTTCGAACATACACTGTGGCGGCTTCTGGATCACAATGGGTAACCGCATTTAACTATCCTTATTCTGAGTTCTCTATGACTTGTTATTGGGGCTCCATAAGTAAATCTTCTAATTCCTCAGTACGCGTTCTGCACAATCCAATCGGGCGACACTTATTTTGATCATCAAGGAACGGTGGAATCAGCAAATGAATAATATCCAATTTAAGTGGTCAAAAGCTGTTTTGCTAAGTACCGCAATATTCATCGCATTAATGGCACTACCTACACAGGCGGCTAAAGTCACCTACATGCACTCCGATGCATTAGGTTCACCTGTTGCCGCCACCGACGAAGAAGGCAATGTTCTTTGGCGGGAGCATTACGATCTGTTTGGAAAGCGCCTGAACAACCAAGGAGACGACACCGGTTATACCAGCCATGAATTCGATAAGGATACTGGCCTAACTTATATGCAGGCTCGGTACTATGATCCACTCATAGGTCGGTTCTACTCCAATGATCCCGTTGATGCCCTTGGCCATATCCAACGTGGCAACCCCGTGCATGGATTCAATCGTTATACCTACGCGAATAACAATCCGTACAAATACGTTGATCCCGATGGTGAGTTTGGAGTGCTTGGGTTTGCTATTGGTTTCATCGCTGATGCTGGAGCTCAATACGTAATGACTGGCTCCGTTGATTTAAAACAATCTTTAGTTAGTGGTGCAGTAGGTGCGGTGACGGGAGGATTAACATCGTTAGCCAAGTCGAGCTTAAGTGTGGGAGGCAAGGTAGTCGCATCTCAAAGTGAGAAAATTGCGGCAGGAGCACTAGTTTCGGCAGGCGGTGGTGTAGCAGGGGCAACAGGTTATGCTGTCAACGAAAACCTAAATGGAGAGACTCCAAGCTTAAGCGACACAACCGTCAACGGGGTTATGTCTATGTCTGGCCCAGGAAAGCAGGTTGGTAGTGCAATAGCTAAAGTAGCCACTGCAGTCAAAGATACGGTAAAATCTCTGGATAACCAAGCTTTTGATGCAGGTGTTAATGCCGCTAGTGATTTTGCTGGGAAAACGATTGATCAAGGTTTACAAAAGGAAGAACGTTGATGGATGGCTCCAAACCTCATTTGCTTAAAAGAGCTTTAAAGTACGGATGCATATCCGGGACTGTTATTATGTTTGTGATTCTCATAAAGTCCTTGATCTCTGGCGTCGACGGCTCTTTTAATGAAGTTTTTTTAAGAGTTTTAATAACCGGGATCGGGGTCTATCTCTCAATGTTTGTAGTCTTCATAGTTTACTTGCTAGCTAACCCTGAGGCAGACACCCCTAGAGAGTAATCTCAGTTAAAGTTTTTGTTTAGATTTGTTAATAACTGACCAGTTATCACCGGAAAGCTGGCTAGTTTGGTTTGGACGCGTGCCCAACTCGGTGCGGAATGCTGGTCGCATTGAGGTGGAATACAATTGTATATTCCGCCATTTAGCACCATGTGTCCGCTCTAACTTGGCCATTACAGTAATGGCAGCAGGCAACGATTTCGCTAGGAAGTGACCATCAATTATAAACTTCGCTATAAACTAAGCTGAGTTATATACTGGCTGCTATTTGCATTACTTACTTGACATAATTGATTTAACTACTTAATTACTCTGTTTGATGATTTAATAATAGGCTCATTATCAACAGGGTAATTATCCACTAGAACCAACAACGGTTCACTACCATAGGAGTTACCGTTGATTCAATTAGCCGTGGTTGGAAGCCGAATATTAACGGATGCCTGCCAAGGAAATTCACTTATTTCATTACATTTATTACAATTTGGACAATTTTTGTAATTACTTATTTTGTTATCAAAAAATTTATTAATTCGTTGCTCTACCTGTTGCAACTCAACTACTTCAAAGGGGGTTTCCCAAACAAATTGATTCAGTTGCATCGTTAGAAAATGAAAAAATCTATCACGGCTGTCGCCGAGATGGTGAGCACCAATAGCTTTGTTGCCATAAGCTGATAGTATTCCAGCCAAAAAGAAGCCTATAGACTGTGTAACCTGATGCACATCGCTTGCGGGCAGTTTTAACTCACCAAAGCGTTGGGCATTGTCATATAGGAATTGTGCAGTATTCCAGAACAAGTCGACTCGGCGTCTTAAAGCCGTCTCTTTCTCATTGCTCGCTAATTGCCAGCACAAACTGTTCACTGACACCAACCGTAAACTTCTGAATGTTTTGCTTCGTTGTGTTGCCACAAAGGAAAATATTGGGTGGCATACAGCCAATTGACGGGGGGTAAGATCTGGGTTGCTCGTAATAAACCCATGCAAAGAGGTCGTCGCACAGTTTCTTAAAAACAGGCAAACCAACAAGTCTTCTTTTGATTTGAAATGTTTATAAAGGGTGTAATTAGAGCAGTTGGCACGCTGGGCAACTTCGGCAAAACGAAATGAAACAATACCAAATTCGGCCACCAGTTGTTCTGCGGCATCTAGAATTTTGGTGCAAGCGTGCTGTTCGTTAGTCGATTTTGGACATTGCATCAAAAAACCATAAATTATGTCAGTTAGTTGTACTCGAGTTTACGGAGAACGCTGATGTAATACTGCGTGTCAAAACGCAAAAAATGCCCCCTGAATCAGTCAGGGGACTCAATTAATCAGCTAAGTTCTGTTTAACAGGTTCACGCAGCAGAGACACTCTTACCTGCGGTAATCCCAAACACAATGCAATCGGCAATGGCGCAAGCACCAAGTCGGACAGCCCCGTGTACACCGCCGGTCATCTCTCCTGCAGCATACAACCCCTTGATAACTTCACCATCAAGGCCAATGGCTTCACCATGAACGTTAATCTGCACCCCGCCCATAGTATGATGCACTTTAGGGTAACAACGCGCAGCGTAAAATGGCGCTTTAGCAATGCTGACACCGCTCATTTTACGATTGAAATCTACGTCTTTACCAGTACTTGCTAATTCGTTGTAGCGAGCAATTTCACCCTTTAGTACCGCCACATCTAAATCATACTCCTTGGCTAATTCCTCCAGCGTATCGAACTTTTTCAAGGATTTGTTTTCTAGTGCCATTGGGATTTTAGAGTGGGATACTTTTCCAAATCCAACACTGTCGGCAATAGCAATTGCAGGGTGGCCACTCGCAATAATGGCATCCGCTCGCTGTTTTCTATTCCCAAGTTCATTCATAAAACGTTTGCTGGTATCAGGGCGAACTAACATACCGTGTACACACGCCGCACGGGAACTGAAGGCGTAAGCAAAACCGAAACCCTTTTCATCTGGTGAACTCAAAGGATACTGCTGTACCCAACTCAGATGCACAGGATTACAACCGGCCTTCAGAGCTTCAATCAATAACTCTGAGGTTGCTCCTTTTTGGCCAGTGTTACGAGCGTCTTGAAGCGTTGGTTCCTGCAAAGTCACGTAACGCTGGTCACCAGTAAAACCTCCACCAGATAACACGACCCCTTTGTTGGCTCTAATGTGCTTTACTTTTCCACTTTCTGACTTTCCAAAGCGGTATTTTTCACGAACCCGAACACCGATAACATTATTATTCTCATCGCTAATAATCTTATCTATCATTGTACGGGTTTGCACAACCACACCATTTTTCTTACAAGCATCAACTTGTGCATTAATAAATTTGGAACCACTTTGAGTACTCATTACACGCGGTACCGAGTGTCCACCAACATGAATAACTTGGCCAGTAAATTCCACTCCCCACTTATCAATACAATATTCTTTTACATAAGGCCAAGTATGGTCACATACGTGTTTTGTTAGTTCGGGGTGGTTTAGGTTACGGCCAGCCTTGAGCATATCTTGATAGAGGAGCTCTGGTGAATCTTTAATACCTTTTTCTTTTTGATAGTCACTACCAGCAACTGCCACACTTCCGGCGTTAATAGCGGAGTTGCCTCCGATTGTTTTCATTTTTTCAAATACCACTACCGAGGCCTTATTCTCAGAAGCAGCATAAGCAGCAGATAAACCAGCTAAACCACTACCGATCACAACGACATCATAGTGTTCGTCCCATTTTATATCTTCGGTCACCGTTGCAGCTGTTGCACTTGAGGACAATAGTGTCCCGCCAGTAATAGACGCGGTACTTAAGGCGATACCACGTTTTAGAAAATCACGACGCTGTTGTAAATTACTCATTCTAAGGTTCCTTTGAATTATGGAATAGGACGGAAACGGGTATGGCACTCAAGACAGAGATCTTCTGATTTATCGTGCACGTAGTGGCAGGTATCGCAAGTTTGGGTGTCTTGATAGTGCGGGCTATCATGAGGGTTCATGTGCCCTAAAAAGGCAGTTTGCTCTGCGATTTTTTGATAACTTTCGTGACATTCGAAACACTGTTCATTAGATGGGTAATCACCTTCGGTTTGATGGCAATCATTACAACTTAGCCCGTTTAGAGTGTGTGAGTGGGCTAACGATATTTTGCCTCTAAGCGAAGTATTGTGTTTCGGCTCATTGTGCTGATCAATATTATGGCAGCTTGCACAATCATCATTTTGATTGAGTGCAACGTGCTCAACAGGTAACACTGATTCAATATGGCACTTATTGCAATTTAAGAAGTTGTCGACTTCTTTAAATTCAATCGCTTGGGTAGCCAAAGGTGTAAAAGTACAAATGAGCGAGATAAGTAAACGGTTTTTCATAAGCTTCCTGAAATGCACTGCGAGCCAGAGCAGAGTATGTCGACGTTACGACGGATGCATTGCGTGGAAAAAATTTATGATAGGTTTATTACAAATTTCCCTAGGCGTTAAGGGTTCAATCACAAAACAGGACAATCTTTAACCAAAAATGTAAATTTATATTAGCCCAACAAACTTTAATGACTAAAGCTAGTTGTTCATTACTACTGTGAGTTCGTTAGATTTATTAAAGAATTATTTAAATATTATATTGTCTATTTTCACCGCCAACCTAATTAGGTTGTAAGTATATCTATGTAAAATCGTATCTTGTTCAACAAAATTATAATCGCATTATTATTCGATACTCTCCCCGTCGAATTTACGGCCAACAAGTAATTTGGAGGTAAATAACGAAGAAATATTTTTCTTCTACAAAAGCAAGTAAACATATGCATGGTTTTTACAATGCTCTCTGGTGCGTGGCACGCTTTACCACTTCCGATAACTGAGTGCGACGTTCACTAATCCATATGGTTAGTACCCATTGCTGGACTTAGCCTCAAAAACCCCAACTAATGTAATAGTGACTGTACACAGTAAACAAATCGTCCCAACTTCCAGCAGCAACAAAGCGGCGACCACTTTAGCGCTTCTATAGCCCCTCCCCCTTGGTTCGTTCTGACGTTATGCCACTGTTGAGTCAACAACCGCATTCGCAAAGCTAATCATTTACCTGCCAATAGGGTCAAACTGACCAAATTGAACCATCACAAGCTGTGATCCTGCTCGCCAATGCCCTAGCAATTACAGTCTTTAGATTCACTCATTGCGTCAATTTGACCCACGTGAGGCTGACTCACTCAACCACCACCAACAGTGAGACATATTGACCAATAACTACAAAATGAACATATCAATGGGCATTTATTGTCATTATATTCGTGATCAAAGACTTAAAAACAACTATTAGCCCTTAATTGATTAAGGCCTTTTGCTAGCATGCGTCGCCATTAAATGGTCGGACTATTTGCGACCATCACACTGAGCAGGAGATAACAGTGAACGGTTTACGTATTTCTCAGCTGGCCCTAGTGGTATCAGCGTCATTAGCAGCTTCAGCCGCCATGGCTGAAGACAAGGAAGTGTTCTCGCTTGGAGAGATCGTCGTATCAGAAACCACCGGTGTGCGCGACATTGCCATCAATAATGTTCTGACCGCAGAAACCATTGAGTTGGTTGGTGCAAAAACCGCAGCCGATGCGTTGGAATACGTACCAGGCGTTCACATTGCCCAGTCGAACAAGGGCGAAAAGTTCCTAACCATGCAGGGTTTTGAACAAGATAAGATCCTAATCCTGTTGGATGGTGTTCCATATTATGAGACTAAGTATGGTCAGCTTGATCTAAACCAGATCCCTGCGGCAATCATCGCTAAGGTTGAAGTAACCAAAGGCGCATCTTCAGTACTGTATGGCCCCAATGGTATGGGCGGTGTGGTTAACATCATTACCCAAAAAGGCAGCGAAGGTCTTTCTGGTGAGATCACCGCTAGCGTTGGTGAATACGGCCAAAACCACGAGTCCGCCTCATTAAGTTACGGTAAGAATGGCTTTACCGTATTTGCTACCATCGATCGTACCGAGCGCGACGCTTACTCCCTCTCTGACGATTACGAGCCAATTGAGTCGTACATTAAAGACAAAGTGGGCGATCTGCCAAAGTACATGGAAGTAGAAGATGGTGGCAAGCGCATCAACTCCGACTCCGAATCGCTGAACGGTCGTCTGCGCGCTGGCTATGCCAATAATACCAGCGAGATTTACGCCAGCATCTACAGCTACGACACCGAGCGTGGCCTGCCGTTCCACGACAGCTACAACAAGGTAATGTACTCCTACTCGACCTTCTCTGATGTATCTGAGTATCAAGATCGCGGCATCGATATCAACGCCAGCCACAAGTTCACTGACACTCTAACCATGCGTGCGTTAGCGTATTACCACACCCACACCGACAACATGGAGTTTTACGACTCTGCGGAGAAAAGCGTCAAGCTGGGTGACAGCACCTACGACGATTACACCGTTGGTGGCGCACTGTTTGGCGATATTAAAGTAAACAACTGGAACAACTTGAGCCTGTCTTTCAACTATAAAGAAGACGTTCACAAGCAAAAAACCATTTCCGCGATTGATCCTGATTTCTCCGAGCCGACAGAGCGCTCCTCATTGGAAACCTTCAGCCTTGCCGCTGAAGACACCATGCAGTTTGGCAACCTAACTGCAGTTGCTGGCATCGCATGGCACCAGCAAACGATCAACGACTTCCAAGGTACCTCTGCTGGTGATGTACTAGGTGAAGGCAAAGGCGACGAGTCCGATACCTTTGATCCAATGGTTGGTTTAAGCTACGCCTTGAATGATGGCAGCCGCGTATTTGGCTCGGTTGCCCAGAAAACTCGCTTTGCGACCTTCGACGACATGAAAGCCGACGACGGTAAGCTGTACGAACTGGATCCAGAACGCAGCTTGAGCTACGCCGCTGGTTGGGAAAAAGACTTCGCTCAAGGTTGGTTAAACAACGTTAACGTCAATGCCTTCTACCATGATGTTGACGACCGCATTGGTGAGCTATGTGCTCTGTATGAAGACGATGGTTACTGTGCCGATGAGCGCCCAGTAAACATTGGTAAAGCGGAATACTACGGTACCGAACTGACCTTCACCGGTAACATCACCGATACCTTGCGTTACAGCTTGGATCACACCTACACCCACGCTCGCGACAAGTCCGACGATGCCGAAACCGAGCACCTGCGCGATCTGCCAAAGAACGAGTTTACCGCCATCTTGATCTGGGATGAGCAGTACACCGGCATTAGCGCCAACCTACGCATGAACTACAAAGACGAGTTCATGATCTACTGGGATGGCGAAGATACCCTGTGGGAAGAGAACGTGTTTACCGTTAATGGCGGCATTCGTAAAGACTTCTTCAATAACCAGCTAACTGCGTTTGCCAACGTCAACAACTTGTTTGACGAGAACTACTACGAAGGCGACGGTCAAGCGAACGAAGGTCGTAACTTCGAAGTCGGCGTAACCTACCGCTTCTAATAGGAATATCCATGTTTCAACGGATCATCACGATCGTTGCTATTTGGTGTCTCAGTTTTGCTGCACTGGCCACCCCAGTGCAGCTTACTGATATGGCAGGGCGTCACGTTACCCTGCCCGCACCAGCCAAGCGGGTTGTAACCACCTACATGCCCGCCACTATTTTTTGTTTGAGCCTTGGTTTGAACCAACAACTGGTTGGGATCTCCAGCCAAGACGGTCGCCAATCTTTAGTCAGCACCCTTCTCAACGGCAATAACCCTGTGGCAGTGGGGAGTCGCTCGGCTGGCATTAATATTGAAACCATCATCTCGCTACAGCCGGATTTGGTTGTTATTAATGATAAAAAAGATGGTGCTAGGCTTGCACAACAACTGAGCTTGCTCGGTGTACCTACATTATTAATGAAGGCGGAATCCGCTGCAGAGGTTCAACAAGCGCTCAATATGCTTGGCACCGCAACCGGTACAATGCCTCAGGCTTTAGCAATTCAAACCGCCACCAAACAACTGCAGGCAGAGATAAGTCAACGTTTAGCCAACACTAAACCGGTGCCGGCTTACTACGCTAATGGCAGCGACTTCTATCGCAGCGTTAGCGGCCAGATGTACCAAAATGAGCTGATGCAGATAGCCGGGCTAACTAATGTTGCAGCGGCAACGTCGGGTTTTCACCCCAAAATTAACCTCGAGCAGCTACTACGCTGGCAACCGCAGTTTTTGGTATTAGAGCAAGGCCGTAATAACACCCTCGAACAGCAATTGGCAGAACCAGGGCTCAATTGGTTGGCCCAACACCCTCGCGCCACCTTGCCTTCCGATGCACTGTGGCATATGCCATCACCAATGGCGGTGGCTGGCGCCTACTACCTTGCCAGCGTTGTGCACCCACAACAATTTCAGGATGTCGACGTTAACGAGCGTATTGCTCAGTTTTACCAACAAATCTTGGCCCGCCCGTGCGCTTCTCCATTTGAGTCGAGCCAATGCCAGTAACAACCACGGCATCGCAGCGACTTTGGCTAGCCACAGCAGTCATCTTGATTATCGCCTTAGCGATGGGCCGCTACGATGTCAGCGCATCGGCCACCTTATCGGCGTTAGTCCGTCTGCCGGAAGTATTATGGTGCTTGCTGTTAGCTTCGCCTTTACCGGCGGATCTCAGCGCAGAACAACAGATTATTCTGTTGGTGCGGTTACCGCGTTTATGCATGGCACTGCTGGTCGGCGCTGGCTTAGCCCTATCTGGCACCATCTACCAAGGGGTGTTTCGTAACCCGCTGGTGTCGCCAGATATCTTAGGGGTTACCTCCGGCGCGATGTTCGGTGCAGCCCTTGGTTTAGTATTGCCCTACAGCAGCTGGATGTCGGTGCAGATCTTGGCGTTTAGCTTTGGTTTATTGGCTGCTGGCGCAGCCATTAGCATGGCCCGTAAAGTCGGTAACAACAGTCTGCTGATTATGATCATGACCGGCATCATCGTCGGCTCGCTGTTTGGTGCCGCATTAATGGTGCTAAAAACTCTGGCCGACCCCTACGGCCAGCTGCCAGCCATTGTATTTTGGTTGATGGGCTCGCTCTCCACCAGCAGCTGGGGCAGTGTCGCTAAGTTATTGCCAGCGCTAGTTATCGGTTACACCGTCGCCCATCTGTTGCGCTATCGCCTCAACGTGTTGTGCCTTGGCGATAAACAAAGTCGTAGCCTCGGTATCTCCCCACACCAACTACGTTTGTTGCTCACCGTTATTAGCTCCTTTGTGGTCGCAGCCTGCGTTTCCGTGGTGGGGCAAGTCGCGTGGATTGGCTTAGTTATCCCCCATATGATGCGCACCTTTGTAGGTGCTGATCACGTTCGTTTGCTGCCGCTAAGTACCCTTGCTGGGTCAGCCTTCATGGTGATGGCTGACTCCTTAGCGCGCAGCGCCTTTTCTACCGAGTTACCGGTTGGGATCATCACCTCGATCATCGGTGCGCCGATGTTTGCGTTCCTGCTCTACCGCTCGCAATGGCATCGAGGTCACCATGCTTAAGGTTGCCAAGCTAAACCATCACATCAATGACAAGCCACTGCTCCATAACGTTAGCTTTAGCGTTGAGCGCGGTGAGTTAGTCGCGATTCTCGGCGCTAATGGGGTAGGCAAATCAACCCTGTTTGATTGCCTCCTGGGACAGCGGCAATACGACAGCGGCGACATTACCCTTGATGACATCCCCATTGGCAACCTTTCCACTCGAGAGTTAGCGCAACAGGTGGCACTGGTGCCACAACAGCAAGACAGTGCATTCGCTTTTAGTGGCGTTGAGATGGTGTTGATGGGGCGTACCCCTTACCTAAGTGCTTTCGCCAGTCCGAGTAAACAAGACCGCCAAGATGCGTTAACTATCATGGCCAATCTCGGTGCCGATCATCTGGCTCAGCGCGACTTTAACCAACTCAGCGGTGGCGAACGACAACTGTTGCTGTTGGCTCGGGCCATGTTGCAAAGTCAAAACCTGTTGCTACTCGATGAACCCACCAACCATCTTGATTACCGCAACCGTTACCACATTTTGAACCAAGTGCAGCAGGCCTGTAAGCATAACAACACCGCAGCTGTTGCGATCCTGCACGATCCTAACCTAGCCAACCTGTACGCCGATAAAGTGTTGATGCTCGATCACGGTAAAACCCTCGCGTTTGGGTCAACATCCGAGGTGATGACCAACCACAACATCAGCCGCTTGTATGGCCTTACAACTGGCTCGGTGAAGATCTGCAATCAGGAACTGTTTATGCCGCAAAAATTGCTTAGCCAGCAGCCCCCCGAAGTATTAATCCTTACCGGTGAATCTGGCAGTGGCAAGACTACCGCCCTAGAACAACTGGTGAATCAAAATAGCGACCAACAATTACCACTCAACGGCATTATTTGCCCCGGCGAGATGCGCGATGGCAAACGTTTCAGCAGCGACATTATTAATGTCGCCAGCGGCGAACGCTGCCGCTTTGGTCAGCGCCAGAGTGATTTCGACCCGATCACCGGTACCCGTTTCCAATTTTCTCAGCGTGGCATCAAACTCGGCCAAGACGCGTTAACCCCAGCGACGACCCAGCATAATGGTATCTGGTTGGTGGATGAGATTGGGCCAATGGAGTTCAATGGCGGCGGCTTAGCAAAATCATTGGCGGCACTATTAACCAACCCCGCCCGCAAGCACATCTGGGTCATTCGGCCGTCATTGGTGCAACGGGCGATCAATCACTGGGGACTATCTAACCCAACCATTGTAGATGCGCAGGATCCGCAAGTGCTTAACAAACTAACGGAGTTTTGCCGCAGATGAACCAGATAGAGACGGTGCAATCGGTAGGCACCTGCAACCTGATTAAGTGGTATCGCAATACTGCTCTGTTGTTGTGCCTAATCAGCCTGGCTTACCTCGATGCGGCAACCCTGTTGTACCCCTTTAGCTGCACCCTGTTTATGTTGCTCGCGACCGCAACGGTGGTACTCATCTGTACGCTGATGCCACTAAAGAGTTTTTCGCCGTGTCACTGCCAACAGCACCATTGCGATCCTAGCCGTAAACTCAATGGTCGCTTGCAACTGCATAGCACCAATGCCAGTTTGATCCTGCTACTTATCTCAGCGTTCTATTCCGTGCCGCTGGATAACAGCTCCATGCTCACCTATGTGTGGGCCAATCTGTTTTTCCTGTCGCGACCACTGGCGATGGGGTGTGCCTTAGTAGCTGCCATCGGTTATGCCTTACTCTATAGTGCCGATAGTCAACGTCTCGCCGCTCGCTGCCATCAACTGGCATTGCTGTCTGGTGTTCTCTTCCTATCTGGTGAGATCTCCGGCAGCTATTGGGCCGCTCAAGGCTGGGGCCATAGCTGGAGTTGGAGTAGCCACTTCTTCTTCTCTGCCTTGATCTATCTGCTGCTTAACTTGGTATTTCATTTCCCTCCCCGCTGGTTAGCCACCAAACAAAAAATGTATGCCGCTAAGGGCAGTTTGCTTGGCTTTATCGTCGTCGTTCAACTTGGATACCGCCTACTATGATCCAGTATTCACTTAAGCAACTCAGTTCGATGCGACTGGCCTTTATTCTGCTGTGCGCTGGCATTGTCTGGTTTGGCATCGGGATGGGGTTAGCGGATTTAGGTGGCTATCGCAGCAGCTTAAAACAGCTCAATAGCATCGCCTTGGTTGAGTGGTGGCCAATCATGCAGCTTGAACCTGTACTGCTACTTTGGCTATCCAGTTTAGTGCTGGTGTTTTTCTTACTCGGCTGCAGCACTCTAGCCTGCACTTACACCAGTTTGATCCCACTGTGGCAGCGACGGCGCTGGCGCCACAAGCAGATTATGTTAGCGCCGATCCACCTGCTTACCTTACTGATCTTTGTGTGTCATGGGCTTGATGTTGTGTGGGTACATCAGCCAACCAAAATTGAAATGCAGGTGGGTGACAGCACCCAATTTGAAGGAACAACCATTACCCTTAAGCATATCGACTACCAAGACGATATCGCTGCTATCCGTGCCGATCTGCAAGGGCATACCGCTGCTGGCCGCATCACCCGTCGCAGCATTACCCAATTTGATCCACGCCATAACACCGCTGAGTTTGTGGTCTCTATTCAACAGCAGAACATCAACGCTCAAGCGCGTTTTCTCGAACCCTACCAATGGCAAAGCAATAAGCTTATTGTCACCGATTTTTATGTGCCATACGGCCAGCCGGATAGTGCCTTAACCGCTAAGGTAACGCTTATCCATAATCCGCTTACCGCCTTCTTTTTTGGCTGCTATCTACTGTTACTGTTGAGCCTGTTGCTGCACGTATTACACCTGTCGCTGTGCTCAAAAAGGTTGGAGGATTAATCATGCTGTTGCCTCTATTATTCAGCGCGGCGGTTGCCCAAGCGACACCCGCGACGATGCAACAACAGATCCAGCAACCGTTAGCAACCTCTGTCGCCTTAGGGCAACAAGCACAGCTATGGCAACAACAGAAGGCCCAGCAACAAAGTGAACAACAGCAGGCCTTGGCCGAGCTGTACTGGACCGAATTCCAGATAAGTAAGCTGCAACGTCAGGTTGAGCAACAACAGCAACAGATCAATCAGCTCAACACCGACATCGCCAATATCGATGCCATCCGCCAGCAACTCGAGCCGAGTTTGGAGATCTGGTATGCCGCCATCGAAAACCAGATTAACGCGGACATGCCTTTTTTACAGCAAGAGCGACAACGTCGCTTGCAGTTCTTCCGCCAATCCTTGGATAACGCCGATATGAGCCACGCAGAGCGATTTCGACGCTTGCTAGAGCTGGTCAAAATCGAGGTCGAGCTAGGTTATGGCAGCCATACCACCAATGAGGTGATCGTGGTTGCAGGTGAGCAACGGCAGGTGCAAACCTTCCGCTTGGGGAGGTTGGCGTGGTTTGCCCAAAGCCATGATGGTCAATTTAATGCCCATTTCAATACTCAACTAAAACAGTGGCAACCGTTAAGTACCGACGCTGCCGATGCAATCCAAAGCGCTATTGCTATCAGCCAAAACCAACAGGCCGCAAAGTTGATCACTCTGCCATTCGCGAAGGTAAGTCAATGAAACCGTTACTGTGGTTAACCTTATTCTTTAGTGGCTTGGGGCTGGCTGATCCGCTTGCGGTTCAGGTTGAGCAGCAAGCACAGGCGATGCACAACGCCAACAATCAGTGGCAACAGCAGCTTAATAACGAACAACAGCGCAGTAGCGCGACTAGTGCTGAACTGAAACAACAGCTCCAGCAAAAAACCAAGCAGATGCAGCAACTTCAAGCGCAGCTGGTTGCCCTGCAAGCGGACAAAAAAGCACTGCAACAACAAAAAGCCGCGGCCGAGACCGATATGGCATTGGTAGATAGCAGCTTTCGCCAAACTACTGCTCAGCTACAGCAGCGCTGGCAAACCAGCCCAACCCGTTGGTTGGCACCACAGCGCAACCTCTGGCTGCAACAACAAACTCGCGCTGAAGGCTTTCCCTCCTCGGCCGCATTAACACAGCTGATTCAGTTTGCCCTTGATGACATTGAACACAGCGGACAACGCCAACAGACTGAGGTAGCTATTGCCGGGGCCGGTGGAGAAAGCTACCCAACGACCTTAACGATACTAGGCAGTGCTATGGTTATTGCCGAGCAACAGGCACAACCGCTGGGGTTGCTCGATAGCAGCAACGGTAACATCGTTGCCCCATTGCCAAGCAATACCAACGAGCAGCTACTTGAGTGGTTGCGCGGCAAAAGCGCTTCACTGCCATTGGATATCAGCCAAGGGAGCATCCTCGCCACACTTGCCGCTAGCCACTCGTGGCAACAGTGGGTAATCGATGGCGGAGAGCTGCTGCAACCAATATTGCTATTAGCACTTGCTGGTCTGTTTACCCTCGCCATCTGTACTGTTCGCTTATATTGGTGGCGCCCACTGCAACCGCTTGGTAACGATAATATCGAACAGCAGCTGCAACAACAGCGCCGCGCTCCAGCGGCACAGGTGCTGGCTCAAGCGTGGCAACAACAGCAATTGGAGGCGATGGATCACCACCTCAAACAGGGCATGTTGCGTCAATTTGGTCAGTTTGAACGAGGCTTAGGCTTAGTGGCATTGTTTGCTGCACTAGCGCCGATGTTGGGGCTGCTTGGCACCGTTAGTGGCATGATTGAGACCTTCCAAGCGTTAACCGAGTACGGTAATGCCGAGCCGAAGTTACTTTCGTCGGGGATCAGTAAGGCGTTGATCACCACCCAAGCGGGCTTGATGGTCGCCATTCCGCTATTACTGTTACACCACCCAGTGAAGCGCCGAGCACAGCGGCTAACCAGTAATATGGAGCAGCAAGCAGCGCTGCTGATGGCTCAACGCGTGGAACAGCAGTGATGTTCGATCTGTCCGCCTGCTTTAGCTATCTGCACAGCGGTGGCCCAGTAATGTGGCCCATGCTTGGTTGCAGTGTACTGATGCTGTGGTTGGCTGCGGGATTACTGTTTCGCCCAGCAGCCTATCAGCCAGAGCTCAAACCAACCGGTGTTAGTTGGCTCGACGAGCGCCGCGCACAGTTGAGTCAACAACAGTGGCTGCAGCACCAACAGGAGCAGCTGCAATCCATTCGTCTACTGGCAACCACGGCACCATTACTGGGTTTACTCGGTACCGTCAGTGGCATGATCACCATGTTTCGCGCCTTGGCACAAAGTGGCCTACACGACGGTAACGCCATCTCCGATGGTATCGCTATGGCGATGATCAGCACTCAAACGGGTTTATTGATTGGTGCACCGGGATTGCTGTTGGCGTATCTGTGGCAGCGCCGCTTGGGCTCGCAACAACAACGTATTGCGAGTGGGGCACACTATGCTCAGTAACCGTTTTAACCTTGATAAAGACGCTGAGATAAACATGACACCCATGCTGGATGTGGTGTTTATTCTGCTGATCTTCTTTATCGTTTCTACCAGCTTTGTGCAGCACAACAAGATTGAGATAGAACGGCCACAAGCCAATAGCGCCGAAGTCAGCCACGGTACGCCGTTGATCCTTAGCATTGATGCGGCTGGGCGCATGTATTGGGATAACCAAGAGCTAGATATCTATTATCTGCCAGCGACGTTACAGCAACTAGCCGCAACCACCCCCAACGCACGCTTGCTGATAATGGCGGATCAACGCTGCCCTACTGGTGTCACCATTAAGGCGCTCGATATCGCTAACCAAGCAGGATTACAACACAGTGCTGTGGCCGCAGAGCCGATGGGCTTCGGCCAATGACTGCACTGCTGCGTCTGTTGATAGCAATCGCAGTTAGTTGGGTACTGGTGTACTGGCTACCAACCTATCTAAATCAGCGTCAGCGACTCACCATTACCGACACCACCACTGTAGTGCCGATGATCATTCCGGCGCCAGAGCAACGCCCCGATTCAAGCAAACCAGCACCACAAAAAATGGCCCCAAAACAACCGCAAATTCGCTCCGTTGCAACTTCCGTGGCTCACAACAATCCGGCGACGGTGGCGATCACCTTATCGCCATTGCAACTGGCGCCACCGCAGATGAGCAACATTGAATTGGCGCCGCTGGCAAATCAGTTCGCCAGTTTGTCCGAAGTCGATCAAGCTCCCAAATTGTTACGCTACATTGCCCCCAAGATGCCGGTAGCAGCACGCAGCAAAGGCATTAATGGCAAGGTAATGTTGCGATTGGTGGTCGCCGCCAACGGCGATGTGCTGCAAGCCGAAGTACTTTCGGCACAACCTGAACAACTGTTTGAACAAGCAGCGCTCACTGCTGCCAAACAGTGGCAATTCAAACCCGCTCAAATCAACCAACAAGCCGTGGCTGTGTATCTCGATGTTCCGCTTAACTTTCAGCTTAATTAGCCTGCTATGGCTTAGCAGCACTGCTGTGGCAGCAACCACTGCGCCGCAAGGGTTGAGCAGCTATCAGTTCCGCGTACTTGCCGCTGCTAGCCAGCAGATGGAGCGTGGCCACTACGGTGAAGCTGCTCAACAATTGGCGCCGCTACTAACGAAACCGTCACCACCAGCGGTGTTGTTTCACTATGGTTGTTTAGCCCTAGAACAAGCACAACAACCTTCGTTGGAGTGTTGGCAGCGCGGCCAACAACAGCAGCCACAGGACAAAACCATCACCTTGGCGCTAAGCAATCAATTGCTGCAAGCGCAGCGTTATCAGCAATCAGTTGAGCTGCTAACCCCGTGGATTGATGAGCACGCTTCGGCGCAATTGCGCTACCAATACGCCTATAGTCTCTATCAGATTGAAGCCTACCGGCAGGTGGTCGATGCGCTGTCGATAGTCCCGCCTATCGCCGCCCAAACGACCCAAGCGGCAGCTACAGCGAATCGGCAAACACGACCCAATAATTGGTGGCCTTTGATTGCTTACAGTCAACTTGCATTGCAGGAGTGGCCGCAGCTACAACAGAGTGCGCAGCAATGGTTGGCGGTGCAGGTGGATAACGCCCAAGCGTGGCAACTGCTATCTCAAAGCTACCTGCAACAGCAGCAGCTCAAACAAGCCACTGCCACCTTACAGATAGCGCAGCTGTTGCAGCCGAATACCGATAGCCGCACCCTAACTCAACTGTATGGCAACATCGGTGCCTATAACCTTGCCAGTGATTGCCGTAATACTCAGTTGACCCTTAACTGCCTGCAATACGGTTATTGGGCCGGGGATTATCAAGCAACCTTAACCAGCAGCAATACCCTTAGCGTCGATGCCGAGCAACAAGATGCGTTGTGGTTACTGCAAGGCCAGCTTTATGCGGCACTTGAACAGCCACAACAGGCGCGGAACCTATGGTGGCAGATCGGCAAACAGCCGTTAACCGCGACGACTGCCACAGCACTGCAGCAACAACGTCAGCAACGAGACCACCGCCGTGGCCAAGCGCTGTTACTTATTGGCCAAAGTCATTGGCTGCAACAACAATGGCCAGAGGCGCAAGTCGCCTATCGCGAACTTGCACAGCTACCGCAATTCCAACAGCGCGGCCAAAATCTTGTCGACAACCTGAACTACTACACCGGCAACTAAACCGGTATTGCGGTTAACCACACTCCCAAAATTGTTGCCCCGCAATTGAACTCACTTCCTTGGTGCACGGTTGCACCACCATCACGCACCTCCTTCGCCAAGTTCGCGCACCATCGGTGTTAAAAGGGCTGCCGTTACTGACTTTCATTCATTGGCATCACCTTTGCTACCTCTTATGCCATAGACGATGCTGCCCAACGAAACCGTTGTGCGGTCGTCAGTATCTTAGGGAGGAAGATCATGCTTAACGTTAGCCGTACTCTAGTTCGAACCTTGGCATTGGCCACAGCCTTGTTTAGTGGCGTTGCCGCCGCGGCAGAGTTGGGTTACCCAGAGAAGGAGGAGCTCACCTTTGGCTTCATTAAGCTTACCGACATGGCGCCAATTGCTATCGCCTATGAGAAAGGCTATTTCGAAGATGAGGGACTGTACGTCACCATCGAAGCGCAAGCCAACTGGAAGGTGTTGCTTGACGGCGTTATTGACGGTCGTTTAGATGGCGCCCACATGCTCGCGGGGCAACCCATTGCAGCCAACATCGGCTACGGCACTTCCGCTGAGATCATTACCCCCTTCTCGATGGACCTAAACGGCAACGGCATTACCGTTTCCAACGACGTCTGGGCAAAGATGAAGGTTAATATTCCTAAGCAAGCCAATGGTAAACCGGTACATCCAATCAAAGCCGATGCATTGAAGCCGGTCATTGAGCAGTTCCAAGATGAAGGTAAACCATTCAAGATGGGCATGGTATTTCCGGTGTCCACTCACAACTACGAACTGCGCTATTGGCTCGCCGCCGGTGGCATCCATCCGGGCTACTACGCCCCGCATAAGGGGGATACCTCTGGCCAGTTAGATGCTCAAGCATTGTTATCAGTAACCCCACCACCGCAGATGCCTGCAACCCTAGAAGCAGGCACCATTTACGGTTATTGCGTCGGCGAACCTTGGAACCAGCAGGCAGTATTTAAGAACATTGGTGTGCCGGTCGTCACTGATTACGAAATCTGGAAAAACAACCCCGAGAAAGTGTTTGGCATCACCAAAGCCTTTGCCAAGAAGTACCCCAATACCACTATTCGCCTAACTAGGGCGTTGATCCGTGCCGCCATGTGGCTCGACGAAAACAACAACGCCAACCGCCCAGAGGCAGTTAAGATCTTGGCGCAATCAAACTACGTCGGGGCCGATTACGATGTGATTGCTAACTCCATGACCGGCACCTTCGAGTATGAAAAGGGCGATAAGCGTGAGGTACCTGATTTCAATGTATTCTTCCGCTACAACGCCACCTACCCCTACTACTCAGATGCAGTGTGGTACCTGACCCAGATGCGCCGCTGGGGCCAAATAAGCGAAGACAAGGACGACAGCTGGTTTGAGCAAGTCGCTAAAAGCGTCTATCGCCCTGATATCTATCAGGCGGCCGCTGAATCGTTGATTAAAGAGAAGCTGGCAACCCCTGAGATGTTCCCTGATTTTGACAGTGAAGACGGCTACCGCGATCCACAAACCCACTTTATCGATGGCATTGTCTACGATGGCCATCAACCCAACGCCTATTTGCAGAAGTTCGCCATCGGCCTAAAAGCCGGCCAAGTGTTATAAGGGGGGATAACAATTATGGCTACTTTTTCCCAACTTCGTCCCTTTGCAAAGATTCGTCAGATTGATTGGCAACGCCGCATAAAAGCGATGCTGCTACCGCTCATCGGCATTACTGTTTTTCTCTTACTGTGGGCGGCCGGGGCAACCCAAATCAAAACTTCGCTGGGCACCTTTCCTGGGCCGGTACAAGTGGCTCAGCAGAGCGTGAACTTAATTAACGAGCACCACGCGGAACGGGAAAAAGAGACGGCATTTTATCAGCGCCAACAGCAGCGTAACGCCGAACGGGTTAAGGTCGATCCCAGCTACGTGGCCAAAACTCGAGCCTACACCGGTAAAGAGACCTTTCTTGATCAAATCGGCACCAGTCTAATTACGGTAATGAGTGGCTTTGCGCTGGCGGCATTGATTGCCATTCCACTGGGGATCACCATTGGCCTCAGCAAATCGTTACATCAAGCGCTTAACCCCATCATTCAGGTATTCAAACCAGTATCGCCACTGGCGTGGCTGCCGCTGATCACCATGGTGGTATCAGCGCTGTACGTTAGTCCAGACCCGATACTGGCCAAATCCTTTGTGAACTCACTGCTCACTGTGACCCTCTGTTGTCTATGGCCGATGGTAATCAATACTGCCGTAGGGGTCAGTAGTATCAATTCAGATTGGGTTAACGTCTCTAAGGTGTTACGGCTGTCGCCACTCAAGCACGTACAGAAGATCGTCTTACCAGCATCAATCCCTGCCATCTTTACCGGCATGCGCCTCTCCCTTGGGGTTGCGTGGATGGTATTGATTGCAGCCGAAATGCTGGCGCAGAACCCCGGCTTGGGCAAATTTGTCTGGGACGAGTTTCAAAACGGCAGCTCCAGTAGCCTTAGCCGCATTATGACGGCGGTCATTGTAATTGGCCTGATTGGTTACCTGCTCGATCGCTCTATGTTGCAACTGCAGCGGCTAAGCAGCTGGGATAAAAGCAGTGCGCAGGTGTAACCACCTTCACTCAGTTAATGGAGTAATAGCATGAGTTGTCACTTAGATATCAGCCATATTGATGTAGTATTTCCAACCCCGAAAGGTCCCTTTACCGCAGTGCAGAATGTCGATCTACAGATCCAACAAGGGGAATTCATCTCGTTAATTGGCCATTCTGGTTGTGGTAAATCCACGGTTTTAAATGTGGTTGCAGGGCTAAACCAAGCCCATAAAGGTGGGGTAATTCTCAACGGTAAAGAGGTCAATGCTCCGGGGCCAGAGCGCGCAGTGGTGTTCCAAAACCACAGCTTATTGCCGTGGCTCAGCGCCTATCAGAATGTTGAGCTCGCGGTAAAACAGGTGTTTGGCCATAAATCGAAGATGGAACAGAAGGAATGGATTGAGCACAACCTTAATTTGGTTCATATGAACCATGCGATGGACAAGCGCCCAGACGAAATCTCCGGCGGTATGAAGCAGCGAGTTGGGATCGCCCGAGCGTTAGCGATGAAGCCCGAAGTGCTGTTATTAGACGAGCCCTTCGGCGCCTTGGATGCACTCACTCGAGCCCACCTGCAAGACTCGTTGATGGAGATCCACGCCGATCTTGGCACCACCGTTATTATGATCACCCATGATGTGGACGAAGCAGTATTGCTGTCCGATCGCGTGGTGATGATGAGCAACGGCCCTGCCGCCAGCATTGGTGAGATCCTCAGCATCGATCTGCCCCGTCCTCGTAACCGGGTTGAGATGGCCAATGATCAACGCTACAGCCAATACCGCTCAGCCATTCTCAGCTTCTTGTACGAGAAGCAGCGTAAGATCGAACCGCTGTCAGCCAAGCAGACCAAACCAAACCAAGTCGCTGTAGCCTAACCACTAAGTAGTGTCGGCACGCTGATAAGCTGCAGGAGATATTGGGCTTGTCCCAGGCGTAGTTTGAGCAAGGCGCTAGCGGCGTGAGCTTGGCTCAAACCTGCTAGCCGAGCACCTATTACTTGGCTGTGTCATCGTTCGCTGTTGAAGTTTATCTTAAGCCTTCGGCTTCACCGATTTCGGTGCATTTAGGGGACAATGTCGCGATAGCGACGGCCCCCAAAGGGGGGCTCCGTATAGGTCGCAATTCCAAACGCTTCGCTGGACTGCTCCAAGCGGCAGAAGATTAATAGCGTTAGTGCTTTACCCTTTGTATCGCGACTCGCCTAGCCAGTGCTTTAACTGGTAGTAGAAAGAACAACACTTGATTGCTACACAGCCTATTACTTGCGTACAAACAGCGCCACGGCACAATCGATCATCTCCGCTACGTGGCTGCTGTCGGCATAAACTCCATCATTCACCAATCGAGCAATACCGTGCATTGTGCCCCAAGTGACTTGCGCTAATCGCAGTGGATCTTGATCGGCAGGCAATAACCCTTGCTGCTGCCACTGCTTGGTCATTCCCAATTGCTGTTGAAAGCATGGATAGGCCACCTGTCGCAGCTCATCATTTTGATGTTCACTGTGCCAAATAGTGCCACCAAACATCAGCTCATACATCTGTGGCGACTTGGTCGCAAAGGCGATGTAATCTCTGAAAAACGATCGAAATCGTTGCTGAGGCGAGATGGTTTCATCGGCAAATAACACCTGAGCTTGCTTGGTGCGCAACCGAAACCCTTCGGCGGCGATGGCACACAATAGCGTCTGTTTATCTTTAAAATGATGGTATGGCGCAGTGCGCGATACCCCAACCCGCTCGGCCAACTTTCGTAACGACAAGCCATCGATCCCCTCCTCTGCCACCATGGCGCTGGCGGCATCAAGTAGCGTTTGGTGTAGATCACCATGATGATAATTATTGGAACTGCTCAAACTGGCCATGATCCTTTTCGAAGCTGACGTTGTACTGATTGCAGTTACGCTACCAATGGATCTTGACACTGTCAAAATAACCACCTAACTTGACACTGTCTAGATTGACTAAATATTCGACTTAGGGAGACGTCACCATGGCTGCCAACGGCAACTACCCCACTTTGCTAGCACCGCTAGATTTAGGCTTCACTACCTTGAAGAACCGTGTGTTGATGGGCTCAATGCACACCGGCCTTGAAGAGGCACCCAACGGCCATGAACGGATGGCCGCCTATTTCGGCGAACGCGCCAAAGGGGGGGTAGGCCTCATCGTTACTGGCGGCATCGGCCCTAATAAAGAGGGTGCAACCCACGCAAAGACCAACGGTTTAGTGACCGATGAAGACGTGGCTGGGCATCGAATCATTACCGATGAGGTGCACAAACACGATGGTAAGATCGCGCTGCAGATCCTCCACACTGGGCGTTATGCCTATAACCCAAATCAAGTGGCACCGTCGGCGATCCAAGCGCCTATAAATCCATATGTGCCGAACCCACTGGATGAAGCAGGAATTGAAAAGCAGATTAATGATTTCGTATTTACCGCTAAACGCGCGCAAGATGCGGGCTACGATGGCGTTGAAATCATGGGCTCTGAGGGTTACTTCATTAACCAGTTTATCGCTAAACGCACTAACCAGCGCGATGATGATTGGGGTGGTGAGTATGAAAACCGCATCCGTTTACCTATCGCTATTGTGCGCCGTGTGCGCCAAGCTGTCGGTGAAAATTTCATTATTATCTATCGTTTATCGATGTTGGATTTGGTCGAAGGCGGTTCCGTCGCTGACGAGATAATCCAGCTTGGGTTAGAGATCGAAAAAGCCGGTGCCACCATTATCAATACCGGCATTGGCTGGCACGAAGCGCAGATCCCAACCATTGCAACTAAGGTGCCTCGCGCCGCCTTTACTTGGGTAACCGCCAAGTTCCGTAAAGCACTAAATCTACCCGTGATCACCTCGAATCGTATTAATACCCCAGAGGTAGCTGAACAGGTGTTAGCTCGTGGTGACGCCGATATGGTGTCGATGGCTCGTCCATTCTTGGCGGACCCTGAGTTCGTAAACAAAGCAGCTGAAGGCCGCAGTGATGAGATCAACACCTGCATCGGTTGTAATCAGGCCTGTCTCGATCATGTGTTCAACATGAAGATGACCAGCTGCTTGGTCAATCCGCGCGCCTGTCATGAAACCGAATTTGTTATCCAGCCAACCACAACGCCGAAACAGATTGCGATTATTGGTGCTGGCCCTGCTGGATTAGCAGCAGCAACAACTGCGGCAAGCCGTGGTCATAAGGTCACTCTGTTTGAGCAGGCCGATGAGATCGGCGGTCAATTTAATATCGCGAAGCAGATCCCCGGCAAAGAGGAGTTTTATGAAACTCTGCGTTACTACCAACGCCAATGTGAGATCCATGGGGTTGCTGTGGAGCTCGGCGCAACTGTCTCTGCGGAACAACTTAATCAAAGTGATTTTGATGAAGTGGTTATTGCCACCGGCATCAGCCCTCGTACCCCGCCAATTGATGGCATTGAGCACCCCAAAGTGCTGAGTTACCTCGATGTACTGCGTGATAAAGTTGAAGTAGGTAGCAGTGTGGCTGTGGTTGGTGCCGGTGGTATCGGTTTTGATGTGTCCGAGTACCTTGCCCACAACGGCGTATCCGCAAGCCAAGATATCCCTAAGTTTATGGCCAGCTGGGGCGTTGATATGACCTTCACTCACCGTGGTGGTATTGAAGATATGAAGCCACAGATGGCCCCAAGCAAACGTCAGATCTTCCTGTTGCAACGCAAAGACAGTCGAGTAGGTTCTGGGTTGGGTAAAACCACCGGTTGGGCTCATCGTAAAGAGCTGCTGATGAAAGGCGTGAAGATGATTAAAGGCGTGAGCTACGACAAGGTTGATGATGCCGGTTTGCACATTACCGTTGATGGCGAACAACAACTGTTACCGGTAGATAACGTCATCATCTGTGCTGGTCAGGAACCGCTGCGTACACTGGTGGATGGCTTGAACAAACCACATCACCTTATTGGTGGTGCTGATGTTGCCTCTGAGCTGGATGCCAAGCGCGCCATCGCCCAAGGCACTAAGGTCGCGGCAGCATTGTAAACCGCTACTAGTTTCGCTTTGAGCTAAAAACAAAAAGGCCCCGAATGGGGCCTTTTTCTTTACCTAAGTTAACGGGCAGTTACTCCTAGCAGGGATGGCTCATATCGCTATAAGCCGGCAGCACAACTGGCCTGCTGCCTTAACCCGTCAACTTAATAGCTGAGCTTACTCAGCAGCTTCCACTAAGTGGTACTTATCAATGCCTTGATCATCGCCAACTGAGTGACAAACGGCACAACTCTCGGCAGCTTCAATGGTGTTGTCATTCTCACCATCAAAGAAACCACCCATGCTTTGCATGTGAGATACCGCGGCGCCATCAGAGTGACACGCCTGACAATTAGCAGAGACTGGCGATTTACCAACACCGGCTTTGGTCTTCATGGTGAATGCAGGTACTGCCGCCAAATCGATTCCATCTTGGTGACATGCAACACAGTTAGCGCCATTTAGCTTTTCAGCAGATGGAGATTCACCAATGGCTGTTTCATAAGCGGCACGCTCTGCAGCTTTATCGCCGAAGTGGAAATCGTGAATCATCGGGCCAAAGCCTGCGGATACACCACGAGTCATGCTGCTGTTGTGACAAGCAATACAACCAAGTCCACCCTCTTCCACGCCACCGTAATGCGCATGATCCTTTGATGCTACAGAATCAACATCACTGCCATCCCAGCTCTGGAAAATACCTTCAATAGGCGTGTGTGAGTTGTGACAAGTAGTACAAGAAGTATCAGACATCACATTGCGAACTTCATGAGTATTCGCTTGCAATGGTACATTTTTGCCGTCACTTAATGGATCTTCTAGATATAAGCGAACAGAGCCGGCTACCTCATAATTGTCACCAGATAACAGCGCCTGAGGCTCTGGAGCTGGCCAACAGATATCCATCACATTACTGCTAGGGAAGGTAACAGTCTTAGGATAGGTAGAGCCCTTGTAATCCACCAAAGCGCGGTTTACAAATTGCATCTCTACGTTGTCGTAAGTATGCAGGTAAGTGCTCAAGTTCAGGAAGCCGTTTACACCATCAGATGAACCGTCACCGTACAACGCTTCTAAATCAATGGTTTCAGCTGCAGTAACGGTATTACAGGTTTCGCCAGCCGAGGTATAAGTTATCTCTGCAGTAATGGCATTTTGCTCCATTAACGCTAGGCGATCTTCAATTTTGCTGTGTGCTAAGCGCCAATCAATGTCGCTCGATTGAACCATCGCTAGATCAGAACCGTGACAATCAACACAGCCGCGATCGGTATTATTGATTGGGGTGGTGTGACAGCTGGAACAGTTGGTAACATCAAATGCTGAAGTAAATTTCTGGTGATTCAAGTGGCCCAGCATCTGCATTGAGTTTGATGCGTACCCAGGTCCTACTTTGTTGTTATCTTCATCTTTTACACCAGCAACACTGTTGTGACAGACCATACAACCAGCAACAAAGTCAACTTCACCATCAATGTCGTAAGCGACATATTTAGCGTGTCTTGCATCTGTCGTTGCGTAATCAACGTGACAAGCAAAACAATTTTCAGTAGCGGTGGTATGGATATCATCAGGCTTGTTGATGATGATGTACTGAGATGCAGCGATATTGTCGCCACCACCTACTTGTAAGCGGATCAACGCTTCGGTATCTGCCGTAACCGATGCCAATGGTGCAACCAACAGGTAGTTACCGTCATCGGTCATGGTCAAAGTGGCGCCTTCAGTGGCTTCATCACCACCAACAGAGACTACACCACCAACGCTGCCATCTGGGTGGCGTTGAACGCCATCTTCTGTTTTTTCGGCAACATAGACTGAGGCTGTTTCTAGGCCATTGATCAAGGCATCTTCATCATCAGTCAGTTCAAACTCAATGGTGATGCTGCCGTCTTCGATTAGATTAGAAATAAATTTGAGGTTGGTAACCTCTGAAGTCTCAGTAACTGGTGTATATGACTCACCTGGGGTTCCCGGTGTACCCGGCGCTCCCGGTGCTCCATCTTCACCATCATCACCGTCACTACACCCAGTAATTAGCACAGCACTACTGAGTGCCAGCGCCAATAATGACTTGTTAAATCGTTTCATCTCATATCCTTTTTATATCTGCATCTGCAGTTATCCAACGATATGAGAAAATACCCATTTAGTGTAGGTGAATATGTAATCGCGTTATTAAATCGTGATACTTACAGACAGATAAGAAATTCGAAATTTCATAATCAGTAATAGGAAATTTCACTATCTGCAACAGGCAAGAATTAGTAGTTAAATATCAGTCACTTAAGGCTTTATAGATAAGTGATAGTAATTGCCCTCGTACTTGATCATCGTAACGACGTAGATTCGACTGTCGCTCTAATAATTTGAACTGAGGGGGCTCTTGATGTTGGTGCAACCGCATCATCTCCTCTGTTGGAATAAGCCCAATTTTCAGCCCCGGTAGCCGCTCAACAAACTTAGCAAGGTATGCAGTACCACAGAACGATAGGGTGTTTTTAGTTAGCAGCTTGGCATACCAATCATCGCTATTCCCCACCGCTGAAATAGCTTTAAATGGCAGTTCATTATTTCTAAAATACGCCTCAAGCGGATCAATATGGTCATTAAAACCAACTAGAATTTGGTAAACAAAAGGATACTCAGCCAACATCTCTAGCTTAAATTCATCCATTTGATGCCATATTGGGTGATGCTGATGGCCTACTAAGCTAATCCCTACCGGCATATCAATCGAAGTCGAAGTAACCCGTGTTGAATCTGATAGTTCTAATGATATCCCAAAATCCAGCTCACCTTGCAGTAAGGCACTAAGCGATTCGCCATTCCAAACACGGATCTCGATTCGTTCGGAAAGCTCCCTAAACTCAGGTTGGTGGAGTGTTTTTGCTAATAACGGTAAAAACAATGGCACAACCGCCAATACAATCGGCCGGCGCTCGTAAAGGTCATCATCAGCCACTTCTGCCATCTTATTGAAGCCTTCAACCAAGCTATCGACAAAGGCATAGAGGCGCTCCGCTTTCGGAGTGGGTAATAAACCATTGTGGCTGCGATAAAACAGCTCATCACTAAAATGCGCCCGCATCGCTGTTAAACAGCGGCTCACCTTTGGCGCAGAAACATTAAGACTCTTAGCTGTGGTCGCTGCCTGTCGTGTTTCATAGATACTTTTAAAAACCTGTAAGCTAAAGAAATCTAAGTCTTTAAACGTATCCACTAAACCCACCACCAATTGACGTTATTGTTTTGCCACAGTAATTGGCAGTTTTCATTAGCACAATGGCTTTGAAGTGAATTCTTGATGTGGGCAAGGTTATTTTGCAGGGTAAGTGAACAACAGAGTAACAATGCTCACTAATGACTCATGATTTGTGTATTTTTAGCGCACAACAATAAAATTTAGGTACAAAAAAGCACCGCCCTAGGGCGGTGCTTTTATTTGAAGCTAAACGAACTTACTCAGCTGCTACGATAGCGATCTTAGCAGTGGCAGTTACGTCGCTGTGCAGACCGATAACGATCTCGTAGTCACCAGTGTTGCGCAGAGCGCCTTCTGGTAGACGTACTTCAGCTTTAGTTACTTCAACGCCAGCAGCAGTCAGTGCATCAGCGATGTCACGAGTACCAACAGAGCCGAACAACTTGCCTTCATCGCCAGACTTGGAAGCGATAGAAACGCCTTCCAGAGCAGCGATTTTCTCAGCACGAGCTTCAGCAGCTTTCAGGGCATCAGCCATGTTAGCTTCTAGCTCAGCGCGACGAGCTTCAAATACTTCCAAGTTTGCAGCGTTAGCTACAACTGCTTTGCCTTGTGGCAGCAGGAAGTTACGTGCGTAACCAGATTTTACGGTTACTTTGTCACCCAAGTTGCCCAATTTAGCAACTTTGTCTAACAGAATTACGTCCATTACCTTTCCTCTACTTAAAGTTTATACAGACCGCAGGGATTAACCTTGCAGATCGGTGTAAGGCAGCAGAGCCAGGTAACGAGCACGCTTAATAGCGCGAGCCAGCTGACGCTGGTACTTTGCGCTGGTGCCAGTAATACGGCTCGGTACAATTTTACCACTCTCAGTAACGTAGTTCTTCAGAGTAGCGATGTCTTTGTAGTCAATCTCAGTAACACCTTCAGCGGTGAAACGGCAGAATTTACGACGACGAAAATAACGTGCCATGTGGGCAGTCTCCTAGCAAATCGATTCAATCGAGTCAGCGTGTAATACCAAACGGCTTTGACCATTACGGCCTTGTTGCCAAGCGAGAAACCCGCTTACTTTGATACTACTTCCCAACTCTAGATAACTCAGTAAGGATTGTGTTCCTTCGCCACTGAGCACAACCTGAATCTTGCAATACACCGGTCTTTTCAAACCTGCTTCTTGTTGCATTGAGCGATGCTCTAACAAAAAGAAACTGTGGGGTACGCCATTGATTCCGGTTACGGTCTTTGGGGCTCGCGACACATGGCCACTAAGCTCCAGGCGATTGGAGTTCACGAAATCCGATTACTCAGCAGCAGGTGCAGCTGGACGCTCAGAACGTTCACGACGCTCGCCACGTTCAGCGCGCTCAGCACGCTCTTCCTTGGCTTTCGCCATAGGAGAAGGCTCAGTTACAGCGTTCTTAGTACGAAGTACCATAGAACGGATAACTGCGTCGTTGAAACGGAAGTTGTTTTCCAGTTCAGCTACGGCTTCAGCAGTTGCTTCGGTGTTAACCAAAACGTAGTGTGCTTTGTGCAGCTTTTCGATAGGGTAAGCCAGTTGGCGACGGCCCCAATCTTCCAGACGGTGGATTTTACCGCCGTCCTTTTCGATGGTGGCAGTGTAACGCTCAACCATGCCAGGTACTTGCTCACTCTGATCAGGGTGAACCATAAATACGATTTCGTAATGACGCATCGTATCGCTCCTTACGGTTAGTTAGCTTCAAATGGCTCGGCCGGGCCTATGAAGCAAGGAACAAAAAGGGTTTTGGCCGATTAGCCGGCGCATTGTAGTGGAAAGCACCACTGAACACAACTTATCCGTTGACCATCAATTAAACCAACAAGCGGTGCTTACCTCTTCCCATCTAGGCCCAGCTTGGGCAAACTGTCCTGCACCTATTTTGCTCACTGGGGAAGGCCATGCGCGCACTGTTTTATTCCGCTTTATTCTTGTCCGCTCCAGCGATGGCATTGGTGCCACCAAACTACAGCGATCCGGAGAAGAATCTCAGCTCTGAGATTGAGTTGGGAATGCAATACACCAGCGGCAACAGCGATACCTCCAACTTTAACAGCCGCGTTAAAGCGATTTACGATGGCGATGCCGCCCGCCATGAGTGGGGCGTTTGGGGTTACTTTGCTTCAGATGAGGATGAAACCTCCGCCGAGCAATATCAGTTTCAGTACCAGCTTGATTACAAATTAGCGGGCTCGGAGTACATCTATGGTCGTGGCGACCTAAAGTGGGACCGCTTCGGTTCATATACCCGTAAACATACCTTTTCATCGGGATACGGTTGGACCCCCTATGAAACCAAGGACAGTGAACTGATCCTTGAGGTCGGTCTCGGTTATCGTTATAACAAAGTGAGCGTTAGCGAAGAATCCGATGACGACTTGAACAAAAAAGATGAAGCGATCTTCCGTACCGCAGCTAAGTGGGAACATAAGTTGCAGGAATACACCACCTTCACCGCCGATGCGACCATTGAAACCGGTGACGTTAATACCGTTGCAGATCTGAAGTTGGCTTATCGAAATCAGTTCTGGGCTGACTTGGCGCTCAAGTTTGGAGTAGACATCACCTACACCGATAAGGTGCCGGAAGACAGCGAGAAGACCGATGTGATCTCCACGGTTAACCTAATCTACAGCTTCTAAAACACCGATTGAACCAACAAAAACGCCACCTATTGCTAGGTGGCGTTTTTCGTTTAGCTACAGGCTCGAGTGTTAGTCAGCAGAACGCTGTCGCACCGCTTCAAACAGGCTGATGCCGGTGGCAACTGACACATTCAGACTCGATACTTCACCAGCCATCGGAATGCTGATCAGATCGTCACAGACTTCACGAGTTAGACGACGTAAGCCCTTGCCTTCTGCTCCCATGGCGATAGCCAATGGCCCAGTCAGCTTGCTTTGATACAGGGTATGGGTTGCTTCGCCAGCAGCGCCAACAATCCACACGCCACGTTCTTGCAGGTGACGTAAGGTACGAGCTAGGTTAGTAACCTGAAACAGTGGTACCGCTTCCGCTGCACCCACCGCGACCTTACGTACGATTGGCCCCAAACCAGCGGAGCGATCGCGAGGAACAATCACCCCGTGGACACCGGCCGCATCCGCACTGCGGATACAGGCACCGAGATTGTGTGGATCGGTTACTCCATCAAGCACCAGCAAAAACGGTACATCAGTTCGGTCGAGCAGCTCATCGAGCTCATTCTCACCTTTCACTGGCTCAGCTACGCAGCGAGCCAAAACGCCTTGGTGTTGAGTCGACTCCGACTTTTCATCCAATACTTTTCGGCTGGTAACCTGTGGTTTGAGGCCAAATTGCGTTGCCAATGTAGTAATGCTGGTTAGGCGTTCATCTTCACGCCCTTTCAGCAACCACAGCTCTTTAACGCGCTCAGGTTGACGCTGCAGCAGTGCTTCTACTGCATGCAGGCCAAATACCATTTCATGTTTCATTCGCTTTTGGTCCGTTTGTTCTTACTGCCGCCGCGGGCCTTATCGCCACCGCTGCGACCAGATTTCTTATTGCGTGAAGGCTTCTTCTCGTCTTTAGGGGCATCTTTACCACTGCGTAAGTTGCCTTTAGCCGCAGCGCCCGATTTGGCTTTGCTGCTGCTGGTGCGTTTGCTGCCGCCACTGCGACGCTTGGCTTTTGGCTTCGGTGCATCTGCATCGAATAGAGCAAGATCGATCTGGCGATCATCTAACTTGACTGCCATCACCTTAACCTGCACTTCATCGCCAAGGCGGTAGCGTTTACCACTGCTCTCACCAACCAGCGCTTGGCGCAGTGGATCAAAGTTGTAGTAGTCATTAGCCAAGCTTGAGATGTGCACTAAGCCATCGATGTGGTAGCTCTTCAAACGAACAAATAAACCAAAGCTGGTGACGCCACTAACAACCGCTTCAAAGTCATCACCAACGTGGTCGAGCATAAACTCACACTTCAACCAGTCGGATACGTCACGGCTGGCATCGTCAGCGCGGCGCTCGGTCATTGAGGTGTGTTCACCTAGTTCGGCCAATGGGCCTTCGGCATAGCCAAAACCACCGTCAGTCAGCAACTGCTGTAAAGGTAACTCCGGGTTCTGCTCTTTGGCGCTTAAATAGCGGATAACTCGGTGTAATACCAGGTCAGGGTAACGACGAATTGGCGAGGTAAAGTGGGCGTAACTGTCCAACGCCAAACCAAAGTGACCAATGTTGTCAGCGCTGTATACAGCCTGCTTCATCGAACGCAATACCATGGTTTGGATAAGCTCTGCATCACCACGTTCGCGGGTGTTGAGCAACAACTCTTGAACATCCAATGGTGACGGCTCAGTACCGCCTTTAAGCTCCAAGCCTTGCTGCTTCAGGAAGTCGCGTAAAGTTAGCAATTTCTGCTCACTTGGGCCTTCATGAATACGGTACAGCACATCACCGTGATGCTTCTTCACGAACTTGCCGGCAGCAACGTTGGCTAAGATCATGCACTCTTCAATCATCTTGTGGGCAACGTTACGGCTGCGCGGCACAATCTTCTCGATACGACGTTCTTCGTTGAAGATAAACTGGGTTTCTTCGCTTTCCAGCACCAGTGCACCACGTTGTTGACGCGCACTATCGAGTGTTTGATACAACTGGTGTAGCTCATGCAGGTGTGGCAATACTTCAGCGTATTCGGCACATAAGTCGCCATCACCATCCAACATCTTCGCTACCTTGGTGTAGGTTAAGCGCGCGTGGGAGTGCATTACTGCTGGGTAGAATTTGTAACCTGACAGTTTACCGGCTGCAGAGACGGTCATCTCGGCCACCATACAGAGGCGATCCACGTGTGGGTTCAATGAACACAAACCATTGGATAGCTTCTCTGGCAGCATCGGGATCACCTGTGCAGGGAAGTACACAGAGTTACCGCGAGCAAGGCCCTCTTTATCGAGCTCCATGCCTGGGCGTACGTAGTGACTTACGTCAGCAATGGCAACATACAAGCGCCAGCCACCGCTTTTCTTCGCTTCAGCGTAAACCGCGTCATCAAAATCGCGCGCGTCTTCACCGTCGATGGTGACCAACGGTAAGTTACGCAGATCGCGGCGACCTTGCTTATCTTCTTCAGTTACTTCGTCGGCGATTTTAGCTGTTTCGGCCAATAACGCTTCGGAGAATACATGGGGAAGATCATGGCTACGCAGTGCCATCTCGATCTCCATACCCGGTTGCATCTCGTTACCCAGAACTTCATCAACACGACCAATGCCGTGGGTATGATGCGCAGGACGCTTAACCAGTTCAGCAACCACAACCTGACCTTCACGAGCGCCATTACGACCCTCTTCTGGGATTAGGATGTCTTGCGACAGACGGCTGTCATCTGGAACGACGTAGCCGATGCCTTCATCTAGGAAGTAGCGACCAACAATCATCGGGTTGCGAGGTTCAACTACGCGAACAATGCGAGCGCTCTTACGACCACGGCGATCGCCTTCGTCAATCTGTGCCATCACTTTGTCGCCGTGCAGGACGGAGAACATCGCCTTTTCCGGCAGGTACAGATCGTCGCTGCCATCTTCCGGGCGGAAGAAGCCAAAACCATCGCGGTGGCCCAATACGGTGCCGGTGATAAGGTTCATGCGCTCAGGCAGGCCGTAACGGCCTTTACGGGTATAAACAATCTGACCATCGCGCTCCATCGCACGTAAGCGACGGCTCAAAGCGATAAACTGATCGCCTTCTAGATCAAAATGAGCAGCAAGCTCTTCGCGAGCCACTGGCGCATTCTGTTGTTGCATAAAAGCGAGAATAAATTCTCTGCTCGCTATCGGGTTGGCGTACTTTTCCGCCTCCCGATTAAAATTGGGATCGTGACTCATTAGTCTACCAAGTGGATGGGAAATCACTGGAAAGTATAACGGAATTAGTTATACGAGGCTGAATTAGTTGCACTGGCGTCGCTAAATCTAGCTTCACCAGACAATATTAGAGGGTTATGGCGTCTATTTTACCGTTAGCGCCGTAATACGCTGCGTCTGGTTTGTTTGCGAACACTCGGTGGCAGTTGTTGCGCTAACTTGCTCATTAGTGCTTGGGCTTGGCGTCGTTGAGGCTCATCGCTAAACACCGCATGGTGCAGCCATTGGTACACGTCGCTATAATCCCAAGCGCTGCCATAACCTTGGCCGTAATAATCGGCAACGGAAAGCAGTGCACGCTGATGCCCCATAGAAGCCGCGATGTGTAGCATTCTTAAGCCGTAGGCTTGGTCCGTTACTACAAATCGGCCTTCCATATGGTAACGCCCAATCTGCTCAATGGCATCAGACAACCCCTGTCCTGCCGCCATCTGCAAAAACTCCCAGCCTTGCTCAACATTTTTGGGAGTACAAACACCGTACAGCTGCATATCAGCCCACAGCATTTGATAGGCAGGTACCTTCAATACCGAAGCGCGCGCTTCAATATCTTGCAGCAACTGGCACTCGTCACGCCGAACCTGTTGCAGGTGCGTATTATTACGAAGCATCGTTAACAACGATTCTTGGCTATAAATATCAACCGCTTTAAGCGATTCCGCCGCCTGTGTTGACGTTGATAACAACAGCGCAGCAACAAGTAATTTTAGGTTCATACAAAGGGTATCGACCCCCTTTATAAAAACTTTAACGGGGCCATAAGGCCCCGTTAATTTTGTCGCGATTTACTTAAAAACGATTAAGCAAATGGGTGACGTAGAATCATGGTCTCGTTACGGTCTGGACCGGTAGAGATGATGTCTACTGGCACTTCCAGCAACTCTTCGATGCGCGCAATGTAATCCAGTGCTGCCTGTGGCAGTTGGTCACGAGCGGTTGCGCCAAAGGTGTTGTCGCTCCAACCAGGCATAGATTCGTACACTGGCACTGCGGCTTCGTAGCCTTCAGCGTCCATCGGCGGTACGGTAACAAGTTCGCCGTTTGGCATCTGGTAGCCGGTACAGATCTTCAACTCTTCCAAGCCGTCCAATACGTCTAGTTTGGTTAAGCAGAAGCCGGTAATACCATTAATTTGGACAGCACGGCGCATCGCAACCGCATCGAACCAACCGGTACGACGCTTACGGCCGGTAGTTGCACCAAACTCGTGGCCTTTAACGCCCAAGTGGTTACCCACTTCGTCATCAAGCTCAGTAGGGAATGGACCGCCGCCAACACGAGTGGTGTAGGCTTTAACGATACCCAAGACGTAATCGATGTGGCTTGGGCCAAAACCGGAACCGGTCGATACGCCACCAGCGGTGGTATTCGACGAGGTTACATATGGGTAGGTACCGTGGTCGATATCAAGCAAGGTGCCTTGAGCGCCTTCAAACATGATAGCTTGACCGGCCTTGCGAGCTTGATCCAAGGTATCGGTTACATCAACGATCATTGGGCATAGCATCTTCGCTAGCTCTAACGATTCCGCCAACACTTCATCATAATCGACAGCATCGGCTTTGAAGTATTCGGTCAACATGAAGTTGTGGTACGCCAGTACCTCTTTCAACTTAGCCGCAAAACGAACTGGATCGAGTAGGTCGCCAACACGCAATGCACGGCGAGCTACTTTATCTTCGTACGCTGGGCCAATACCACGACCGGTAGTACCAATAGCTTGGTTACCACGAGCACGTTCACGCGCTTGGTCAATCGCAATATGATACGGCAGGATCAGAGGACAAGCTTCAGAGATCATCAAACGCTCTTCCACCGGAACGCCGCGCTCTTTGAGCATGGTCAGTTCGGTTTTTAACGCTTGAGGAGAAAGAACAACGCCATTGCCGATAAGGCATTTAACGTTTTCGCGCAGGATACCTGACGGTATTAAGTGCAGTACGGTCTTATCGCCGTCTATCACTAGAGTATGGCCGGCGTTGTGGCCGCCCTGGTATCGAACTACATAGTTTGCTTGGTCGGTAAGTAGATCAACGATCTTACCTTTACCTTCGTCGCCCCATTGAGTTCCCAGAACTACGACATTTTTACCCATTTGATGTTCACACTTTCCGGTTAAAAAAGGATTCTACCAGAATCCGATCAAAAACAAATCACTGTGACGAAGAAAAAATCCACAGCAAGACTAAACCAGAACTGACTAGACAGCCACCGATTCGCCGCAGTGATTGAGGATGCTGTTTTGCCAGTTGAATAACCATTCGCTGCCATTGTTTAGGAAATAGCATTGGGCCTAGACCCTCGATCAATAGTACCCCGGCAAAAATCATCATTGCTGTTTGCATCGAAAACCTCATACGCACAAATTTCAGCAACAAAAAAGCCCGGGCTAAGCCGGGCTTTGCTGCGGAATTATCCACTATTTTAGATTTTTGCTCTTCATGTATTGGAAGAACTCTGAATCCGGTGAAACGACCAATACATCTTCTTTGCTAGCAAAGGAGGTACGGTACGCATCAAGTGAACGCAGTAGGCTGTAGAACTCAGGGTTCTGACCATAGGCGTTAGCGTAGATCTCAGCGGCATCGGCATCACCTTTACCACGTAAAGTACGCGACTCACGCTCAGCTTCTGCCAATGTAAGGGTTACCAAGGCATCTGCACCAGCACGCATTACTTCAGCTTTCTCTTGGCCGTCAGCACGGTGTGAACGAGCTACCGCTTCACGCTGAGCGCGCATACGGTTGTAGATGAACTCACTCACTTCACGAGGTAAGTTAATCTGCTTAACACGAACATCGACTACGGTAATACCAAGCTCTTCAGCGTCGTCTTGGGTACCTTCCATCGCTGCACGTTGCAGCTCATCACGACTACCAGAAACGATGTCGCGGATGGTACGGCTACCGAACTCACTACGCAGGCCGTTGTTGATCTTTGATTGCAACAACGACTCAGCAATAAGCTGGTTACCCTGCTGGGTCGCCAAGTAGTACTGACCAAAATCAGTAATACGCCACTTAACAAAAGAGTCAACGATTACGTCTTTCTGCTCAGAGGTTACAAAGCGATCCGCTGGTGCATCCAAGGTCAAGATACGTGCATTCAAACGCGTAACTTGGTCAAAGAATGGGACTTTAAAGTGCAAGCCTGGCTCGTACACCAAGGTTTGCTCTGCAGCGTCTTTGCCAATTTTACCAAAACGCTTAACGATAGCGCGCTCGCCTTCATCAACCACAAAGATCGATGAAAAGCCCAAAATGGCGGCAATAAATAGGATGACTAAGATCCGAACATTCATGGCTTAGTTTCTCCCCTGACGACCGCTAACGCGGTTATTTATTGGTTCACTGGTAGTAGAACGAATGGCACGGTTCTGACTGCTCGGCGCGTTCTGCATCGGTTGTACTGATGCTGGCGACTGGCCTTGAATAATCTTATCCAACGGCAGGTAGAACATAGAACCACCATCGTTTTCAACCATCACCTTAGAGGTGTTGCTGTAAACCTGTTCCATGGTCTCAAGGTAGAGGCGCTCACGAGTTACCACTGGGGCAGCTTCGTATTGAGGCAGCAACTGATTAAAGCGAGCCACTTCACCTTCCGCTTCAAGAACCATACGTTGGCGGTACGCATCAGCTTCTTTCAACATACGCTCAGCTTGACCACGGGCTTGTGGTTCAACCTGACGGCTGTAGGCAGTCGCTTCTTGTACGTAACGCTCTTCATCTTCACGGGCAGCGATAGCATCATCAAATGCTGGCTTCACTTCCTCTGGTGGACGCGCTTCTTTAAAGGCGACATCAACCACACGGATACCCATGTCATACGGAGCAATAATGCCGTCCAGCTCTTCCCAGGTATCTTGACGAACCTGTTCACGACCAACCGTTAGGATATTATCCATGGTGGTGTGACCAACAACGTAGCGCAACGCACTGTCGAGGGCTTCACTTAGGGTTTGATCCGGATCAGTAACGTTAAACAGGTACTTGCGCGGATCTTCGATGCGGTACTGCACCTCCATCTGCACGGTTACCACGTTTTCGTCTTTGGTCAGCATTAAACCAGACGCATTCAAGCGATTTACTCGCTGAATGTTAACTGGGTAAACCTTGTCAACGAACGTCGGACGCAGCCCCAAACCGGGACCTACGACGCTATGGAATTGGCCAAAACGCAGAACCACACCACGTTCGGCTTCCTCAATCTTGTACAAGCCAGAAAGGCCGTACACGATAAGGGCACCAACCAACACCAAAACCACACCAATTCCGCTGAAGTTGCCACCACCGCCGAAACGGTTAGAGAACTTGCGGAATACTTCGTCCAGATCAGGTGGTCCCTGATCCTTTCCGCCCCGGTTTCCCCAGGGGTCTTTGCCTTGATTGCCAGGCTCATTCCAGGCCATTAACACTGCTCCATCAATTGGAAAGGTAGTATGTTGTAACTCTAGCTAATCTATCAGCCAATTACATTTGGATAAAGTCGGCCAATCGTCCTTCGGACGCTTTCATCAGCCTTTGCCAATCGCGTTCCGGCATTTTTATCCGCAGGACGCTTTGGCCTTGTTCGTCGTAATCCAGAGATTGTACGGCGTTCAGCTCGTGTAAGTTTGCTACCCAACGGCTATCTGACGCCGGAATAACCAAATCATGCTCGGCAATCTCTTGCCCCAGTAGCTCAGACAACGCCTGAAACAATAGTTCAATGCCGTTGTCTGCTTGAGCACTAAGCCAAACTCGCGTTGGTACGCCCTCTTCATTACGATCAATTCGAGCGACAGCGTCGTCGAGTTGATCAATTTTGTTGTAAACCAGCAACGACGGGATCTCATCCGCTTCGATCTCGGTCAGTACTTCATGTACTGAACTGATGTTCTCTGCAGAGCGATCGTCAGCACAGTCAACAACATGTAGCAATAGATCTGCTTCCCGCGTTTCGGTAAGCGTGCCTTTAAAGGCTGCCACTAAATCGTGTGGAAGGTGGCGAATAAAACCAACGGTATCGGCCAAAATCGCAGGGCCGACCTGTTCGACTTCAATTCGACGGAGGGTTGGGTCCAAGGTAGCAAATAGCTGATCCTCGGCGTACACCCCTGCCGCAGTAATACGGTTAAACAACGTAGACTTGCCGGCGTTGGTATAACCAACCAGTGATACCGTCGGTACCTCACGCCGCTGTCGGGCTCGACGCCCCTGCTCACGTTGCTTGGCGACCTTATCCAGCCGCTTCAAAATGGTCTTGATTCGTTCTCGTAACAAACGACGATCGGTTTCAAGCTGGGTTTCACCTGGGCCACGTAGACCAATGCCGCCTTTTTGGCGCTCTAGGTGGGTCCAACCTCGAATCAATCGGGTTGATATATAACGCAATTGCGCCAATTCAACCTGTAATTTACCTTCGTGGGTACGCGCACGTTGAGCAAAGATATCAAGGATCAAACCGGTGCGATCGAGAACTCGACACTGGCAAATGGTCTCAATATTACGCTCTTGAGCGGGACTTAATGAATGGTTAAAGATAACGATATCAGCTTCTTGAGCCGCTACAAAATGAGCAATCTCTTCTGCTTTACCGGTACCACAAAAATATTTTGGATGGGGACTGGCGCGCCGTCCTGTGATTACCCCACAGGAAGTAACCCCGGCGGAGCTGGCTAATAGGCGCAACTCCTCGAGATCTTCTCGTTCACCTTCGCGACTAAAGTCGATGTGAACCAGTACAGCGCGTTCGCCTGCTTCGTACCTCTCAAACAAGCAGACTTACTCCTAATTGTTGTCTCAAGCGTGTGAATCGCCCTGTTCATGGTTACCGTAACCACCTTGCTGTGGTTGACCACCAGCAGCTGGGGCTTGGTTGCTCATGTTAAATGGGCGACCTGGTACCACAGTGGAAATTGCGTGTTTGTAAACCATTTGACTTACAGTATTCTTCAGGAGAATAACAAACTGGTCGAAAGACTCGATTTGGCCCTGAAGTTTGATCCCATTGACCAAATAAATAGATACTGGCACACGCTCTCTACGAAGCGCATTCAGAAACGGGTCTTGTAATGATTGCCCTTTAGCCATTCTGTCTTCCTTTTTAAATTTGTAATTTGATTAAACAGTTTATTGTCGGCGATAAGCGCATAAAAGCGCTAGTCTTTTATAGCCTAGACCACTTTACAAGGCTAATTTTGTCAGTACCTTGGATAGATTATCACCATCTCCGGATTCGAGCCAATCTAGTGCTTCCCAGCCCCTCAGCCAAGTCAATTGTCGCTTGGCTAATTGACGAGTTGCGGCTACCCCTTGTGCAATCATAGTATCTCTATCTACCTCACCGTGAAGATACGACCACATTTGTCGATATCCAACACAACGTATCGATGGCAGATCAACGCTAAGATCGCCGCGATCAATCAGCGCTTGCACCTCTTGTTCAAACGGCTGCTCCAACATCGCTAAGAACCGCTGCTCAATGCGTTGATGCAATACCGCCCGATCCGATGGTGCTATTGCAAACTGAGCATAGCGGTAAGGGCTCGGTGGTGCCTTGGTTTCCGTTAGCTCAGTCATCGATTTGCCGCTGACCCGATACACCTCCAATGCTCGCAGTAATCGCTGCGGGTCATTAGGATGGATCCGTTCTGCCGAAACAGGGTCGATCTGCTGCAATAATTGATGCATTGCATCCCAGCCATCGCGTTCCGCTTCAGCGTTAAGCTGTTCACGAATAACTTTATCGGCTGAAGGCAGAGGAGATAAACCCTCAATTAACGCCTTGAAATAAAGCATGGTGCCGCCAACCAACAATGGGATCTTGCCGTCGGCAACAATTTTAGCCATCTCTCGGTGTGCATCCGCGACAAAATCAGCAGCAGAATAGCTTTCCGACGGATCCAAAATATCAATCAGTCGATGCGGTGCTTGGGCCTGTTCTGCCACCGTAGGCTTAGCAGTTCCAATATCCATACCTTTGTATATGAGGGCGGAATCAACACTTATCAACTCCACCGGAAGGTGTTGTTTAAGGGCGATGGCCAAATCGGTTTTCCCCGATGCGGTTGGGCCCATTAAACAGATGGCCAAAGGCCGTGGATCAGTACTCACTCAGATTGCTCCAAAACGCTTTGCCACGGCAGCTCAATTGCTGCTGTTAGCAATAAATCTTGTTGTTGTTGGGGTAATTGTAGCCACAGTTGCGCGCCAGACTCACTTGGCTCACTCCATTGCGCTAGCCAGTTAGCCAACGCTTCATTGGTTGGGGTGTCGCCATCGAGCCACTGCAGTAGCTCCGCCATTATTTTGGTCAGGTCCCCATGCCGCAGTACTGCTGGTACGGTTTTCAATACTATCCGTTGATGTTGTTTACTCAGATCAACACCAAGTTGGCGCAGCAAGGTTTGGTGCCGTTCCAGCACCTGCAGCCAATTCACATCCGCCGGTAACGAGACCGGCAGCAGCAGTGGTTGCCCAACCAGTCCTTGCGGCAGTCGCTGCAGCAGGGACGCTTTCTGTACTGCCTGATGCAGCATTTGCATCGATACCAACTTCAAATGTTCGCCTTTACCAAACAGAACGGCGGTCTTATTCAATTGGGACAGCAACTGCCAACCATTTTCACTGCTGGTATTAACTTGTTGGTTGGCTAGGTTCGGTGTTTGCAGCAACTCACCGTAGCTATTGGTGGCGTCCAGTGATGGTTTTACCGCCATCGGCCGCAATGGTGCAGGGCGATAACCAACCCCGCTCTCTCTCGAGGACGAACTACCACCACCACTCGCCCCAAAACCACCGCCGCTACTGCCGTAACCAACATTGGTTTCAGCGACCTGTGCACGGTGCGAATAAGTCGCCTCATGTAAATCGGTGCCTGTCGCTGGCTGTTGCGGCGCAAAACTGGGGGTTTGCGGCTGCTGTTGTGTTAGTGCAGGCTCATCATTCAATAACGAGGTTCGCTGGCTTAATCCCTGCTGCAGCGCGGTCAGGATGAAGTCATGTACATAACGAGCTTGGTGAAACCGCACTTCATGCTTGGCTGGATGCACGTTAACGTCTACTTCATGAGGATCGACAGTTAGGTACAACACAAAGCCTGCTGCTTGCGCGACGCCCGCTTCTTCAAGAGCTTGCCGCACCGCATGATTAACTAGCTTATCTCGCACCACCCGCCCATTAACGTAGAAGTACTGTACTTCGCTAACACGGGCTTTATCGTCATCCAGCGCCAAGAACCCAGTTAACGCAAGATCATCATTTGAGCTACGCAGCATAAAGGCGCGATCAGCAAAAGCGCTGCCACAGATCGAAGCCAGCCGTTGCTGTCGTTGCCGATCATTGCGAGCTGGTCGATATTGACGCACCAACTTATCATTGTGACGCAGGCTGAAGTGAATCTCCTCTTTGGCCAAGGCAATCCGCTTCAACTGCTCTTCAATATGGGTAAATTCAGTTTTATCCGCTCGGAGAAAACGTCTACGTGCCGGCGTATTAAAAAACAGATCAACCACTTCAACCGTGGTGCCAACCGGGTGCGCGGTAGGTTGAACCTTAACCGCCATATCTCGACCTTCGGCGTATGCCTGCCACGCTTCGCTCGCGTCTTGTTGGCGAGAGCTTAGGGTCAACCTTGACACAGAGCTGATGGATGCCAGCGCTTCACCACGAAAACCGAAGCTTAGTATCGACTCCAGATCAGCCAAGCTAGCAACCTTAGAAGTAGCATGACGCGCTAGCGCCAGCTCCAATTCAGACTTGGCAATCCCTTTGCCGTTGTCACGGACGATAAGCGCCTTACTGCCGCCCTTTTCCACCTCGATATCGATCTTGGTCGCACCCGCATCAAGGCAGTTCTCAACCAGCTCCTTCACTACCGATGCTGGCCGTTCGACCACTTCACCGGCGGCGATCTGGTTTGCCAACTGCGGTGGCAAAATTTGAATGGCCATAGGGCCTCCTAGACTCGTGGAATCACCAGATTTTGGCCAATACGAATGGTATTGTTTTTAAGATGGTTGGCTTGTTTAAGTGCGGTTAGCGTTACCCCATAACGACGGGCGATAACAGACAATGACTCGCCCGAACTCACTTTATGAGTGCGTGTTTGTGCTAACCAGCTATCTCGGGGCGGGTTGCTTTTAAAGTAGTTGGTGATGGTCTTTTGCAGCGCATTCGCCAACCTATTTTGGTGGGCACTGGAACGTAGCATTTTTTCCTCTTTCGGGTTGGAGATAAAACCAACCTCGACCAGCAACGACACCAAATCTGGCGACTTCAACACCGCCAATGACGCCGCCTGCGGCTGCTTTTTATGCAGCTTAGTAAAGCCATTAAATTCACTCAAAATGTGCCCAGCTAAGGTATGACTTTCCGCCATATTATTCTGCCGAGCGAGGTCAACAATGGTGCGCTGCAGATCTTCATCACCTTGGCTCGATTCGGAGATAACCTCCCCGATACCACGCAGCTCCGAGAGCTTATCATCCTTCTCCAACCAGCGACCCATTTCGTTATTGGCACGTCCTAGTGACAGCACCCACACCGACGCACCACGAGGCTGAGGACTAGAGAATGCATCAGCGTGAATAGACACCAACAGATCCGCATCCGCTTGACGGGCCTGTTCGGATCGTTGATTCAAGCTAACAAAATAATCACCGCTACGGATCAATACCGCTCTAAAGCCTTTAGTCGCGTCGATTTTGGCCTTTAACTGCTTCGCAATCGGCAGCACAATATTCTTTTCGTAGATGCCAGATGGGCCGATCGAGCCTGGATCTTTACCACCGTGGCCGGCATCGATAGCAATCACAATATCGCGCCCGGGTTTTACCACCTGCGCTTTAGCCGCTTTACTGCTACTCGGGCTAACATCCACCACGAGTCGGTGCCCCACTTTCCCGCTGGGGCCTAACTTAAAGGCTTTATAGCTGGACGGATAAGCCATATCCAGTACCACCCGCAACTGCCCTTTTCCTGCCGGTTGTGAGGTACGGATCCGCTCAATGAGCTTGGTTTGCTTAGCCAGACCTTCGAGCTTGGTTTTGAGCGTGGTATTTTTTATATCAATAACAATACGATCTGGGCTGCTCAACCGCGAGGTCGTGAAGTTTGGCTTCTGACTTAGCTCAAACACCAATCGAGTCTTCTCAGCCGTCGCACTCAGGCGGGCAGAATTTACTTGGTTGGCCCAAGCAGAAACAGTAAACAGTCCAAGCAAGATCAAGCTCAGGGTACGCAGCAGCCGATTCATCGTTATTATTTAATTTTATTTACTAAGTTAATGCCTGCGTCAGTCTGGCCAGTAATAACCGCCTGACGACCCTCACCTTGATACTGGATCTCAATCACTAAATCCGGATCAGGCAATAAGCCATGTCCCCGCTCTGGCCATTCAATTAATGCCAACGTGTTGTTGGCAAAGTAATCACGGATTCCCATAAATTCAAGCTCTTCCGGATCCATAAGACGATAAAGATCAAAGTGATAGATCTGCATATCTTGCAGTTGGTATGGCTCAACTAATGCATAGGTAGGGCTTTTTACTGCTCCCACGTGGCCCAGTGCTTGGATGATCCCACGGGTTAACGTGGTTTTGCCTGCCCCTAAGTCACCGTGCAGATGGATCACCAGTGGCGCACTTACGTTAGCGGCCAACGCTTGGCCTAATGCTAATGTCGCCGCTTCATTAGCTAACTCGAATGCAACCTGAGTCATAGAGTTCCTTGATTTACCAGATACCGAATGTGTGGAAATAGATCTGAAGGTAACATGCCTTGCATGCCGTCTCGCGCCGCCCTATCCGCCGCTTCACCGTGCACCAAAACACCGCAGTACGCCGCATCGACTAATGTGAGGCCCTGCACCATCAAACCGGCGAGTATACCAGAAAGAACATCACCGCTGCCCCCACAAGCCAAGCCGGCATTACCAACAACGGCTAAGGCCCAACCCTCATCAGAACAAATGAGGGTGCCGCTGCCTTTGAGTACAACCACACCGCCGTAGCGTTGCTGCAACCTGTTAACTGCCGTGACCCGATCCGCTTCAATCTCAGCGGTGGTCACGCCCAGTAACCTTGCCGCCTCGGCGGGATGCGGAGTTAACAACCAGTTATCTCGACGCAGCGGTTGTTGGGCTAAGAGCGTCAGTGCATCCGCATCCACTAACAGTGGCAACTCGGACTGCAGTGCCTGTTGCCAAAGCGCTTGAGCCCAGGCATCTGTGCCTAAACCGGGCCCAATTGCCACGGCATCGGCCCAGCTTAAGCGTTCGCCAAGTTGGCGTTCAACCGGGAAGGCCATTATCTCAGGGCGAGCACTGACTATTGCCGTTACCGAACTATTGTCGCAACCAACGCTCACCATGCCGGTACCGCTTCGCAGTGCCGCTTCTCCTGCCAGCCTCGCTGCCCCCGCCATACCGCAGCCGCCGCCAATCAGCAGCAGTTTGCCATGATCACCTTTGTGACTAACCGCACTGCGAGTAGGTAATGCAGTGAATACCGACCGTTGCAGTAACCTTCCATCAGCACTTAAGCCTGCGCCCAACTGCAATGGCGCCAGAACGATCTCTCCAGCCACCGTAGCCGCTTTGCCTGTCAGTAAACCAACTTTGCAGCCGACAAACGTAATGGTGACGTCAGCCTTTACCGCAGCGGTTGCGATAGTACCGGTATCGCCATCTAAACCAGACGAAATATCAATGGCAAGAACAGGTTTGTTAAGTTGATTCAATTGCTTGATAACACGAGCTATTGCCGGTCGCAGCGGCCCTGAAAGCCCAGTACCAAGCAAGGCATCAACATAGATCTCTGCGTCGGGCCAAGCCCCAGCAAGATCGCTTATCTCGCCGCCTATCTCAAGCCAAGCCTGCTGCGCCTTCAACGCATCGCCACTCAGAGTAGTGGCATGCTGCAATAGCGCAACCCGATAACCTGCCAGCTTGGCATAACGCGCTAATACATAACCATCGCCAGCATTGTTACCACTGCCACACAGAACACAAATGTTGCTCTTACTAGGCCAACGCTTCCGCAGCAGTAAAAACGCTTGTTGCCCCGCTTGCTCCATGACCTGATAAAGCGCTAGCCCCAATTGCTTGGCAATTAATGGCTCTTGTTCGCGAATGGTCGAGGCGAGATTAACCTGCGGTGGCAGTGAACACAGATCGGCGCGCATAAGGGTACCTAACAGATTGCTATGAATCGGTTATATCAGAGCGTGGCCAACTTGAACAAGAAAGCTGCAACAATTGGGTTAAGGGAATGGTACGAATGAGCATCAATTTGGCCGTGTACCAACTAAGTGTTGTTCTTTCCAATGCCGTTAAAGCACTGGCTAGGCGAGTTTTGATACAAGGGGAAAGCACTACCGCCGTTGCTCTTGCGCCGCATTGGAGCAGTCCAGCGAAGCGTTTTGGACTGCGACCTAAGGCAAGGGGGATTCCAAAGGGGGTGGAGCTCCCGCTCTAATGCATACAAGAATGTGCCGTCGCCACCGCGACATAACCCTTAATAGTAATGCAATCGGTACAGCCGAAAGCTTGATATAAACCTCAACACTTAACTGTGACACCGCAATTAATTAGGCATGAAACGAAAAAAGCCTCCACTAGGGAGGCTTTTTTCTTTATTTGGAGCGGCACATGAGGTTCGAACTCATGACCTCGACCTTGGCAAGGTCGCGCTCTACCAACTGAGCTAGTGCCGCTTTAATCTGTGTTGCGTTTACTTAGTGTGAACCGCAGGCAGGTCGCGCTGCTAATTCTAACCACACTGAGCTAGGACCGCTTTAATCTATTTGGCTTGCGCCGATGCCTTGTTTGGTCAACAAAACACCTTAAAATTTGGAGCGGCACATGAGGTTCGAACTCATGACCTCGACCTTGGCAAGGTCGCGCTCTACCAACTGAGCTAGTGCCGCTTTAATCTGTATTGCGTCTACTTAGTGTGAACCGCAGGCAGGTCGCGCTGCTAATTCTAACCACACTGAGCTAGTGCCGCTTTAATCTGTGTTGCGTCTACTTAGTGTGAACCGCAGGCAAGTCGCGCTGCTAATTCTAACCACACTGAGCTAGAGTCGCTTTAATCTATTTGGCTTGCGCCGATGCCTTGTTTGGTCAACAAAACACCTTAAAATTTGGAGCGGCACATGAGGTTCGAACTCATGACCTCGACCTTGGCAAGGTCGCGCTCTACCAACTGAGCTAGTGCCGCTTTAATCTGTATTGCGTCTACTTAGTGTGAACCGCAGGCAGGTCGCGCTGCTAATTCTAACCACACTGAGCTAGTGCCGCTTTAATCTGTGTTGCGTCTACTTAGTGTGAACCGCAGGCAAGTCGCGCTGCTAATTTTAACCACACTGAGCTAGAGTCGCTTTAATCAATTTGGCTTGCGCCGATGCCTTGCTTGGTAAACAAAACACCTTAAAATTTGGAGCGGCACATGAGGTTCGAACTCATGACCTCGACCTTGGCAAGGTCGCGCTCTACCAACTGAGCTAGTGCCGCTTTAATCTGTGTTGCGTCTACTTAGTGTGAACCGCAGGCAGGTCGCGCTGCTAATTCTAACCACACTGAGCTAGGACCGCTTTAATCTGTGTTGCGTCTACTTAGTGTGAACCGCAGGCAAGTCGCGCTGCTAATTTTAACCACACTGAGCTAGAGTCGCTTTAATCAATTTGGCTTGCGCCGATGCCTTGCTTGGTAAACAAAACACCTTAAAATTTGGAGCGGCACATGAGGTTCGAACTCATGACCTCGACCTTGGCAAGGTCGCGCTCTACCAACTGAGCTAGTGCCGCTTTAATCTGTGTTGCGTCTACTTAGTGTGAACCGCAGGCAAGTCGCGCTGCTAATTCTAACCACACTGAGCTAGAGTCGCTTTAATCTATTTGGCTTGCGCCGATGCCTTGTTTGGTCAACAAAACACCTTAAAATTTGGAGCGGCACATGAGGTTCGAACTCATGACCTCGACCTTGGCAAGGTCGCGCTCTACCAACTGAGCTAGTGCCGCTTTAATCTGTGTTGCGTCTACTTAGTGTGAACTGCAGGCTGATCGCGCTGCTAATTCTAACCACACTGAGCTAGTACTGCATCACACGCTTAATTGAGCGACAGCTGTCGTCAAAAGCGAGGCCGCATTATAAGGCAAATCCTCATAGTGGCAACCCCTGAAAACGCATTTTTTTGCTAGTTGCTCAAATTTTAAAAACAGATTGGCGATAAAATACCAATTCAGCAATCGATTCTCGAATATCGTCTAGCGCTTGGTGCGAACCACTCTTAGTAAACTGCTCCATTACTTCTGGCTTCCAGCGGCGAGTCAGCTCTTTAATTGTGCTTACATCCAAGTAGCGGTAATGAAAGTAAGCCTCCAACTCAGGCATGTAATTCACTAAGAAGCGTCGATCTTGGCCAACGCTATTACCGCAAATCGGTGACTTCCCTGCCGGAACCCATTGCTCAAGGAATGCGATGGTTTGCGCCTGCGCCTCTTCAATACTGACACTGTCATTACGAATACGGTCAACTAATCCACTTTCACCATGAGTGCGAACATTCCACTCATCCATCTTGGCCAGTTCGCTTTCTGGCTGGTGCACGGCCAACACCGGCCCCTCCGCCAGAATGTTCAGCTGGCTATCAGTAACGATAGTGGCGATCTCGATAATCTTGTGGTCGATTGGGTCCAATCCGGTCATTTCCAGATCGATCCAGATTAGGTTATTTGGGTCTAGTGACATCAGGTTCTCGCCTCGCAGCCATTTTTTATCAGAACGTAGTATCATACGTGTTATTCAGATCAATATACCAAGTGAGCTAACGAGTTGCTCACTTGGTAGCATCCACAGGTTAGCTAGGAGCACCGTGAGCAAAGGCAAAAAGAAGCTGACCAAAGGTCAAACCCGCCGGATCCGCGCCAATCGCGATAAACGCCTATCCGGTAAGAAAGATGCCGTATGGGACAACGACCAGTTAGGTCCGCAGATTTGGGGACGGATCATCAGCCGTTTCGGCCAACACGCAGACGTTGAAACCCGCGAAGGTGAGGTGTTCCGCTGCAATTTGCGACGCACCATTGGTAGCGTGGTTGTTGGTGATGAAGTTGAATGGCGCCAAGGTAACGAGATCAATGCCGGCATTGCCGGTGTCGTTGAAGCGGTTCATCCCCGCCGCAGCGAGCTAAAGCGCCCTGATTACTACGATGGCTTAAAGCCCGTAGCCGCAAACATCGATCAGATGCTGATTGTTTCTGCTGTCGTGCCTGAATTATCGGCGATGATCATCGACCGCTACCTAGTGGCCGCAGAGGACACCGGTATCCCACCAATCTTGGTACTAAATAAGATCGATCTCCTCGATGATGAAGGCATGGCCGTGGTTCAACAGATCCTCGAACCGTACCGCGAGATTGGCTACCCAATCTATCTGGTGAGCTCGGATACCGGTGAAGGCATCGAGCAACTGCAAGAGATCCTTAAAAGCAACATCAGCATCTTTGTTGGCCAATCCGGTGTCGGTAAATCTTCCATCGTTAACAACTTGATGCCAGATTTGAACCTCGAAGTCGGTGAAGTGTCGGAAAACTCAGGCTTAGGTCAGCACACCACTACCACTGCTAAACTGTTGCGCTTCCCCGCTGGAGGCGATCTTATCGACTCACCAGGAGTTCGCGAGTTTGCCCTATGGCACTTAGAAGCAGAGCGCGTCACCTGGGGCTTTAAAGAGTTCCGCGATGTATTAGGCGGCTGTAAGTTCCGTGATTGTAAGCACGGGGACGATCCTGGTTGCGCTTTACGTCAGGCTGTGGAAGATGGCGTTATCAGCGTCCAACGCTTTGATAATTATCAGCGAATTTTAGAAACTATGGCGACAGACCGTTCAACAAGACACTTCGTTGATCCGTTAAACGCTAAATAAAATAATAAGAGGCAAGCTTGTGTCTTTAGACCAATTTAAAGTCAAACTGCAGTACGTTATGCCCCAGCATGGACTGTCCCGCTTAGTGGGCCGCTTTGCTGCAGCCAAATGCGGTAAGGTAACAACCGCCGCTATCGACTGGTTTATCAAACAGTACAACATCAACATGGATGAAGCGCTGATTGAGGACACCACTCAGTTTGAAACCTTTAATGACTTCTTCACCCGAGAGTTGAAGCCGGGTCTGCGCCCATTGATTGGTGACGACACCGTTCTAGTGCAACCAGTTGATGGCCGCGTTAGCCAAGTGGGACCAATTGATGGCAATCGCATCATTCAAGCCAAAGGCCATGATTACACGCTAGAAGCGTTATTGGGTGGTAACGCCAAGGATGCTGACCCATTCCGTAATGGCTCTTTCACTACTATTTACCTGTCACCACAAGATTATCACCGCATCCATATGCCGTTTGCCGGCACCTTGCGCAAAATGATCTACGTTCCCGGTGATCTGTTCTCGGTAAATCCATTAACCGCTGAAAACGTACCGAACCTATTCGCGCGCAATGAGCGTGTGGTGACCATCTTTGATACCGAATACGGCCCAATGGCAATGGTATTGGTTGGTGCGACTATCGTAGCCTCAATCGAAACCGTTTGGGCCGGTACCATCACCCCACCAACCGGTAAGATCATGAGCTGGGATTACCCAGAAGATGGCCTTGGTGCAATCAAACTAGAGAAAGGCGCAGAGATGGGCCGCTTTAAACTGGGCAGCACCATCGTTGCCTGCTTCGGCGAAGGGATGATCAACGAGTTTGTGGCGGGATTCACCCCAGGTGCAAAAACCCGTTTGGGTCAGATGATGGCGCAACCAAAACTGTAGTGACTGCGGTTACTCTAGATAATTTCACTAAGGAGGCTGACGCCTCCTTTTTTGTCTCTGCTGGTTCTATTTAATGGTGAGATTACTGCTAAAAATCCCGTTACAACAATAGTTTCATCGCTCCATCTCCGATAAAATCTGCACGATTCCCGGCCCTTAGACTAAGTTGTTCAACATGTGGCGCTTTTTACTGCTTTGCCTAATCACCTTGCTGACATTTTCCAGCTATGCTTCCGGCCCTCTATCGCTAGAGCGGCGGCTCAATCCGTTTGGGGTAGAACAAAGTAGTCAAGTTGCTGGCATTGAGCAGTGGCAACAGCAGATCTCTCAAGTCAGCCAACAGGGCAACGAACATAACCAACTGCTGCTTAGCTTTTCCGAACGATACAGCCAGCTGCAACAGCAGTTGCAACAACCACTGCCAACTAAGGTGGAGCTAAACCAAGATTTGAGCCAACAAAGCTCAATGACCCACAACCAGCTGCAGCAGTTAAAAACCAGCAGTCAGACTCAAACAGAGCAATTGGCACTGTTACGCCAACGTTTAAAGGCATTGCCCGATGCCCACCAGCAAGCCAATCAACAACTGCGACTGACACAACAGCAACCACCCAGTGATCTCAACACCACTAGAGAAAACTACTACAACACTCTAATTGCGACCCTTACTGCCGAGCAACAAGCGCTACCGCGACAGATCCAGTTATTGCAACTGCAACAACGGCTAGTGCAAAGCCAGCAGGCGGATCTAGAACTGCGTCTCACCAACATCAATCGCGCCAGTAACGAAGCTCGACGTCAGCAAAGTCGTGACGCAATTTCTTCCGCACACCAAGGCTTGCAACAAGATCTATCGTTGTCACGATTAAGTGAACAGAACGCTAATTACGCCCGAGCTTTAGCTCAAACAAACGGGCGCTTAGAGCAGATCAGCAGCCAATTGCTTAACAGCGAACAGCTGCATCAAAGCTTATCGATGGAGTACAACGAAACCCGTGAACAGTTAAACTGGGATAGCACCAGTGCGGTTGTCGGCCAAGCATTGTTGCAACGACTAAACCGACTTGAGCGCAGTAAACCCGCCCCACTTAATGCTGAAATAGTTACCCAATCTCGGCTCAATCGTTACGACTACGAGCAGCAACGGGAACAACTTCAACGCCAGTTGCAGCAAACCGATAGGCCCAAGTCCGAATTAAAATTACTGCAACGCCAATACCAGCTACTGCAACAATTGCTGCAAGCTAATGAGCAACTCACGGTTGACTTCAGCCGCCTCCAACTGCAACAAAGTCAGCTATTGACCCTCAATGAGCGTTACCAAACACTTATCACCGAAAACCTGTTGTGGTTGCCAAACGCCCAGCCAGCTAACGGTAAGATGCTAATACAGGTGATGTTTAGCATCGACTGGCTGCTTAGCAATGAACGCTGGAAAGAGCTGGAGCAATCGCGCCTAAATAACATCGTGTGGTGGTCGTGGTGGCTGCTGTTAACTGTTGTGGTAATGGTGGTGATTGATCTCAGTCGCCACCGAGTTGATAGGCTCCGCGAACAACAAGCCCGATTTGTCGGTAACGTAACCCAAGATAAATTCCGCGCCTCCCTTCATGCGCTGGGACTAGCTGCGGTCTATTCAGTATTGCTGCCTGCACCGCTGTGGGCTGCAGGGGTAATCTTCTTCTTCGGCGAGGGGCCAAACTTCGCCCACGCCTTTGGTGCTGGTTTGCTCGGACTTGCGGTCGTGGCCCAGTTCTACTCCTTTCTCCATCACCTCTCGTTGCCGCAAGCGCTGCTAGTGGCACATTTTCGACGCAATGCACCGTTGGTTGCCACGGTACGGCGCTTTCTCACCAAGATGCACCTAATTGGCGCACCACTGGTGTTTACTGTTGCTATGACCCACTTTATCGAGCTGCCGCAACTACCAGAGAGCTTGGGCCGTACCGCCTTTATTGGCCTGTGTTTGCTGCTAAGCTACACCTACCGTCGCTTAGCCAAATACTCAGAGCAGTACCACCATTTCCACGGTTATAGCGACACCAACCGCGCTCTGCTCGAGACCTTCATGTGGTTTGTGCTGATGGTGCTGCCATTAGTCTCCATCGGTTTAGCCCTGCAGGGCTTCTACTACAGCGCCCAACAGGCGTTAGGTCAGGCACAGTTAACCGTTACCGTTGGTGCGACCTACATGCTGACCTACCTGATGGTGAAACGGCGCATCTTGATTGAGCGCCGTCGCTTACAGCTGGCACAGGCTCGAGCTAAACGAGCAGAGCTGCTGGCGCAACGGGAGAAAGACAAAACCGACAGCGCCATTACCGATGTCACCCTCGATCTGCCGGAAGAGCAACCGATTGATCTGGACACCATCTCCACCCAGTCATTGGGGTTAATCCGCTCGGTGTTGTTGCTGGCCTTTGCGTTCTCGCTGGTTGCCCTATGGGCCCAAACCCATCCGGCGGTATTCAGCTTCCTCGATTCAATTACCCTCTACTCCAGCACTCAAGTTGTCGGTGGGATAGAGCAACAGGTGCCGATCACTTTCAAGTCGTTAATTGCTGCAGCGCTCATTGGTGGCTTTAGCTATCTAATTGCCCGCAACCTGCCTGGCCTACTAGAGCTTGTGATCCTGCAACGACTCGAGCTCAGTCCCGGTACCGGCTTTGCTATCTCCACCGTCAGTAAGTACCTAGTCTATCTGTTCGGCACCATCGCCACCTTCTCTGCCCTCGGCTTGTCATGGAACCAAATGCAGTGGCTGATTGCGGCGCTAACTGTTGGTTTAGGCTTTGGTTTACAAGAAATTTTTGCCAACTTTATCTCCGGTTTAATCATCCTATTTGAAAAACCGATCCGCATCGGCGATACCGTGACTATTCGCGATCTCACCGGCACCGTTTCAAAAATCCAGATCCGCGCAACCACGATCGTCGATTGGGATCGCAAAGAGATCATCGTTCCTAACAAAGCTTTCATTACCGAGCAGTTGGTCAACTGGTCGCTGTCTGATGCAATTACCCGGGTGATCCTAAAGGTATCGGTGGCGCGAGAATCAGATCCTGCCTTGGTCGATGCAGTTCTGCACCAAGCTGTGAGCGAAGCGCCATTGGCATTACAGCAACCAGCACCGGAGATCTTCTTTGATGGTTTCACCGGCCACACCCAAAACTTTGAGGTGCGGGTCTATGCCGATGAGATGGCCAAACGCTGGCCGCTGCGCCACGATCTACACATGCGCATCAATACCAAATTCAAAGATGCTGGCATTGTGATGGCATATCCGCAGATGGACTTGCACATCAATAACGAAGTGAAAGACACTGGCCTTATTCGCAACTAAGTGCAGTCTATAGATGAAGATAATTGCCCATCGCGGTGCCTCTGGCGAAGCACCAGAAAACACTTTAGCGGCAATGGCATTAGCCATTGAGCAAGGTGCTGACGCCATCGAAATCGATGTACATCTTTGCCAAAATGAACTGGTAGTGATCCACGATCATCACGTCGATAAGACCACAAGCGGTACTGGTCCGGTACTCGATTACAGCTTAGCGGAGCTGCAACAACTGGATGCAGGCCAAGGCCAACGCGTACCAACCCTGTGGCAGGTATTAAAGCTGGCTGCCGGCAAAATGGAGTTTAATATCGAGCTCAAGGGCCATGGTTGCGACCAACCCTTACCCGAGCTATTACAACGGGCCATCGACGAACTGGGTTATCGCCCGGAGCAGTTCATCATCTCCTCGTTCCATCACCCGATGTTGGCACGCTTTCATCGCAACGCACCGCAATATGCCATCGGCGCATTGACCGCTTGCTGCCCGCTCGATTTAGCCAAGTTTGCCACTGACTTAGATGCCAACACCCTGCACGTCGAAGCGGAGATGGTCAGTAAAGAGCTGATAGCCGACGCCAAACAGCGCGGGCTGCCAGTATACGTTTACACCGTCGACCGGCCAAAAATGCTCAACGAGCTAAAACAACTAGGAGTGGATGGAGTCTTCACCAACTATCCCCAGCGCAGCCGGCAGCACCTTCAACAACATCACCAGACACAAGGGTGGAACACATGATTTGCATCCTTTCTCAACGTCACTTCGAACGTTATAAAAAGCGGTTGGCACTGCACAATATTGATGTGTGCGACGATCCCAGTTGTTGTGATATTTGGTTGGCAGAACCAGCATTAGCAGCAAAGGCGCTACGCCAAAGGCATCAACCGGAATGGATCGCCAGTGTTTATGCTGGGGTTGATGCATTGATTGCCGCCGATCTACCGCGCAACTATCAGCTCACCAATATCCGCCAAGTGTTTGGCCCATTAATGACCCAATATGTTTTTGCCCATTTACTCAGCCGAATGCGCCACCTGCCCCGTTATGTTGAAGCGCAGCGACAGCAGTTGTGGCAACCTAAGGGCTACGATAGCCTTGCCAATCAAACCATGGTCATTGTCGGCACCGGCAACATTGGTCAGCAGATTGCTACAGTAGCCACCGCCTTTGGCATGCAGGTAATTGGCGTAAACACCGATGGCCGCGATATCTCTGGGTTTGAGCGCTGTTTCGCCACTACCCAGCTCCATGAGGCAATGAGTTGCGCCGATGTAGTGGTGTCTATCTTGCCTAGCACAACCCACACCACTGCGTTATTTAATCAACACAGCTTCGCCACCATGCAGCCTCACGCCGGTTTTATCAACGTAGGTCGTGGCAATAGCGTGGATATCGATGCCCTGATAACCGCCCTAACCACACAGCAACTGGGCTTTGCGGTATTGGATGTATTTGAACAGGAGCCACTGCCGGCAGACTCTCCACTATGGCATTGCCCAAACCTCACCATAACTCCCCATGTCGCCGCTGCCAGCTTTCCTGAGCAAGTGGTCGGTCAATTTGTCGAAAACCTGCAGCGCTACCAACAACAGCAGCCATTACAACACCTAGTTGACCTCAATAAAGGTTACTGAAGCTGCTGCTTTTAGCTCCCGCTTCTTCGAGCCATTGTGCGTAACCTCACAATGGCGAAAATTTTATTTCCTTAGTTTTCAATACATAGAGATTTAGGCCCAAAAGCCAATTGGACATGCGAATCGTTTGCATTTACAGTCCATCCATAAGCTAGATACTCTCACTTGGAACTAACACGATGTACATCTGCGTTTGCTTTGGCGTAACCGACACTCAGATCAAACAAGCCATTGAAAATGGTGCCACTGATCTTAAAGCCCTACAGGCTGAGCTAAATGTGGGTAGCCAATGTGGCAAGTGCATCCGAACGACGCTTGAAATGATGGAGCAAACCAAAGACTTAGAACCAAACTACTACCAAGCCGCTTAATCTCAGCCTACTTACTGTAAGCAGAGTCCTACCCCCTATCACGCGCGGTTTACCGTGCGCGGCTTGCTACATTCCAAATCCTCTGCCATTTTTTAATCACCAACTCGGAATAGGTGATCTGAAATGAAGGCCGATCCAAAAGTCATCGCGTGCCTAAACAAGGTGCTAGGCAATGAACTGATTGCAATCAATCAATACTTTCTCCACGCTCGAATGTACAAAGATTGGGGGTTGTTAAAGCTCGGCGACTACGAATACCACGAATCCATCGACGAAATGAATCACGCCGACTGGTTGATTGAGCGAATTCTATTTTTAGAAGGGCTACCCAACTTGCAAAGCTTGGGTAAGCTGCGGATCGGCGAGCACACCAAAGAGATGCTCGAATGCGATCTTAACCTCGAGATGGACGCCATTCCTGACCTGCGTGATGGCATTGAATATTGTGAACAGGTGCGTGATTACGTCAGCCGCGATCTGTTTCAGAAGATCCTCGACTCAGAGGAGGAGCACGTTGATTGGCTCGAGACCCAACTAGAGCTAATAAACAAAGTTGGCATCGAGAATTACCAACAAAGCCAAATGGGCGATCAGCCTGCTGGGTAATTCCGTTAGATAAATCAACAACAGCGGCACAATGGCCGCTGTTGCTAACTCGTTGCCGCAGCAGTGTTTATAGTGTTACCCGTCGCTCATCGCGGCATAGGCATACCAGCAACCGCGCAAGCAGTGCCACTGCCACCAAGCTTGCGACAATGGTCGCACCCGAGGGCAGATCCCAACACGCCGAAAGTCCTAGTCCAACGAGGTACCCCGCCAATCCAACGCCATAACCACTAAACAAGGCTCGACTGCCATCCATTCGATTTACCGCAAGTGCAGGCAGGATTAAACTGGCAAACACCAGATAAACTCCAACTAGCTGCACCGAGAAGGTTATCATCAGTGCGAACAGTGGATAAAAACCACGGCCACTGAGTAGCGTAGGTCGCCACCATAACAACAGCAACACCACTCCAGTGGCAACGCTAGGCCATAACAGCGCATCCCAATCGGTCCATAAGATCTGCCCCGATAGCAGTTGCTTTAGCAGTTCTCCACCGTGAGGATCATTGGCCAACAGTAGCATTGCCGCCACTGCCGCCAGCACGTAGAGGCAACCGATCATCGCCTCTAGCTCAGCCTTTGCCACCCGCTCAAGCCAGGCGATAAGCGCAGCACCAGCAATGGCAAAGAGTAATGGCAGCCACCAGCCAACCCCAACGAGATGCTCGAGCTGATGGGAGGTGTTAGCTAGCACCGCCCCCAATGCCGCGATCTGAGCAATGGCCAAGTCGATAAAGATAATCCCTCGAGCCAACACCTGTCGCCCCATCACCACATGACTTGCCAACACCAGCACTCCAGCAGCGAGCGCTGGTAATAAGATGCTTAGCATATCCATCATGATGAAGGCACCGCTAACAACTTATCTAGTACGCTGTCGTAAAGCTCAAATAAGCTATCGATACCATCAACACCGGGACCAAAAGGCAACTGTAACGCGGTAACGTCTGTTCGCTTGGCTAACCAATTAACCCCTCTATTGTCCTGATAACCCGTGTATATCAAAGCCAATGGTGGCGTTGCTTGCACCTGTTGCAGCAGCGAACTCAAATGCGCGCTAGTCGGTGGCAGACCAGGTTTGGGCTCTAAGTTGCCCACCTGCTCCATCCCAAGCCAGTCGAACAGATACATAAAACTACTGTGATAGGCGATCACCTGTTTACCTTGCAACGGCTTAGCTTTTAGCTGCCACTGCTGCTGCGCTTGTTGCCAACGGCTGGCGAACAACTGCCACTGTTGCTGATAGGCCTCGGCATTATCAGAATCAATCGACATTAAGCGGTCACGCAAAGCAGCTGCAACCTGCTCAATTCGCTGAGGTGAGAAATGCATGTGCGGATTACCACCAGCATGGATATCCCCCATACTGCGATCCACCTTGTCAGGTACTCCAAGCGGTTCAATGTAGTCCATGGCATAGAACATGCCAGCATTGCCATCTCGAACCTGCGGGTTATTGGCCTTCATCTGCAACATCGGCAACCAGCCCACCTCCAACTCAGCACCAGCGCAGATCGCAAGATCCGCTTGGCGCAGTTTAGCGATCAAACTGGGACGAGCCTGAACATGGTGAGGATCCTGCAATGCCGAGGTCGCGCTAAAGATGGTTGCTGCTGGTGCCAGCTCCTGCGCCAAGGCAGCGTACTCAGGTTCACAGGCAAATATTTTCAGAGCTAGCGCTTGTGGACTCAGCATTAAGCCAGTGATAACAACTGCACTCAGCAAGGATAAATTAGAATTGGTGCGCACCGTGAGCTCCTAATGCCATGATGAATTGCAGCGAGATAATCTGATCATCTTTTGAATCAAACAGCTCATCGTCAATGTCACTGTACTGCAGACGAATCGTTGAGAAATGGCTGTGGTGCCACGCCACCATAAAGTCAGTCTCCTTCACCTTACCTGATTCAATGTGCAGCTCATGCTCTCCTTCGTGCTCCTCTTCATGCGCCATCGCCGCATCGAGTTCGCCATAGCGCAAACCGACAGACCAATTAGGATTGACTTGGTATACCGAAGAGAGGTACCAACCACTATGATCATCAGGTAAACCGGCTTCATCCTCTTGGTACAAATCTTCTAATTGTAAGTACTCAGCGGATACGGTCAGGTAGTTGTTTTTGTAATTACCATTTGGTGCCCATTTGTATACAGCATCAACGCCGTACAGGGTTTCACCACTGAAAGTGGCGCCGTGGTTGTGGCCGCTCTCTTCATCTTCATCATGCTCATGTTCCTCCTCTTCATGCTCCTCTAAAGAGGCTTCGCCATTGGCGTTGTGAAGGTAGGAAAGGCCAAGCTGCCAGCTGTGGCTGGTGCCAATATCGCCACCAAACTTGGTGTAGGCGTGGTAAACCCCAACGCTATCAGGATCTTCGAACTCATCGGCCTGCAACGATTCACCATCAAAGGCTTCGATGCCCAAAGTCCAGTAGGTGTCTGTCGGCGCCACCCAATTAAGGCGCACCCCATCATCAAAGTAGTGGCCGCCCAGAAAGGCACGGTACACCACTGGACGCTCCACAAAGGCATCACTGTGCAGATGCTGATTGTTGAGGTAACCAAAGTCAGCCAAGAAACGACCGGCACGAACAGAAAAACCAGCTGGCAGCGCCAGCGTTTGAATAAAGGCCTCTTCTAATTCCACCTCAGTATCGCTGTCTTGCGTGGCAATCACCGTGGTTAACTTACCGTAGAACAAATCATCGATGCTCCCCGACAATGCTAGCTCAGTTTCACCTAAGCCAAAGCCATCTTCGCGGCTGCCCAGCGCGCGCTCGCCATCTTGATAGTACCCATCTAGCACCACACTGATCGCAGGTAAGGTCACTTCAACCGCTGAAACAGAGGTAGCCAAAGACGCCAGCACGATGCCAGCAGTAATGTTATTAATGCGCATTTAATCTTTTCCTTAATTCCACAAAATATCTCGCCGTAACGACGATAAAACTGTCCTTATGAGATGGAATTAAGGGTGTGGTGGGGCGCGAATGGCGTAACGGTAACTGTTGCGAAGCGGGACGTCATTGCAGTAACGCGGACTGTTTTGTATGGCGCTTGCCTCGGGGGTGGGAACCACCGAGGAGTGGGTAACAACGGAGCTGAAGTTGTCGTGTTGTTGGCACCACTCACAAACGCTGTTGCTATGGTGGTGGCCGCTGATGTGGGATGCAGCGTGAACCTGAGTTGCCAGCGATAACGCTAGCACCCACAAGATCATCAACGGCAATACAACACGGTGCAACAACATAAGAGGCTAAGACCATACAATTTTGGCTTAGCCTACCCATTGCCAATGTAAACAACAAGTACAAAGATGTTGCGATTGTAACTGTAAGTTAAGGCTTGCTCTAACTACCTACGCGCGGGAGACAGGAAACGCCGTTACCTGCTCGATGTGATCAACGCCAATGCCCAACATCAACAAACGGTCTATCCCCAGTGCAACCCCAGCGCAATCCGGTAAGCCGTGGCGTAACGCAGCAATCAGGTTGTGATCGATAGGCTTGGCAGGCAGCCCCAGTGCAACTCGGTCACGATTATCTTGCTCAAACCGCGCTAACTGTTCATCGGCATCCGCCAGTTCGTAAAAGCCATTAGCCAACTCAATCGCCTTAAAGTACACCTCAAATCGCCCAGCAACACGGGGGTCATCTGGGTTGATCCGCGCTAATGCCGCTTGATTGGCAGGGAAGTCAAACACCATTAGGGGCACGGTTTGGCCAATCGTTGGTTCAATCACCATCGAGAACAGCATTTGTTGCAATGGCGCGGCTGTGGTTTCAGTCTGAGCAATATCAGCCAGGCCATGTTTGGCACACTCCTGCTGTAGCTCAGTTACCGAAGCACTCAGCGGATCAAGCCCAAGTGCATCAATAAATACCTGTTGATAGCTCTTCTTCTCGGGCTCTCCGCAGCCAAGCGTTAGCCGCAATAGCTGCGCCATCTCTACCATCAAATCGTGTTCGTTAAAGCCGACTCGATACCACTCCAGCATCGTAAATTCTGGGTTGTGATAACGGCTCGACTCCTCGTTGCGGAAACTCTTGCCGATCTGATAGATGCAACCGGAACCCGCGCAAAGCAGCCGCTTCATATGGAACTCTGGCGAGGTCATCAGATGCAGTGGCAAACCTTGTGACGCACCGGGGCCAACGAAGGTAGTTTCAAAGCTATAAAGGTGCGGGTCCGTAACTGCCGCTTGGCTCATTGCCGGCGTATCCACCTCCAGCACATCGCGCTCAGCAAAAAACTGCCGGATCTGTGCCAACAAGTGCCCGCGCTGACGCAACTGAGCCATATCTGCGGTTGGTTGCCAACTCATTAATCAATCTCCATTACCCACCAATTAACAGCACCCAGCTCTAAGGTAAGATGGCTAAAAGTGCCTCACAATACTTAAGTAGCACAAACAAAAAGAGCGGGCCTAAGCCCACTCTCTAAATCGTACAACCAAATTGTGCGATTAATTACTTACGAACGCGTTCTACGTATTCGCCATTACGGGTATCAACCTTCACTACTTCACCGATGGTGATGAACAGTGGTACACGGATAACCGCGCCGGTAGACAGAGTGGCAGGCTTACCACCGGTACCTTGAGTATCGCCTTTCAAACCAGGATCGGTTTCGGTAACTTCCAGCTCAACAAAGTTTGGCGGGGTAACCACGATTGGACGACCGTCCCACAGCAGCAAGGTACAAACGTCTTGCTCTACCAACCACTTCTTGGCATCAGCCACGGCTTTCTCGTCCGCTGCGATCTGTTCGAAGGTGTCATTGTTCATGAAGTGCCAGAACTCGCCATCTTCGTACAGGTAGGCCAGTTCGTAATCCATCACGTCTGCCGCTTCTACAGATTCGCCAGACTTAAAGTTTTTCTCGAAGGTTTTGCCACTAAGCAATTTACGGATCTTAACGCGGTTAATCGCTTGACCCTTACCCGGCTTGTATACTTCGTTTTCGATGATGCTGCACGGTTCGCCGTCCAACATAAATTTTAAGCCGCTTTTAAAATCGTTCGTGGTGTAAGATGCCATCTTCTCTAGTTCCAGCAATTCTGTTGATATTAACCGAGCAATGATAACCCGAAATTTAGATTCTGTGCAGTGCTTAGACCGACGTTGGCAGCAGGAAGTCGCCGACGCCTACAGCGATCCCCTGCAACTTTTGGCCTTTCTTGGCATAGACCCAAACCATTATGGCGAAGGTTTAACCGCCAGAAAGCTATTCCCCATGCGGGTTCCCAAGGCCTTTGCCGCAAAAATGGAACATGGCAACGTCCATGACCCATTACTTCAACAAGTGCTTCCGGTGGCGGCAGAATTTATTGAACAAGCGGGCTTTAATACCGATCCAACCGGTGAACAAGACGACGCCAAGCCGGGCTTGCTCCACAAATACCGTTCTCGAGTACTGTTGATGCTTCGTGGCGGCTGCGCCATAAACTGCCGTTATTGCTTCCGTCGCCACTTCCCTTATCAGGATCATAAAGTCGGTCAGAGCGAGATTGCCGAAGCCATTGACCACATCAATAACGACAGCAATATTAACGAACTGCTGTTGTCCGGCGGCGATCCGCTGATGGCTAGGGACGATCACCTGGCCGATCTATTTCTGCAGCTACGTCAAGCCCGTAATCTAAAGCGGATCAGGATCCACACCCGTTTGCCTGTCAGCATCCCTAATCGCATTACCAATGAGTTCATTAACCTTTGCCAACAGGCTCCATGGCAGATCATCTTGGTGTTACACAGCAACCATGCCAATGAAATCTGCTCAGAGCTGGCAGATAAACTCGCGCAGCTTCGGGCAGCCGGCGTTACTCTGCTCAACCAAGGGGTGATGCTCAAGGGCATTAACGACAACGCCCAAACCTTGGTGGATCTATCGGAGCGACTGTTCGAGGTTGGTGTGATGCCTTACTATATGCACCAGCTCGACAAGGTGGTTGGTGCTACCCATTACGAAGTGAGTGACGATGAGGCCAGAGCGATTATGGCTGAAGTTATTACTCTGCTACCGGGGTTTCTGGTTCCTAAATTGGTGCGAGAGGTGGCGGGTAAATCCTCAAAAACTCCGATTGATCTACACCTTAGCTAAGCGCTAGCATTGGCGACAGACTGTACAGTTCAAGGAAGTACTATGACTGCGCCACTGCTTTTAATCACCGATATCTGGGGTCAACATCAAACCTTAGAGCCACTTATCACTGAGCTGGAGAAACATTTTCCAGCGGTGGCTGTGCTCGACCCCTACAGCGGACAACGATTTGTGTTTGGTAATAGTAACGAGGCTTTCGGCTATTTCGAGCGCCGTTGTAGCGCCGCCGTTTATCAGCAAAAGGTTCAAGATTGCCTATCTAGCGCCGCAGCACCGATGAACATCTTGGCCTTTAGTGCCGGAGCCGATGCCACCTGGCCGTTGTTAACCAATACCGACAAAGTGGCCAAAGCGGCATTAGTGTATGGCAATAGCATTCCATTAAAGGCCCAACTCCAACCTAACTGTCCGACTCAGTTATGGCTATGCCAAGATGATGCTGGGGTAAAGGCACAGCAAACGTTACTGAATCAACACGCTGACCTTGCCTTAACCGAACAAACTCACGGTTACTTTAACCCTCGTAGCGACCATTATGATCCCATCGCCGCCACCCAAGATCTGGCTGTGCTGATCCGTTGGTTCTTGCGTGACTAAAGCTCAAAACCCCCAATCGATAAACCAGCTTACTGACGCAGCTGGCACTGGCGTTGCCAACAGTTGGTTACGGTAACGCCTTGCTGTCGCAACAACTGAACCATGCTTTGTTGGCCCACCAAGTGCCCTGCCCCGACCACAATCAATAGTTGGTTCTGGGCAGACATCATTCGTTCAATCTTGTTTACCATGTAGCGATTACGATCGAACATCAGCACTTGCATAAGCTCATCTTCAGTGAAGTCGTCAAAGATCAGCTGCTGCAAGGCATCGCTATCACCGTGGCGCCATGCATCAACCATTTGCCCCACATCAAACTCATCAATACTGGCTTCCGCCATAGCGATATTGGCGTCATAACTGAGTGAATCGAACAATTTTAACTGCATCGCCATCCCTTCAAGCTCTAACACCTGTTGTGGTTTAAAGCGCAACAGTAGCTGTGACTCCACCCCAAGCGCAGGGGAATAACCCGCTTGTGTCATCATCGCTAGCGCCATCTGCGAGCTCAGTAACCATGGGGCCAGATCCAGATTGCACTGCAGTTGCTGCTGCTGACAGTGTTGTCGAATTTTGCTGGCTAAGGCATGCGGTAATGGCTTCTTAGCTAAGGCATATTGAGCAAATAAAGCCGGTAGGTTGGGATCGTTGGGGTTGGCTTCCAGCACCAACGCAGACGCTTGTTCGATGGCGGCTTCAATCTGCATCGGCAATGGGTAAAAGTCTGCTGTACCGACATGAATCGATCCCAACAACCACGCCTGTTGCTCACCAAGCTGCAACTGATAGAACAACGGCTTGTCGGTTTCAGCCGCTGCCAACGGCAATCCACTGCCGATAACGAACCATATTGCTAACAAAAGATATTTCATCTTGGCGCTCATATTGAGTCAATCCTAACGGCTCTCTATAATTATCCCCAATCAGCAAAGGGGAATCATCGTGTCTTACCAAACCATCATTGATCAGATCCGTAACAGCTTACAAACAGCTTACCGTCAGGGGATCGACGCCGACGCCGTTTTGGATCAAATCCAGAAAGATGGCCAAGGTAAATTCGCCGCAATCTTCACCAGCGAAGCGGGATTTAGCACCGATTCCAACCGCTTTGGCCCTTATGTCAAAGAGATGGGTCAATCCCTTATCGACTTTGAAGCCAACCCAAGTAACGATCAGTTGGCGACATTAGTTAAACAGTTAGAGTTGTTACTCACTACCTTGGCGCAATTTAGACAGCAGGTAAAAGCAACCAAATAGGTGCTGTTCATTGAGAACCAAAAACGCCGCCTAATTAGGCGGCGTATCTGTAGCTACGTTGTGACATCTACAGTTAGTGCAGATTAACGATTAGCCAACTGGGGTTCTAATATCTTTTTGACCCAATCGTCGAGCATATTCATCTCATAATGCAGCGATTCATGACGGTTACGCTGTAACCCACCACTGTCAAAGCTCATATCACGTAACTCAACCTTCTGCTGTTGCAGCACCTCACCATCGCCATTATTAAGCTGGTAGGTGAAATGGATCATCGGTGGATACACCGATTTCACCACCCGGATATCGTTAGTCGTAGCGCCGAAGGTTGGTCGCACATCGCCAGCTAAATCGAGATCCGTCACAGTGACAGTAATCTTCTCACCGGTTTGCAGCTTCGGGGTTATCTGCTCCTGCATATGCTTACCAAGCTTAGCAAACACGTGATTTTGATAACGAGATTGAACGCCACTGGTAGCATCAACATCACGGTAGTTTTCGGGCTCTTGCCATACCACAGTCACATCTCCGTCTTGTTGTGGCCAAGACTCAGTTTCTGCTGCAACAGCAACACCACTGGTCATTGCAACCATCAACCAAACCAGTTTATTCATCTGCCGTACCTCATTCATTTAATATGCGCTCAAAACATTAGAGCAGAAGGATTAGAAAAGATTCAATTTTGTCCAAGATAGGTACGTTAACGACAGAAATTGTTCAGATTTAAATCAACTCAGCTGCAAAAATAAAGGCGGTGTACCAACTAAGTGTTGCTCTTTCCAAGGCTGTTAAAGCACCGGCATGGCGAGTGTTGATACAAGGGCAAGGCACTATAGCGCCGTTGTTCTTCTGCCGCATTGGAGCAATCCAGCGAAGCGTTTTGGACGGCGACCTAAGGCAAAGGGGATTCCAAAGGGGCGAAGCTCCCCCTAATACATACAAGAATGTACCGTCGCCACCGCGACATAACCCCTTAAGAGTCTGCAACCGGTAGAGCCGAAGGCTTGATATTAACCTCAACACTTAACTGTGACACAGCCAAAATAAGCCCTTAGATGAGGCGATACTATTTCGATCCCAGTTCATCGCACTAGCAAACCTAATGTGTTAGCGACAGGTACCGCAATTTCGATTAAAACTAAGCCAATTCATAGGGTTGCTCTTTAAAAATTAAGGTTATACCGCTAGTTTGTTGTCTCTGCGGTAGTCGAACTTCGACTCAGGGCCGCTGCTCAGCCCATAACAACAAAAATAGCATATGGCATTGGGCGGTCACGGTAACACCAAAAAACTCAACTAGGTTTGAGTAATGCCTGGTACGTGACGCCAAGCCAAACGACCCTACATTGGAGTGACACATGAAGAAGATCGTAGTAGTCGGCGGTGGTGCCGGCGGGATGGAATTGGTTAAAAAAATCGGCTCAAAGCTAGGCAAGCAACACAAAGCCGAAATCACCTTAGTCGACATCTGTAATCACCATATCTGGAAACCATTGTTGCACGAACTTGCCACCGGCAGTTTAGATGAGGGCACCAACGCCATCGACTATCAGGTGCACGGCGCGCACAACGGTTATCTATACCAGCAAGGCGCCTTAAGCGGCATCGACCGTGACAACCGTCAGGTGATTCTAGCCCCACTGCACAACAACAACGGTGAGATGGTGCTAGACGAACGTCGTCTAGATTACGACTATTTGGTATTGGGGATCGGTGCCGTCAGTAATGACTTTGGCATCCGTGGTGTTAAAGAGCACGCTTACACCCTCGACCTAACCGAGCAGGCCATGACCCTGCGCGAACGCATTCAACACCTCTTTATGCAACACGCCAACGGCCAACGCCAAGGTAAGTTAAAGGTTGCTATTGTTGGTGCCGGTGCCACCGGGGTTGAGATGTCAGCAGAGCTACACCACATGGCTCACGCGCTGCGAGGCTATGGCTATCACATCGATGACGATCTATTACAACTGACCCTGATAGAAGCATCTGAGTCGGTCATGCCTGCGTTACCAAAATCGAAGCTGCGCCAATTGGTGAACGATAAGTTGTTGGAACTGGGTGTCGATGTCCGCACCGAGACCATGGTTACCTCGATTGAAGCTACTGGCCTACACACTAAATGTGCAGAGTTCATTGAGGCTGATCTGATCATCTGGGCGGCTGGTGTTAAGGCACCAGAGGTTTTGTCCACGCTCGGGTTAGAGACCAACAACAGCAACCAAGTAGTAACCGACGACACCGGCCTAAGCGTCAGCGATGAGCGTATTTTCTCATTTGGTGATTGTGCCTGCGTCCCCCAAGAGAACGGGGTATTCCTGCCTCCGCGAGGACAAACCGCACGCCAGCTGGCGTTAGTGGTGGGTGATAATTTGATGCGCCGCCTCAACAACCCAGACGCAGAGCTGAAGCACTATGTCTATAAGGATCTTGGTAGCTTCGTTAACCTCGCTCGCTTTAATACCGTTGGCAATCTCTTCTCCCACTGGCGTGGTGGGTTGCAGCTTGCGGGTGCGCCAGCGCGCTTTGTCTATGCATCGCTATATCGGCGCCACTTGTTGACCATGCACGGTCCATTCAAAGGCAGCTTATTGCTCTTGATTAACGGCCTGCACTCGCTGCTACGACCGCAGCTAAAACTTTGGTAACGCTAGCATTAAACATCATTCACTGATGCCAAACTGCACCAACTAAAATGCCAGCGAGCCAACACTCGCTGGCATTTTTGGGGCTGTGTACCAATTAAGTGTTGCTCTTTCCAAGGCTGTTAAAGCACTGGCTAGTTGAGTCGCGATACAAGGGTAAAGCACTACCGCTATTGATCTTCTGCCGCATTGGAGCAGTTCAGCGAAGCGTTTTGAACTGCGACCTAAGGCAAAGGGGGGCGAAGCTCCCCCCTAATGCATACAACAATGTGCCGTCGCCACCGCGACATAGCCCCCTAAAAGCACCGAAATCGGTGAAGCCGAAGGCTTAAGATAAACTGCAACAGCTAACTACGACACAGCCATTTTTTGTCGCTAATCAGACTTAACACTATTGCTAAAAAAACAAATATATTTTGCGGTTGATGTTGTTAATAGCAAAAAAATAAGGCGCTATAGTGTGTCCCACACTTATCGAGCCACCGCAAACGTCTGCATTCTGTCGCAATCACGTCCGCAGCTGGCAGCAGGAGATCCTCCATGAGCACCAATCTGTTTACCCCTATCCAACTGGGGCAACACACCCTAGCCAACCGTATTGTGATGCCACCGATGACGCGTTCTCGCGCTAGCCAACCGGGCAATGTTGCCAATGCGATGATGGCCAAATACTACGGCCAACGCGCCAGTGCCGGCTTGATTGTCGCTGAGGGAACGCAGATCTCGCCTCAAGGCCAAGGTTACGCTTGGACCCCAGGGATCTACTCGGATCAACAGATTGCCGGTTGGCAGCTCACCACCGATGCGGTGCATGAGCAACAAGGGGTTATCTTTGCGCAGCTATGGCACGTTGGGCGCGTGACTCACCCGGATAACATCGGTGGCCAGCAACCGCTATCGGCTTCAAATCTCAAAGCCGAAGGGGTGCAGGTGTTTGTCGATAGCGATGGTGCCCCTGGGTTTGTCGACTGTGTAGAACCTCGAGCCTTGAGCGTTGAGGAGATCGGCCAAGTAGTAGAGCAGTTCGCCCAAGCGGCTCGCAATGCAATTGCTGCGGGATTTGATGGTATTGAACTGCACGGTGCCAACGGCTATCTGATCAATCAGTTTATCGACTCACAATCCAACGCGCGTAGCGATCAATACGGTGGCAGCCTTGAGAATCGATTACGTTTCTTAGATGAAGTGGTAACAGCAATGTCAGCGGCCATTGGCGCTGAACGCGTTGGAGTTCGCTTGGCACCATTGACTACATTGAACGGCACTGTCGACGACAACCCAGAACAGACCTACACCGCTGCAGCCACACTATTAAACAAACACAACATCGCCTACCTGCACATCGCCGAAGCGGATTGGGATGACGCACCGGTAATGTCGGTTGAGTTCAAACAGGCCATACGTGCAGCCTTTAGCGGCGTTACCATCTACGCTGGTAAGTACTCACCAGAGCGAGCCCAACAGGCGCTATCGGCCGGTTGGGCTGACATGATTGCCTTTGGTCGTCCATTTGTTGCTAACCCCGATCTACCAGAGCGAATCAAACATAACATTCCATGGGCCGAACACGACCGTGACACCCTATTTGGTGGTGACGAGCGCGGGCTTAGCGACTATCCAACGGCGGCGCATGCCAATGCTCCATCATCCTGCAAAGGCTACGGTGATACGGTGTTGTTTAAGCCAATGAACGTCGGCAACATCAGCTTAGAGAACCGCATCGCAATGGCGCCAATGACCCGTTCGCGCACCTCCAGTGGCGATGTGCCAAACGCGCTCATGGCGGAATATTACGGCCAACGCGCGGCGGCTGGGTTGTTGATCTCTGAGGGAACGCCTATCTCACCAGTTGGCCGTGGCTACTCGATGACGCCGGGCATATACAGTCCTGAGCAACTGGCCGGTTGGAAGCTGGTTACCGATGCGGTGCACGCCAAAGACGGTAAGATCTTTGCGCAGCTTTGGCATGTTGGTCGCCGCTCCCACTCCAGCATCGCTGGCGAGCAGCCGCTGTCTGCTTCAGCAGTAAAGGATCCTGATCAGGTATTTGGGCCGCTGGCTGAGGGCGGTTTCGGCATGGTCGAAACCCAAGCACCACGTGCAATGACCGCAACAGACATTGCACAAACCATCGCGGACTTTGTGCAAGCAGCTAAAAATGCGGTTGCCGCTGGATTTGATGGGGTGGAAGTGCACGGTGCCCACGGCTATCTGCTGGAGCAGTTTATGCAAAAGCGCGTTAACCAACGTGACGATTGCTACGGTGGCAGCAGCGACAACCGTATTCGATTTACCGTTGAGATAATGCAAGGGATCTGTGCTGCTATCGGCAGCGATAAGGTAGCGATAAGATTATCACCGTTCATTTCCGAAGGGATAGCGTCGGGCGAAAGTGATCTGCCGGAAACGGTACTTAAGCTAGTGGCGAAATTGGCACCGATGGATTTAGCCTTTATCCATTTCTCCGAAAACATCGCTAACTTTACCGCCATGCCAGACAGCTACCGTCAACAGATACGCGATATCTACCCCAATCCGATTATGGTTGCCGGTAAATACACCCCAGAAAAAGGTGAAGCCATTATCAACGCCGGCTATGCGGATCTGGTTGCTTTTGGTCAACCGTTTATCGTTAATCCCGACTTCACCTATCGAGTAAAGCACGGCATTTCCCTAGCTGAAGTTGGTTACGACGCTCACAGCACCTTCTACGGTGGCGGTGCAGTTGGCTATACCGATTATCCAACCGCCGTGAGCGCAGATTGAGATAATAACTCCAGTAAGGAATCAACCAACGGCGGCCATCGGCCGCCGTTTTTGTTACCCCAGTTTACTTAAGTAACGGTACGAAAATGGCTCCATGGCCCCTCGTTTACAATTCTACTCGGGCAACTGCACTACAAAAGCTTGTGCAAATGGTTATCAGTGATAAAAAGGAAGGGGGCTGTATAGCAATGGCGCCAACGGATTGAGACCGCAGCCAACCTATTCAATAATTTATCGCCAAGGGATACGTCGATGACCGAACAACAACGCGCATTGGAAAGCATTACTGTTGAAGATGCCGCCAACTTATTGCGTGAACAAACGCTGTTATGTGCGCTAGAGGAGAGCGACATTGGCCACGGCTTGCTTTATCTATATTGCCGCGGCGTTGATCGCCCTTTATTGGTTAATAACGTGGTGTCACACCTGTTTGAACGTCTGAGTAATTTACTCACTACAGAGCAGGATCCGAACCTGCTGCTCAATACTCAAATCGCCATCTACGCCCACGCATTGCGACACTGGGACGTACAGCAAATTGGCTTCTCATTGTTAATGGGCAACCAGATGACAATCATGTGCGAAGCCAAATCTGGTCAACGCAGCGCTTATATACACCGCTACGAAAAACAGCAGCAAAGCCTAACCTTACTCGACAGTAATCCACTCAAACTGCCTCACAATCGCGGTCGTTTCTGGCCCACTGAATACCTTCCGTTACCGACCGAAGTACAGCCTCTTGCTGACGAAACTGCAGAGGTGATGGGGTCGATGCTGCAAGACGTTACCAACAAAATAGAGAACCAAGAACCCCTACCGCAAAGTAATCCAAACTTTGCTCGCAGTAACCACAACGGCGTTGTGCACTGACCAAAAAGCCATTAACCATCTGAAATAAAGTAAAAATCACCAGAACCCGATCTGGTTAAAATTACCACAGCCGTCAACCTGTTAAGCTGCAGTTAATTCGGCGTGACAACCGTTAGCAAGAAAGGTTTCAGCAGCGTTGAATGCATACGCTTTGCAGTACCAACAAAGGAAGCACAGGGTTAGATCACTTTAACACCTACCCTTAGGGGCAATGTATTGCCCTAACCAATTCAGAGGATGAAATGACTAAGACAACGATATTAGCGGTTGCTATCGCGGCATTGGCTGGCTCGGCCCATGCGCAAGAAGCCCAACCAAATGGCATTAATATTGGTGGCACAGTTCGCGTCAACTACGGCATCAAATTCTACGACGATGAATCAAAAGACAAAGGCGGTGATTTCGATTTCGACATCGCTGCTATCAAGTTCAACGGCAAACTAGACGATTTTGGATTATCAGCAGAATATCGCTTTACCAGTGATACCGATTACATCAAAACTGGTTACGGCTACTACGACATTAACGACGACATCCAGATTCAATTGGGCATTACTCAAGTGCCCTTTGGCAACCGTGGCTTTATCTCCAACAGCTTTTGGTTTGGTTTGCCTTACTACCTTGGCTTCGAAGACGACAGCGACGTGGGCATTAAAGCCCTATTTACTAACGGAAACTGGAATACCGACCTCGGCTTCTTCAAAAACCCCGAGTACGGCCCAGAAGAAAACAAACGCTACGCTACCGATCTCTATACCGGCACCATTAACGGTACCGATTATTACAACGAAGAGACCAACCAGCTCAACCTGCGCCAAACCTACACCATGCAATACGGTGGTGGCAGTACTACCCTTGGTGGATCACTGATGTGGGGCCAGATCTACAATAGCGAAACCGACGACAACGGCGATCGTTACGCCATCGCAGCCCATGTAGATAGCAGCTTTAATGGTTGGAATGTGCAGCTACAAGCGTTGCAGTATGAGTTCGACGCCGAGAATCAGGCTGGCGTTGATAACAACAAGATCGGCGTATCGGTGGTGAGCTGGCAATATGAGGTTGCTGCCAAAGGCCAAGTTTATAGCTTCAACCTAGCTAAAACCTTCCCAACCTCGTGGGGCAGCATCAAGGTTTATAACGACTTTGGTTACATGACCCCAGATGTCGACGACAGCAGCTTTGATAACAGCGCACAAAACGTTACAGGCGCCGCTTTTTCCGCTGGTCCGGTCTACATAATGGCGGATCTTATCTTGGGCAAGAATATGACCTTCTCAACCGAAAAGGATGATCACATCGGCTTAGCTGAAGCGGGCGACGGCTGGGACGAACGCATCAATATTAACTTTGGCTATTACTTTTAATCGCTAATCGTTGGCGTTAATAGTAAACAAAAACGCTGTGTCACTGTTAAGTGTTGAGGTTTATATCAAGCCTGCGACTCTAGCAGTGCAATACTCTTAAGGAGTTATGTCGCGGTGGCGACGGCACATTTTTGTATACATTAAGGGGGAGCTTCGCCCCCTTTGGAATCCCCTTTGTCTTAGGTCACAGTCAAAAGCGGCAGAAGATCAACGGCGGTAGTGCTTTCCCCATATATCAACACTCGCCTAGTCGGTGCTTTAACAACATTGGCAAGAACAACACTTAGTTAGTACGCAGCCAACAAAAAACGCCGATTGAGTTTCCTCAATCGGCGTTTTGTTAGCAGCTCGGAGTAACCCCCGAAAGGCTAGCGGCGAATTACATCATGCCGCCCATGCCACCCATGCCACCGCCCATATCAGGCATTGCAGGGGCTGCTTCTTGAGGCTTTTCAGTTACCATCGCTTCGGTGGTAATCATCAGGCCAGCAACTGATGCAGCGAACTGCAGCGCAGAACGGGTTACTTTGGTTGGATCCAAGATGCCCATTTCGATCATATCGCCGTAGGTGTCGTTACCAGCGTTGTAACCGTAGTTAGCGTCGCCGCCTTTTACATTGTTAGCAACAACAGAGGACTCTACGCCTGCGTTGTAAGCGATTTGACGCAGTGGCGCTTCCATTGCACGCAGGGCCAGTTTAATACCAACGTTCTGCTCTTCGTTGTCACCGCTCAGATCGGTGATCTTCGCTGCCGCACGAACCAATGCGGTACCACCGCCAGCTACCACCCCTTCTTCTACTGCAGCACGGGTAGCGTGCAGAGCATCTTCAACGCGGGCTTTCTTCTCTTTCATTTCAACTTCGGTGGCAGCGCCAACCTTGATTACTGCAACACCGCCAGCCAGTTTGGCCATGCGCTCTTGCAGCTTTTCAGTGTCGTAATCAGAGGTAGATTCTTCGATTTGTGCTTTGATTTGAGCAACGCGACCAATAATCTGCTCTTCGTCACCTGCACCATCGATGATGGTGGTGTTGTCTTTAGAGATAACGATACGCTTAGCGGTACCCAGATCTTCCAAGGTCGCCTTTTCCAGCTCTAAACCGATCTCTTCAGAGATAACGGTACCGCCAGTCAGCACAGCGATATCTTGCAGCATCGCTTTACGACGATCGCCAAAGCCTGGTGCTTTGACAGCAGCAACTTTAACGATGCCACGCATGTTGTTCACAACTAAAGTCGCTAGAGCTTCGCCTTCAACGTCTTCAGCAACGATAAGCAGTGGCTTACCGGCTTTAGTCAGACCTTCCAGAATTGGCAGCAGCTCACGGATGTTTGATACTTTCTTGTCAACCAACAGGATGAACGGAGAGTCCATCTCTACAGTGCCGTTTTCAGCATTGTTGATGAAGTAAGGAGACAGGTAACCGCGGTCAAACTGCATGCCTTCAACAACGTCTAGCTCGTTTTCCAGAGCCTGACCTTCTTCAACGGTGATAACGCCTTCTTGGCCCACTTTTTCCATCGCAGTTGCGATGATTTCACCGACTAAGGTATCAGAGTTAGCTGAGATGGTACCAACCTGTGCGATCGCTTTGGAGTCAGTACAAGGTGCAGCCAGCTCTTTCAGCTCAGCAACAGCAGCAACTACTGCTTTGTCGATGCCGCGTTTCAGATCCATTGGATTCATGCCGGCAGCAACTGCCTTCAGACCTTCAGTAACAATGGCTTGAGCCAAAACGGTTGCGGTTGTAGTACCGTCACCCGCTTCGTCATTGGCTTTAGAAGCAACTTCTTTAACCATCTGTGCGCCCATGTTCTCGAACTTGTCTTCCAGCTCGATCTCTTTCGCTACAGAAACACCATCTTTGGTGATAGTTGGACCGCCAAAGGCTTTGTCCAGAACCACGTTACGGCCTTTAGGCCCCAAGGTTACTTTTACGGCGTCAGCCAGTACATTAACGCCAGCCAGCATTTTTACGCGAGCGTCGTTACCAAATTTTACGTCTTTAGCAGCCATTGCTAACTCCTTCTAAGAATTGGATACAGATAGATTTATTCGACGATCGCGAGGATGTCGGACTCAGACATGATCAACACTTCTTCGCCGTCGATCTTCTCAGCTTTAACGCCGTAACCTTCGTTGAAAATCACAGTGTCGCCAACCTTTACGTCAAGCGCCTTAACTTCGCCATTTTCCAATACGCGACCGTTGCCTACTGCAACAATTTCGCCACGGGTGGATTTTTCAGCAGCACTGCCGGTCAATACGATGCCGCCAGCGGACTTAGATTCTACTTCGGTGCGCTTAACGATTACGCGGTCGTGCAACGGACGGATAGTCATCTGTTATCTCTCCTAAAACGATTCCGTGAGTATGATTGTTATAGATAGCGTTGCTATCAACTGATGTGAAATATGGGGTTAGCACAAAGGAAAACAAGGGCTGTTGTTAAAAAAATTATCATGATGCGACCGCACGCAATTCAATCGCTCTACTTTGCTGTGAAAGCACCTATCTTGTTAGACTTGTCAGCCACTTCCCTAAGGTTTCGATTTGAGGTTTTTCCAGAGCATGAAGCGTAAGTCTATTGCATGAGTAAAAAGTTGGACATGCTCCACGGTCCAATGCTGCCAACCCTCGGCCGCATGACCGCTTCAAACCTGTTGGCAGTATTAAGTCTATTGGCTTACCAGCTTACCGATGCCTTTTTTATCTCTCGTTTAGGCAGCGATGCCTTGGCTGCCTTTGGCTTAACTCTGGCACCAACCTTAATGACTATTTCCATTGCGCTAGGGTTAGGTAGTGCGATGTCGGTTAACCTTGGGCGCATCCTCGGCCAAAAAAACATAATCGAAGCACGGCAATTCATTGCTAATGGCTTGGTGCTAGCGATTACCTTTGGTATAGGCACCGCAGTGATTGGCGTATTAACCATCGATCCGTTATTTGCCCTATTAGGAGCAAAAGCAACGTTACTGCCTTACTTCGAGTCCTACATGATCACTTGGTACCTGGGCGTGTCGATGTTGATTGTGCAGATAATGATTAACCAAGCGTTGCGCGCCAGCGGCTATACCATGGCACCGGCCATCGTTACTGCCACCGTAGCCATTACCAACGCCATCCTCGATCCACTGTTGATCTTTGGCATAGGTCCGTTTCCTGAGTTGGGTTTCTACGGCGCGGCGGTGGCAACGGTTATTGGTTGGGTAGTTGCGCTGAGCTTAGCCATCTATCTACTGTTGATGCACCAGCCACCGGCATTTCCTTGCCGTAAAACCCTCAAGCGTCATTGGCAAGAGCTGCTGCATATCGCTCGCCCTAGCACCCTGTCCAATCTACTCAATCCAATGAGTGGGGCCATTTTGATCGGAATGCTGGCGCGGATTGATACCCACGCGGTGGCCGCTTTTGGGGTTGGCATGCGGATCGAGTCGTTGCTGCTGTTGGTGGTTACCGCGCTCTCCGGCACCCTAACGCCCTTCTTAGCGCAGAATATTGGCGCCGGGCAGCTCCAACGCGCCTTTGATGCACTATTTACCTGTTTAAAGATGGTGTTGGCGTTGCAACTGGGGCTGTATCTGTTGGTATGGCTGCAGTCTGACAACATCGCGGCGATATTTGCGCTTGAAGCGAAAACCCAGCACTACATCAGCAGCTTCTTGCTATGGCTGCCTGCGAGCTACGGCCTGTTGGCTATCGTGATCCTGTACTCGGTAACACTCAATAGCCTGCATAAGCCGGTATCTGCACTCATTCTCAATATGGCGAGGCTAGGGTTGCTGTTGCCAGCGGCGTGGGTAGGTAAGCAAGTTGCTGGTGCAGAAGGGATATTTATCGCGATGACCAGCGCGAATGCGCTGATGGGTTCGATTTGCTGGTTTTTAGCAAAACGCCGCGCGGTTTCGCTCACTCTCGAAACCAACACGGCGCAGGCTAACAACAATTAATCTTTGCGTTGGTAATCGGCGTCAATAATCTTGCTGTCTTTTTCCAGCTGTTTGTCACGCCCATATGGGGTGTGGCTATCGCCTTCATGATCGAAGGTATTGCCATCTTGACCATCAAATGGGCCCTGACCACCAAATGGCCCTTGTTGACCAAATGGGCTCTGGCCAAACTGAGCCCCAAAACCGGCTTGACCAGCACCAACCGATTGCAGCTTTACTCGTTTGAGCAGCGCGCCAGCAATAATCTTACGAGTAAACGGAGTCAGAATAAGTAGACCGAAGAAATCGGTAACAAACCCTGGGGTAACCAGCAAGACGCCAGCTACGGCCAATAGCACACCTTCCATGATCTGCAGTCCAGGGATCTCACCTTGGTTTAAGCGACTTTGCACACTCATCAGCGTGCTCAGCCCTTGGCTTCGCACCAACGACGCACCCAATGCGGCGGTAAGCAAAACGATACCAATAGTGACACCCACACCCAACGCCGAGCCAACTTCCATCAGCACATAGATCTCTACGATCGGCATTACGGCAAACAACACAAATAGTGGAAACACTATATCGACCTCTTAATTTTTTGTCGGTTATGCAACATAAATGGGGCAAGCATGGTCTGATTTCAAGTCAGTTTACTGATATGCGATCCGATCCTGTGCAGTCGTGCAATATCTGCAGTACAGTGGCGGGCACAATATGCCGACGACAATTGAGACGGAAACCGTGATTGACCAACCTTGTGTGGTGTTATGCACCTGCCCCAATGTTGACACCGCTGAGCGTGTTGCCGCAGCACTACTAAACCAAAGTTTAGTCGCTTGCGTAAACATTCTCCCGGGAATCACCTCAATGTATCGTTGGCAAGGAGAGCTGTGCAAAGACACTGAAGCGCAGCTAGTGATTAAAACCCAAAGTAGCCAATTAACTGAGTTGGAGGCGGTGATCCGTCAACAACACCCTTACGATGTACCGGAGATCATTGCGATGCCGATACAGTGGGGCCATCAGCCATATCTGGACTGGATAAAACAAAACTGCTGATTATGAAAAGAGTGTTTACCTATTTGTTGCTGGCATTTACCAGCTTCAGCGCCGTTGCAAGCTTCGACTTTATTAAGGATGAACCGCAGGTTCTTCCAGTAGATCAGGCGTATTTATTCGACTTCGATCAGCAAGGCAACAAGCTGATGATGAACTTCACCATGGCAGGTGATGACTACTATCTCTACCAAGAGAAGTTCAAGCTCAAGGTAACCAGCAACACTGCTGAGTATGGTGAGATTGTCTATCCTGAGCCAACCATTCACACCGACGATTTCTTCGGTGATCTGCCGGTGTATTTCAACAGCGCTAACTTGGTGCTACCAATTTTGGAAGCTGGTAAAGACGCCGAGCTAACCATCACCTACCAAGGGTGTTTGGATAAGGTGTTGTGCTACCCGCCAACCAAAATAAAGATACCGCTGACTGCCGTTGCCGCCAACGATGGCAACTTCGCGGCGGCAGCCGCGTCGTTTGACGACATCGCCCCTAAGACTAATGCACCACAAACTGAACAAGATGGCTTGGCGGCGATGCTTGCCGGTGGCAACTTGTGGGTGGTACTAGCAACCCTATTTGGCTTGGGCATTTTACTGGCGTTCACCCCATGCGTGTTCCCGATGTACCCAATCCTAACTGGCATCATTGCTGGCCATGGCTCTAAGCTCTCCAGCGGCAAAGCGTTCGCATTGTCGATGACCTATGTGCAAGGGATGGCATTAACCTACACTGCTCTAGGTTTGGTTGTCGCATCTGCTGGGGCCAAATATCAAGCGGTACTTCAAAGCCCATCGGTATTGATTGGTTTAGCCATCTTGTTTGTGGTGTTGTCGCTATCGATGTTTGGCGTTTATGAACTGCAGTTGCCGTCAGGCATGCAGAATAAACTCAACACCGCTTCTAATAAGCAAAAAGGCGGCTCGTTCATCGGCGTATTCATCATGGGCCTGATCTCCGGCCTAGTTGCCTCACCGTGTACTACCGCACCACTGTCTGGCGTGCTTATCTATGTGGCCCAATCCGGCGATCTAATTGTTGGTGGTTCTGCCCTGTATGCACTGTCATTGGGTATGGGTTTGCCGCTTATCCTTATCGGTACCTCTGGCGGTAAGTTGTTGCCTCGTGCTGGCGCTTGGATGGAAACCATCAAACACGTATTTGGCTTCTTGCTGCTTTCAGTGAGTTTGATGATGCTAAGCCGGATCTGGTCTGGGGTTTACCTCGACCTAGCCTGGATGACTCTCGGTGTGGCGATGTTTGGTTACCTGCTATGGAAAAACAGCAAAACCAACCACAGCATTGCTAAAGGCGCACGCTTCGTGTTGTTGTGCATGGCGCTACTGGGCAGCATCTCCTACGGCCTGTCCTCTGTAATGGCAGACCCAGAAGAGCAGCATCATCAGCTAGCGTTTGTGCCGATCAAGTCGATTGATGATCTCAACACTGAAATCGCTAAAGCCAATGCACAAGGCAAAGCCGTCATGCTGGATCTTTATGCTGATTGGTGTGTCTCCTGTAAAGAGTTTGAGCACCTGACCTTCCCAGATCCTAAGGTGCGCCAGCGCACCGACACCATGGTGATGCTGCAAGCGGACTTAACCGAAATGGATGAGATCGATCAGGTCATTATGGAACGTTACGACGTGCTCGGCCTGCCAACCTTGTTGTTCTTCGGCACTGATAGCGAAGAGATCAGCACTCTGCGCGTTACCGGCTTTATGAACGCGACTAAGTTCTCTGAACATCTAGATAAGGTGTTAGCGAACTAAACCGCCAACCAATATAGATTGTCGATAACATTAAAAGCCCGCATGATTCGCGGGCTTTTTAGTCTCACGACCGCGATTTTTGTTGGTAACCACAATGATAGGGCTTGGTCCAAAGAGGGTCGCACAACTTAATGTAAAGCTAAGCAAATTCAATTAACCCTCATCTCCTGCAGCAGTACGCTACCCATATCAATATCGTCATTTACCTAAGTTGTTATGAAGAAAGTAGTTATTGCATTAATTGCTCTTATTATCTCGGTTGCTATCTGGGGGGCGCTTGCCACCAGTCAAACCCCACCAACCTCTACATTCAAAACCGAATCGATGAGCATCGGTGAGATCAGCAATACCGTCAGCGCTACCGGAACCTTAGCCGCGGTGGATGATGTGGTGGTGGGCGCCCAACTCTCTGGCCAGATCACCGAAGTGTATGTCGACTTCAACGACAGCGTGAGCGAGAACCAATTATTGGCTCAATTAGATCCGCGCACCTTCGCGGCGCAAGTGGCGCAGGCCCAAGCCAATGTAGATAAAACCACGGCGGATATTGCGCTGCAGCAGTTGACCGTTCGCCAAGCTATTGTCGATCTAGAACAGGCGCAGCGCGACTTGGTTCGAGCACAAGAGTTAGCCAAGCAGCGCAGCATCTCCGCCGACGAACTGGATGACGCCGAAACATTGGTTACCACCCAGCAGATCAACGTTGAGCGCAGTAACACCCAATTACAGGTATTAGCGGCAACCCTAGCCTCCAATCAAGCATCGCTGGCGCAAGCACAAATCCAATTAGATCGCACTGAGATCCGCGCACCTATCACCGGTTTTGTCATCGACAGAACCATTGAACCCGGCCAAACGGTTGCCTCCAGCTACAACACCCCAGAGCTATTCACCCTCGCCAAAGATCTAACCCAGATGGAGATTGAGGCTTACATCGATGAGTCCGATATCGGCCAAATAAGCTTAGGGCAACGAGCCCAGTTTAATGTCGACGCTTACCCAGAACGACAGTTCCGAGGTAAAGTAGATCAGATCCAAAAGGCACCACAAACCAGCTCTGGAGTGATCAGCTACACCGTAGTGATTAACGCCAATAACCAACAAAATCTGCTGCTGCCAGGCATGACCGCCAATCTAGAGATCAGTATCGATGCAGTGCCTAAAGCCCAGCGGATCAGCAACGCTGCTATTCGAGTTGCCAGCCGTTTCAACAATAACGATGAACAACCTAAGCAACGAGGCATGTTGGGACAACTCAACCTAACCGAAGCTCAGCGCCAGCTTTTGCGCGACAAGATGCCCAAACGCGACGCCAGCATGGGGCCGGGCCGGGGTGTTGCAGAGCAGCAAAAACAGCGGATGGATAAGATCCTTAATGAGATCCTTACCCCAGAGCAGCTAGCCCTGCGCGACCAACTGCAATCGGGAAAAATCAAACGTGGACAAGTGCTGATCCTTCGTGACGGCGAAGCCGAGCCGCTACAGGTAGATATTGGCCTAAGCGACGATCAGTACACCCAGATCATCAGCCCTGACTTAACCGGGTTGGAAGTGATCACCCAGATAAAGGTTCAACGATGAGCAGTGCCATTGAGTGTCGTCAAGTTAGCCACAGCTTTCCGATGGCAGATACCCGCTTTACCGTTCTCGATGGCATTAACCTAAGCATAGCGAAAGGCGAGATGGTGGCCATTATCGGTCCCTCTGGCTCAGGTAAATCCACCTTAATGAACCTCATTGGTGCCTTAATGACCCCAGAACAGGGTGAGCTGGTACTACTTGGCAAGTCGACCGCGGCGATGACTAAGCCACAACTGGCACATCTTCGACGGGACCACATTGGCTTTGTATTCCAACAGTTCAACCTGCTCAGCCGCACCAGCGCCCTCGAAAACGTGATGATGCCGCTGATGTACCAAGATGAGGTGGTCAAAGATGGCAGTGACCGCGCTCGCCGTTGCCTTGAACTGGTTGGCTTAGGCGACAAGCTTGATAATCACCCCAGCCAGCTGTCTGGCGGGCAACAACAACGAGTTGCCATTGCACGAGCGTTGATCAATCAGCCAGACATATTATTGGCGGACGAACCAACGGGTGCCTTGGATACCAAAACCAGCAGCGAAATCATGGCGCTGTTCCGACAGCTCAATAAACAGGGGCATACCGTGGTGCTGGTGACTCATGAACCTGAGATCGCCGAACAAGCAGATCGTATTATCACCGTACGCGATGGCAAAATTCAGCAGGAGACAGCGTAATGACCTTAGTATCAACCGCGCTCACCTCATTGCGACGTAATCTGATGCGATCGGTATTAACTACCCTTGGGATTATCATCGGTATCAGTGCAGTGATAATCATGTTTGCCTTAGGCGAAGGCGCCCAACGCCAAGTCGACAAACAGATCCAAAGCTTAGGTACCAACCTACTGATGGTGCACACTGGGGCCATCTCCAGCGGCGGCTCCAAAGGGGCAGCCGGCAACGTTAATAAACTTACTATCAGCGATGCCGACGCCATCAAACGCGAGATCCCTGAAGTCGTTGCCGTTGGTGCCCACGTAAAAGGCCAAGCTCAGGTGGTTTGGGGCAACCAAAACTGGAATACCGAAATCGAGGGCAGCAATACCGACCAGCTGGTGGCGCAGAACTGGCGCATTGTGCTAGGCCGCGCTTTCAGCAACGCAGAGGTGCGTAACGGCGCTAAAGTCACCTTGATTGGCAACACCGCCGCTACAGAACTATTTGATGATCCCAGCAGCGCCATTGGCGAAACCATTCGCGTCAACAAGGTGCCATTAACCATCATCGGCTTACTTGGAGAAAAGGGCCAAGATATGCGTGGTTCCGATCAGGACGACATTCTTATCATGCCACTGAGCACCGCCAACCGTCGTGTCATCGGCTTCAGCGGTACCGACATCAACCGAGTAAAACGACTGACGGTCTCGGTTGATGATGCTAAAAACATGGATTACGTCAGCGAAGAGATTGAACGTTTACTTAGTCAACGTCACCGCATTAGCGCCAGCGACAGCTCCCCATTTTCGGTGATGAACCTATCTGCCATGATGCAGACTCGAGCTCAAGCGAGCCAAGTGTTTAACTCTTTGTTAGCAGGGGTAGCAGGGGTGTCGTTGCTGGTTGGCGGCATCGGCGTAATGAACATCATGCTGGTCAGTGTAACCGAACGTACCCGTGAGATTGGCCTACGCATGGCGGTGGGTGCCACGCCGCGCGCTATCTTGCTGCAGTTTCTGATCGAAAGTGTAGTGCTGTGCGTTATCGGCGCACTGTTGGGCTTAGCACTGTCGTTACTGGCACTGATGATTGGCCGTTATGGGCTGGATTGGGAATTGGCGCTATCGCTACCAATTATGCTGATAAGTGTGGGGGGGACCGCCATTATTGGCATTGGTTTTGGATTCTATCCAGCCTACCAAGCATCGCAGCTCGACCCCATTGAAGCGTTGCGTTACGAGTAGGCAAGCGCCGAGGCACTAGGTGGCGCCACAACTCTTAGTTGGCGCCAGATTGGTGATTTAAAATGAGCTGTAACACATAGTGCATGGTTTTACTGCAGTCTGGCTGGTCCATTAGCATCTGTTTGTCTTGCTCAACTAATGGCAGGATCTCCAACCAGCGCTGGCAAACCCAACAGGCATCGCTAAGTTCTCGCTCTGGGTACATTTGCCCGAGCGAGGGCTCTTGTTGATAGAGACGCTCTAATGCGGCCACAACCATAGAGAATGGTTGTTCGATAGGTCTTGAAGGCCAATTAAGCATAGGCAAAACCTTGCCCATCCAAACGCCATCGGCTTCGGCCCAGACCTCTGAGATACGAACTTTTTGTTGCCCTTCCACAACGACGGAAAGGGTGCCATCATCCAAGCTGGAAAAATCGACTACTCGTACCTGAGTAGCTACCGGGTAACAGGGTAGATCGCCCTCTTCTTCCCGATTCATGCATACCACCAACCATTGGTTGGGGTCTTTAAGACACTGTGCCAACATTCGCAACTGACCCGGCGTGGCCAAGCGCAACTCCTTTCGTCCCTGAGGCAACACCGGCGTATCGATTGGCAGCAGCGTGGCATCTATGCGTTTCATAGCGCCTCCTACTTTGGTATCGGTACTCTGAAAGTGTAGACAGGGTTCCTAGGTTTGGTGCAAAACCAACTAATTAAGTCAACTATTGCACTAACGCTAGGCAAGTTGCAGCGATGACTCCTGACGATTTTCAATCCGTTTCCAGACCCGCTCATGAATCGAGTAACCCACAGTGTTGACCGCTGGTTCGATAATAGCCAGTAGACCACCAACAACCAAACTTCCGGTAATCAAATAGGCCAACGCAAAGGCAATTGAAAAGTGCATAACGGCAAAAGTGATGGTCTTCAGCATGGGAACCTCAGTAACAAAATGACTATGAGCAAATGATAACAATTATCATTTGCATGTAAACCCTTTTGTTCACGATTTAACCGAATGCTTTAATCGCCTAAGCGCATTAGGCCCCGTTGGGGATCGTCCTGCAGCTGTTTAAATGCTTCAACCAGCTCATGCCCCAGTTCAACCGAGCGGTTCCAATTATCGATTCGCTGCTGATTACCCCATTTAGCAAAATCATTGCGATCCGGTAGTTTCCCCTCAGGCAAGCGAGCAATAAATTGAGCTGAAGGCACGAGCATCGCCACCTTGCGGAAGTTACTGTTGGCCCGACGCCAAGGCAGCGATTTATCAAACCAACCGGGTGCGGCATGAGGATAAAAGTGCGGATAGAGTGTTAACCCTCCCTGCTGCAGAGCGGGCAGATCCAGATGATAATCAGTAACGCCGCCGTCGTAGTAATAGCCCGGCGCCGTGCCTTCTAGGTTTGGTACTCCACGCAACACCAGCGGAATGCTGCCGGTAGCCACTAAAGCATCGATTAAACCAGTTTCGGTAAGGCGAGCGCTCTGAGTTGGTAAATCATCCAAAGCACTAAAAGGGCTTAGTAATTTGGCGTGCAACACCCAACGACGCCAAAACAAGCTCAAGGTTTTGCGTGATAGCACGTTGGCTAGCGCGCCGATTCCAGCCCCAACTGCGGCTACGGTTCGGTGTTCGCTGGCAACTAGACTGCGGCCATGACAAACAATCAGATTTAGATGTCGATGCGGGTTATCAAGCAGAGCTTGTCGTTGGCCACCGTCGAATGCAGTGGAGAGAATGCCACGGCACTGCTGCTCTACTTCAGTTTGGTTTGGCTTCGCGTCATACCACTGGTTGATATAGCCGTGCTCTAAACGTTGATGCGCCGCAGCTGGTTGCGGATGACATAAAGCAGCACAACGCCAAGCACCGGATGAGGTGCCTAAAAACGTAACTGAATGTTGCTGCGGCATAAACGACTGGATAAGGTGACGCTCCAGTGGTGCCAGTGGTAACCATTTGGGGCCGCCGCTAGCTGCAATCCACTTATCAAACAGCGCCGCTTCCAATCCGTTCTGTTCTATCTGATAGCCCGCTTCCGGCCCGACAATCAACTGCAACAACGACACAGCAACAACCTCGACATGGTGTTTAAGGCCCCACTACAGCAGCGGCCATTTGTTAAAATTTGTCGATAAACTAACGTAGTAGCCATATTCTAGGTAGTAATTTTTGTTCCCTATTCCCCATTAAAAATGCCACACCAAACGTTAACATTTGGATAAAAAACAAACTCAAGATGTTAAGGTTTGGTTGGATTACCACTTTTTCACCCATTAAATCAAAAAGTGATATACATCACGACACTACAAAACAATCAATTAAACTGGTCAATAAGTGATTGGCAGGATATTGACAATGAGCAAGGTTCAACTCACGAACTATACTCACCAATGTGTTCACTTCGGTAGCTCATGATGGTAAAACATATACAACCCTGAGCAAAAGCGGTATTGGCTTGCTCAATAAAGTGACTGTAATTGGATTAACAAAAGTCACGGGGGAATAGGGTTCATCCCGGTTTTGACGCCGACGATGTACCTTCTGGCGCTGTACGAGGAAGGAGAATCATCAATGCGCACTAAGACTCTATTGGCTACTGCAGCCACAGCTCTATTGTTAAGCACCGGCGTATCTGCAGCTCAGCTGCAACTGGGTGACGGTTTCTTTGCTACAGCAGTAAATGGCAATGAGGTTTCTGTAACAGCAGATTCACATAAGCTAACTAGCGGCAAGCAAGTGGTTACCGTTCGCTATGAAGAAAACATCATTCATAGCAGCGAGCGTAACGATTACACCGTCACTGGCCCAATGTACGTTGTCTTTGATGCTAACGATTCAGCGAACTATCAAATCGTCAAGAACGGCGACAAGTTCCAGCTGACCAGCAGCAGCGGCTCTGTCAACGCTAAGATCTACAATGGCGAGCAAGCGGTACACAATTCATTAAGCATGTAATCGGCTTAGCCTGTACCCAAAAAGCGATGCCTCGGCATCGCTTTTTATTGCCTGTTGTTTCCTCAGCAGCGACAATTCAACTCTTACTCCATATCACCATCAGGCCATGCTGCAACTTTCTGCTCGCGTTACCCTCCCTGCTCATGAAATAGAGATGCAGATGATCCGTGCTTCTGGCCCGGGTGGTCAGCACGTAAATAAAACCAGTACCGCCATCCAACTTATCTTCGATGTAAATGCCTCGAAAGCGCTGCCAGAAGCCTACAAAGAGAAGCTGCTAAGTAAGGGCCACCCGAACCTGAGTGCTAGTGGTAAGCTGATCATCAAGGCACAACAATACCGTAGCCAAGAGATGAATCGACAAGACGCACTAGAGCGACTAAAAATCATTTTATTGGAAGCAATGGTGGAACAACGCAAACGTTACGCCACCAAACCTACCCGGTCGTCACAACGGCGCCGAGTAGACAGTAAAAAGAAGCATGGCCAAACCAAAGCACTGCGAACCAAGAAATTCGACTGAATTTCCTAATTCTGCGGGGATAATGGGGAGATTAGACCAGTAAAGTGCTGCTAAATCCGAACTTGTCGTTATAATGATTCGACTTAACTGGAATGGCTCTAAAAAGTGAATGCAATTTGAACTTTGCGACACTTAGCCTATTTTTTGCTGAGGATTGCCGCAAGATGTCGTCAAATGCACACGTTTTAGTTATCAATGGACCTAATCTGAATCTGCTTGGCCGTCGTGAACCGGAAGTTTATGGCTCACAGACCTTAGCAGACATCGTGGATGCACTCGAAATAGAGGCACAACAACACGGGGTTCGGTTATCGCACGTGCAGAGCAATAGCGAAGCAGAGTTGATTGATACGATTCATCAAACCGATGCTAGCTTTATCGTTATCAATCCCGCCGCATTGACACACACCAGCGTAGCACTGCGAGATGCGCTACTGGGCGTCGCCATTCCATTTATTGAAATTCATCTATCGAACGTGCATGCCCGAGAACCTTTTCGACACCACTCGTATCTATCCGATGTGGCTGTGGGCGTGATTTGCGGTCTTGGCAGCGAAGGCTATAGCTATGCCCTCGCCTCCGCGTGCCGTTACTTAAAGAACATTGAACTACAGGATTAAGCTCCGATGGACATTCGTAAGATCAAGAAACTCATCGAACTAGTACAAGAATCTGGCATTGCCGAGCTGGAGATCACCGAAGGCGAAGAGAGCGTACGTATCTCCGCCCCAACGGCAGTTGCAGCAGCAACCTACGTTGCACCTGCCGCAGCAACTCCTGTTGCCGCAGCTCCCGTTGCCGCAGCACCTACTGCTACAACCGAGCCAGCAGAAGCAGCTGCTCCAACGGGACATCAGGTTCGTTCACCAATGGTAGGTAGCTTCTACCGCGCCGCAACTCCAGGCGCAACGCCATTTGTTGAAGTAGGCGATACCGTCAATGTTGGCGATACCCTGTGCATCATCGAAGCGATGAAGATGATGAACCAAATCGAAGCGGATAAAGCTGGCGTAGTAAAAGCCATCTTAGCCGATAACGGTGACCCAATTGAGTTTGATGAACCACTGTTCATCATCGAATAAGGAATCGACCATGTTGGATAAAGTGGTCATCGCCAACCGTGGCGAAATTGCCCTTCGAATTCTGCGCGCTTGCCGCGAGTTGGGGATCAAAACCGTCGCAGTGCACTCCACTGCTGATCGCGATCTCAAGCACGTACTGCTAGCCGATGAAACCATCTGTATCGGTAAAGCTCCGGCGACCGAGAGCTACCTAAACGTACCGGCATTGATCGCCGCTGCGGAAGTGACCGATGCTATCGCCATCCATCCCGGCTACGGCTTCTTGTCTGAAAACGCGGACTTTGCCGATCAGGTAGAGAAAAGTGGTTTCATCTTTATTGGTCCAAAGGCCGAGACCATCCGCATCATGGGCGATAAAGTCGCAGCTATCGATGCGATGAAAAAAGCCGGTGTACCTTGTGTTCCAGGTTCGGACGGCCCGCTAGGCGACGACAATGACTTCAACCTACAGTGCGCCAAACGCATTGGCTACCCGGTTATCATCAAGGCCGCTGGTGGCGGTGGTGGTCGTGGTATGCGCGTGGTTCGTAAAGAGTCAGAGCTGATTGAAGCCATCGCCATTACCAAGTCTGAAGCGGGCAGCTTCTTTGGTAACGATGTGGTCTACATGGAGAAATTCCTAGAGAACCCACGTCACATCGAAGTGCAGGTATTGGCTGATGGTCAAGGCAACGCCATTCACTTAGGCGAGCGCGATTGCTCCATGCAGCGTCGCCACCAGAAGGTCGTTGAAGAAGCTCCGGCACCGGGGATCACCGAGCAGATGCGCAAGTTCATCGGCGAGCGCTGCTCCCGTGCCTGTATCGAGATTGGTTATCGCGGTGCTGGCACCTTTGAATTCCTATTCGAAAACGGCGAGTTCTACTTTATTGAGATGAACACCCGCATTCAGGTAGAGCACCCAGTAACCGAGATGGTCACCGGCGTCGATCTGATCAAAGAGCAGCTGCGCATTGCCGCTGGTCAGCCGTTATCGATGACCCAAGATGATGTGAAGATCAATGGCCACGCCATTGAGTGTCGTATCAACGCTGAAGACTCCGATACCTTTATGCCAAGCCCGGGTAAGATCGAGCACTTCCATCCACCAGGTGGCATGGGTATTCGCTGGGACAGCCACATCTATGCTGGCTACAGCGTACCACCTCACTACGACTCGATGATTGGCAAGCTGATCACCTTCGGTGAAAACCGTGGGATCGCCATTGCGCGTATGCGTAACGCCCTAAGCGAATTGGTTGTTAGCGGCATTAAGACTAATACCAAACTGCAAGGTCGTATTATGGACGACGAGAATTTCCAAAACGGTGGCACCAATATCCACTACTTGGAGAAGAAGCTAGACGCCGAATCTTAAGCAGACTTTTAGATTCTGATACCTAAACCGCAAACCTTAATAAACAAGGGTTTGCGGTTTTTTTATGCTCTGATACTTTTTAATCAACATCAGTGACTTTGGGCTAATTTGGGCTGTGTACCAACTAAGTGTTGTTCTTTCCAAGGCTGTTAAAGCACTGGCTAGGCGAGTCGCGATACCAAGGGTAAAGCACTACCGCTATTGATCTTCTGCCGCATTGGAGCAGTTCAGCGAAGCGTTTTTTATTGCCCTGTAGCTGCCACCGCCCTAACAGCCTACAAAGCCATTGCAAGACACTAGCCATTTCCTATAGTTTAAAAGTGTAAACAGTAAGTTAAATAGAACTTGCTGCCGATTTAAGTGCGGATACTAGCAGGAGGTGTAACTATGGCTATCACCACAGGGAAGGTCGTTACCACTTTGGCATGCACTATCGGCTTAAGTGGCTGTATTGGTGCAGTAATGCCGGAGCCAACGCTTACAACTCAACAGTTCGAACTGCCTAACGTTTACCGTGCCGACCTCTATCAAAACGTACGGTTAGAGCTGGTGCCGATGCCGCGGCCAAGCTCCAACAGTGACGACCAAGCCGAAGCACTGTTTGCTCAGCAGATTGAGCAGATGTTGGCGCAGCAGCTGCTGCTCAACCCCTACGGCCGCTATGAGTTACGAGCGCAGTTCCAACAACCACACAGCACGGTATGGGGCAATGTTGCCATCGCTAAGGTACATTACACCCTTACCGATTCGCACACTTCCACCACCTTTATCGACCAAGCCATTACAGGGGTTGGCACTAACATCCACCCATTTATGACCAGCCAGATCAGCGCTAGCACCTCCCGTGCTGTTGAAGATAATATTGCCCGTGTAGCGGTAGCGTTTGCTGGCAGCTATTAATCGCTGCCGCAGCTTCAGCCAACCACCGAGATCACGCACAGGTGAACAACAGTAGCAGCAACAAAAACGCCACCTTGCGGTGGCGTTCACTTACCCCATCGCGGGGCTAGATGATCCGATCTGGATTCAACGCCAACTTACGGCGCAGATAGCTGATCTGCATCTGCAGGTTTAGCCCTTTCGGACAGGCATCAGCACAACCGAGCAGGGTCATACAGCCAAACACACCATCGTCGCCACCAAGCACATGATAGAAATCATCTGGGCCGCGGCCGTCGCGCTCATCCAAGGTGAATCGGGCGATCTTATTCAGTCCCACAGCACCGATGAAGGTGTCGCGCATCTGCGCCGTGGCGCAAGCAGAAACACAGCAACCGCATTCAATACAACGCTCAGACTCGTAGATCATCTCGGCAGTTTGCGGCTCCATAGTGGCCTCAACTGCATCGAAGCTACGCTCTGCCCCAGCAGGAACTAACCAGCCTTGTAAACGCTCGCTAAGGGAGCGCATAAACTTACCGGTATTGACCGACAGATCGCCGATCAACTCAAACCCTGGCAGTGGCATCAGCTTGATCTTGCCAGATTTGAACTGGCTGGTTAGGGTCTTACACGCCAACGTCGGCATGCCATTAATCACCATGGCGCAACTACCGCAAACCCCAGCACGACAAACAAAATCGAACTGCAACGACCGATCCTGCTCTTTGCGCAGCTGGTTGAGGGCAATAAATACCGTCATTCCCGGAGCTTCAGTTAACTCGAAGGTTTGCATCCGCGCACTGTCATTGGGATGTTGTGGATCGCAGCGGAAGATCTCAAAGGTAATAGTACGGCCGGTCATTTGCCCACTCCTCGACGTTGGTTGGGCTGGCTCAGCAGCGTTGGTAACTCATAAGGCATCAGCGCTTGTTGCCGCTCTTGCTCAGTTGCATCAGGGTATTGCTGTTGCCACTGCTCTACTTGCGCTAAACGGACCGCGCTGTCTGGGTGAGCAATGGTATTGTCTTCACCATAACCGCGGAACCCCGGCGGCAGCTCCATTTTACTGATATCAATGGCTTCGTAGCTCAACTCGGCAGCATCATTACGCCAGTGCACCATGGTGCGCTTAAGCCACTCATTGTCGTTACGTTGTGGGTAATCTTCGCGCGCGTGAGCACCACGAGATTCGGTTCGGGCAAGGGCACCTTTGGCCACAGCAACCGCCAACTTCAGCATCTTGCGAACGCGCAGTGCTTCCACTAATTCTGGGTTGCTGTGTCGGGTGCGGTTATGCAATTTCAATTCACTGGCTTGGCGCTGCAATTGCTCTAACTCGACGACAGCTTGTTCAAGCTCGGTGCCGGTGCGGAAGATCCCCACCTTGTCCATCATGATCTGTTCCATCTGCTCGCGCAAATCATACGGGTCATTGCCCTGCTCAGCTTGCAACAAGGCATCAATTTCAGCGGCTACTGCATGCCAATGAGGTACAGCTACCGCTTCCTCTGGTGCATCGGTTTGCTTAGCCGCGGCTGCAACGTGCTCGCCAATGATCATGCCACCAACCACAGTTTCGGCTAATGAGTTACCGCCTAAGCGATTAAAACCGTGCAGATCCCAACAGGCCGCTTCACCCACGGCAAACAGGCCAGCTAAACCATAGGCTTCGCCCTTCTCGTTGGTGCGAATTCCGCCCATGGAATAGTGTTGAGTTGGGCGAACTGGGATCCAATCTTTGGCAGGATCTATACCGAGGAAGTTATTACAGATGTCTTTTACTTCCCGCAGGTTCTTATCGATATGCGCGGCGCCCAGCTGGGTGATGTCCAGCCATAGGTGTTCACCGTAAGGGCTTTTAACCCCTTTGCCGGTGCGCATGTGCTCGGTCATACGGCGTGACACTACATCGCGGGAGGCAAGCTCTTTCTTTTCCGGTTCATAGTCCGGCATAAAGCGATGCCCATCGACATCGCGTAGCACGCCGCCATCACCTCGGCAGCCTTCGGTAACCAAGATCCCAGCAGGGACAATCGCAGTTGGGTGAAACTGTACCGCCTCCGGATTACCAATCGGTACTAAGCCGGTTTCCAGAGCCATACTGGTACCAGTGCCTTCGCAAATCAGAGCATTGGTTGAGGCCGACCAGAGCCGCCCATAACCGCCGCTGCAGATGGTGGTGGTTTTGGCTAGATAGGCAATCAACTCGCCGCTCACTAAGTCGCGGACAATAGCCCCCTGACAACGCTGACCATCGTGGATCAACTGCAGTGCTTCAACCCGCTCATGCACCTCAATGCCGGCGGCAATGGCCTTGTTGTCCATCGCGTACAACAACGAGTGGCCGGTTCCGTCAGAGGTGTAACAAGTACGCCAATGCTTGGTGCCGCCAAAATCGCGAGCGTGAATCAAACCATGGGTCTGCACCGCCTCTTTAATGGTGGTGGTTTTGCCGTTAATCACCGCTTGCCGAGGGCCCGCTTTAATACGGCTCCAAGGCACGCCCCACTCCGCTGACTGCCGTACCGCTTTCGGAGCGACATGAGCAAACATGCGTGCAACGGTTTGATCGCAGCCCCAGTCTGAGCCTTTAACGGTATCGATAAAGTGAGCGGTTTCGTCATCACCTTGGCTCTTAACGCTGTTTCCCAAGCTGGCCTGCATCCCCCCTTGGGCAGCCGACGAATGTGAGCGCTTAGCAGGTACCAAAGAGAGTACCGTGGCTTGCTGCCCTTGCGCTTGGCACGCCAGTGCAACCCTAAGCCCAGCGAGGCCAGCGCCGATGATCAACGCGTCCGTGGTTATGGTTTTCATTTATAGGACTCCGTTCAAGCCTGCAAGCCGTTGTAGATGTGCATCAATAGGCTAGCGGTGCCTAACACAATCAAATAAACAGTTACGCCGCGAGTAATACTGCGGCCGAAAAAGCGCGGTTCTGAAATAGGACACCACTTTAACCACAGCCGAGTAATGCCTGCGGTAGCATGGATAATCGATAACGGCATTAATAAGCCATACAGTAACCAACCGCCGTCATAAACAATGCGCGCGGCAGATTGCTCAGAGCCGATCTGCTCGGGGATCACCATCATGGTGATGAGGTGGATAGGAATAAGTAGCAGCATTGCTAAACCACTGTAGAGCTGCCAACGCCACAAGCGGGTACCGCCGTGGTTCACCACCAGGCCATGCTCACGCAGCTTACGATATTGCGCCAGTTTAACCGGGATTTTGCGGCTTACAGCATAGACATGTAGCAATACAATAAACATCAATATCGCCGCTGCAATCACCACCAAAAAACTGTAACCGTGCCCAGTTGGATCGGCCCAGCCAGCGTGCAAAAATGACGCCATCGCATCAAACGCCTCTTTACCAAACAGAATACTGGCTTCGAGGTGAAGGTGCAGTAGTAAAAATAGAGTCAAAATAGCGCCGGTGACACCTTGAGCCACCTCTCTCTTAGCGGCGCGACGATCGGGTTGAACGCTTGGCTGCATCTTTTCCACATCCGAAATTGAGTTGAAGTAAATTCTACGTAACAAAGTTTAAGCCAAATATGATCATGATCATGCTGCCAACCATAAAACGGTACGGTAATCACACCACGTGACGATAATCACACCGAAAAAGCCGCTGCGACTGCAGCCATTTACGTTTACAATTCGGCAATTCCTTAAGCAATTCCAATGAGACTCCCATGGCCTGGATCCAAATTCGACTAAACGCCACTTCTGAAACCGCTGAGATCATCGGTGATCATCTAGTGGAAACCGGTGCGGTATCGGTCACCTTCCTCGACTCCCAAGACACACCGGTGTTTGAGCCACTGCCGGGCGAAACCCGCTTGTGGGGTGATACCGACGTAGTTGGCTTGTACGACGCCATTACCGACATGGAGCCTGTAGTAGCCAAGCTGAAGCAACTACCGGAACTTGCTAATCAACTGGTGTTTAAGGTTGAAGCGCTGGAAGACAAAGATTGGGAACGCGAATGGATGGACAACTTCCATCCGATGAAGTTCGGTAATCGTCTGTGGATTTGTCCGAGCTGGCGCGAAGCTCCTGAACCTAACGCGGTAAATGTACTGCTTGATCCTGGCCTAGCGTTCGGCACCGGTACTCATCCAACCACCGCCCTTTGTTTAACTTGGTTGGACGGCCAAGATCTATCAGACAAGCAGGTTGTTGATTTCGGTTGCGGCTCTGGGATCCTAGCGATTGCGGCGATCAAGCTTGGCGCCAAAGACGTTATCGGCTTGGATATCGATCCTCAGGCGCTAACCGCCTCGATGGATAACGCCAACCGTAATGGCATTAAAGATAAGCTCACTGTGTACCTACCAAAGGATCAGCCGACAGATCTGCAAGTTGATGTTGTGGTTGCCAACATCTTGGCTGGGCCACTGCGTGAGTTGGCGCCAGTTATCAGTGCCTTGGTAAAAACCGGTGGTGAGTTGGCTTTGTCCGGTTTGCTGCAAGAGCAAGCGGAAGAGCTGCGTGAAATCTACGGCCAATGGTTCGATTTGAACCCGACTGCAGTAGAAGGCGATTGGTGTCGTTTAGACGGCCGCAAACGCTAACAACTCACTGGTAAGTATAAAAAACCAGCAATTTATGCAAAACCACGGAAGTGAGTAACCGCTAACGTGGTTTTGCAGAGCCAATCAGCATTGTGCAAAAGAAAGTCAAGTGTATTAATTTGCGCTGAGTTCATTTTCTAACCTTCCCACCACCGCAAAAAAAGAGTAATATTCGCTCCCTCGTTTCGGACCTGGTTAAAAAGTGACTATGCAAATTGGACCCTATCAACTGGAAAATCAGCTGATCGTGGCACCAATGGCTGGTGTTACGGACTTACCTTTTCGTCAGTTATGCCGCCGCTTAGGGGCTGGACTGGCCGTGAGTGAGATGCTCTCTTCTAACCCTGAGGTATGGAAGACCGAGAAATCGATGTCACGCATGGACCACACTAATGAAAGTGGGATCCGATCCGTTCAAATCGCTGGTTGTGAACCGGAGTTGATGGCTCAAGCTGCTCGTTTCAATGTGGAGCGTGGCGCCCAAATCATCGACATCAATATGGGTTGCCCAGCAAAAAAAGTTAATAAGAAGTTGGCAGGTTCTGCCTTGCTTCGCCACCCGGAACTGGTGGGCCAAATCTGTACAGCAGTCGCTAACGCGGTTGATGTGCCGGTTACCCTCAAGATCCGAACCGGTTGGGATCCGGAAAACCGTAATGGTGTCGACATCGCTCGTATTGCCGAGCAAAGTGGCATCGCTGCTCTCGCCGTGCATGGTCGAACACGACAATGCATGTACAAAGGCGAAGCTGAGTACGACACCATTGCGGCCATTAAGAATGCCATCTCGATACCCGTTGTTGCCAATGGCGACATCGACAGTCCTGAGAAGGCGCGCCAAGTATTGGATATGACTGGCGTAGACGGCCTTATGATAGGCCGCCCTGCGCAGGGTCGACCGTGGATTTTCCGCGAAATAGCCCACTACTTAGCGACCGGAGAACATCTGCCAGAGCCCTCGTTGCAAGAGCGCTGGCAGCTGATGCAGGAACACCTGCAGCAGTTACACGAGTTTTACGGGGACGAGCGCGGTATGCGCATCGCTCGTAAACACGTGGGTTGGTATCTCGATAACCAACAACAACCGGATTTAAGACGCCAATTCAATCAACTTGAATCGGCAACGGCACAGCGAGAAGCCTTAGCCAGCTTTTTCGAAGTAAACAATATTTAAGAGACAGAGCGAAGACAGTATGTTTGATCAGCAGAACTCCTTTTCTGAAGCGCACCAACTGACCGTTGGCCAAATCGAGACCCCAAACGGCACTGTAAAGCCACAGCTGTTACGTGATTCTGTAAAACGTGCAGTAAGCAACTACTTTGCCCAACTGGATGGCCAAGAAGCCTCTGAAGTTTACGAAATGGTACTGTGTGAAGTTGAACAGCCGTTGCTGGACATCGTTATGCAATACACTCGCGGAAACCAAACCCGCGCTGCTAACATTCTAGGCATCAACCGCGGTACGCTGCGCAAGAAGCTGAAGAAGTACGGCATGAACTAAAATCAAACCAATAAGGTTTGATTTAAAAAGGGCTTACATTAATTTGTAGGCCCTTTTTTATTGTCTGTAAAAGCTGAAAGTATCAGTGTTTGTGCTCTGGGTAGTATGGCAGTAGCGCCTTAACCTTATTCTCTAGGTCGTCAACATACTTGCTGTCGGCGTTTTGCTTCACCTTCATCGCAGCTACAATCACCGCGTGGTGCTTCTGCAAGCGTTCCGCGTAATCTTTTTGATCGGCCTTCACGCGCTGAGTAAGAAAGTAATCGCTGATAGTGGCAATCACATTTTGAGCGTGCTGCTCCTTATTCATCACCCAACGAACCAGTTGGTTGCTGGACTGGGCATCTTTTTTGCCAGCGAGCTGACCAACCTGTGCCACCGCTTTGCGGGTGGTTGCCACGTCTTGCAGCATCTCTTGCACCTTAGCGTGGTCGTCGTAGATCCCGCACGGGATCTGGCAATGGCTAAATGCGCTTGGAACCATGGCAAAAAACGTGACCGCAGCAAATACGGCAGCCTGTAGTTGTTTCTTCATTATCAACAATCTCCTTACTATCGAAAAATCGGCTCAGCAGCACCGTCATCGAGAAAGTTACGGCAAGGACTATTACAGTCGTAACAGTACCAAGCTCAAAAACACTCCTACGGGGCTCTATCAACCATAGACTAATCCGTTATCGTCACGTCGTTTGGCATCGATTTAACCTTACTGACACTGCTCCTACCCGTTATCACCGCCGCTTCCACTGCCAACCGCGAGAAAGCAAACCATCGATCGTACCTGGCTGTTGATACCGCGAATAAACTCAGACAGCATCAATCCCAACAACAAACTGAGCAAACCAAGTATTAACCCAGCGACGGCAACAATACTACTGCGACTACAACTCCGACACCTGTTCCAGTTATCAGCCACAACGATTAGCTAATAGGATTTGACAAAACCTACTTAAATCCAAGATCTTGTACCTATTGGTTGGCTGTGTACCCACTAAGTGTTGTTCTTTCCAATGCTGTTAAAGCACCGACTAGGCGAATTCTGATACAAGCGGAAAGCACTACTGCCGCATTGGAGCAGTCCAGCGAAGTGTTTGGGACAGCGACCTAAGGCAAGGGGGGATTCTAAAGGGGCGAAGCTCCCCTTTGCGTGCTGTCGCCACCGCGACATAACCCCTTAAGAGTACTGCAATAGGTAGAGCCGAGGGCTTGATATAAACCTCAACACTTAACTGTGACACAGCCTATTGGTTAGACAACTAAGGAATCGAGATGAGTGCAGAAAAGTGGATAGTCAGAGCCCTGTTGGCCGCACCAACCGTCGTTCAAAAGATGGTACTTGGGGAGCCGCCGCTGCAGATCGAAGGCCGCATCATGGATCTACAGATGCAACTGCTTTCTAAACTGGCACGCACCAAACCCTCCTTAGATAAGTTATCTGTCGAGCACGCTCGAGCAGCGGTGCGCACTGGCATTGCTATGCTGGCGAGCAAACCTGATTCAACCGTCGCTAGCCACGATATCAGTATTGAAGGACCAGAATCAGCATTAACAGTACGTGTGTATCAACCACAGCAGCTTGATACCGATGCGCCCGCTATTCTGTACTTTCATATGGGCGGCTTTGTGGTTGGCGATCTCGATACCAACCATGACTTCTGCGTGACCCTAGCCAAAACCTGCGGCGCCAAGGTTTACTCTGTGTTGTATCGCAAAGCGCCAGAGCATCCGTTTCCTGCTCCAATTGACGATGCCTTTGCCGCCCACCAGTGGCTAATGCGCAACGCCACGCAACAACAGGTCGATCCTAACCGTATCGCCATAGCCGGCGACAGCGCCGGCGGTGCCTTAACTGCCATTTTGTGTCAACGCTTACAGGCCGAGTCACTGCCTCAACCCAAGGTACAATTGATGGTTTATCCGGGAACCAGCTCAACAGAAGTGGGCAGCTCCTTTGAGGCTTGCGGCAACTGTTACCCACTAACCATGGCCGAAATGGCTTGGTTTCAGCAACATTTCTACGCCAGCCCAGATGATCTCAACCACCCCTATTCAGCACCAATGAACAGCCAAAACCTGCAACAGTTAGCTCCGGCTATTATGGTTACCGCCGGTTTTGATCCGCTGCGCGACCAAGGGATCGCCTACGGCAACAAACTCAGCAATGCCGGAGTGGCGGTAACGCAAATAGAGATAAGCGGCTTAGCCCACGGCTTTACCTCAATGGCTGGCGGCATCAACGAAGCCAAAAAAGCGAACTTGTTGATTGCCGAACAGCTCAAGTCGTTGCTGTAACGCGATACCGGTTTAAAAACACAAAAAGTCCGAGCATGCTCGGACTTTTTATTCCTCTGGCCTGACGTTACATTGCAGTCAGATCTATCGTGGTTTCAGCCAACGCACCTGATACAACAACTTGATACTTAAAGGTGTCGATCTCATGATTCCAGTCATAGGCGTCTGGTGTAAAGGTGTAGTTACCTGGAGTTACCTCAACCAAAGCGCCATCACAGCTATCAATCGTACAAGTGATCAGGTGTGACTGGTGCCAGCGCAGCTTAAAGTTACTTTCAGACGCTGGCGCTTGCCAATCTGCCGGTGGGTAACCCAGATACATCACCTCAATATTCGCTAACTGCTCAATCGGGTCTTGTTCATCAGTTGCCAAGCTAAAGCTAATGGTGCCGGTAATGGCATCAACGCTAGATACCGCTGCTGTCATCGTTGTTGCTTCATCAGCAGTGACACCAACCGGAACTACCGGTGGCGCGACAACATCATTGTCATCATCGTCGTCACTACAGCCGGTAATCGCTACCGCGAGCGCTAAAAGCGCAACCTTCCAAATTTTCATAATTCGCCCTCCTTCAGTTAGTGTGAGCCGTGGCAGGTTTCACATGCCTGATTGGTTTTCACCATTGCTGGGCGGAATGAAGTGCTGTGACAGCTCTTACAGGCTGTGGTTTCAGCGGTCGGCTGGGTCAACTCAGCGGTATCTAATTCGCCGGCTAACGCTTGGTTCAATAACGTCGTGATGTAGTAAGCCATGTTGGCAGATAGCAAGGTACAACGAGGCCCTTTCTCCGACATTACCTTACCGTTGTGTTTCGCCCATGTGGTGATTGAAGCATGACACATCAGCGATTCTGCAGTGGTCGATTCAACTACATTCTCGGCAAACCAAGTCTCGGTGTATTCATCACCTAAAGCGGCTTTAAGGAAGGTTTCATCATTGCTTGGTAGCGAGGTTTGCTCGTAGAAGCGACACACATAGGTCATTAACCCAGTAACCGCTTTATCCTCATTAAAGCCTGGCACCTTAACCATATTGAACAGCATACCGGTGGCGTTAATGTTGCCGCAGGTTGAGCCTTCACCCAAGATCCCAGCCCAACCATAACGCGCCATTGCGGTTGGGATATTGGCCCACTTCTCTTGGTCTGTTCCGGCGGTTTCAGCTAATGATTCAACAATCGAAGTAAATACTTCATTCATACAACCTTTACCTGCATTAAAAGCCTTGTTAGCCACCGACGCAGGGTCGAGCTTAACGTACTCTAACGGGGTGCCATCCCACGGTGTCATTGTTGTTTCTTCAGCAAATACATTCGAACTAACTGCCATGCCACCGGCTGCTGCACCAGTTAGTTTAATGATCTGCCCTAATGCTTGACGACGATTCATGCTCATAATACTCACCTACTGTTACTTTTGTTTTATTTGATTAGTAACGTGGCCGTTGCCACTTGTCTTCACAGTAGGTTTGCCAGAGTAGTATTGGTGTGATTCCCCTAGGGTAATTGTGTTCCCTCATCGTTAGTCCTAATCATCTTTGCCACACTCACTAGAACACGCGAAGCAACCGTAAAGCAGTGACTTTATCCATGATTTACATGATTTTTGGATTATTACTTCAGATTACTAAAATTACTCGCTCCATCACTTCGATTACCAAACGCGATCTACATCAAACATTAGTTGCGAAAACGCTAATATAATCATTTTACTGAGAGTGACAAATAACCGAATTGGCGCCACCATTGCCCTCGCGTTTTTTGCCAACGGCACCGTTTATCATCAAGCAAACGGATTAGGCTGCACGACTATGAGTTCAATTTATCGGTTGGGACAGTATTGCTACGACATCGGCCGGGGGGAACTTTTTCACCCAGAGATCGATAAGTTTTGGCATCTTCCTCGAGTAGAAAAGCAGGTACTTGAGCACCTGATTGCAGCGCAAGGTAGTGCGTTAAGCAAACAACAACTTAGGCGCGACGGGGACAACCAGTTGGCGTTTAGTGACTCAGCCGCGGTGAAAGCTATTTTTACCCTGCGCCACTTTATTGATGATGACAGCCACGATGTCATTCAAACCATCGCAACCAAGGGCTATAGCCTCGCGTTGACCGCTCCATCAACAACCATACTGCCATCAACACTTAGCACTATCAGTCAACACTCAAAGCGTGTTGCCATTGGCGCTGCACTGCTGAGTTGCCTAGTGATATTAGCTTACTTGCTCGTGCCGCAGTCAGCGCAGCCAGCTGCAGCAGTCGAACTTCGCGAAGAGAGCCAGTTCATCCTCGACAATGGCCAGCAAATTAAGGTTATCTCGGTCGCTAACTCTAATGCCAATCGCATCGATTTAGCCGCTAATCGCAATAAGCTGGCACAACAGCTCGCCGGTTGTAAATCAACCAGCTGGCAGCGGGCCTACATGGCCTTATCACACGATGGTATGGTGCTGAACATCACCCTACTTGCCGATTCAGAGAAAACAGTAAAGCGGCGCAATATTAAGATCAGTGACTTTCGACTGAACACCGACTTTCTGCCGTCTCAATGGGTAACGGAGGCTAATCTCTGTGAATAAGTATTACCTTGCTGCCATAGCGCTTTTGCTGCTTATAGGTACCGCTGCAGTTACCTATGCAACCAAACAAAATAGCCACGCCAATCGGATCTTGAGCTGCCGCAACGAACTGATAGATATGCCAGTAGATAACAACCACGATCGCCAATTTTACATGCAGGCCGATTTTGTCCTTATTGAGCCCCATGCGCGGATCTACTATCGCTACTTTACTCAAGACGGCAAACCAGTTGGCCATATCGCCATGACCGGTGAGGTGTTGTCGCACAGCGGCGCATTACCGCTGTACCAGATCAGCATGCACCAACAAAAGGTGAAGATTGAGGATGAGCAACAACCGTTGCCAGAACACCTCAAATACCTTGCGTACAGCAGCGGTTTGAACATCTCCACCAGCGGCAGCCATAACGTCAGCATCAAGTTATTGGAGCTAGATCAGGAGCGAAACTTTGCTTCGGTCTATTTCGCGACCTCAAACGCAGTTTGCAGCTGCACCGTTACCGACAACGTCGGCTTCTAAACACCATAACAACGCACCGTTACTAAAGGCTGTGTCATAGTTAGCTGTTGAAGCTTATCTTAAGCCTTCGGCTTCACCAATTTCGGTGCTTTAAGGGGACTATGTCGCAGTGGCGACGGCACATTCTAGTATGCAATTCTTGTATGCATTAGTGGGGGGAGCTCCGCCCCCTTTGGAATCCCCCTTCAAAACGCTTCGCTGAACTGCTCCAATGCGGCAGCAGATCAATAGCGGTAGTGCTTTACCCTTGGTATCGCGACTCGCCTAGCCAGTGCTTTAACTGTATTAGAAAGAACAACACTTAGTTGGTACACAGCCTTACTAAGGCTCAAAACAAAACAGCGCAAGTAGGAGTATCCTGCTTGCGCTGTTTTCAGTTAAACACTTTGTCGTGTTTCTTGGTGGGGGTCGTCACGAAACAGCGCCAACAGCTGTTCGCCATCGTCTAAGGTTGCCAGCTCCACCTCTTTGCCATACACGCTATCGGCCAGCGCTTGTTTGCTTTGTTGCAGCTCCAGTACCCGCTCCTCTACCGTGTGCTCACAAATCAATTTGTACACAAACACCGGTTTGTCTTGGCCAATGCGATAAGCGCGGTCCGTCGCTTGCTGTTCCGCCGCTGGGTTCCACCACGGGTCAAAGTGGATCACCGTATCTGCAGCGGTCAGGTTTAGGCCAACTCCACCCGCTTTAAGTGAGATTAAGAACAGTGGCACATCACCGGATTGGAACGCATCAACAGCGGCTTCACGATTGCGGGTTTGCCCAGTAAGAATGCTGTAGTCGATGCCCTCATCCAACAGCCGTTGCTCAATTCGGCTGAGCATCTGCGTAAACTGTGAAAACAACAACACGCGACGCCCTTCCGCCAGCATCTTCGGCAATTGCTCCATTAGGTAATCCAGCTTAGCGGCTTCCTCCACATTCTCGGCCTCATCCAGCTTGGTCAGTTTAGGATCGCAGCAGATCTGGCGCAGTTTCAGCAACGCATCGAGGAACTCCATGCGGCTTTTGGCCAAGCCTTTTTGCTCTATCAGCTTACGCACCTTAGCTTCCATGGTTGCCCGCACCGATTCGTACAAGGTTCGCTGTGCCGGTGGCAACATTACCCGCTTAATAATTTCTGTCTTTGGCGGCAGTTCAGTGGCAACTTGATCCTTGGTACGGCGCAACAGAAATGGACCAATCTTACGCAGCAACCACTGCTGCATCACTTCATCACCACACTGTTCAATCGGTTTACGATAGTGGCGATTGAAATGGCCTTGGCTGCCAAGGAACCCCGGCAAGGCGAAATCAAACAACGACCACAGCTCACCGAGGTGGTTTTCCATCGGTGTACCGGTTAAGCCAATGCATTGCTCACCCTTCAAATCCTTAATTGCCAGAGTTGCTTTTGCACTGGGGTTCTTAATCGATTGTGCCTCATCAAGCACAATTAACGAGAAGTCGTGCATTACCATGGTGTCGATATCGCGATGGATCAGTGGATAGGTGGTGATAACCAAGTCCGCTTGTTCGATTCGATTGAAATCATCTTGACGACGACTACCATGCAACACCAACACATTTAGCTCTGGGGTAAATTTGGCACACTCGCGACGCCAATTACCAACGAGACTGGTTGGACAGATCAATAAGCTTGGCTTGCTCAACTTACCGTGTTCTTTAAGTCGTTGCAGGTGCGCCAAAGTTTGAATAGTTTTACCCAAGCCCATGTCATCCGCCAGCACGCCACCAAAACCATACTGATGGAGGAAGCTGAGCCAGTTAAGCCCTTGTTGCTGATAATCACGCAGGGTAGCTTGCAACCCCGCTGGCGGAGTAACGGCCTCAATGCCATCGAAATCGTGCAGGCACTCAGCCAACTGTTGCAGCTCTTCGCCACCATGCCAACGGCTATTGGGGCCATCTTCTGGTAACAGCGTAATTTGATGTTGATTGAGCTTAACCGTTTCCCGCGGGGTGGTGTCTGCCAGCTCAGCTAACACTGCAATAATTGGTCGTAACGCTTGGTAACCAATCTGCAATGGCGCGCCATCGGTGCGCTCCAGCAACAGATCTTGCCGCGGTTCACGCCAGTCACTATTGCTGGCCAGCCACTTCAATAGGAGCGGTACCAGCGACACGGCTTCACCTTCCAGCTCGATGCTCAAGCCGAGGTCAAACCAACGATCATGCTGTTCGATATTAAGCGCGAAACCGGCGATCTTAACCGGCTCAAGGTGAAGATCATCAGCTAAGGTGATGTCCCAACCTTGTTGCTCTAATACATCGCGCCATTGACCTAACCACTGCTGCCAAAAGGCCCGCGGATTCTCTACCTCCGCTTGCAACAACAACGCCACCAGATCTTCAGCTCCTGGGCATACCGCTAAGCCGAACTGCTCTAACTGCACAAAAGCTTCTTGCTCGTTAAAGGTATCGCGTTGAACCCATAAGGTGCCACGATCGGTTTCGAACAAGCGCAGCTCTGGCTTACGCAGTACAATTGGGCTAATGCGAACGTCATCGTAACCAAACGAAAACGCAGCAACATAGCTGCCATCCCGTCGCCACAAGTGTAATTGTGGTTTGAGTGGCGCAATCAACTCCTGCTCGGCGCGCTCCCCTGGCAGCTCTATCTGCTGGGTACTGAATTGCCCCAACACATTGGCAGAGAAATGCTTAGCGGAGTCGGCAGATAGTCCAGGAAGGCTAAATAATTGATACAGCAGCTCGCTGGATAGAGGCGTGTCGATCGGCCCCGTTTGGTTATTTTCACAATCCACATACCAAGGGTGGCGAAAAGGCAGCACCTGCCAATTACGACAACCATCAAGTTGCAGCTCAAGGGTTTGATTGGCTTCCTCTTGCTGCCAATGAAAATTCAGCTTGCGCACCCCAGCCAACGACAACGGCGTGAGTGATTGATCCCAATACAGCTGTTTTCGTTCACACAAACGTTTGAGCGCCAATTGGTGAAGACCAGAATGGAAGAAACGTGGGCCGTGACTGTATGGCTCGGTGCCGGTTTCTAATAGCTGCAGGGTTTCCCGATCAAAAGCGTTCAGTGCCATATCGTCACGGTAGGTCGCTAGCATCTCTCGGGGGGAGCGATCGACAACCTTGCTTAAACCGCCGTTTTTTAGACGACGGCGGTAACCGGTTTTAACCACAACCGCTTGATGGCTGCGCTCACTGTTTTGATGCAGCAGTCTCACTGCTAGTAGCTTTTCAAGCTCAGGGCCATCGCTGGCTGCCCATTTAGGTGGGTTTAGCACCTGTTCAACTCGGTTTAACCACATTTGGTAGAGGGTATCGCTACTGCCTTGTTGCTCTAATGCTGCCAATAATAACGCCGCTGCGTGCTTACAACGATTGGCCACAGGGCAGGAACATTCGCTGGTTAAGCCGGTTTTACTGAAGGCCACCGTCACTTCGTAGTCGCGGCTATAGGTACCGGCGACTTCACCGAAAACCCGGCGACCCTCTTGTTCTACTTCGCAGTAGATAACCTTGCCTCGCTCAAACAGCGCTTCTCCGCGAGCAAAGGTATTCTTTTCAAATAAACGACGCACTCTAGCGTCATCAAAAATTAGCGTCACAATATCGATACGGGTCTAAGCACAGATCCAGCCAGTGTATCACTGCATTGGCTATTAGCGGGCTCAACCCACAGTAATATTTTTCAACCGTTGTTATTGATAGCTAAAAACACACTTTGAAACCAAGCCATTTAAACCAAGTTGATTGGAATATTCAGTTGATGCAACCAGCAAACACGCCACTTGAAGGCATTACGCGGCGCCTCGCCACCAAGTTGCGGTAGCGACTGCATAAGTCTCAAATAATAGTTACACCCGCGAGTACGAGTGTTTCCGCCTCAGTGATAAATTGTGCCGCAATAATAAGTTCGACATTGGATTGTTAACATGAAAAAAACGCTCATCGCCCTATCAGCAACCTTAGCCATATTTGGCAACGCTCAAGCACAGGTAACCTTGCCAGAAAGCCCAAATTGGAATCTGATCCCGATTTACCAAAACTGGAATGCATGGCAACAGCATAAAGCTGAGATCAACAACCAGCTGGGTGACATCAAGCAATTTCAAGGCAAACTGGACAACAGCGAGCAGTTGTTGGCTGCCATCACTCATTACTTTGAGATGACCAAGCAGCTAACTCGCCTTAATAACTACACCAGTTTGAATGCCGATACCGATCTTCGTAACTCCGACAACACCGGTCGTCGTGCTGAAATCCGCATGATATACAACCAGTTCAGCCAGAACGCCAGCTTCATCAACCCTGAGCTTATTGCTATTGGCCAAGCCAAAGTGGATGCGATGATTGCGGAGCAACCGGCGCTGGCAGCGTACCGTTTCCCACTGCAACGCATACTTGACGGCGCAGCACATACCTTGAGTGCTGAGTCAGAGCAGTTACTGGCGTCTATGGGTACCATGGCCAATGGTGCTTCCACTACCTTTGGAACCTTTGTTAACGCCGAATTACCGTGGCAAACCATTGAGGTTGATGGCAAGGAGCAACCACTTAACCCATCGTTGTACGGCAAGTTGCGAGTAAGTGAAGATCGCGCTACTCGGCAGCAAGCATTCGATACCTTCTTCGGCAGCCTAAACAACTACCGTCGCACCTTGGCATCTACCTTAAACAGCCAAGTAAACAACGATGTGTTCTACGCTAAAGCGCGTAATTACCCGAACGCCCTCGCCGCTTCTGTTGCCGACGACAACATCCCAGAAGATGTGTACCGCCAGCTGGTAAAAACCACCAACGACAACCTGCCTACCTTCCACCGTTATCTGAAACTGCGCCAACGTATGTTGGGACTGGAAGAACAGAGTTATTACGACATCTATGCGCCGTTGGGTGACAGCTCGATGGAGTTTCCTATCGACAAAGGCGTGCAAATGATGATGGACTCGCTGGCACCGATGGGCGAAGACTACACCAGCCGCATTGCCAAGGGTTTGGAAGATGGCTGGATGGACACCTACCCAACCACCGGTAAGCGTTTGGGCGCCTACATGAGCGGCAGCACTTACGATGTGCATCCTTATGTCTTGATGAACTACAACGACAACTACTCAGAAGTACGAACCCTAACGCATGAATGGGGCCATGCCATTCACTCGGTATACAGCAACGAAGCGCAGCCATGGCAGACCTCTGGCTACTCTATCTACGTCGCTGAAATTGCCTCAACCTTCCAAGAGCACTTGTTAGCGAAGTACGTAAAAGAAACCACCACCGACGACGATGCACGCCTGTACTATTTAGGCCAAACGCTGGAAGGGATTCGCGGTACCTTCTTCCGTCAAACCATGTTTGCTGAGTTTGAACTGGCTATTCACGAGTCCGTTGAAGCCGGTAAGCCACTGTCTGATACACGCATCAACGAGATCTACCTAGATTTGCTGCGCCGCTACCACGGCCACGATGAAGGCATCATGAAGATCGACGAAGCCTACGCCATCGAATGGGCCTACGTGCCGCACTTCTATTACAACTTCTACGTCTACCAGTATGCCACCAGCATCGCTGCATCGGCTCAGTTTGCTGAAGACGTACTTGAGAGTAAGCCAGCCTACGACAAGTACCTAACCATGCTAAAATCTGGTGGTAATGCTTACCCACACGACATCGTTAAAACCGCTGGCGTAGATCTGGCCAGCCCAGAACCATACGAAGCCTTGATGCGCAAAATGAATGACATCATGGATGAGATGGAAGCCATCTTGAAGAAGCAGGGTAAGTAAGCTTCCCTTTGCTTGGCCAAATCAAACGGCTGTGTACCAACTAAGTGTTGTTCTTCCAATACTGTTAAAGCACCGGCTAGGCTAGTTTTGGTACAAGGGAAAGCACTACCGCCGTTGATCTTCTGCCGCATTGGAGCAGTCCAGCGAAGCGTTTTGGACTGCGACCTAAGGCAAAGGGGGCGAAGCTCCTCCCTAATGCATACTAGAATGTGCCGTCGACACAGCCAATCAAAGCCCTTCAACTGAAGGGCTTTGTTGTTTTGGCACAATAAACAATCGTATTTCCCGTTTCGACCATCCCATTGCGATGCCAATCTAAGTACACTCAATTCCGTTGCCCCAATCCCCGTGAGCCTTGAATTGAATAGTACCGATTCCTTCTATCAGACCAACGCCGATACCCTCAACAGTCAATATGGCAGCGTCCCCTTTGAAAAAGCGCATAGCAATTGGCAAGGACACTGGCCACGTTCAGGCATGAGGATCTTAGATGTCGGCGCAGGCAATGGCCGCGATGCGCAGTGGATGGCAAGCCAAGATTGCAGTGTTATTGCGCTTGAGCCTAATACAGCAATGCGCCAACACGGCCAGCGTAACACTAAACAACTTGAGCACGGCTCAGTGCAATGGTTGGACGATCGTCTTCCTGAGCTCAGCAAAGCAATTGCGTTAGGGATGCAGTTCGATCTTATTTTAGTCAGCGCGGTGTGGATGCACCTTGCCGATAGCAGTCGCGAACGGGCGTTTCGAAAATTGGCCAAACTCCTAGCAGCTAACGGTAAATTGGTTATCACCCTGCGCCATGGCGAGTTTACCGATGGTCGGGTTGCCTATCCGGTCTCCGTTGCTCAAATTGAGCGCCTAGCGAAAGACCAAGCTCTGCGGGTAAACCACAAGAGCGAACTATCTCAAGATACGCTTGGACGCAGTGAAGTGCAGTGGCAAACCGTGGTATTGAGCTTGCCTGACGATGGCAGCGGTGATCTCACCCGTGTCCGCCATATCATCGTCAATGACAGTAAATCCGCTACTTATAAATTGGCGCTGTTACGCACCTTATTACGAGTTGCAGATGCTCATTCCGGCGCAGTAATTGAGCGTCATGACAATAAGGTAGTGTTGCCACTGGGACTGATTGCACTGTATTGGTTAAAGCAGTTCAAACGTTTGGTTGATGATGGTCAATTGCAACAACACAGTAACCCCAATACCAGTTTGGGGTTTGTTAAGTCCGGCTGGCAAAAGCTACAGCACCTTAAAGCCGATGATTTTGCAATTGGGGCGCTGTTTTTTGACGAGCAAGCTCTCGCGCTTCAACAAGCATTAGGCGACATCATCAGCACCATCAAGGCTGGTCCTGTCGCCTATACGTACGACGGCAACAACAAAGCCAACACCTACTTCCAAGTTGAGCGCCATCGACGCTCACGTTCAACCACCACGGTAATTGACCAACCGTTTCTGGCCAGCTTTGGCTACTTTGTGCTGCCAGAATCGCTGTGGGACTGTATGCGCCTATACCATAGCTGGATAGAACCATTGGTGGTGAACCAATGGATTAATGAGATGCGCGGCTATCAACGCAATCGTGAACGCGAACAACGACAACAGATTAATTTAGAGTTTTACTATCGCCACCTGGCTTGGCTTGATGCCCACCACAATACCAATGAGGTTCGAAAACGAGTAACCAAACTCGAACAGCAAGGCCAACTCATCCACAGTGTTTGGAGCGGTAAACCACTGACACCCAAGCAGCGTCATATCGATCACTGCTTACCTTTTGCTTACTGGCCAAATAACGATTTTTGGAACTTATTACCTAGCAGCGACCAAGAGAACAGCACTAAATCAGCCCGCGTACCAACTCAATATCGCCTCAATGCCAGCCAAGACCGTATTCTCAATTGGTGGCAACTGGCTTATTCCGATGAGGGTTTGCAGCGATGTTTTTTCCAGCAAGCCGTATTATCACTGCCAAATCTTGCCATTGAATGCACGGAGTTCGGTGCTGTCTTTGATGCGATGAGCTTACAGATACAAGGGGTTAAAAGTCGCTTGATGATAGGAGAGTGGTAAACCCTAACGGCCACCGTAAGCCATCGGATTATGGGTTACGCAAAGTGTAATCTAGCTGAAATTCGCTGCTCAGATCGCTTGCTTAAGCTCAACAATCTTCGCTTATATCAATTCTACTGGGCTGCGTTGTCGCGGCCATGGCCAAATAGTTAAGCAGCGATTTTACGAGCCACTCACATCAGCTAAATAGCGAACACGAATGCTAACCGTGAACCTTAAAAATAATTATTGTTGCTATAAATCAAATAATTGTAACTAACCAACCAAAATCAAAATGGCACAATAACGGCAGTAGTAATTGACTCAACGGTCACTGCGGCAGCCGTTAGCGCCGGTCAATACGGCGTTTTCAGCTGTCGAATTTTGCCCTTCTCTGCTCAGCTGTTAAACTCTCCCACCAGCATTGTTTGAACCAACTTAAGAGCGATTTTCCGATGGGACGCAGTTTCGAAGTTCGTAAGGCCTCTATGGCCAAGACCGCTGGTGCAAAAACCAAGGTCTACTCCAAGTACTCTAAAGAGATCTACGTTGTTGCCAAAAACGGCAGCCCAGATCCAGAAGCCAACATGTCGTTGCGCAGCTTGATTGAACGCGCGAAGAAGGAACAGGTTCCTTCACACGTGATCGACAAGGCCATCGCTAAAGCTGTTGGCGGTGCCGGTGAAGATTACGAAGCGATGCGTTACGAAGGTTTCGGCCCAGGTAACATCATGGTTATCGTTGATTGCTTAACCGACAACAACAAACGTACCTTCACCGAAGTTCGCCAAGCGTTCGTTAAGAACGACGCTAAACTAGGCGGCCCAGGTACTGTGGCACACATGTTCGATCATCAAGCCATCTTCGCCTTCGCCGGCGACGATGAAGATGGGATCCTTGAGATCCTGATGATGGACGATGTTGACGTAACCGATGTGGAAGTTGAAGACGGCATGACGTCTGTATTCGCACCACATACCGAGTACTTCAAAGTGAAAACCTCACTGACCAACGCCATGCCTGAGATTAAGTTTGAGATGGAAGAGATCACCTTCGCACCGCAAACCTACACCAAGATTGAAGGCGAAGATGTGGCAGCCTTTGAGAAGTTCTTGGCCGTGTTAGAAGATTGCGACGACGTCCAGAACGTTTATCACAACGCTGAAATGTAAGTGTTCGCTTCGACTGTCGCAGTCGAAGGTTGATTGTTAGAGGGAGAGCTTAGCTCTCCCTTTTTGATACCTAAGGATTACCCAATGCCTCTGATCTTTCCCTTACTGCTGCTGTGTCGACTCTTTCCAGGCTTCGGCTTGGTCGCAGACAGCTATTCCAAGATCACCCTATTGATGAATAAATTGGTTGCTCCAGCAATGGTTGGTTGCGTGATCAGCATTCTGTATCACGGCAGCCCGTCGATGTTTGAGTTTGTGGTTATCTCTTTGGCACTTGGCGGTAATATCGGCAGCCAGCTATTGGCTCTAATTGAATCGCAACTGCAACAGAAAATGTCAGATGGTGCAGCTTGGTTGAACACTCTGGCGTTTACCATCATTCTGCTGCTGGCAACAGTATTACTCGATGGCCAGTGGACGCCAATGCTGGCAGCTGGCTGGATCGGTTACCAGCTGCTGATGCTGGCGTTATTAATCCTGCGTGTGCTAATTAGCCCACTGAAACCGATGTCTAAAAGCGATATCCAAAGCCAATAACCAATTACAGCAAGCCTCACTTTGGCTGCTGCTCGCTGCCTTTAATCTCTAGCTTGGCCTGTGGTGCTGGCGAACACTTTGCCGCCGGCACCACTGCATATTGGTTTATTACCAATACAACTGACTGAGCAAGTACAGTACGACTACGCAGATCAGGTTGAGCACTAAGCCAATGCGCATCATCTGTTTCTGCTCGATATAGCCAGAGCCATACATGATGGCGTTGGGCGGCGTTGCCACCGGCAGCATAAACGCACAAGAGGCTGAGATGCCAATCAATACCGCCAAGATCACCGGCGATACCCCCAATACTTCCGCGATAGAAGCAAACACTGGCACCAACAACGCCGCACTGGCGGTATTACTAGCAAACTCAGTCAACATAACCACAAACAGGATGATAACCAATGTCAGCAACGCCATGTGGCTGCTGCCGAATATCTCAAACAGTTGATTAGCCAAGAACACTGAGGTTCCAGTGCCCTTGAGCACTCCAGAGAGAGTCAGCCCCCCACCGAATAACAGCAACACCCCCCAATCGGTTCGACCCTCGATCTGTTTCCAACTAACTAAGCGTAACACCCCAAGTGCCACCGCCGCTGCCAAGGCCACAATGGTATCGAACTTAGCAATGCCACCTAGGGCAGTGTTTAATGGCTTGGAGAATACCCACAGGCAAACGGTAACCAAAAACACCAACAGGGTGAGCTTGGCGCTGGATGACATCGGTGCCGTGTCCGCTCGAAACTCAAATCGAGTGGAGAGATCTGGCCGAATCAAGAAATACATGGCACTAATGACCAGCGGCCACAACAACACCATCGCGACCAAACCAAACTTCATCCAACCAACAAAGTCGAGCCCAACTTGAGCTGCGGCGATAGCGTTGGGTGGGCTGCCTACTAGCGTACCGATTCCACCAATATTGGCACTGTAAGCACATCCCAATAACACAAACAGATAGGTGCGAGCATGCTCTTTAGGGTCCAGCTGACTTAGCATCCCCAACGCAAGCGGTAACATAATGGCTGCAGTTGCGGTATTGCTTATCCACATCGACAACACCCCAGTTACGCCAAACATCAGCACACAGGCATTTAGGGTTTTACCCCCGGAAAGGTTGACGACCTTAGCCGCCATGCGTTTATCAATACCTTGCGCATGCAAAGCGGCGGCTAATGCAAAGCCTCCAAAGAATAAGAAGATAATCGGGTTAGAGAAGTTGGCTAAGGCTGCGGTGGTATCGGTAACCCCCATCAGAATCGCCAAAACTGGCACCAATAACGCGGTGGTGGTGATGTGGATTGCTTGGCTGAGCCACAAGATAGCAGCAAACACTAGCAGTCCTAGGCCCTTATTGATGCTTGGCTCATATGGTAGCCACGCTACCATCGCTGCCAGTAGCAACACTGCGAAAATGAAGATCACTCCTTGGCGATCAAATCGATTGTTGTCGATGCGTATAGCAGCAACCAGATCAGGTGTCGCGGATGGCGGCATAATGATGTCCTTTATCGATTAAAAAGCGGTCCTTTGGTAACGATTACCCTTGAACCGAAATTCAAGTGGTAACCATGAAGAGCGGATTAAACCACACTGCTTTATTCACTGAGTAGAGTGATTTTTCGACGAATGTCAACCAAACCTGTCCCAGATCATAGAATGGTTAAATCTGAATGAGACTCAGTCAGAAGGGGCAGCTTTAGTCATACCATTTGACCAATAATGCTAAATTGAATCCCGCTATTGGAACAAACTTTCACTGGCTCAATTCACACTTTGTCAGAGCTGGCGATCCATCTCCCTGCGCCTTAACTAAAGTTATCAATTAACCGTGCCCAAACCGGTATATATCTGCCAACAATGGCCGTCATTTAATATGGAATTGTCCCCGTTTAGCGCTGGAAATCGCTATAATGCGGCCATTACTGACCATATCTAGATATTGAGGGCGCTGTGACTACACAGGTATTAGAACTGCATCCGGGCGATGAGTTTGTTGAGCTGTATAAAGTGCTTAAAATCCAAGGCTGGGTTGGCGGTGGCGGTGAAGCCAAAATCTTAATCGGTGAAGGCCACGTATTAGTCAACCATGAGGTCGAGACCCGTAAGCGTCGCAAGCTAGTGGTTGGTGACAATGTCATTTTTGGTGAAGAGTCACTGATTATCGCAGCAAGTACACGCCCAGCTACTGAACGGGTAAAACCGGTTAAAGCACCAAAACCGGCGAAGCCGAAAGGTCGCCCTTCTATCAAGTTTTAATAGGATCCAAACATGTCTTTTCCAAACGATGCCAATGGCGAACTGCTTGAATTGATGCAAGACGAAGGGATCGATCTAAGCGAAAGCTACATGCTCGATTTTTACGTAGTGTTTGCTTCAGAAGAGCAAGCACAAGCCGGTGCTGAACGTGTCGGCCGAGAGTTTGATGGCGCAGGGCTGTTTGTAAACTTCTCTGATGAAGCACAAATGTGGGAACTGCGTTTGCAAACCGAGATGGTACCAGAGCACGCTAAGATCACCGCAATTGAAGAGCTGCTAAACAAACTGTGCAAGCAGTTTAAGGGCAAAACCGACGGCTGGGGCATGCTCGAGCCAGAAGATGAGATGGAAGATGATCTCGACGACTAACCGTCGTCTGGGCAACTCTTTACTGCTATCTGCAGGACAGAGTTGCTCGCTTGCTCCTGTGCCAAGGTACTTACTCATATCCCCCCATTTTCGTATCAAATCCACTTGCTAAAGACAGTTTCGACTTAACAGCAGCTGTACGGCAAGGCAATTTCCCCCCAACAAAAACGCCCTATAATCCCCCAGCATCACGTCGTTAAGCCATTGTTATTAGCACCCATTCGTGCAAACTAAGTAGTGAATAACCGATCAGCAACACCAAGTTGACCTGCGCGCAGACGACTGGCATTTTTTGTGTTCGCTGGCACAATGCATTTTTGTTCAATTAGGGTTACCTACCAATGAAGTTACGTACTACTGCAGCCATGTTATGTGTGGCGATGCTGGCCGGTTGTGCCACTACCGATCCATACACTGGCGAACAGAAAACATCGAATACCACTAAAGGAGCCGTTGGTGGCGCTCTGGCCGGTGCGGTAATTGGCATGGCAACCTCATCTAAAAGCGACCGTGGTAAAGGCGCTTTGATTGGTGCAGTAGCCGGTGGCGCTATTGGTGGCGGTGTCGGCAATTACATGGATAAGCAAGAAACCGAGCTACGGAATAAGCTGGCAGGCACTGGTGTAAGCGTTAAGCGTACCGGTGACAACATCCAGTTGGTGCTGCCAAACACCCTCACCTTCGCTTCTGGCCAATCGGATCTACAGTACGCCGCAGTTAACACTCTGTCTGGGGTTGCTATGGTACTGGCGGAATACGACAAGACTCGTTTAGAGATCTCTGGTCACACCGACAGCACCGGTGGCGCCGATCTAAACCAGCGGTTGTCTATCGCACGCGCTGAATCAGTCGCTGCTGAGCTCACTCGCCAAGGCGTTGCAAGCTATCGTGTAAGCACTGCTGGTTACGGCCCACTACGCCCAGTAGCAACTAATGACACTACAGCCGGTCGCGCTGCTAACCGTCGTGTTGAGATCCTGTTGATCCCAACGCCATAATCGCTTTTAGCGAAACCCAAAAGGCGAGCTAAGGCTCGCCTTTGCTGTCTCTGTTCTAGGTAAATTGCAGCTACAAAAACGCCACCTCGCGGTGGCGTTGTCTTTATCGCTGTTGCGAACATCATTGTTCGCTATCGGCTTACGCTTCGTTAACCACAATCGTCAGCCATAAGCTTAATCGTCGAGATCTTTACTGGTATCCAGATCTGGCTTCATTGGGCGTTTGCGTACCATCATTGGCGCATCCCCCACCTCTTTCAAGATCTTCTTCTGCACCTTCTTCGGCCCAGTCTTCACTTTCGCCATCGCTTTTGCTTTTGGTGCAGCCTTTGCTTTCGGAGCCGCTTTCTCTTTTTTGATCTTAAAGCCTTTAAACTTGGCCTGCAGATCTGGGATAGCTTCAAATGCTAAGGTTTGGCTCAAGAAGCCTTCCAATGCCTTAAAGTTAAGCCAATCTTTTGGGCCCACCAAAGACAGCGCGTCACCTTTAGCACCGGCACGACCGGTACGACCAACACGGTGAACGTACTCTTCAGAGTGCTTTGGCAAATCAAAGTTAATGACATGCGATACCCGCGCGATATCTAAACCACGACTAGCAACATCAGTGGTGATCAGGATCTGGGCTTTACCAGCAGCAAAGTCCTGCATGATACCGTTACGTTGGCCCTGATTCAGATCACCTGAAAGCGCTAAGGTAGTGTAACCCCACTCCGCAATTTTGGTTGCCAAGCGATCGGTATCACCGCGTGTGGCAGTAAATACGATCAACTGAGTGAAGTCTTGCCGCTCAAACAACGCTTTTAACTGCGCTTCTTTATGATCGAGGTGATCGGAGAAGATAAAGCGATGGTTGATGTCTGCGTGCACCTGCGCTTCGTTATCAATACGGATCCGCAGCGGCGAATCAAGCATATCAGCGGCGAAGTTGTTTACTTGGGCATGATCCAAGGTCGCTGAAAACAACAAGGTTTGGCGCTTACGGTGATCAGCGGCTTTGCTAATCGCTTTAAGCTGCTTGTCAAAACCCAGGTCCAGCATTCGATCTGCTTCATCGAGAATCAGCAGTTCGAGTCCTTTTAGGTACAGGTGACCGTGCTCAAGGTGATCAGCTAAACGGCCAGGAGTCGCTACCACAAAGTGAGGGTCTCGAGCTAACGCTTTGCTCTGCAGGTTGAAATCCTCACCGCCAAGGATGAGCTCAGATTTGTACGGGGTGTTCGACACCACCAAGCGCAACTGACCATAAACCTGCTTCGCCAGCTCTCGCGTCGGCGCGAGGATCAACACTCGCGGGTCTTTCTTTGATAGCGCTCTGGACTTAATAACCCGTTGCAACGCCGGCAGTAAGTACGCCAACGTTTTACCGGAGCCGGTACGAGATGAGGCCAGCAGATCTTTACCTGCAACAGCGGCAGGAATGGCTTTTTGCTGAATTTCAGTCGCCTGAGTAAAACCCAAGTGCTCAACGGTAGTTAACAGGCGTTTGTCTAACGCCAGCTCAGAAAAGTGCAAGGCAGGCTCCAATGCGGGAATAAAAAACAATTATACCTCGAAAAGATCGTTTCAAGGCATCGATAAGTTCGATTAAAGTGCGTCAATATTTTGACAAAAAGGGTGCTAGACTTCACTTTAACAAAGCTGGTTAATGTTTTAAGCGAAAACAATACGTTAAGAGAAAAAAACAGTAACGAGTACGACCAGCTAAAGCTGAAGCCCGAAGTAATGGAGTGCAACAATATGAATTCAGTTGATGTAAGTGTGCTGTATTACAACGAAAACTCCCTAGTTATGGAGAAAGCGCTGCTGAAAGACTTAGCCATGGGACCATCAGGACGAGTCTCTATTCCCAATGCATTTCGGCGTGGTAAGTCGATCATTGCGGTACTTGGCGGTGACGTCGATGTACTCAATCTGGTTGGTGAACGTCAGGCTTAACACCGCAGTAAGGGCCGGCTTAATTCGGCTCCGACACCCACTCGCTAATTCGATTGGGTTCAAACCCTCGCATTACTTTGCCTTTAACCACAATAAGTGGCACGCCCAAGCCACCGAGTTGACGAAACTCATCATTATTGCTGGTATCCGTTTCCACATCGATCTCAACGTAATCGATGTCGTTACGCGCAAAGTATCGTCGAGCGGAGGCACAGACCGAACACCAGCTAGCGCTATATAACAACACTTCGGAGTCGTATTTGGCTTGCATCTGGTTAGCGTAGCGCCCCGCTGCCGACAACTGATAACCAGCAAAGCCAAATAACACCACCACCACCGCAAACACCGACCACTTAACTCGCTTATTCAATTATTAACTCCTACTTGTTGCTAGCTATAGCGACTGTTAGCCTGTCCAACCTAGATTTTAGCCTAGTCCGTTGGAGCGCCGCTTGGACACCCTGATAATTCTGTCGCCATTAGCCGTCGGCTATCTGATAAAACTGTCGAAACCTCAATGGTTACAGCAGATTGACCGCAGTTTAACCGCTTTGGTTTATCTTATTTTAGCCATAATGGGCATGAACTTAGCGGGGATAGACAACCTCAGTGATGAACTTAACACCATCACTGCCGTGGTCGCGACCTTAGTTGGTCTAACTCTCGTTGCGAACCTCGCCCTATTGCCATTAATTGACAGAATCTGGCCGCTGCCAATTAAGACCAACAACACTGTAGGCCACCCGCTTAAAATGGCGGCGGAATCATTGCAGTTAGCATTAGTTGTGCTGGCAGGCTTCGTCTTGGGGTTGTTCGTTAAGATGAGTCCTACCCACCTCGACCAAATCGCCATGAGTATCTTGATGCTGTTACTGCTGTTGATCGGTATTCAAATGCGCGCCAGCGGCATGAGCTGGCGGCAAATCCTACTTAACCCTCGAGGCTTAGCCATTGCTGCCATTGTGCTGCTGACCAGTTTGCTCGCCGGTGCCATAACCGCGCTATGCTATTCGATGCCGATCCACCACGGTTTGGCGCTAGCCGCCGGAGTGGGTTGGTACTCGCTTTCTGGTGCCATGATAAGTCAGGAGCTTGGGCCAATAATGGGCTCAATTGCCTTCCTGTCGGATCTGGCTCGAGAGCTGATAGCAATTATTTTAATTCCGGTGCTGATGCAACGCAGTCCTGCCAGCGCCATTGGTTACGGCGGCGCCACTGCTATGGACTTTACCCTACCCGTAATCCAGCGCAGTGGTGGCCCAAACACTGTGCCAGTAGCCATTGTTGCAGGCTTTTTATTGTCTCTGGCGGGGCCAATTTTAATTCCACTGTTCTTAAACTGGTAGAGTCGTTGTAACTGCGTTCGGTGACTATTGGGTCACCGAATGAGCCGCTTTGATCTCAACCTCAGCAGCTTGCTGTTCGCACTGCCACCCCCAGCCTCGGTGCTTCTCAACCAACTCTAACGCCCGCACAAAACAATAACCCTCAGTATTGTGAGCGGTCCATAGGGTTTCAACACCGCCATACTTTTGATAACTCACTTCACAAGGCAAGCTCTCACCACTGGGGTATTGCACCTCAATCCGTCGCTCTTCACCACCTTTGCTGCAAACAAAGGTGTCGGGCTCAACCGCCACTGCAGCGGTTGCCGTAAGTGCCAATAACGCGATTATCGATTTCATTATCTACTCCATATAAAAAAGGCTGTGTCGTAGTTAAGTGTCGAGGTTTATATCAAGCCTTCGGCTTAACCGATTTCGGTGCTTTAGGGGAGGATGTCGCGGTGGCGACGGCCCCCAAAGGGGGAGCTCCCTTGCCTTAGGTCGCAGTCCAAAACGCTTCGCTGGACTGCTCCAATGCGGCAGAAGATCAACGGCGGTAGTGCTTTGCCCCTAGTATTGGGACTCACCTAGCCGGTGCTTTAACAGCATTGGAGAGAACAACACTTAGTTGCTACACAGCCATAAAAAAGGCGACCCACGGCCGCCTTATTATTCCTATCTCGATTAATGTGCGGTTGCGCCTAACCGCGCAGGAAGCTTAGTAAGCATCCCTTTGATCATCAACACGGCCAGTAACATTCCGCTACCGTATACCAGCGGGCCAGGCAACATACGGTGCTCTTCACCCACCATCGGCATGACTTCGAAGCCAAATTGCAGTACTGCCCAGTCAACGGCAAAACCAAACACCATGGCGGTACCGATAACACCACCAAGATAAGCCCACAGAGCACGTTTACCTAACTCGTTGCGAACAACACCCAAGGTTGCGATATTAGTAGCAGGACCCGCCATCATAAACACCAGCACCGCCCCTGGAGACACACCAGCGAGCAGCAGGCCCGCTGCAATTGGGGTTGATGCGGTGGCACAGATATACATCGGAATAGAAACCAACACCATCACCAACATCGCTACGATGCCAGTACCCCATTGGGCCAAAAAAGTCGCCGGCACAAAGGTATTCACCAGAGCGGCGAAGAACAGGCCAACCATCAACCAGAGGGTTGTATCTTTAACCAGATCATCAGCAGCGTACTTAATGCCCGCCACCAATTTTTGCACCACGTTTAATCCCTTTGGAACCTCTTTCTTACTGCCACAGCAGCCACCGGCTTTCTTTACCTTCGTATCGGCAGCCGTACTTGCGCAGCAACTGCTGGTTTTAGCTTTAGTTGGTTTTGGTGATGGTGCTGGTGCTGGTGCTGGTGCCACCATAGCCATTGGCGCTAATGATGGCTCCTTCGCCGCCATCGGCGTAAACGTAGGCTTAGCTTTGCTGGAGCAACAGCTGCTTTGTTCAGGCTTTGAGGCTTCAGCTTTGCTCGCGCAGCAGCCACTTGATTTTTCAACCGTTGCCGCTTCGGTTTTACTCGAACAGCAGCTTTTAGGAGCCGGTCCAGATTTTGGTGGTTCGTCGTCACGACCAACCAGCAGTCCTGCCACAATCGCAGAGGTCACCGCTGCAACTGGCCGTACTACTGCCATAAAAGGCCCAAGCAGTACGTATGAAACCGACACCGAATCAACGCCGGTTTCCGGGGTGGCCACTAAGAACGAGGTGGTGGCACTTTTGGATGCGCCGGAGCGACGTAATCCAACAGCGGCTGGGATAACGCCACAGGAGCACAATGGCAATGGCGCACCAAACAGCGCTGCTTTAATGGTTGGCTTAAAGCCGTTACCACCAAGCTGTTTTTCCATCCAACTCATCGGTACGAACATCTTGATCATGCCGGCCATAAACAGACCCAGCAGCAACCAAGGGGCTGAGTCTAGAAACAGATCAAGGAAGTTACTGGCTAATGCCAAGAGGGTGTTCATACGTTTGCCTCCAAGGCATCAAGAATAGAGCAGTGCTCAGCACTCTCTGAACCACCACAACAAGCCTTAGCTAATCCCTGCAGCGAGTCTCTAAATTGAATCAATTCATCAATCTTGGATTGAATAACATCGGCCTTCAATTCGACCATCCCTTTCACATCCTGACAAGCCCACTGCGAGCGGTTGTGGTCAATATTTATCAATTCTTGGATCTCGGTTAAAGAAAATCCGACCGACTTAGCACGAAGGATAAAACGCAGCTGTTTAGCGTCCTCTTCATTGTAAGAACGATAACCACTGTCGCTGCGACTGCTCGGCACCAGCAAACCATTTTTTTCGTAGTAACGAAGCGTATCGGTGTTGATCTGGTACTGCTTCGCTAACTCGCCAATTCGATACATAACCGACTCTCAACTCTAGTAATGGCTGAATTATAAACCTTAGAGTTAGGTCTAAGGTCAATAGCCATTGCGCCAATAACTAGAACAAACTGTTTTATAAATGATTTAGCCCAGATTTTGGTGACGCTATTGAGTAGAATACGCGCGCATCAGCACAGGGAGATTTTGTGAGGGTATTTCGCCAAACGCCGCTTGTAACAACGGCCGTTGCCGAAATGTCTTCCTTGCTCATAAAGCGTCACTAAGAGCGCCGTAATGAGCACCACCTTTAACAAGGATTCTGTACCCCTATGAACGCACCTCGTCCAATCCGCCGCGCCCTGCTGAGCGTGTCTGATAAAACTGGCATCAAAGAGTTTGCCCAAGCGCTAAGCGCACGTGGCGTTGAACTGCTTTCCACTGGTGGTACCGCCCGCCTGCTGGCTGATGCAGGCCTGCCTGTCACCGAAGTCTCTGACTACACCGGTTTCCCAGAGATGATGGATGGCCGCGTTAAAACCCTGCACCCAAAAGTTCATGGTGGCATTTTAGGCCGTCGTGACCAAGACGATGCCATCATGGCAGAGCACGGCATCAAGCCTATCGATATGGTCGTAGTTAACCTCTATCCGTTTGCCCAAACCGTTGCTAAGCCTGATTGCAGCCGCGAAGACGCCATCGAAAATATCGATATCGGCGGTCCAACCATGGTGCGCTCCGCTGCCAAAAACCATAAAGACGTTGCCATCGTAGTTAATGCTAACGATTACGACCGCGTTATTGCAGAGATGGACGCTGGCGAAGGCTCGCTGAGCTACAACACCCGTTTCGATCTGGCTATCGCAGCCTTTGAACATACCTCTGGCTACGACGGCATGATAGCCAACTACTTTGGTACCATGGTGCCAAGTTACGGCGATAATAAAGAGGGCGACGCTGAGTCGGTATTCCCGCGCACCGTTAACATGCAGTTCGAAAAGAAGCAGGATATGCGTTACGGTGAAAACAGCCACCAACGTGCTGCTTTCTATGTCGAAAACAATGTACAGGAAGCATCGGTAGCAACCGCGATCCAGCTGCAAGGTAAAGCGCTGTCTTACAATAACATCGCCGATACTGATGCCGCCCTTGAGTGCGTAAAAGAGTTCACCGCCCCAGCTTGCGTTATCGTTAAGCATGCCAATCCTTGTGGCGTTGCCTTAGGCGAAAACCTGCTTGAAGCCTACGACCGTGCCTTTAAGACCGATCCAACCTCAGCCTTCGGAGGCATCATCGCCTTTAACCGCGAGCTTGATGCAGCAACCGCCAGCGCCATTGTTGCACGTCAATTTGTCGAGGTGATTATCGCCCCAAGCATCGCTGACGAAGCCAAAGCCATTGTCGCCGAGAAGAAAAACGTGCGTTTGCTTGAGTGTGGCCAGTGGGACAACAGAACCACCGAATTTGATATCAAGCGCGTTAACGGTGGCTTGCTGGTGCAAGACCGCGACCAAGGTATGGTTGAACTGGATGACGTTAAGGTTGTATCCAAGCGCCAACCAACCGCCGAACAACTAACCGATCTGATGTTCTGCTGGAAGGTTGCTAAATACGTTAAATCAAATGCCATCGTCTACGCCAAAGGTGGCATGACCGTCGGTGTTGGTGCCGGCCAAATGAGCCGCGTTTACTCCGCTAAGATCGCTGGCATTAAAGCTGCCGACGAAGGCCTGACTGTACCGGGTTCAGTAATGGCATCGGACGCCTTCTTCCCATTCCGTGATGGCATTGATGCGGCCGCTGAGGCCGGCATTAGCTGCGTGATTCAGCCTGGTGGTTCAATGCGCGACGAAGAAGTGATTGCGGCAGCGGATGAACATGACATGGTTATGGTGTTCACTGGCATGCGCCACTTTAAACACTAAGGCCTTGGCTAGTCGATTGGACGCTGTGCTCAGATAAATAATTGGCTTCGCGTAGGGGCGGACACGTCCGACCGATTATGGCGACACGTCCGACCGGTTGTGGCAACACGTCCGACCGATTATGAGCGACACGTCCGACCGATTGTGAGCGACACGTCCGACCGGTTGTGGCGACGTTTATTGCAACATTGGCGAAGGTCACTCATGAGTGCCCCTACAAACAGAAAACTTCACGGCATGATGCCGCGATTTAAAGGATATCGAACATGAACGTGTTAATTATTGGCAGTGGCGGTCGTGAGCACGCACTGGGCTGGAAAGCGGCGCAGAATCCAGCGGTTGAAACCGTGTTTATCGCCCCGGGTAACGCCGGTACAGCAACTGAGCCAAAGCTTAAAAATGTCGCACTAAGCGGCAATGATGCCTTGGTTGCGTTTGCCCAACAGAACAACATTGAGCTGACTATTGTCGGCCCAGAGCAGCCGCTGGTTGATGGCGTAGTAGATGCCTTTCAAGCAGCGGGATTAACTATCTTTGGCCCGACGGCGGCAGCAGCGCAACTGGAGGGTTCAAAGGCCTTTACCAAAGACTTCTTAGCTCGTCATCAGATCCCAACTGGCGCTTACCAGAACTTTACCGAAATCGAACCGGCACTGGCTTATCTCCAGCAAATGGGCGCACCTATTGTAGTTAAAGCCGATGGCTTAGCGGCAGGCAAAGGGGTGATCGTGGCGATGACCTTGGCTGAAGCGGAAGCGGCCGTGCGCGACATGCTAGCTGGTAATGCCTTTGGCGATGCTGGCCACCGTGTTGTGATTGAAGAGTTTCTTGAAGGCGAAGAAGCCTCCTTTATCGTCATGGTAGATGGCGACAACATTGTGCCGATGGCCACCAGCCAGGATCACAAACGTGTCGGCGACGGCGATACCGGCCCAAACACCGGTGGCATGGGGGCCTACTCCCCAGCTCCAGTGGTAACCAGCGCGATCCACAACCGTATTATGGCCGAAGTGATTCGCCCAACCGTAACAGGCATGAAAGCGGAAGGTCACGCCTACACCGGCTTCCTCTACGCGGGCTTAATGATTGCTGCCGATGGCACCCCGAAGGTAATTGAATACAACTGTCGCTTTGGTGACCCTGAGACCCAGCCAATCATGTTACGGATGCAATCAGACTTAGTTGAGCTGTGCCTCGCTGGTGCTAACGGTGAGCTGGCTGGCAAAGAGGCCAAGTTTGACCCCCGCGCAGCGGTTGGGGTGGTATTGGCTTCCGGCGGTTACCCAGCAAGTTACGACAAAGGCTTTGCCATTTCCGGTTTGCGGAGCAACTATGTTGAAGGTGAAAAGGTGTTCCACGCTGGAACCGCCACACAAGATGACACCATCGTTAACGTTGGTGGTCGGGTACTGTGTGCAACCGCATTAGGTAGCAGCGTAACCGCAGCCCAGCAACGGGCGTACCTATTGGCTGATGAGATCAGCTGGAATGGCATGTTCACCCGCCGTGATATCGCTTACCGCGCTATCGCCCGAGAGCAAAGTTAACGTTGTTGCACACCTCAGATAGCAAAAACGGGCCAATCGGCCCGTTTTTCTTTAGCGGTTTAAACCCAACGAGTTATGCCGACGCGTGGTTTAACTCAGCATTTTGTTTCACAATCAGGTTGGCTTTGCTGTTGTGGTACAAACCAATTAGCAGCAGTTTAATACCAACAATCACACCAACAACGGTAGGTGTTGCTTCGCCCCATTGCCACAGCGCCACCACACCTAGGAGCAATGTACAGATGCCGTTAAAGCGCAACCAAGCGCTCTCTTCGTTGCCTTCGCTCTTCTTGTAAGCGGTAAAGCCAGAGTAAGCAAAGTACAAGCCCAACGCCAAGGTTAAGATCGCCATGCCAGCGCCGCCGTTAACCAGCAAGTTACCACCTGCTAGCGCTAGCAGAATCCCGCCAATGACCTTCAAAGCACCGCTAGAGGTGGTCATCAAGTAAACGCCGCCCCCCATCAACCCAAGCGCAAATGCCTTTTCCAGCAGCATGCTACTAAACAGCGGGAATAACATAGAAATGCCGCCGAGCACCAACAGTGCAACCCCAGCAAAACGATCAAACGAATGGTCCTGACGACCAGCCGGCTTATTCATATCACACTCCACATCCACAGTGTAAAAACAGATGTTACTGCCACCAGCAGATCATAACTGCGACGACAGCGGCGGCCAGTGCTACCGGCTCGCGCTTCAATACCCTGTTCCATTCGAGTTAGTTTTTAGCGCTAAGTTCCAAGGTAGGCAGAGATCATTATCGCCGCTGGAGCCTGCGTCATTGTCACACTTTCAGTTTATACCACCGGAGTCGTCATCGACAGAACCCCTTACAATTGTGATTGCTCACAAAAAAGTGAATTAACCGAATTTATTTCAATCAATTGAAAAAAAACAGCCATTGCTGCTAGCTGGCAACCAATTCACCAACTGCCCGCTAATATTGTGGTACAGCAAACGCTAAGCGGTTGATGAGGCCTGTCGATTTTTATGGCATCATTCGCCGCCGCTATAAAGATAGCACCACCTTTTGTTCCCTTGGATCCACCGGAGGCCTTCGTGGCACTGAAACTGCAATACACCTTTAAGGGTGAAACCAAAACCACCGGCTATGCCAACGACAAACACTTCAGCATGTTTGAGGCTGCCGCCAAGGCTGAAGGCTTTGATATTCGTCAGTATCAAGAGATGGAACACCAAGTACAGATGAGCACCCGCGATAAAAAGTCCCATCGCGATTTTCGTGACAACTATTTTAAAAATCTTGGCTTCAGCGAAGTTAAAGTAGTCCGCGAAGAAGACTAACCGCTATGGCGCGGCTCAGTGGTGTGCTTTTTTGTGGCGCTTACGCTTATGCCGCGTTTTGGTCGCACTGTTGGCGTGCCGTTTAACCGTGGATGGTTTGTTCGAAAACAATAGATAGGCGATCACGGCTAAGCCGATAATGATCAATAACGGGAACGCGAGTGACGAACTGGTCATGTTTCTTCCTTCAACACGAGAGCCAATACTGAGCTTGCCAGCAGTAGTAGCGACAAACCTTAGTTGAGATCACGTTATTGATGTTTCTCATAGGTTTCGCCAGCAGTGATGGCCACCGTTAGGGTGGGGTCTCGTAGTATTGGGCAATTCCAAAAGGTCGAACGGGCGCAATAGAAATTGCCACTGTAGTTAAAGTCCAACGCAAACGGTTTATCTAGCCCTTGGGGTACCTCAACATAAAGCTCTCGCCCACCACCATAGGTTTGTTCGCCATTGGTTTGATCTTTAAAGAATAGCATCAGTGATTGGTACGGCGGCTCAGCTTCACTATGATAAGCCGGCATCGACACCTGCGTCCCTTGCCATTTGAAACTGACCTGACCAATACGATAGAAGCGATTCTTCAGCCCTTGCACGGTTTGAAACATCACCGCTTCTGGTGTCGCCGCGGTAAAGTTGGCATCGACCTTAGCGTCTGGGTTGTAAGGGAAGAAATCATAGCCATCAAAACTGGCTACCTTGGGGTGCTGATTATCTCGAATAAAGGCGCGCATGCCGCCTTGGTACAACTCACCAACGGTAACCGATAAGCGCTCACTCAGCGCTAACTCTCCACCGGGGTTGAGGGTGTGACTGCTATGGTTCCAGACAATCTCGGCATGATCACCACTGTGGGTTAAACCAAAATCCAAACCAACCATCTTGTCACGCCAGCGGATCTCCTCGGGGCTTTGTTGACTCTGCAACCAAGTCGATTCGCCAACAGCTAGATATTTGGCATCTCGAATATTCAAAAACGATTTGTGCGGATCTCGCGCATGCTGATCGTTATCAGCACGCCAATCTAGCCACTGTTGTTTATCTTGTTGTTGGCTTTCACTTAAACCGCCTAGGCAACCACCTAGCAACAGCACTGACGCCACTATCCCTGCTACTCGCATCATGTTCTCCCTCAACGATGATTGCTACCAACGGCACTAAGTGTCTGCTGCTATTGATATTAACATCCACTCTAGCCTAAACCGACTAAGCCGCGCTACTGTATTGGTACGCACTCTATCCCTGAACCGTATCCAGCGACTTAACGCTGACGCCGAGGAGATTATATGAATCACATTACACGGTTGGCCCTGTTGCTCGCCCCACTTATTATTGCTGGTTGCAGCAGCAATAAGATCGACATCGACTATCAAACCGATGTCGACTTCAATCAACTTAACAGCTTTGTCGTTGCCTCCAGCGGTGACGCTCAAGAACCATTAATGATGGCGCGGTTGATTGAAGCTGCTACTGCTAACTTGGCGAACCGCGGTTGGCAACAAACCGACAGCGAACAAAGTAATGGCGTTACCGTCTACATCAGTACCAACAAAGAGTTACGCGCTAAAGATCCGGATATGAAGATTGGTGTTGGCGGCGGCAGTTTTGGCAGTAGTGGCGGAGTCAGCGGTGGCGTAAACATCCCCATTGGCGCCAGTGAAGAGCAGATTTTACTGCTCCGTCTGGACCTCGTTCAACAGGGAGAATTGCTCTGGCGTGGTAACAACGAGATGCGGCTAAGAGGTAATGACTCACCACAGAAGCGCAATAGCAAACTAACCACACTGGTCGAGCAGCTACTTGGTCAGTTTCCGCCGCAGCCAGTCAACTAACGAACGTCTACCACGCGGCTAGCTTTACGGTATTTCACCCGCCAGCCGCTCCATTTGGGTAGCTCCCATCGCTTTGGATCCATTTTGCGTCGGCCACTCGCGTATACCACGGTTACCAGCTTGCCTCGAGGTTGATACTCCACCGTCAGCTTTAACTCTGCCAAAGTGAGTTGCTGCGGAAAACGCTGCTCAAACTCCGCTCGCTGCCACTCAGGCACTCCGTCAAATTTGAGATCGTCCACCTCCAACAGCAACAGATCTTCCGCGCTTTCTACCCCTAAGTCTTGCAGCTGCTGCAGTAACCATTGCTGTGGCTCGATCGGCTCACCATCAGCCTCGCCTAATGCAAGATAGAGCGCCCACGCCTGAGCATCGGCCTGTAGTCGTGCTCCAACCGGAGTCATCTTTTTACCGGTCAGGATTTGCTCCACCAGTAACTCAATACCAAGCTCGCCCTCGACCGTTCGCCACTGCGAGCCAATAACCCGGCCAGCGTAGATGCGCTCATGCAATCGCTGCCCCTGTTCATCGGCACGGCGCTCACTTAGTTGTTCATGTCCAAGTTGAGCTTCGCATAATTGTGCTAACGAAATTGGCATCATACAGGTGGCTAAATTAAGGGTTTGGCGTACGCCCCGACCGGGCAATGCGAATTGGTCCAGCACCAACGCCGCTTCAGCCTCGTCATTAAAGCGGGTATCGCGACTGGGGCTAACCTCAACGCTGCCATTACCCAATGCCTCCCGCCTTTTAGTACGGCGAACAAAGGCCAACTCAGGCATCGCCGCAAGGATCGCGGCCAACCATGACGGCCTATCTAAATAGGATGCCGCCTGCAATTGCGGCAAATTTAATGTGGAGCGGATCTGCTGCGCCATCTGCCGCGCTTCGGCGCGCATATTAGCATCAACCGTTAATGCCTCTGGTGCCGATTCGCGGACGATCTTAACCAAGGTGGTGGCATCGCAAGGTATTGGTTGCCATTGCTGCAACGCCTTCATTGCTTCTTCACCTTTGGGCGCCTGCCATAAGCGCTGACCAATAGATAACGCCGCCACCAAATCAACCATCGCCTCTTGGTTGGTTTTGTTCTCCATCGCGCTAATAAGATGGGCAAACTGAGTATCTATAGGCAACCGATAGAGCCGACGACCATGCGCCGTTACCTTGCCATCAACATCGATTGCCTGCATCTGCTGCAGCTTTGCTGCCGCCAGCTGCAGCGATTTGGGCGGCAGGGTGTCGACAAAGGTAAGCTGGCCGAGCGCTTGCTCAGCGCAGGCAGCAGCTAGCATCGGCTCAACCAACTCTTCTCGCTGTAACTCCGGTGGCGTTAACGCCTCAAGCGGCGCAAATTGGCCCCACAGTCGCACACAACGTCCGGCGGCAATACGGCCAGCACGACCCGCGCGCTGCTGAGCCGACGCTTTGGAGATACGAGTCAACCCGAGCACGGTGCGGCCATTGCGCTGGCTGGTACGACGCTCCAAACCGGAATCAATCACTAAGGTCACTCCAGGGATGGTTAGTGAAGTCTCCGCCACGTTGGTCGCCAATACGATTCGCCGTTGTTTGTTTGGCGCGAGCGCCAGCTGCTGTTCGGCCTTAGTTACACCTGCATGCAGTGCCAACAACAAACAATTAGGTAGGGCCGACGTTAAACTTGCTTGGGCTTGGGTTATCTCTTTGCGCCCCGGCAGAAACACCAACACATCACCGTGGTCGTTATCGATGTGACTGAGCAGCGCAGACTTCAACCGTGATACTAAGTCGCGGTCACTTGGCAGGCTTTGGCTATCTTTAGCCTGATAGCTAATATCTACATCGAAACGACGCCCCTCGGCGTATAAGCGCTCGCCACCAAGATAGTTCGCCAAGCGCTCACCATCGACCGTGGCTGACGTCAGTACCAAACGATGCCCAGCCCCCTTTTGCAGCAATGCCAACAGCAGATCAGTATCCCAGCGCCGCTCATGAAACTCATCAATAATGACGGTGGTGAAATCCGCTAAACGATTCTCGTTGTACCACGATAGCGCTACCCCTGGAGTGACAAAGGCGACCCGAGTGTTGTCGTCCACCTGATTATCAAAACGAATCGAATAACCGACATCGGCTCGCCCTTGCCCCACGAACTCGGCGAGGGCGGTACAAGCAATTCGTCGCGGCTCAACCACCAATACTTTGCCCTGCTCTGCCGCCCACAGCGGTAATCGAGTTGATTTGCCCGAGCCGGTTTCCGCTTCAACCACCAAATGGTTTTGCGTTAATGCGGTAACAAAGTGAGAGTGAAGTGAATCGATAGGTAACAACAGCGACATAACAACAACGATAGATGAGCAGTGCCACCATTGTGGCAGAGCCAGTACCTGAGGCAACCTTAAACCCTGCTAAATACACGCTATTGCGCTAGTTAACTAAGCGGTCTGGCTCACGTCAGCACCGGTTGGTTTAGACCAAGGCCAGCTGCAATGGTATAACTTCAGCTCTTTGTTTGCCGACAGACCAACTCTATGCAACTCTCCTTCTCCGCGTGGCCAGCACCAAGCCACTCCTCATTGAAATACGTTGTTGTAATGGCACGTTATCAAGGGCAATGGATCCTAAGTCGGCATCACCAACGCCAGAGCTGGGATATTCCCGGTGGCAAAATTGACGCTGGCGAAACGGCAGAGCAAGCTGCCGCTAGAGAGTTAGTAGAGGAAACCGGCGCCAGCCAATTTACCCTAGAGCCGATTGAGCTATACCACGTGACCGACAATGCCGGTCACAGCGCGTCTGGGCTGCTTTGTGTTGCTGAAATTAGCGAGCTGGGGCCATTGCCAATCGGCAGCGAGATGGCAGAAATACAACAGGTTGGTGCTGCCCCCAATGCGACACAATTCACCCATCCATTGATCCAACCGCACCTGTTTGCCCAAGTAGAACTGCGCATGGCGTTATTACAACGGTTAAAGAGCTATAAACATGTAGTGTGGGATTGGAACGGAACCCTAGTCGATGATGCGCCACTGGCGGTGGATATCGTTAATCAGATGCTCACTAAGCAGCAACTGCCCACCACCACCCTAGAACATTATCGCGACCAGTTCTGCCATCCGGTCAGCGACTATTACGCCGCAGCCGGTTTCGACTTTGACCGCATTAGTTTTGATGAAATCTGTAGCTACTTTGGCAAGGCCTATCAGGCCAACCGCGATAAGCTTCAGCTCCACCCTGGCTGTTTGTTTTTGCTGCGGCAGCTAGCGACGGATCATCGTCAATCGATCCTATCGGCGGCGTCACAGTCGAGCCTTGAACATTGCCTTGAACATCATCAGATAACGCCATTGTTCGATTCGGTTTTTGGCCTCGATAACCATCATGCCGTCAGTAAAGTTGAACGAGGGCACGAGCTGTTAACACTGGCCAAGATAGCCAAATCCGACACCATTATGATCGGCGATACCGATCATGATCTCGAGGTTGCCCACGCACTCGGTATAGATTGTTTGTTGATTGCTTGTGGCCATCAATCAACCGCAACACTGCGCCAATTACATACGCAGGTGTTGCCTAACTGGCATGCACAGATCCACAACTAAAGGTTGGTGATAGGCAAACAAAAAGGCTGTGTAGCAACTAAGTGTTGTTCTTGCCAATGCTGTTAAAGCACCGGCTAGGCGCGTTTTGATACAAGGGGATAACACTACCGCTGTTGATCTTTTGCCGCATTGAAGCAGTCCAGCGAAGCGTTTGGGACTGCGTTCTAAGGCAAGGGGAGTTCCAAAGGGGGCGAAGCTCCCCCTTAATGCATACAAGAATGTGCTGTCGCCACCGCGACATAACCCTTTAAGAGTTCTGCAATCGGTAGAGCCGAAGGCTTGATATAAACCTAACCACTTAACTGTGACACAGCCAACAAATAAGCAGAGCCGCTGACCTATCATCAGCGGCTCTGCTTATTTCAACGTTACAGTTTAGCGATTAAGCCACTGCAGAAAGCCGCTTATTGCGCGGTAAGCCAATAGAGATGAGTACTGTCAGCGCTAAAAAGGCCACCGAGATCCACAAACACGCCGCCAAGCCAGCCATTTGGTAAACCCAGCCAGATAAGACTGTGCCAACCAAGCGTCCCATGGCATTGGCCATGTAATAGAAGCCGACATCCATCGACACTCCATCTTCGCCAGCGTAATGGACAATAAGAAAGGAGTGCAGACTGGAGTTAATGGCAAAAACTACCCCAAACAACATTAACCCGCCAACAATGGTGAACTGTTGCTGCCACTGATGGTGAATGCCCAACGCAACGGTTGCAGTAACTATCACCAGCGCACCGGCCCACAGCATGGCTGTACGACCATCCGGTGTATGTGCTTTACCAGCCGCACCAGTACCGGTGATTTTCGGGGCAAACCCCTGCACAATGCCGTAGCCAATCACCCACAATGCCAAGAAGCCGCCAACCCAGAGATGATCCCAGCCGAAGGTGCTACCAAGAAATACCGGTAGCGCCACCACAAACCACACATCGCGTGCGGCGAACAGAAACATACGCGCCGCCGATAGAATGTTAACGCTGCCGGATTTGGAGAAAATCTCAGTAAACTTTGGCTTGGTTTTAGCCTTACCAATATCACTACCAAGCAAACGAGCGCTCAGTACCAATACCAACGCCAGTAGCGCCGCCATAATAATCATCGATTGTTGGAAACCCACCGCCATCAGCAACAAGCCGCCAAGGAAGAAGCCCGCCCCTTTCAGGGCGTTCTTTGAGCCGGTGAGAATCGCCACCCACTTGTACAGGGTGCCGCTCTCGCCGCTAGGAACCAGCGTCTTAATGGCGCTTTTGGCGCTCATCTTGTTTAGATCTTTAGCGATACCAGACAGAGCTTGCGCCGCCATCACGTAGGGTACACTCAACATTGATGAAGGCACCGCCAGCATCAGCAGTGCCAACACTTGCATGCCAAGGCCAACATTCATGGTTTTGTTCAACCCCAGCCTGGCCCCCAAATAGCCGCCAACCAAGTTGGTGATAACCCCAAAGATCTCGTAAAACAGGAACAGCATCGCAATCGCCAACGGCGTATAACCAAGCTGATGAAAGTGCAGAACCACCAACATGCGCAAGGCACCATCGGTTAGGGTGAAGTTCCAATAATTGAACGTCACCAACAGGTATTGTTTTAGCTCACGACTGAGGTTAGCAAAGGCGTTCACAGTGGCTCTCTTTCCGGTAAATAGTGGTAATAATAAAATGGTTGGGAGCAGCGCTCAGGCGATAATCGCAGCTGCCTGAGCCAACGCTGCTTAGAGCACACCGCAAAAACGCCGTAGAATTACGCCATGGTTACCAAAACGTAGGGGAAACCGATAAGATGCTAGCAACCATTTGCACCGAGCCCTTGGGTTTGCCGCTCCAAATGATGGGCTCAAGGAATTAGCCACGCCCCCAGCTCACGGTTTCCACAAACGCCGTTTATAACCCTTGGGCGCAGACGTACTTGGCTAGCTCCATCGTACGATTAACATAACCCCATTCATTGTCATACCACAGGTACATCTTCACCTGAGTGTCGTTAACCACCATGGTCGATGGTGCATCAACAATGGAACTGCGCGGATCAGTGCGGTAATCGATGGACACCAACGGGCGCTCTTCAAAACCAAGTACGCCTTTCAGTTCGCCTTCAGATGCCTCTTTCAGCAGTGCATTAACTTCGGCTACCGAGGTTGGGCGTTCTACTTCAAATACACAGTCAGTTAACGAAGCATTACACAACGGTACTCGAACTGCATGGCCATTCAAACGCCCCTTCAGATCCGGAAAAATATGAGTAATGGCCGTGGCTGAACCAGTGGTTGTTGGAATCAAGCTTTCACCACAGGCGCGAGAGCGACGAAGATCTTTATGCGGTGCATCAAGAATGGTCTGGGTGTTAGTGATGGAGTGGATGGTGGTCATCGAGCCATGCTTGATGCCTAACTTCTCGTGGATAACTTTAACCGCTGGCGCCAGACAGTTGGTGGTACAAGAAGCAGCAGTCACAATATCGTGCTCGAATTTGTCGTACCAATCGTGGTTAACGCCAAACACCGCATCCAATACGCCCGCTTGCTTAACCGGCGCAGTCACGATGACCTTCTTAACGCCTTGATCAAGGTAAGCTTGCAGCTTCTCTTTGGTCTTAAATTTACCAGAAGCCTCAATCACGATGTCACAACCTGACCAATCGGTTTGCTCTAATTTTTTGTTAGCCGTAACCACAATTTTTTTATCGCCGATAGCGATACCATCGCCGTCGACACGGGCGTCGTAAGCCCAACGGCCATGAACAGAGTCAAAGGTCAGTAAATGCGCAGCTGTTTCAGCGTTACCAGCTGGATCGTTGATCTGCACAAACTCAAACTCTGGCCAGTCCCAGGCCGCACGCAATACCAATCTTCCCATCCGGCCAAAGCCATTAATGCCAACTTTTACAGTCATCGTTGCTCTCTCGCTTGTTCAATTGCCGCCACTATCAAATGCAAATATTACAGTTTGATGAAAGTGAAAAAATAAAACATACACTTTTTGATATATATTAAGTTTAGCCGCTTTCATCGACAAATAAAATCACTTTGGCAAAAAATACAATCACTACCGTAAACGGTAGCAAGGAGGGTGGCCTAAAACACTGACTACAACTATCGGTAAACACAAAAAAGGCTGCGTACCAACTAAGTGTTGTTGTTTCCAATGCTGTTAAAGCACCGGCTAGGCTAGTTTTGGTACAAGGGGATAGCACTACCGCCGTTGATCTTCTGCCGCATTGGAGCAGTCCAGCGAAGCGTTTTGGACGGCGACCTAAGGCAAGGGGGGGCTCCAAAGGGGGCGGAGCCTCCCCTAATGCATACAAGAATGTGCCGTCGCTACCGCAACATAACCCCTTAAGAGTACTGCAATAGGTAGAGCCGAAGGCTTGATATCAACTTCAACATTTAACTACGACACAGCCCCAAAAAAAGCGAGCGCGGTGGCTACCGGGCTCGCCTAGGGGTAGGGTAGTGCGAAACCTCTAACTGTTTACGCTTTGGCGCGTTTAGGCCGGATTGGTTTGGCCGGTTTGCCATTCCAATTGCCTTGAGACTTAGCTTTCTGTCCCGGCCGGCCTCGCCCCTGCTCCGAGCGATTATCGCCTTTTCGACCGTCACCTCGTTCATCACTGCGGCCTTTATCGCCACGGCTAGACTCAGCTGCTGCACGTTTGGTCTTATCAAACTGCTTCAGGCCAGTATGCCGACTTAATGCCGGTTTTCCTTTGCCACCGGAGCGCGCCCCATGACGGCCGCCACTGCTGCCTTCAGCAGGAACTAAGCAATTAGGTCCGTTACCAATCAACTTCCCCAAACCGGCTTTCTTCAAGCCTTCACGCACAATTGGCCAGCCCTCGGGATCATGGTAGCGCAGAATCGCTTTGTGGATGCGTCGCTCACGCCCCCCCTTCGCTACCGCTACTTTCTCCTTAATCGAAGACTTGGTGACGTTACGCAACGAATCGAACTCGGTATGCCAGATAGTGGTGGCATTGGCGAGCGGCGACGGGTAGAAATTCTGGACCTGGTCCAACTTGAAGTCGTTCTCTTTCAACCACAGCGCTAGGTTAGCCATATCTTTGATGGTGGTGCCTGGGTGCGCCGAGATGAAGTACGGGATCAAGTATTGTTTCTTTCCAGCTTCCTTCGAGTACTTATCAAACAGCTGCTTGAACTTGTGATAACTGCCCATACCCGGTTTCATCATCTTCGATAGTGGGCCCTCTTCGGTGTGCTCAGGCGCAATCTTCAAGTAACCGCCAACGTGATGGCTGGCTAGCTCTTTAACGTAGCGAGGATCTTCCACCGCTAAGTCGTAGCGCACCCCCGAGGCGATAAGCACCTTCTTAATGCCCGGCACTGCACGCGCCTTGCGATACAGATCGATGGTTGGGGTGTGATCGGTATCCATGTGGCCACAGATATCTGGGTAGATACAGCTGTAACGACGACAAGTCGCTTCCGCCTTCGGGCTCTTACAGCGCAACTTATACATATTGGCTGTAGGTCCGCCCAGATCGGAGATCACCCCGGTAAAACCAGGCACCTTATCTTTAATATCTTCGATCTCACTGATGATCGATTCATGCGAGCGACTTTGGATGATCCGCCCTTCGTGCTCGGTAATGGAGCAGAAGGTACAGCCGCCATAACAGCCACGCATGATGTTGATCGAGGTTTTGATCATGTCATATGCTGGGATCTTCTTTCCGGTGTATTTCGGGTGTGGTACCCGCGCATACGGCAAACCGAAGACCCAATCCATCTCGTCGGTTTCCAGCGGGATCGCAGGCGGCGTTAACCACACAAAACGGTCACCATGACGTTGCATTAACGCCCGCGCACAACCGGGATTGGTCTCTTGGTGGAACACTCGTGAACTGTGAGCGTAGAGGATCTTATCTGCCTTCACCTGATCATAGGCCGGTAGCAAGATGTACTGCTTATCCCATGGCTTTGGCTTCGGTGGCTGCACCGTAATAGCACCCTCTGCCGGACTGTTATCAAACTTACTGCCCAGCTCACAGCCCATATCATCGGCACCGTAAGGGTTTGGAATAGGGTCGATTTTGCCCGGGCTATCCAAAGTGGTGGAATCAAGCCCAGACCATTCTGGCAATGCATCTTTAGTTAAGAAGCCGGTACCCCGGATATCATGCATATCCTTGATGTTTTCACCAGCTGCGGCCCGATGTGCCACCTCAATAATTGGTCGTTCAGCATTACCGTATATCAACAGATCCGCTTTGGCATCAAACAATATGGAGCGACGAACCTTGTCCTGCCAATAATCATAATGAGCAATACGGCGCAAACTCGCTTCGATAGAACCGATGGTTACCGGCACATCTTTGTAGGCTTCTTTACAACGCTGGGTGTAAACCACCACCGCCCGATCGGGCCGTTTGCCGTGCAGGTTATCTGGGGTGTAGGCATCGTCGTGACGCAAGCGACGATCAGCCGTGTAATGGTTGATCATTGAGTCCATGTTGCCAGCGCCAACCGCAAAGAATAGGTTGGGTTTACCCAACGCCATAAAATCCTCTTTGCTGTGCCAGTCTGGCTGATCGATGATGCCAACACGGAAGCCTTGCGCTTCCAACATACGACCAACAATCCCCATACCAAAGGAGGGATGATCCACATAGGCATCGCCAGTAACGACAATAATATCGCAGCTGTCCCAACCCAGCTTACGCATCTCTTTGCGGCTGGTTGGTAAAAACGGGGCCGGCTTTTCGTCACGATACTTCGGATAACTGAAAAGCTTATTTTTAGGGGTTTGGATCATCGGGTTTCCTCAGGCTCAGTCCCCCCACGGCGGTAGCCGGGGCGAATGGACGCGCGATTGTAGCAAAGCCAAGGCTTAGGTGCGACGGTTAAGTTTTAACCATAAATTTACTATGGGATTAATCCACAACTCGCCCCATCAGTTTAGCGTGGCCCAACTGAAGCGCCGCTTTGGCGTTGCTCCGGTAGCGATAAATTGGCTACATTGAGGCCGACAATAACAAGGAGTCGTTATGGATCAGCAACAAACCGCACTAGTGGTCGAAGGCGGCGCTCTGCGCGCGGTATTTTCCTGTGGCGTGTTAGATGGCTTTATGGACGCCAACTTTAAGCCGTTTGATAGCCTCTGGGGGGTTTCTGCGGGGGCAACAAATGTGGCGGCCTATCAAGCTCAGATGCGCGGCCGTAATCAGAAAATCTACACCGACTTAGCGCAGCGGCCACAATTTATGCAGCCTTTGGCGCTGTTGCGTGGTGGTGATGTCATGGATCTCGACTGGTTATGGCAGGTCAGCATGGCTGAGCTAGGGTTTGATAACGACACCTTCGCCCAGCAGCCGCAACCGGTATTTGTGGCCGTCACCCACCGCGACCAAGGCACACCGCACTATCTACGCGCGAACACCAGCAACATCGTCGAACTGATTAAGGCCTCCAGCGCCTTACCGCTATTATATCGGGCTGGGGTCGAACTCGAGGGTGAGCGCTATGTTGATGGCGGTGTGGCTGATTCAATCCCAGTTCAAGCGGCCATCGCCCACGGCGCTACCAAGATCATGGTGTTGCGCAGCCGCAGCGCCAACTATCGCAAACCCGCGCCTAACGCCCCTCGATTACTCAAGCGCTTGTTACGGAACACGCCGGGATTGATAGAGCCAATGCTCAGCCGAGCTCAACATTATAACTTCAGTGTTGAGCTGATCCGCAATCCACCGGCAGGGATTGAGATAATAGAAATTTGCCCACCAAAATCGTTCCAGCCGAGTCGCTTTAGCCGCCAAACCAAACTAATGGAACAGGGTTACCAGCTCGGCTTAGATGCGGCTGCTAGTGCGATGCAACGCTGGCAAACCAATGCCAAATAGCCGCAAATATTGGCTCTGTCGTAGTTAGCTGTTGAAGTTTACCTTAAGCCTTCGGCTTCACCGATTTCGGTGCTTTGGGGGGGGGAGGATGTCGCGGTGGCGACGGCACCCAAAGGGGAGCTTCGCCCCCTTTGGAATCCCCCTTTGCCTTAGATCGCAGTCCAAAGCGCTTCGCTGAACTGCTCCAATGCGGCAGAAGATCGACGACGGCAGTGCTTAACCCTTTGTATCGGGGCTCGCCTAGCCGAGCTGTAACTGTATTAGAAAGAACAACAACACTTAGCTGGTAGACAGCTCAAAAATTACCCTTCGAGAGCTCCGAGTAATGCATCCTCTTCGCTCTCTTCCGATTGGTAAGTGGCTAGATCCTGTGGCCGCGCAATACCATAGCCTTGAGCATAGGTAATGCCAATTTCGCGCAAACGCTGCAAGATCTCTTGGTCTTCAACAAACTCAGCAACAGTCTGAATGCCCATCACTTCACAGACGTCATAGATCGATTTCACAATGGCGTAATCTTTACTGTTGGTGGCGAGGTTCTTAACGAAAATGCCATCGATTTTAACGTAGTCAACGGGCAATCGACGCAGATAGCCATAGGAAGCAAAGCCAGAGCCAAAATCATCCAACGCAAAGGAGAAGCCCCGCTGACGGAGCTCATGTAAGATCTCCAAGGCGTGGTTTTCGTTGGTCAACGCTGCGGTTTCAGTAACTTCAAAACAGACCGTATGGGTTGGTACTCGATAGATGCTGCACATCTGATCGACATAGCGCACCAAACCATCGCTATTAAGAGTGGTACCTGAAAGGTTAATCGAAACGACTAAACGTCCCCACAACTGCTGGTTGCGAGCCAACCATTCGAAACTCTTACGAATAACCGCCCTATCGACCTGTGGCATCAAGTTAAAGCGTTCAGCGGCAGCAATAAACTGGCCCGGCGCAATGATGCGGCCATCCTCTTCCTTGATCCGCAATAGGATCTCGAACTTATGCTTACCACGCGTATCGCCGTTGCAAGGCTCAATCGGCTGGTAGAACAACACCAAGTCATCGTTGACGATGGCGTCGTTAATCCTCATTGCCCACAGCGGCGCATTACGCTGATTGGCCAGATCCTGATCCAGCGAGTCAAAGAAGCTGATCTGCCCTTCTCCGCCCTGGGAGCGGGTCATGGTGCAAGCAATCTCGGCATCTTTAAAGGTTTCATAGGGGGTTTGTTCGCCCCTAAAGAATGCCACCCCGATGCTGATACCAATCTTGTAACTGCCGCTGTCCCAGTACAAAGTAATGCCTTGGACTCGGTCGCTCAGCTCCTTCAATAGCTTGGAGATCTCCATTGCAGAGCTGTCTTTCATTATCAACCCAAACTCGTCCCCACCAATCCGTGCCAGCATATCTTGCGAGCGGATCGTTGCACTCATTTCGGTTGCAACATCAAGCAGCATGCGGTCGCCAGCGGCATGGCCACAGCTGTCATTGATAAGCTTAAAGCGGTTGAGGTTCATGTAACAGATCGCATGCTGGCCAGGTTTGTTGCCCAGCTCCTCCAGCGCTTGTTCAAACACCTGCCGATTAAACAAATTGGTGGTGCGGTCGCGTTGCGAACGTTGCCGTAACTGCTGTTTGAGCAGCAGCGAATTGGTCAAGTCTGATAGCACCATCACCGCCCCCAAGGTATTGCCTTGGCCGTCGAGGGTGCGCATTACGCTGTAGCGAAGGGTTTCTTGGCTCTGGTGCAACACCACTTCGCCATCATGACTTACTCGGCTGGAGTTAAACAACAATTGCAGCGCATCGTTTAGCTGTTCGCCGGCTTCATCGGTAATCAGATCAACCAACGAACAACGTTGCACCGGCCCATGCTCTAATCGCAGTAACCGTTCTGCCGCTGGGTTAACCAGTTCAACCCGCGTATCAGTATCCACCACTACCACGGCGTCATCTACCGCTCGCAGCAGAGAGTCTCGAAGCTGACGTTGATGGTGGTTTTTCAGCAACAGGACGTTGCAGTTTTGGGCAATGTAGCTCAGCTCATTAACTCGAGGAAACTTGAGCGGGTGGTGCAGCTCATGTTGCTCCGATTGCTGCAGTAATTTCGACATTTCGCGAATCGGGCTAAGCACAAAGTGATGCTGTAACAGGAATAAGCCAATTAAGATCACCGCCGCCAACACAACGAATATTGCAAACAGCGTGACCACCTGGCCGCCGAAAGAGTCGACCGATTTGCTATTAAAGGTAATATCGAGCATCAACGGTTTACCAAACAGCATCGGTAAGGTTGGTGCGCTCGAGTGCATCGGAGCACGGACGATAGCGGCACCAACGACCTCATCATAGGTTTGCGACAGCAGTTGCACCCGTTTATTACTGAGGTTGTTTACCTGCATGACGGCACGCCATTGCGGGTGTTTCAGCGGTAAGATAACCGCTAAGAAGTTCTGTTGCTCCAACTGGAAAAAGCCATTGCGTTCGAGCTGGTAGGTTTCATTGGCTAGGGGGCGTTGCAACTGCTCTAAAAGCCGCGCTAGGGTGCCATCCACCTGACGGTTACGCGCGAGCAACGGCCGCAATTCGCCATAATGATTGACCACCATCAGATGCGCACCCTGTTGCCGAGCATTGCGTAGCAAATACTGCAGTAGATCGTCTTGGGAAGATTCAAGGGCGGCACGAACCTGCTGGGTTTGGTCACCCAGGTTCGCTAAGCTCTTCTCCAACCGGAGCTGAGCACGGTTAAATTTAGCACTTTGTTGTTGTTTCGTTAGACCATCTAGATGCCATTCCAGTTGCATTAAAGACAGTCCTGACACTACCACCATGGCTGGTAGCGCGAACACAAACACCAAAAGCATCAAACGGCGAGATAAACTGATTGCTGGCACTGCACCCTAACCCTGTTGTTGGCCTATATTGGCAGCGATATTGCCACCTGAGTTCCTTCTCAAGAAGACCGCTTCAGACGTCTACATTGATAGCGTTATTGAATAGCGCACAACATAAAGGACAATTATGCTGAGCTCTCCTAGGTTATGTCGGCACTGCGACGATAAACTTGAGCCCAATCCCGTGCTGCAGTTTTCCGCTAACGCGACCCTATTAATTATTGGCCAAGCCCCTGGTCTGGCGGCACATCAAAGCGGTATCGCTTTTAATGATCCCAGTGGGCGTCGGTTAAGGCAATGGCTTGGGATCACTAACGGCTGTTTTTATGATCCGCAACAGGTTGCCATCGTACCGATGGGCTTCTGTTATCCAGGCAAGGGAAAGAGTGGCGATAATCCGCCGGATCCACGCTGTGCACCGCGGTGGCACCATCAGCTGCTCGAACAGATGTCGCAGTTGAAGTTGACGATATTGTTAGGCCAGCATGCTCAGCGTCATTATTTACAGGGGTTTAGCACTACAACTGCGGCGGTGCAGCAATGGCAGCAACATTTAGCCGTTGGGGTGATGCCATTGCCGCACCCATCGCCACGCAATAACATCTGGCTTAAGCGTAACCCTTGGTTTGAGCAACAGCTGTTACCACCGCTGCAACAAGCTGTTGCAGCGGCATTAGGCTAACGCTTATTGGCAGTAAGCCTTAGCGATCTGAGCGCCTAAACGGGCGTTATTCAGTACCAGTTGGATGTTGGAGTCCAAGCTGTTACCACCGGTCAGTTCACATACTCGAGCTAACAGGAATGGGGTAGAAGCCTTGCCAGCAATACCCTGTTCATCCGCTTCAGTCAGTGCTTGCTCGACCGCATTAGTAATGGTTTCAAGTGGCATAGCGTATTCCGCTGGAATTGGATTAGCCACAACCACACCACCGTTCAACTCTAATGCCCACTTGGCCTGCAGTGCAGTCGCAATCTGCTCTGGCGTATCCAAACGGTAATCGATGCTGTGTTCGCTTTCACGGGTGTAGAACGCTGGCAGAGTGTCAGTCTGGTAACCAATCACTGGTACACCTTGAGTTTCTAAATACTCGCGGGTCAGTGCCAAATCCAGAATTGACTTAGCGCCAGCACAAACAACCGCAACATTGGTGTTTGCCAGCTCTTGCAGATCAGCAGAGATATCCATGGTTTGCTGGGCGCCGCGGTGAACACCACCGATACCGCCTGTCGCAAAGACCTTGATGTCAGCCATAGCCGCTAGGATCATCGTTGCAGCAACTGTAGTCGCGCCGTCTTTCTCAGCTGCAACCACAAACGGAATATCACGACGGCTTACCTTAGTTACCGCTTGACCCGCTTGACCTAAGTGGCGGATTTGCGCTTCATCTAAACCCACCTTTAGACGGCCACCAATAATGGCGATAGTTGCTGGTACTGCACCTTGATCACGGATGGTTTGCTCAACCAATAATGCCGTCTCAACGTTACGTGGATAAGGCATGCCGTGGGAGATGATGGTGGATTCCAATGCAACTACCGGCTTGTTCGCTGCTAATGCTGCGGCGACTTCTGGTTGGATATCTAAGTACTGCTCTAACATGATGTTTCCTCTTGCTGGCTTAGCTCTAACTGACGTAGAACCGACAGCTCTGACATGGTTGAATTAATGGTGTTGGCAGCGGCAAGCGCTAAGCGAGCGGCTCCCAACGCAAAATCGACGCAGTGAGCCCAATCCCACTGACTTAGATGACCGTGTACCAAACCTGCCATTAAGGCATCGCCAGCACCGGTTACGTTGTTAACGCAGGTCGCCGAAGCTGGGATAAAGCGTTGTCCCTGCTCATCGCTGGCAAAGGCCCCTTCATGACCCAAGCTGATCAGCAACCGCGTAATGCCCTGCTGATGCAGTGCCATGGCAACTTTAGGCAAATCGTCACGATCATTGATGGTTAGCCCGCTCAATAGCTCAGCTTCCAACTTATTCGGTTTTAATGTGTGAATATGGCGCAGGTAAGGTTTGAGCTTTACCGCCTTTACGCTGGAGACGGGATCGACAAATATTGGCTTATCGCTGTGACAATGGAACAGATATTCCAAGGCACTGGCACTCAGGTTGGCATCAATCACTAATACTGAGGCTCGGTTTAACACCCCTTCCCGCTGAGCTAATTGCTCCGCGTTAAGTTGTTCCAGCAACGCCATATCGTTGAGCGCCAATTGCAGCTCGCCACTGGCGTCATGAATCGAGAGGTAGCTGGACGAGGTAGCACCACTAACACAAAGGCAATGTTCAACCTCAACGCCAGCTTCGCGACAACACTGTTTGAGCTGCTCGCCCCAGCTATCGTCACCAATGGCACCGATAAACTGCACTGAACTGCCAAGGCGGGCGAGGTTGTCAGCGATGTTACGACCAACACCGCCTGCACTGCTGCGCAACTGCCCTGGGTTGGAGTCGGCACTGATCAGCTCACCATCAGCACGGCCGCATAGATCCATGTTGGCACCACCAATTACTGCGGCATAGCGATGGGCTGCCAAGATATAGCCCTTGCCTTGGATCTCGCCTTTACGGGTGAGATTCATTATGTGGCCAGCAGCAGCACTGCGGCTGATCCCAAGCAGATCAGCCAACTGTTGTTGCTGTATCATTGGATCTTGGCGCAGCAGCGCCAGTATTTGTTGTTCTCGATCAGTCATAAACTTTTGTTTGCCCCACAAACATTTGTTTGATGATTGATCGTAATCGTGAATTTGCAAAGCTTTTTCTCACGATTTCTCAGCCACTTTGTGACTCACTGTGATTCAGCACAACAATCCCGCCTGTTAAAATGAAAAATGGCACCCACAAAGGTGCCATTAAGCAGCGTTTATCCCTGAGTTTAGTAACCAAGTTTATCGAAACGATAACCGCCTTTAGTGGCGCCCCACTTGTGCTTACCCTCACTATCAAAGCCACGATCCCAACTGACCAGCTGGTTAGCGGTTATTACGGTAGTAGCGGTGGCATAACTCGCGCCATAGAGTTTACTTTTGCAGTTATCGTCCTCGGTTGCACCAGTAAAGCGCTGTTGCTGTGGTTGCCACAACAAGGTAATTTCGCAACCAGCTTTCAGGTTGATCTGCGCAAACTCCAGTTGCTGTAGCTGCGCTTCATCTTCCCAAGCACCAACCATACGACTGGGTTCATCAATGGTGTATACCGCACTGATAAAGTGCCCGTCGGAGGTCTCAGTGAGCTGGTATACCCGTTGTCGATAGGGAGTTTTGCTCTTTAACGCTTGCTCGACATACAGCCACAAACCGTCTTTACGCTCAGTCCAGATAGGGGCCATATGCAATAAGATAGGGTGATAATCATCGTCTCGTTGTGCTTGCGTTTCACTACTGAAAGATCCTTGCATCCATTGATATAGGGTTGGTAAGTCCTGCGCCAATGCCAAGCTTGGTAGCAAGCAGATCGCAGCGAGTAATGGCTTCATCGTTAATCCTTTAACTGGTTAGGTTGGTATCGACCGTTGCTTATGCTAGCAAAGAGTGCATAAAAACAAAAAAGGCCACCCGAAGGTGGCCTTTTCAACAAGTAGCTAAGCTTACTTGTGGTATTTGGCAGACTGAGCGTGAACAGCCTTGATGAACGCGCCCGCGTGCTCAGGGTCAGCAAACTGGTGAATGCCGTGGCCCAAGTTGAAGACGTGGCCTTCACCGTGACCGAACTCACCCAAGATACGCTCAACTTCTTCCTCAATGCGAGGAACCGGTGCGTATAACATCGATGGGTCCATGTTGCCCTGCAGAGCAACCTTATGACCAACGCGCTGACGAGCTTCGTGCATGTTGGTGGTCCAATCCAGACCCAGTGCATCACAGCCGGTGTCTGCAATAGCTTCTAACCACTGACCGCCACCTTTGGTGAACAGCACTACTGGTACTTTCTTACCTTCGTAGGTGCGGATTAGGCCATCAACGATTTTGTGCATGTAACGCAGCGAGAACTCTTCGTAAGCTGGGCCAGACAGTACACCGCCCCAAGAATCAAAGATCTGGACCGCTTGTGCGCCCGCTTTGATCTGGGCGTTCAGGTACAGGATTACTGAATCAGCAAGCTTGTCCAACAACATGTGCAGCATCTGTGGTTCAGCAAAGGCCATTTTCTTGGTCTTAGCGAAATCTTTCGAGCTGCCGCCCTCAACCATGTAGGTAGCCAAAGTCCATGGAGAACCAGAGAAACCGATCAGTGGTACTTCACCTTTCAGTTCACGACGGATAGTGCGAACCGCATCCATCACGTAACCCAGCTCTTGTTCTGGATCTGGGATTGGCAGAGCTTCGATTGCTTCTTTGTTGTCAGCCAGCTTCTTGAAACGTGGGCCTTCGCCGGTTTCGAAGTACAGGCCCAGACCCATAGCATCAGGGATGGTCAGGATGTCAGAGAACAGGATAGCCGCATCCAGCTCGTAACGACGCAGAGGTTGCAGTGTTACTTCACAAGCCAATTCTGGGTTTTTACACAGGCTCATGAAATCGCCAGCTTCGGCGCGAGTAGCACGGTACTCAGGTAGGTAACGGCCAGCTTGGCGCATCATCCATACAGGGGTTACATCAACAGGCTGACGCAACAAGGCGCGCAGGTAGCGATCATTCTTCAGTTCTGACATCTGTATCTTCCAAAAACAGCAAACGAATCAAAATAAGTGGCAACATTGTAGCACCGCAAAGTTGAATTGATACGAGCGGGGCGTGAACCACTGCACAATTTGGCAACAGGAAAACCATATTCATCAACTGATAACAATTTGCAGTGAAAATTGCTCATTGTTCCGACAACATTCGTATTTCGTTAGTATCAAACGTTTAAAAAGCCAAGAACAATATTCACTATGCATATAGAAAAATCTTTTGATTCATTAATTTAGTCGCGAACAGTCGCCACTGCATGCAAATCGCTTATATAACATACCTGTTTAACCGTAACTGATCGGAACAGCACACTGATTTTCACAGATAAGCAACAAAACCATTGATCCAACCCACAACTCCGACTTAAATTGGAATATCAGAGGGCCGAGCGAAAATAAGAGGACAGTTGCATGCTGACCAAATTAGAAAAAGCCATAGACACTTGGGGTGGTTCGAGCAAGATTGTGGACCAGTGGTTGGACAATAGACGGCAGTTGCTCATTAACTACTGTCAGTTGGCTGGTTTACCGCCTTACAGCAACGACACCGGTACCCTACCGGAAGAGGCACACATCAAACATTTCTGCGGTTTACTGATGGATTATGTTTCTGCTGGCCATTTCGAGGTGTACGACCAAGTAGCCAGCGCCTGTGAAAAAAGCGGTGAAAAGAGCCGTCAGCTGGCCAAGGAGCTGCTGCCCAAAATCAATCTCAGTACCGATTTAGCGCTCGACTTTAATGACCAATACACCAATGGCATTGATGACGAGCAGATGTTGAGACTGGATCAAGACCTATCCAAACTTGGCCAGGCGATGGAAGAACGCTTTGAACTTGAGGACCGGCTACTCGATACGCTTCACCAAGGTTTAGAAACCACCGCAACATAAGCTTATTGTTATACCGGCCCTATTGGTTGTTGCTATCGTGCCGGCAAGTCGCATTAACCTAGGCATCGGGTGCCACTGTTCGTCGCTCAAGCAGTAGCTCCGATAACGCAACAACACTAAACAGCTCTACTCCTCAACAAAAAAGGCCCTGCTCATTGAGCAGGGCCTTTTAGTTTACTGCGCCAACTTACGCTGGCTGCTGTAAAATCACCTCACCAGCTGGCTTGGTATATTGCTCCATCAAATGGAAATTCAAGTAACGGTAGGTGTCCGCAGCTTGCGCATCGATGGTTTTAGCGTATTCCAGATACTCAGCAACCGTTGGCAACTTACCGATAATAGAAGCCACTGCAGCTAGCTCTGCCGATGCCAGGTAGACGTTCGCGCCGGTACCCAAACGGTTCGGGAAGTTACGGGTTGAGGTTGACACCACGGTGGAGTTGTCCGCGACCCGGGCTTGGTTACCCATACACAGTGAACAACCCGGCATCTCAGTGCGTGCACCAACCTTACCAAAGATGCCGTAATAGCCCTCGTCAGTTAGCTGCTGCGCGTCCATCTTGGTTGGTGGCGCAACCCATAGCCGAGTCGGTAACGCGCCCTTGTGTTGATCCAGTAACTTACCTGCGGCACGGAAGTGACCGATGTTGGTCATACAAGAGCCGATAAACACTTCGTCGATGGTTTCGCCTTGCACCTCTGACAGCAAGCGAGCGTCGTCAGGATCATTCGGGGCGCATAGGATTGGCTGGTTGATCTCGGCCAGATCGATTTCGATCACTTCACAGTACTCGGCATCCGCATCAGCTTTCATTAACTGTGGGTTATCCAGCCAGTCTTGCATCGCTTGAATACGACGCTCGATGGTACGACGATCGCCATAGCCTTCAGCAATCATCCACTTCAGCATAACGATGTTGGACTCAAGATATTCGGCGATAGGTTCTTGGCCTAAGTTAATGGTACAACCCGCAGCGGATCGCTCGGCCGACGCATCGGATAACTCGAACGCCTGTTCAACGGTCAAGCTTTCCAACCCTTCAATTTCTAGCACGCGACCGGAGAAGATGTTCTTCTTGCCCTTCTTCTCCACCGTCAGCAAACCTTGCTGAATCGCGTAATACGGAATGGCATGAACCAAATCGCGCAAGGTAATACCCGGCTGCATCTCGCCTTTAAAGCGAACTAGTACTGACTCGGGCATATCCAGCGGCATTACGCCAGTTGCGGCGGCAAAGGCCACTAAACCAGAACCCGCAGGGAAGGAGATCCCTAATGGGAAACGGGTATGCGAGTCACCGCCGGTACCAACGGTATCTGGCAGCAACATGCGGTTCAGCCAAGAGTGAATAACACCATCACCAGGGCGAAGTGATACACCACCGCGGTTCATGATGAAATCAGGCAAGGTCGCATGCGTGTTCACATCCACTGGCTTAGGATAAGCGGCGGTGTGACAGAACGACTGCATGGTTAAATCGGCAGAGAAGCCCAAACAAGCCAGATCTTTGAGCTCATCACGGGTCATTGGGCCAGTCGTATCTTGCGAGCCTACGGTGGTCATCTTCGGCTCGCAGTATTGACCAGGGCGAACCCCATCAACACCACAGGCTTTACCAACCATCTTCTGCGCCAAGGTGAAACCGTTGCTACTCGCAGCAACATCTTGTGGGCGACGGAACACATCCGACGGTGCCAGAGATAGGGTCTCACGAGCGCGGTCGGTCAAGCCTCGTCCAATGATCAATGGAATACGGCCGCCAGCACGCACTTCATCAAGCAGTACGTCGGTTTTGAGGCTGAACTCTGAGATAACTTCGCCAGCGTCGTTCTTTACTACGCCTTCGTATGGGTGGACGTGAATAACATCACCCATCGCCATCGCATCAACCGGCATCTCAATTGGCAGCGCGCCGGCATCTTCCATGGTGTTGAAGAAGATAGGCGCAATCTTGCCACCGAAACAGAAACCACCAGCACGCTTATTAGGTACGTTGGGGATATCATCGCCCATAAACCACAGCACCGAGTTGGTGGCAGATTTACGGGAAGAGCCGGTGCCGACAACGTCGCCAACATAAACCACTGGGTGGCCTTTGGCTTTCAGTTCTTCAATCAGTTTTACTGGGCCAACTTCACCGGCCACATCTGGCACAATGCCATCACGAGCGTTCTTCAGCATCGCTAAGGCATGTAATGGGATATCTGGGCGTGACCACGCGTCCGGTGCCGGCGACAGATCATCGGTGTTGGTTTCGCCGGTAACCTTAAAGACGGTAAGGGTGATCTTTTCCGCCAAGGTTGGCTTGGAGGTGAACCATTCGGCTTCTGCCCAAGATTCAACAACCTGCTTAGCAAAGGCATTACCGCTATTGCTCAACTCAACCACATCGTGGAAGGAATCAAACATCAATAGCGTATGCGACAGAGCCTTGGCAGCGATTGGCGCCAAGGTGTCGTTAGTCAGTGCAGCGATCAGCGGCTCAATGTTGTAGCCACCCTGCATGGTGCCAAGCAGTTCTACCGCTTTCTCTGCACTTACTAATGGGCTTGCGATGTCGCCTTTGGCGATAGCCGCTAAAAAGCTGGCTTTAACGTAAGCCGCTTCATCCACACCAGGTGGAATGCGATTTTCGAGTAGGTCTAGCAGGACGGCTTCTTCGCCTGCTGGTGGGGTTTTGATGAGCTCAATAAGCTCGGCAGTTTGTTGCGCATCGAGGGGTTTAGCAACGATACCCTGGGCGGCACGCTCTGCGACGTGTTCACGATAGGCTTTTAACACAACGTAATTCCTCTTCATCCTGGCAAGCTCACGACAAGCTGCACATCCTGTGAACCGATTGGCATAATCACTCGATTTGTGAGTTATGCCACATCTTGCTTAGGTGCGGGCAGTATAGCGAGGTTATGTTCAGTTTTAAATCGATTCACAACCTGCTAACGATAATGTTTATAGATATTTAATTATTTACACTAACCATACTCACAAGCGGCTTTTCCCTGCACGTTTGCTGCATTACCATCTCGTTTCTATTCCAATCAAATAAGCAGTCATGACTCAACAACAGCAAGCGCTCGCTTTGGCCGCAGTGATCTTCGATATGGACGGCGTTTTAGTCGATTCCGAACCGATGTGGCAAAGAGCTGAGCTCGCCGTCTTACCTCGCTATGGTGTGCCGTTAACCCTTGCAGACACGGTTGCGACCAAGGGTCTGCGTATCGACCAGGTGGTGGCGCTATGGTATAGCCGCCACCCATGGCAAGGCGCTAGCATTGACCAAGTTGCCGCCGAGATTGTCGATCAGGTGGCTGCATTGGTGCGAACCGAAGGACAACCCTTACCCGGTGTAGAGCAAGCATTTGCGGTTATCAAAGCAAACGGCTTACCTATCGCTCTAGCAACCTCCTCGCCGACGCAACTGATTAACGCTACCCTCGAGCGATTGCAGCTAACCGAGCATTTTCAGGCAATCTGCTCCGCCGAAGCCTTGGCTTACGGTAAACCGCACCCTCAGGTTTATCTCAATGCTGCCACAGCACTCGGGGTTGCTCCAGAGCAATGCCTCGCCATTGAAGATTCGGTCAATGGTGTTATCGCGGCTAAGGCTGCCAATATGGCTGTGGTCGCCATCCCTGAAGTCGCGCAACAACAAGACCCTCGTTTTAGTATCGCTAACTTCAACCTAGCCACGTTGCATGAATTAAACCAAGATTGGTGGCGCCAACACTGCTGCTAAGCGGTGGCGTTAGTAATCCTCAGCAGGAACACCTTGCCATTGCTGAATAAAGCTAAGGCACAATGGCGCACTCATCGGCCGCGCATAACGAAAACCCTGTACAAGGCTGCAGCCTTGCTCTTGTAAAAACTGTTGTTGGGTAGCGGTTTCTACCCCCTCAGCCAGTACTTCAAGGTTAAGGTTGCGACCCAAGTCGATAATGGTGCGGATAATGGCAGCATTAACCTCAGACTGCGGTAACGACAAGACAAAGGAGCGGTCAATCTTAACTTGATCAACCGCAAATTGGCTTAGGTAGGCCAAGCTGGAGTAACCGGTACCAAAGTCATCAATGGCAACCCGTACGCCTAATTGTTGCAGGGCATGCAGATGGTGTTGTACCAATTTAACTTCATGCATCAACACCCCTTCAGTGATCTCGATACACAATGATTGCGGTTTCATCTGCGTTTGTTGCAGCACCTGCTCGACGTAATCGACAAACTCCGCTTGGCGAAAGTTGGTGGCTGACACGTTAACCGATAGCACCAAGTTTGCATCCACCCCATCCCAGCGCACAAACTCACGACACGCCTGTTTCAAAGCCCACCGATCCAACTGAATGATAAAACCATTCGACTCGGCAATGGCGATAAACTCCTCGGGGTGAATGGCACCACCGGCAACATCAAACCAGCGCAGTAGTGCTTCAATCCCAAGAATACGGCCGCTATCAAGATCAATCTGCGGCTGGTAGTACAGCTGCAACCGCTCATTCAATAGCGCCTCCCGCAGGGCACTATCGAGGGCCAGTTGGTGGTGCATCTGATCGTTGCGTTGCTTGGTATAAAAACAGAAGCGCCCGCGCCCCTCCTCTTTAGCTTGATACATCGCTAAATCGGCGTTCTTAACCAGAAACTCCAGTTGTTCGCCATCCTCAGGACAACGTGAAATGCCAATACTGGTACTGATGTAAAACACCTGCGAGCCCACTTCAAACGGTTGGCTAAATGCATGCAGCAACCGATCTGCCAATTGCTCCAGCTTTTTAGTGCTCAGCGCATCCGGCACAAACACCACAAACTCATCGCCACCAAAACGACACAACATATCGGCAGGGCCGATGTACTGTTGCAAGCGCCGAGCCGCCTCCACCAGCAGCTCATCACCACTTGAGTGACCAAAGCTGTCATTGATGTTCTTAAATCGATCAAGATCTAAGAACAACAACGCTGACGGCTGTGACAACAGCGCATTTTTTTCCAGTAGCTGCGCTACCTGTTTATTAAAATTGGAGCGATTTAGCAGCCCTGTAAGAGGATCAAAATTAGCGAGTCGCTGCAGCTCGGCTTCGGTCTGCTTGCGGATTGAGATATCACTGAACAGGAAGATCCAGCGCTGTTCTGAGCCGCTGTGCATGGTGCTCAAGCTCACCTGCATCGGCAAAGCATTGCCTTGCCGATTGAATAGGAAGACTTCCCCTTGCCATGGTGTCGGTTGCTGCAGCAGCTCATTGACCGACATCGATTGCTCATGCAGCCAAAAGTGCATCAATTCACCGTTGTGCAGATCCGTTGGGCTGCAGCCCAATATGCTGGCCGCCGCAGGGTTGGCACCAACGATCTGAAGATCGCGATCGAGAATGAACACCCCCTCTGCTGCATGCTCAAACGCTAACGCGTAGAGTGTGTGTTCCTGTTCTAAGCGGCGGTTCTCGGTGATATCGGTGTAGATCCCAGCGATCGAGATCGGTTTGTTGGTATTGGGCTCACGGGTAACAACCTTCCCCATGGTGTGGATCCAGCGCCACTGCCCACTGTAATCGGTTTGTCGGTAGATCACATCGTAGCGATCGTTGGTGTTACTGATATGATTTTGCCACGCAGTTTTCACCCGCAAGCGGTCATCCGGATGGATACTATTGGTATCAGGTTCGGCAATCAGTACGTCCCCACTGGCACTGAAAATCTTCTTACGATCGCTGATCCGAATTAGATTATCTTCTCGGTGCCACTCCCAGCTATCTGAATCACTGGCATCCAGCGCAATATGCAACCGCTGTTGGCTACTAGATAACTGCTTTAACGCCTTATTACCACGGCGGAGCTTAGAGCGGAGCAACAGTATTAACAGCACTAACAGAATTACAGCGAGGGTGAGGGTAGCAAACTGGGCTGCACTGTATTGCCACCAAGCTTGATTAACCGTAAAGCGAACTCGACTGGGAATACTTTGCCAAGAGGCGTTACTGCTGCCGAACAGCAGTAGCTCATAATCGCCGGCTTTGAGGTGGCTAAAAGTGAGTCGGTCAGAGGCGTTAATGGTAATCAGCTCCCCTTCGTTACCGTTGTAATTCAACTTGTAACGATAGCGCTTGGGGTTCGGATCCAGTAGGCGATTGCTGGCAAACTGAAAGGTAACTAATTGGGCTGAAGCATCCAATTCAATCTTGCTGAGTTCAGGTCGGAGCCACACCTGGCTAGTGCCATCATTCAGCTGCAGCTCGAGTGATTCAAACAGTGCCCGTTGACGCCGCTCTACCACAAACATCTGGTCGGGCTGCAACACCGCCATGCCGTTACTGCTACCCACCATGAATCCCAAAGACTCATCGTAAAACATCGCGCCTTCATTGAAGTTCGCGATCGGTAAGCCATCGTAACGGTCGATACCGATCACCTCATCTACGGCAGGATCAATTCGATATAAGCTGCGATCACATCCCAATAGGATCGATTGATTATGGGTTGTGGCAAAATTGGGATTATCACAATTCAACCCTAGATGTTCCGAGATCGATACCACCTCATTCCAGCGGCTGTCATATTGCCACAAGCCATGGCCATAGTTGCCAAACCATAAACGTTGTTCGGAGATAGGCAGCAGCATGCTGAAGCTATTCAGGCGATATTGTTGCGGCAGCAATGGCAGCAATGAATGATATTGATCGCTATGATCCAGATAGCCCAGTACTCCTTCCCCCGCCAACCACAATCGTTGCTGTTCATCCTCATGGGCATTACGCACTCCAATCACCGCTTCACCGTCGATCAACAGGTGTTCGATATCCCGCCCCGGTTTCCAGCGGAAGGTCTGCAAATCGGTGATCAGCAATAACGCATCGCCACTAGGAACAATCACATAGATACTGCGTTTTGCGAGCTCTGGCGCACCTACGGGGATCAGCGGTTTCGCTTGCAGTGTGGTTCGGTCAACTTCATATAAACCATTACTGCTACCAATTAACCATCGTTGTGGGTCCAAAGGCCAAATCGCCCATGCCGCACCACTGTCATCCAAGCCGGGTAGCTCGATGTGGCGATAGCTATTAGTGGCTACATCGAACCACTGCAAGCCACCATCAGTGGCCAACAGCCGTTGTTCGTCATCGGCCCAGATATGCCAAACCGCCCCTGCTGGCATCTGCGGGTAGTGCTTAGGGGTATAGGACTCCGCCACAAAGTTCATCGGTGGTCGCATGCCCACCAAGCCATGGTAGCCACTCATAAACCACAACCGTTGATTAGAATCGAGCATCAGCTTTAGCACCAACACCGGATCAAAGTTTTCAACGGTTGGCATCGGTACTTCAGTAGGGGCAACAGCGCCTATCGACCAAAGCCAAAGTTTGCCTCTGCCTAACAGCCAAACATTGCCACGGGGATCCATCTCAAGATCCCGAATTGAGGCAGTTAACAGGGTCTTAAACGAGTCTTTACCGACATGGACATCCATCGACACCAACCCTTGGGTGCTGGCTATCCAAAGGGTATCGCGGTCAACATCCAACAACGTAGTGAGTTCGCCGCCGGCGTCATCCCACACCTCGCTATCCAGCACCACACCTTGCTCATTAAGATGCCAAAGTTGGTGCGGTGCCATGACCCAGATGCCACCATCAGCATGGTGGTAGATCTGCCGATAACGTTGCCCAGCTGGGAGCTTTCCAACCAAGGTTAATGCGTTCAGGTCGGAGCGCAGTTTGTAGATGTGGCCATTGTTGGTAATAAACCAAATGTCACGCTGGTGATCTTGATAAAAGAAGCCGGTGCTGCTGTTGGCATCGAGATTTGGGAAACGCTCGGATAGCGGCAAAAATTGATTGTTAGCGATATCGAATAACGCAATCTGGCCTGCGGTACTAAGTAACAGTTGTTGATCTGGCAGGCGCTGTAATGCACGAAATACACTGTTGCTGAGCTGCCCAGCAACATTCAGGTCATCCACACGTCGAACCACCCTATCGCTCATGCGATAGAGTCCATCCTCAGTGCCTATCCATAACAAGCCCTCTTGATCCTCAAGCGTGCTCAGTACGATTTGGCTTTGTAGACCCTGCTCAAACCCAACCACCCGAACTGCTTCGGCAACGCTACTATTGGTCCACAGCAATAATGCGAAGCACCACAATCTCAGCCACATAAACTCTACTGTACGTTATTCATTTTTATGGCAGCCAAGCTACGCTAATTTATTGCAGAATTCATCCATAAAAAAGGCAGCCATAAAGGCTGCCTTTTATAATTAACTATTGAATTTTATTTCTTTTTTGCCTTGGCGTTGGGCAAATCAGTAATGCTACCTTCATACACTTCCGCAGCTAGACCAACGGATTCATGCAGAGTTGGGTGAGCGTGAATGGTGAGCGCGAGATCCTCAGCATCACAACCCATTTCAATCGCCAAGCCTAGCTCACCAAGCAGTTCACCACCGTTAGAACCAGCGACAGCGCCACCAATAATACGGTTGCTCTCTTTATCAAAGATAAGCTTGGTCATACCATCGGAGGCACCTTGAGCAATAGCACGGCCGGAAGCGCCCCATGGGAACACCGCGGTCTCGTAACTGATGCCCTGCTCTTTGGCTTCTTTCTCGGTTAAGCCAACCCAAGCGATCTCAGGATCGGTGTAAGCGATGGATGGAATCACCTTAGGATCGAAATAGTGCTTCTTACCGGCAATCACCTCAGCGGCAACATGGCCTTCATGCACACCTTTGTGCGCTAACATCGGTTGACCCACGATGTCGCCAATCGCGCTAATGTGCGGCACGTTCGTGCGCATCTGCTTATCAACATTGATAAAGCCGCGCTCATCAACGGCGATGCCGGCTGCTTCAGCGTTAATTAGCTTACCGTTTGGTAGACGACCAATAGCCACCAGTACCGCATCGTAACGCTGTGGCTCTGCTGGGGCTTTCTTACCTTCCATGGAGACGTAAATGCCATCTTCTTTGGCTTCAACAGCAGTCACCTTGGTTTGCAGCATAAACTTAAATTTCTTGCTCATGCGCTTAGTAAACACCCGCACCACATCTTTATCCGCGGCAGGGATCACTTGATCGAGCATCTCAACCACTTCAACGTTAGAACCAAGCGCGTCATAGACTGTGCCCATCTCTAAACCGATGATGCCGCCGCCCATAATCAATAGCTTCTCTGGAATACTCTTCAGCTCTAGCGCGTCTGTAGAATCCCAGATACGAGGATCTTCATGAGGAATAAATGGCAGTTCAATTGGACGAGAGCCCGCTGCAACGATGGCGTTATCAAAGGTGATGGTAGTGACCTGTCCATCATCGCCAGTTACGTCAATACTGTTGGCACCGGTGAATTGGGCGTGGCCGTTAACCACGTTGACCTTACGCATCTTGGCCATGCCACCCAGACCACCGGTAAGCTGACCGACCACCTTCTCTTTATGAGCGCGGATCTTATCTAAGTCGATGGTTGGTGCGCAGAAGCTAACGCCATGGCTATCCATCTGTTTGGCTTCGTCGATAACCTTCGCTACGTGTAGCAACGCTTTGGAAGGGATACAACCTACGTTCAAGCATACTCCACCGAGACTGCTGTAACGTTCAATCATAACGGTTTCCAGACCTAAGTCAGCGGCGCGAAACGCTGCAGAATAACCGGCTGGTCCTGCACCCAAGACAACAACTTGGGTTTTGATCTGTTGGCTCATGATGTTCCTCTGATTCTAATGCATTCCATTGAGAGCACGGCCATTGTACGTGGCCGCACTCAGGAACAGAAGCCAGATCACAAAGTTCTGGCTTACTGCGACCTTTACAGTACGAGTTTGCGAATATCGCCTAAGTAACTCGCCAAGGTTGAGCTAAAGCGAGCACCGTCGGCGCCATCGATAACCCGGTGGTCATAAGACAACGACAGCGGCAGCATCAGCCGTGGCTCAAACTCGCTGCCATTCCATTTGGGCTTCATCTCAGATTTGGATACGCCCAAGATGGCCACTTCCGGAGCGTTCACGATTGGTGTAAACGCGGTTCCACCAATACCACCGAGACTAGAGATAGTGAAACAACCGCCCTGCATATCAGCGGAGCTCAGCTTGCCTGCTCGGGCTTTCTTAGAGATTGCCATCAACTCTTGCGACAACTCATAGATGCCCTTCTTATCAACATCGCGCACTACTGGAACCACCAACCCGTTTGGTGTATCAACAGCAACACCGATGTGGATGTACTTTTTCAACACCACACTTTCGCCATCTTCACCGATACTGGCGCAGAATTGCGGCAAATCCGCGAGGGTTTTGGCCACGGCTTTAAGGATGAACACCAGCGGGGTGATCTTGAAACCAAGATCTTGCTTGGCCACATCAACGTTCTGCGCCTTGCGGAACGCCTCGACTTCGGTGATATCGGCTTCATCGAACTGGGTTACGTGCGGAATGACCGCCCAATTACGGGCGAGGTTCGCGCCGGAGATCTTCTTGATCTTCGACATTTTCTGCACTTCAATTTCACCAAACTTAGCAAAATCGACTTTCGGCCACGGTAGCAGCTCCAAGCCGTTGCCAGAGCTGACTTGGCCAGATTGAACCTTAGCCAAAGCGCCCTTAACGTAGCTTTGCACATCCTCTTTAATGATGCGCTTCTTACGGCCAGTACCAGTCACCTTACTCAGGTCGACACCAAACTCACGCGCCAAACGGCGGATCAGCGGCGTCGCGTAGGCATAAGCGCTGTTTTCCGAGAAGTCGCTGGCTGGCGCGTTAGCCACTGGAACCACAGCCGTAGGCTGAGCCGGAGCAGCTGTTGGCGCTTCAACCGATGCGACAGGGGCTTGCGTAGGAGCTGCTGGAGCAGCACCAGCCACTTCAAACACCATAATATCGGCACCGGTGGTGACTGAATCACCCAGATTAACACTGATGGATTTAACCACACCGGCAACCGGTGCCGGTACTTCCATAGAAGCCTTGTCACCCTCTACCGTTAATAACGATTGCTCTTCGGTAACGCTATCGCCAACCTTAACCAAGATCTCGGTAACCTCTACCGCATCGCCGCCAATATCTGGTACTGCAATAACCTGCTCGCTGGTAACAGCGGGAGCAGCTGTAGTGATTGCTTCAGCTTCGGCACTTGCTGGGGCAACAGGCGTTGCTGCAACGTCGTCAAAGAGCATAATTAAGCTGCCGGTAGTGACGTTATCGCCGACGGTTACTTTTATCTCTTTAACAACACCAGCACTTGCTGCTGGCACTTCCATTGAAGCCTTATCACCTTCAACGGTCAGCAGTGATTGTTCCAGCTCAACGGTATCACCCACTTGAACTAGGATTTCAGTCACTTCGACTTCATCTGCACCGATATCCGGTACGGTAATTTCAATAGTCATGTGATGATTTCCCTTAAGCAAACAGTGGGTTGGTTTTATCTGGGTTGATGCCAAACTTGGCAATCGCATCGGCAACTACCTGCTTATCTATCTGGCCCTGTTTAGCCAGCTCAGTCAGGGTTGCTACGACGACGTAATCAGCATTGACTTCGAAATGGCGGCGCAAGTTAACGCGACTGTCTGAACGACCAAAGCCGTCGGTACCAAGCACGCGGTAGCTTGAGGTCGGTAGGAAGGCACGAACCTGCTCTGCGTAGTTTTTCATGTAATCCGTTGCAGCGATGGTAGGCAGATCGCCCAACACCTGCGCCACATAAGGGGTTTTCGCCTCAGCGGTTGGGTGGAGCATGTTCCAACGTTCAACATCTTGACCGTCTCGGGTCAGTTCGTTGAACGAGGTAACGGAGAAGATATCTGAACCGATGCCGTATTGTTCTGATAGCACCTTAGCGGCCTGTTGCACCTGCAGCATAATGGTGCCGGATGACAACAGCTGTACCTTGGCTTTATCGCCAGAGTAGCTTTCTAAACCGTAGATGCCACGGCGAATACCCTCTTCGCTTCCTTCAGGCATTGCTGGCTGAGCGTAGTTCTCGTTGAGCAACGTTAGGTAGTAGTAGATGTTCTCTTGCTCTGGACCGTACATACGCTTAATGCCGTCTTGCAGAATAACCGCAACTTCATAGGCGTAGGTAGGATCGTAAGAGACACAGTTTGGCACGGTGTTAGCCAAGATATGGCTGTGACCATCTTCGTGCTGTAACCCTTCACCATTCAATGTGGTACGGCCTGCAGTGGCGCCGAGCAAGAAGCCACGGGCTTGTTGATCTCCGGCCATGTAAGCCATATCACCAACACGCTGAAAACCAAACATCGAGTAGTAGATATAGAATGGGATCATCGGCAGATCGTTGGTGCTGTATGAGGTTGCTGCTGCAACCCAAGATGACATAGCACCAAGTTCGTTAATGCCTTCCTGGAGAACCTGACCGGAGGTCGATTCTTTGTAGTAGGACACCACGTCACGGTCTTGGGGGGTGTACGTTTGGCCGTGCGGGTTGTAGATGCCGATTTGACGGAATAAGCCTTCCATACCAAAGGTACGTGCTTCATCAGCAACAATTGGCACCACGTTTTTACCGATCCCTTGGTCTTTCAGCAGCACATTTAATGCACGAACGAACGCCATGGTGGTGGAGATCTCGCGCTTTTGCTCATCTAACAAGCCACGGAATGTTTCTAAGGTCGGAACTTGCAACTTTTCAGTGAAGTTAGGCAAACGCTGCGGGGTATAACCATGCAAAGCCTGACGACGCTCGTGCAGATACTTGTGTTCCGCAGTGCCTTCTTCCAGCTTCAAATAAGGCAATTCGTTTACCTGTTCATCGCTGAGTAAATCGCTCAAACCTAAGCGGTTACGCAACTGTAAGATGGTGCTCATGTCCATCTTTTTAACTTGGTGGGCAATGTTCTTACCCTCTGCTGCATCACCCATGCCGTAACCTTTGACGGTTTTAGCAAGGATAACTGTTGGCTTATCGGTGCACTGCATCGCATTTTGATAAGCAGCATACAACTTCGATGGGCTGTGGCCGCCACGTTGCAGAGCAAAGATCTCAGCGTCAGTCATGTCAGCCACCAACGCTGCGGTTTCTGGGTAGCGACCAAAGAAGTGCTCACGCACGTAAGCGCCATTCTTGGATTTGTAGGTTTGGTAATCGCCGTCGACGGTTTCATTCATCAATTGCAGCAGTTTACCGCTGGTGTCTTTCGCCAACAGTTTGTCCCAACCGTTCCCCCAGATCACCTTAACTACGTTCCAGCCAGCGCCCTTAAATAGGCCTTCTAGCTCTTGAATGATCTTGCCGTTACCCATTACTGGGCCATCTAAACGCTGCAGGTTACAGTTAATCAAGAAACACAGGTTGTGCAGTTTCTCACGAGCCGCAAAGGAGATAGCACCGCGGGATTCTGGCTCGTCCATTTCGCCATCGCCAAGATAGGCGTATACCCGCTGCTCGGAGGTGTCTTTCAGACCACGGCCATTGAGGTACTTAAGGAAACGAGCCTGATAGATGGCGCTGATTGGGCCAAGACCCATAGAAACCGTTGGGAACTGCCAAAACTCTGGCATTAGCTTAGGGTGTGGGTAGGAGGAGATACCTTCACCATCAACCTCTTGGCGGAAGTTATCTAATTGCTGTTCGGTTAGGCGGCCTTCCATAAAGGCGCGAGCGTAAATGCCGGGAGAGATATGGCCTTGGTAATAGACCAAGTCGCCACCGTCTTTAGCATTCTTGGCGCGGAACAGGTGGTTAAAGCCCACTTCGTAAAACGCCGCAGCGGATTGATAAGAAGCCATGTGACCGCCAAGATCCAACCCTTTTTTTGAGGCGCGCAACACGATCATAATCGCGTTCCAACGTACGATAGAGCGAATTCGGCGCTCAAGGCTGATGTCGCCGGGATAAGCCGGCTCACTCTGTGGGTCAATCGTGTTCAGGTAGTTAGTGGTGATCCCTGTTGGTAGTTCAACACCAGAACTGCGCGCTTTGGTGATCATCTCGTCCAAAAGAAACTTCGCGCGTTCAATACCGTCTTCCTGCATCACCGCTTCAAGGGCTTGTAGCCACTCGTTGGTTTCCTGCTGGTCAACATCCTGCACAATAGAACCTGACATTTACACTCCTAACTCTCTGTAGTTGCACACCCTAGTAATTGAGGGTGATACCGCATGCAATTAAATAAGTTCGTTTCTCATTCGACGCAGGCTACGCTGCTGTCGGCTGTCTTCCCTACGAACCTCTAACGTCACCTCTTCAATGTAAGCGAGGTGGTCGTTTGAGGCGCGGCGAGCCATCTCTGGATCGCGCTTTAAAATGGCGTCTAACAGCGCTTCACGGTGGATATTTGCCACATCTGATGAGCCCTCTCGACGGTAGAGCAGCTGCAGGTTTTCCGCCACGTTGCGTTCCAGCAACGGCGCGAGACTTAGGACTAGGTGCAACATCGCAACATTATGACAAGCCTCTGCCACACTGCGATGGAACTCGACAATAGCCTGCGCTTCGCGTTTTGGATCTCCTTGAACCTGTTTGATGTAATCCATCTGGGTTCGAAGCTGTTCTTGATCAGAATCGGTGCCACGTAACGCGGCGTAATAAGCCATCATGCCTTCAGTTGCATGACGAAATTCCAATAAGTCGTACTGTGATTCTGGATTATTGGCGAGCAACTCAACCAGCGGATCAGACAAGCTATTCCACAGCTGATCCTTCACATAAGTACCACCGCCCTGTCGGCGATTTAACACCCCTTTAGCTTCGAGCTTTTGAATCGCTTCTCGCAACGACGGTCGTGAAACCTCAAAGCGGACTGCCAACTCTCGTTCTGGCGGCAGTTTTTGCCCAGGTTTCAAGCTGCCCTCAAGAATCATCTTCTCGAGTTCCTTCATGATTACGTCGGACAATTTAGGCTGGTTAATTCGTCGATAAGACATGTCGTGTCACATCCATTGATATTTCGGGATTGTAAATTGGTATTACCAATATCCGTTGCCGCAGGATACTACAAGTATCAGATGCTCAGTGCAATTTATTTGATGCCGATCACATCATGCGGGGGAAATTTGAATAAGGGCTAGTTCATGCTCAACTTTAGCTTGATGCAGCTCTCAGCTTGAGCCCCATCGAATCAAGTTCGAGATAAAGTCACCCACAGAGTACTAAGAAAAGGTCGAAACAGAGTAATGCTGGTAAGGCATATTTTCATCTTTGTCAGTGTGTTATTACTGTAAAAAGCCAAAAATGGTCAAAAAAGAAACCACTACTAAAAGCAGTACCAAATTGCGCTTTACCAACTTTAGCATTGCCAAGGTTGAGAGGATGCAGATCGGTTGCTTAGTTTGCGATGGCATCTCCTCGGCGGCGATGGCTACATCAACCACAACCTTTCGAGCAGGAACGCGAAGATTGATAAGGTTTGGCAGCAGTACTTGCATCGATTGTTGAAAGTGGCCAGCAAAGGCAAAACTGACGCTGACAATACGTGCAGGTAACCAGTCAAGCAGATGTAAGGTTGTCGATAACCGTGGCCGACCTAGACGGGAGTGATGGTCGTGTAGATCTCGCACCAATGAATAAAACATGGCAAAAGCTGGCCCAAGCACCACAAAATAGAGTGCCACGGCGGCGTAATAGCGAAAGTTGATCCACGCCGCCAGCTCCCCCATATGCTGCCCGAGTGAATATTCATCCGCATCTTTTCGATGGCAGGCGTCCATTTGCTGCACTAACTGATGGCAGGCGTCGATATCGTCACTGCTCGCAAAGTGCAAAAACTGCCGAAAGCGCTGGCGAATTGAGCTGTGGCCAAACAGCAGTAAGCCGATAACCAACCACACAATGAGATTGGGCACACCAAACCACCAGCCACTTAGCCGCTCGGTCGCTGTGCCAACGACCAGCGCAGGGAGCAAGGCCGCTACCAGTAAAATAATACTGGGTCGACCTCTATCTACGCCAACCAAAGCGAAATAACGGCGACTGAACGATTCAAACTGAAATGTCTGCTGCCACAGTTTTAAGCGCTCCGCCAACATCACCAAGAGAAGAGAGAACAGTGTCATAATCTGATGGACTCCAGTTCTGTGGTCAATCGTTGCCAGTCAAAGGCTGGGCCAGGATCAGTCTTGCGGCCGGGAGCTATATCACTGTGGCCAACGATTCGTGCCGGTGTAATTAATGGGTACACTGCCATTATGGCGCTAATTACTGCCGCCAAACTTTGATACTGGTTATCGCTATAAGGAATATTGTCCGCTCCCTCCAGCTCAATCCCAATCGAATAGTCGTTGCAGTTTGCTTCGTTTGCAAAGCAGCTTACCCCGGCATGCCATGCCCTGCGATCAAACGGAACATATTGCACTACGCCACCATTTCGGCGGATCAACAAGTGCGCTGATACCTCAACCTGATGCAGCTGCTTCAGCACCTCGTAATCCGATTGAACACAACCCAAAAACAGCTGGTCTATATAGGGTGCGCCGAATAACCCAGACGGCAGACTAATATTGTGGATAACCACCATCGAAATAGGCTTTGGCCGCACCCCGTGAAAGCTGCAAAAGCGATGTTGAACGGACTCAAGCCAGCGCCCTTTCGGTTCAACATGATATTGCAGTTTAGTCATGGTAATTCCTTGTTTACTAGCAAATAATAGTAATAATTATTCGAAGAGTGTATCAAACCTTATGCCCTCAACAGCGACTTCTCAGACCCGAACCGGCAAGCTGATGTTTGTGATGGCATGGCTGATCCTAGCCGCTCTGCTGTACTTTTACTTCGATCAAAAAATAGAACGGCAATACAATCCAAATCAAAACGTTAGCACTGATGCGGCCAACACCATTACGCTGCAGCAGAATCGACAAGGCCACTATGTCACTTCAGCGCTACTCAACGAACAAGCGGTAGTGATGCTGTTGGATACCGGTGCCACTGAAATATCTATCCCCGCCGCTGTGGCTGACAAATTACAATTACCCCGAGGTAGGCCGTTTCAAGTAAATACCGCAAATGGCAGCATTAGAGTGTGGCAAACCCACATTGAATCGCTCTCCATTGGCGGACTTACCCTATATAATCTGTCTGCACACATTAATCCCGGCTTGGACGGCCACACCATTTTGCTCGGCATGAACGCCTTACGCGATCTGGAGCTGGTTCAACGGGGCAAAAGATTGACGCTAAGGAAGTACTAAGCCAATGCTGGAAAATGATATTCGCCTGTCGGTTGCGACAGCGTTGCATGAAGATTTAGGCGGACTATCCGCAAACGATGGCGACATTACCGCCCAACTGATCCCCGCCGAACGTTATGCCGAAGCCACCATCATTACCCGTGAAGACGCGGTATTCTGCGGCAAGGCATGGGTGGAGCAGGTGTTTAACCAACTTGGTGGCGAAGTTGCACTGCACTGGCACGTCGATGACGGAGACCTGATTGTGGCTGGGCAAACCCTAGTCGAGTTGGCTGGTCCAGCACGACTTCTGCTTACCGGCGAACGTACCGCCCTTAATTTTGTGCAGACCCTGTCTGGCGTGGCCACCATTGTGCACCACTACACAGCCAAGCTGGAAGGCACCCATTGTCGCCTGCTCGATACCCGTAAAACCTTACCGGGGTTACGTACCGCACAAAAGTACGCGGTGACCTGTGGTGGTGGGAAGAACCACCGTATTGGCCTATTCGATGCGTTTTTGATTAAAGAGAATCACATTGCTGCTTGTGGTGGCATCGACGCCGCTATCAGCTCCGCCCGAACACTCAAGCCAGAAGCACCGGTTGAGGTTGAGGTTGAGTCAATTGAAGAGTTAACGGCGGCACTGCAAGCTGGTGCCGACATTATCATGCTCGATAACTTCGACATCACCATGATGGTTCAGGCAGTGCAGCTTAACCAAGCGCTTCCGTCACCCGCCAAGCTCGAGGTGTCTGGTAATGTCACCATCGATACCATCGCCGATTTCGCCCGCACTGGAGTCGATTTCATCTCAGTTGGCGCACTGACCAAGCATGTTCGAGCACTTGATTTATCAATGCGCTTTAACTAATAGCTAACAACTCGGAGCTTCACCGCTCCGAGCCTCAACCCTCTATGATTCACAAGATCAACACCAGCCGTACACTCACCAGCCACACTGCCTCAATAACGTACTATTTTATCTATAGCGTTCCAAAGAAATTACAGTAAGTAGCTATTGTGTTAGCGATTCTTGTTGCTTAGACTGCGATTAGCACTACTTTTCTACGGAGTAGCTGTCGGTAGCCAGGAGGGCCACCCGGCCTGCCGCTTTCGGGCTGATATTATTGTTTTTGGGAGATACACGGATGAAACGGAACTTACAACAAGGCTTTACCCTGATTGAATTGATGATCGTGGTAGCCATTATCGGTATTTTGGCAGCAATCGCGATTCCTGCTTATCAGGATTACACAGTGAAGTCGCAAGTTAATGCTGCGCTTGCTGAAGTCACTCCATATAAAACTGCATATGAAATTGCAGTAAATGAGGGTGAAACTGTAACCACCACTCTTGGAAACACTATTAGTGGAACCTACTGCACAATTACAGTCGCTGCTCCTAGTACAACAAGTGCCGCAGCAAACTCGTTAGATTGTAAGCTAGATTCAGGAACTGTGAACGCTTTAGTTAAAGATAAAAATATCACTCTAACTAGAGATGGCGATGGTGTTTGGGATTGCACTTCTACAATCCCAGCTGAATTTAAGCCAAAAAATTGTAGTTGATAGTAGAAAGTACAGCTCCTTGAAGAGGAGCTGTACTTCATCTCACGATGTCTAATATAGCAGGTACATTTGGCCTTCCGTCTCTTGATATATCATGGCTTGATATATCTACAATTCCTGACGATATAAAAAACTCAAAACTAATAGAAAAACATCGTTGCCTGCCTCTTTGTAAACGTAACAATCGGCTTATTCTGGCCACCTCAAATCCCAACAATTTAGTTGCCCTTGAAGAGTTTCAATTCAGCTTAGGGCTGCACGTTGAGCCGATCATCGTGGTTCAGCAGGCGCTCGATAAGATTATCGATAAGGTGCTAGAGGCTGACCTAGATCAACTTGATATCAGCGAAGACGATGAAAATCGCCTCGCTGGCATTGATACCGATAACAGTGACGATAGCGACCATACTGACGTCAGCGCCGATGACGCCCCCGTAGTAGTATTTATCAACAAGCTGATGACCGAAGCGATCCGTAAAGGCGCCTCGGATCTGCACTTTGAGCCCTACGAGAACCAATACCGGGTTCGTTTTCGTATTGATGGCATGCTCAGCACCATCACCGCGCCGCCTCAGGGCTTAGGGCCACGTATCTCCGCCCGCATCAAGGTAATGGCCAAACTGGATATCGCCGAGCGCCGTTTACCGCAAGATGGTCGAATCAAGTTGCGGGTTGGCAATAAAAAGATGGTCGATTTTCGCGTATCGGTATTGCCAACGCTGTTTGGCGAAAAGGTGGTAATGCGGATCTTGGACTCCTCCGCTGCCAACTTAAATATCGATATCCTCGGTTTTAGCGAACAACAAAAAGCGCTGTACCAACAAAACCTGCAGCGACCACAGGGGATGATCTTAGTAACCGGCCCTACCGGTTCTGGCAAGACGGTATCGCTATATACTGGCCTTAATATCCTTAATACCGAAGAGCGTAATATCTCCACCGCTGAAGATCCGGTTGAAATCAACCTTCCTGGCATCAACCAAGTACAGATCCACCCAAAGGCCGGCCTTACCTTTGCTGGCGCGCTACGATCTTTCCTTCGGCAGGATCCCGATATTGTTATGGTTGGTGAGATCCGCGATCTAGAAACCGCTGAGATTGCAGTAAAGGCAGCGCAAACCGGGCATATGGTGATGAGCACGTTGCACACCAACTCGGCGCCAGAAACACTTACTCGTTTGCTCAACATGGGCGTTCCAGCCTACAACATCGCCAGCTCGGTAAGCCTAATTATTGCCCAACGTTTAGGCCGTAAGTTGTGCCCTAACTGCAAGCAACCGGAGCAGATCCCGTCGATTGAGTTGCTGCAAGCAGGCTTTAGCCACCAACAGATTGACGCTGGCATTACCCTGTTTAAACCTAAGGGGTGCGATAACTGCAATGGTGGCTATAAAGGGCGAATAGGTCTGTATGAGATGTTAACCATGACCACCGAGATGGCGGCGCTGATCATGGATGGTGGCAGCGCCTTGGATCTGGCCAAACAGGCTAAAAAAGATGGCATGGTAACGTTAAGACAGTCAGCACTGGAAAAAGTGATTGACGGAACCACTTCACTAGCGGAAGTTAACCGAGTAACCAGTCACTAACATAAAGCATAAGGATTTGCTCGATGGCTAAGGTTTTTCAGGCGCGCAGCAGTGCCGATCAACGGCAACAAAAAAAAGCAAAACTGGATAAGTCGAAGAAAGCCGAAGTCAGCGATTTCGTATGGTCTGGCAAAAACCAAAAGGGCAATCCGCTCAAAGGCGAGCTGCGCGGCGCCTCCATTAATGAAGTTAAAGCGATATTACGCTCCCAAGGCGTCACTCCGCTCAAGGTCGCCCGCAAACCCCGTTCGCTATTTCAAAAAAAATCTAAGATCACCTCTAAAGATATCGCCGTAGTTACCCGCCAGATAGCAACCATGTTGATGGCCGGTGTACCACTGGTTACCGGCCTCGATATGGTCGCCAAAGGCCATGAAAATGAAGCGATGCGGAAACTGCTGGGCAAGATTTTAGAAGAGATCCAAGCGGGCACTCCAGTTGCGCAAGCATTGCGGCCCCACCGCGAGCACTTTGATGAGCTTTACTGTGACTTAGTTTCGGCCGGTGAACAGTCCGGTACCTTGGACAGCGTATTTGACCGTATCGCCACCTATCGAGAAAAGTCGGAAGCGCTCAAATCCAAAATTAAAAAGGCGATGTTTTATCCGGTTGCGGTGGTTACCGTTGCCATTATCGTTACCTTAATCCTATTGATATTTGTGGTACCTCAATTTGAGGCGATATTTAACGACTTTGGTGCTGAGCTGCCTGCCTTTACCCAGATGGTTATCGGTTTATCCAAATTCATTCAAAGCAGTTGGTATTACTTCCTTGGGGTAGCAATGATCATCGTATGGCTCTACAAACGGGCCTATCATAACTCGCCAGAGTTTCGCGATAAGGTCGATGTGGTGCTATTAAAAATTCCAGTGGTTGGTAATATTTTACATAAAGGGGCAATGGCAAAGTTTGCCCGAACTCTGGCGACTACCTTTGCTGCTGGTGTCCCTCTAGTAGAAGGTTTAGACGCCTCTGCTGGTGCCTCGGGTAATGCGGTCTACCGCAAAGGGATCCTCAAAATGAAAGAGGAAGTAGTCTCCGGCTTACAAATGAACATTGCCATGCGTACCGTAAACCTGTTCCCCGATATGGTTACTCAGATGGTGATGATTGGTGAAGAGTCTGGTGCCTTAGACGATATGCTCAATAAGGTCGCTAACATATTTGAAATGGAAGTAGATGATGCTGTTGATGGCTTATCAACCTTGATCGAACCGCTATTAATGGTTGTCCTGGGAGTATTGGTCGGCGGCCTTATTATCGCTATGTACCTGCCGATATTCGAATTAGGTAACGTAGTCGGTTAACATCCCGCATAAATCATTTAATCGGCGGTAGTAATGGCGATGTGGCTAGAGCTTTTTGCTCAATACAATTGGCTCTTTTTAGGTGTAATTGGCACCGTTAGTTTGCTTATTGGCAGTTTTCTCAATGTGGTTATCCATCGTTTACCTATTATGATGGAGCGACAATGGCTACAAGAGTGCGCCGAAGGGCTTGCAACCACCCCTGCCAAAGATGAATGGCCAGAGCGATACAATCTCATCACTCCAGGTAGTAATTGCCCTAAATGCCAAGCTGACATACCAGCTTGGCGTAACATCCCCTTAATCAGCTACCTATCGCAACGGGGCAAATGCCACAATTGCCATAGCCCAATCTCGATTCGCTACCCGTTAGTAGAACTTCTCACGGCACTGCTGTGTGTTGCTGTTGCCGCGAAACTTGGCCCAACGGGACTGTTTCTAGGTACTTGGTTACTGTGCTTTGGCTTGATTGCTGCTGCTGCCATCGACTTTGACAAGATGTTGCTTCCAGACAGCATCACCTTGCCACTGCTTTGGCTGGGGTTGTTGCTCAATATAGACACGGGCTTTGTAACACTCGCTGATGCGGTATTAGGGGCTGCATTTGGTTACCTATCGCTCTGGTCTATCTTTCAAGGCTTTAAACTACTCACTGGCAAAGAGGGCATGGGATATGGCGACTTTAAGCTATTAGCCTTGTTCGGCGCCTGGTTTGGCTGGCAGGCACTATTACCGATTATTCTGATTTCATCCATCGGCGGTGCTGTTGTTGGAATTGCTCTAACCGTAACCAGCAAACTTGACCAAGGTAAGCCGATGCCGTTTGGACCATGGATTATTATTGGCGGATTAAGTTACCTATTTTACGGCCCAGAGTTGGTTAACTGGTATCTGCATAGCGTGGTTGGCTTATGAACAAACTGCTCGTCGGCCTAACCGGTGGTATCGGCGCAGGTAAAACTCAGGTAAGTGACCGCTTTGCGGACTTAGGGGTAACCATTGTCGATACCGATGTGATTGCGCGTCATGTCGTAGCCAAAGGCAGTGATGGGCTTGCTGCCATCACTGAACATTTCGGCACCAAGGTATTAACAGCAGATGGTCAACTTGACCGAGCACAGCTGCGTGAGCTGGTTTTTAACCAACCTGAGCAGCGACAGTGGCTTAATCGATTAACCCACCCTATGATCCGCGCCGAGATGTTAGTTCAGTGCCAGCAGGCTGCCTCTGCTTATGTGGTAGTAGTGGTGCCATTGCTGCTCGAGGGCGACATGCACCAGCTGGTTGATCGTATTTTAGTGGTTGATGTTGATGAACAAACACAGCTCAAACGTACCATTGCCCGAGACAACAATAACCCCGAGCTGGTAAAAAAGATCATTGCCAGCCAAATTGATCGCCCGAGCCGCCTAGCTAAAGCGGACGATATCATCGACAATAGTGCTCAGCTTTGCGACTTACAGCATCAAGTAGTAAAGCTTCACCAGTATTACCTCAGTCTTACCGAGAAATAACCCCATGTGGCTGCTGTTCGAACAACCGCTTAACGAAAAAGTCCGCAGTTACTTGCGGGTTGAAGCGGTTTTTAATCAAGTTAACTCACATCAGCAATTTCAATTGCCCCATGGCGAACTGGCATTTTTTCACTGCTTGTTTGAATTAATGGAGCTTATCGATAGAGCGGATCTGCGCTCAGAGTTACTTAAAGATATTGATAGACAACTCTCAAATATTGAGCGCTGGCGCCAATACCCCAACGTCGATCAGCAACAACTGGATCTATTAGCCAACGATTTTAAACGCTGGCAACAACAGCTGTATAAACTCACTAAGCCCACCTCAGAGTTGAAAGCCGATCGCTTTTTAGCAGCGGTCAGGCAACGGTTAACGATTCCTGGCGGTTGCGGTAGCTTTGATCTGCCACAGCTGCACTTTTGGTTAGCTCGTCCGCTAGAATGGCGACAACAGCAAGCTCAGCAATGGCTGGCGCTGCTCACGCCATTTACCGCCAGTATCGAGCAGCTACTGGCGATACTGCGTGGCAGTAGCCAATGGCAAGACTCCATTGCAATGGCTGGAAGCTATCAAGCCGCTTCTGAGAAGACTATTGACCTGCTGCGTTTGCGCATCAAGCAGGAACATGGGGTCTATCCAGCAATCAGCGCCCACCGCAACCGTTTTACTATTCATCTGGTTAATAACGACACCGGCAAAGCCGATCATCGTAACTTACCACTGCAACTGTGTTTATCCATGGAACAACAATGACCCTATCCGTACAATGCCCAACCTGCTCAACCCCAGTTGAATGGACTGAACAAGCCACATTCCGCCCATTTTGCAGTGAACGCTGCAAACTTATCGATTTAGGCGAATGGGCCGAAGAGCGGCACGCTATTCCCGGCAAGATTGAACTTCCAGATGAGTTTGATATTAGCGAACCGGATTTCTTTCTAAACGACGACCAAGAGTAAAGCCATTGAATCTAGCCAAGGATGGTTACGCGAATAAGGCGATGGTGTTTTTCTGCGGCAGTTTGTTTCTGTTCTCGATGCACTACTTTCAGCCCAATGCCGGTGGTTCGGGCTTATCTGTTGCCAACAATAATATGGTCTGGATCTCCATTGCCCTGATCTGTGCCACAGGATTTAGCAAAATAATCCAAAATGAACAGATCCACTGGAGCCCGATACTGACCGGACTGGCCACTGTTATCGGCTTATTGCTGTTGCCCTATTGCTGGTCTTCGCAACCCTGGGTGGGTGAGGCTAGCGCCCGTGCCTGTGGGTTAATCGCTTGGCTATTGCTCGCCATTGCAATCACTCAAATCCGCTGTAAGTCTGCGCTAGATAACACCTTGTGGTTGGTTGTTATCGGCTCGATGATTCAAGCACTGATATGCCTTGCGCAATTCCTACAACCTGACTGGTTTATTGGCATTCGTAACCACCGCCCCGTTGGTAGTTTTTATCAGCCTAATGTGGTCTCCAGCCTCCTTTCCACCGCATTAGCATTGGCCATCTGGTTACATCACAATGCTAAGCCTGCGATAAGGTTGGTACTGCTAGCCTGCATGGCGCTTATTGCCTGCGTTTCTATCCTCATTATGTCCCGTACTGGGGTTTTGGCAGCCATTGCAATAACTGTGGCAATGCTTTGCCTGCTAAAGAATCGCAACAACGCCATTAAAATCGTCTTTGCACTTATCCTCGGTGCCGTATTAGCGCCACTGTTACAAAGCACCCTCGACACTGAAGGTCGACAAGGCCTAAGTAACCCCGGCTATCGCACCACTCTTTACGGACAGTCACTGCAGCTTATTACTGAAAAGCCAGTACTTGGGCATGGTATCGGCTCCTTCAGTAAGGTCTACACCGAACGCCTAGCGCAGCTATATCAGCAGGACAGTTCCGTGCCAATGTTGACTACGTCAACCACTCATCCACATAACGAATTGCTTTTCTGGTGGGTTGAAGGTGGTGCTATTCCGGTACTTGCCATTATCCTATTCGCGCTTTTCTTCTCCATTGCAGTCTGGCGTAGGGGCAATTTGTTTAATAAGGCGATGTGGATTAGCACCATCCCTATTATTCTTCACACTCAAACCGAATATCCGCTTTATCATTCCGCCACGCATCTGGCGTTATTAACGCTACTGATCATCGCCGCAGTGCCAACAACATCAATTACAGCAAAACGGTTCAAAAACAAATTAGAGATTTTACCCAAATTTTTTATTGGGCTCGGCGTAGTTGCAACCTGCTTTTTAATGCTAACCAATCTGCACACTACCTCACTAATTCATGATTACGTTAAAAGCGCTAAACATGAATATCTACAGCAGGTCGTTAATCCATTTCTGCAGACGAAGTTGATCAATATGCAGCTTGGTACTGCCTTGCTCCGAAGCCAAGACCCAGAAGCACTAAAAATGGTCGATATCATGATGGAAGAGGAAGCGACTGTTCGCCCATCAGTCGGTGCTTATCTGCTGTGGTATCACGCTAATCTCGCGATGAAAGATAACATCAAGGCTGCCACTATCCTTGCTCAAGCAGCCTACCTTTTCCCTAAATCTAAGCAATTTATGCCGAAGCCAGCTGAAGATTTAACGGCTGATTCGCCGCCGGCATCGGCAACGCCATAAGTTGGTCAAGGGCAACCCATTGGGTCTGGTTGCCCTCTTTGCTTACTGCAGTTCCATGCCACTTGATCACCTTAAACGCCTTTAAGTTGATAATACGGTCGCCGTAGTCGTGCTGAGTCTGCCAAAACAGCTCTGCAGCAGTAGCATGTACGTCAACCTCCTCAGCAAGCTCCCTAATAAGCGCCTCATCAAAGGTTTCGTTCAATTCCACCTTGCCACCTGGATATTCCCACAAGCCACCCTGGTGTTGATTCTGCTGCCTTAGAGCAACCAGTACTTTGTCATCATGCAATACTAAACCTATCGCGACATTGATTACTTTCACGGCCTAACCTCTTTGGGGAACAAGGATCTTTGCAGCGTACATTATTGCAATAACGGCCAGTTCTCCAGCGATAAAAAAGGCTGTGTACCAACTAAGTGTTGTTCTTTCCAATGCTGTTAAAGCACCGGCTAGGCAAGTTTTGATACAAAGGGTAAAGCAGTACCGTCGTTGATCTGCTGCCGCTTTTAACTGTGACCTAAGACAAAGCGGATTCCAGAGGTGGCGAAGCTCCCCGCTAATGCATACAAGAATATGCCGTCGCCACGGCGACATACCCCCTTAAGAGTACTGCAACCGATAGAGCCGAAGGCTTGATATAAACCTCAACACTTGACTGTGACACAGCCATAAAAAAGGCGACCCTAAGGTCGCCTCTATATGCACTGCCAGTTAGCTTAACTTGCCGTGACACTGTTTAAACTTCTTACCTGAACCACAAGGGCATGGATCGTTACGACCGACCTTTGGTCCTTCACGGGTTTGAGTTTCTTGACCCAACTGACCTTCAGTAGCTAAGTGCTCTTGCGCTTGCTGATGCTCAAAGGCACGTTGACGAGCCAACGCTTCCTCTTCACGACGGCGCTTGGCTTCCATCTCATCAACGTCGGCTTGGGCTTGAACTTGGATCTTAGACAACAAACTGATCACATCAGTTTTCAGGCTTTCCAACATCGACTGGAACAGCTCAAATGACTCACGCTTATACTCTTGCTTCGGGTTCTTCTGAGCATAGCCACGCAAATGGATACCTTGACGCAGGTGATCCATCGCCGCTAAATGCTCTTTCCACAGGTTGTCGAGAGTCTGTAACATCACCATCTTCTCGAACTGACGCAGCACACTGGCGCCAACCTGCTCCTCTTTCAACTTATAGGCTTCATCCCACGCAGTCACGATGCGTTCTCGCAGCGTTTCTTCGTGCAACTCTTCCTCTTCCTCAAGCCACTTAGCTACTGGCAGCTTCAGATCAAAATCTGCGGCCAAGCGATCTTCAAGGCCCGAGACGTCCCACATCTCTTCCAGAGACTGTGGTGGGATGTATTGCGATACAATGTCATCCAATACGCTGCTACGAACCGCTTCAATGGTTTCAAAGATGTCATCGCCATCCATCAACTCGTTACGCTGAGCGTATACAACCTGACGTTGATCGTTAGCTACATCATCATACTCAAGCAGCTGCTTACGAATATCAAAGTTACGTGCTTCTACTTTACGCTGGGCGTTTTCAATAGCACGGTTAACCCAAGGATGCTCAATCGCTTCACCACGCTCCATACCCAGCTTTTTCATCATGCCTGAAACACGGTCAGAGGCGAAGATACGCATCAAGCTGTCTTCCATCGACAGGTAGAAACGGGTTGAACCGGCATCACCCTGACGGCCAGAACGACCACGCAGCTGGTTATCAATACGACGAGATTCATGACGCTCGGTTGCAATGATGTGCAACCCGCCGGACTCCAGTACGGTTTCGTGACGCTGCTGCCAATCGGCTTTAATTGCTGCAATTTTATCTTCAGCAGTGCCCTCTGGCAGTGCATCCAACTCAGCCTGCAACGAGCCGCCCAAAACGATATCGGTACCACGACCCGCCATGTTGGTAGCGATGGTTACCGCACCAGTGCGGCCGGCATCGGCAACAATCTGTGCTTCTTGCTCGTGGAACTTGGCGTTTAGGACGTTGTGCTTAATCTTTTCTTTGCGCAGCAACGCCGACAGGAACTCGGAAGTCTCAATTGAGATGGTACCCACCAATGCTGGCTGGCCACGCTCCATACAATCGCGGATATCAGCGATAATGGCTTCGTATTTCTCTTCAGCAGTTAAGAAGACTAAATCGGCGTTGTCTTTACGGATCATTGGCCGGTTAGTTGGGATAACCACCGTATCTAGGCCGTAGATGCTTTGGAATTCAAATGCTTCTGTATCAGCAGTACCGGTCATACCAGCAAGGCTTGAGTACATACGGAAGTAGTTCTGGAAGGTGATCGAGGCCAGTGTCTGGTTCTCGTTCTGGATCTTCACTCCCTCTTTGGCTTCCACCGCTTGGTGTAAACCATCGGACCAACGACGACCAGGCATGGTACGGCCGGTATGTTCATCAACAATCACTACCTGACCTTCGTCATCGATAATGTAGTCAACGTCGCGCTCAAACAATTTATGGGCACGTAGTGCCGCTGTTACGTGGTGCAGTAGCGAGATATTACCAGCATTGTAGAGCGAGTCGCCCTCTTGCAGCAGCTCGATATCAACCAACAGTTGTTCGATTTTTTCTTGGCCACGCTCAGTTAGGTGAACCTGCTTGCCCTTTTCGTCGACGGTGTAATCACCATCGCCAATCTCTTCTTCGGTGTCTTCTTTATCCTGCTTAACCAGCTTAGGAATAAGGGTGTTGACGCGGATGTAGTGATCAGAACCGTCTTCAGCGGCGCCAGAGATAATCAGCGGGGTGCGGGCTTCATCGATTAGAATCGAGTCGACTTCATCAATTACGGCGTAGTTTAGTTCACGTTGAACACGCTCAGGCGCAGAGAACGCCATATTGTCACGCAAGTAATCGAAACCAAACTCGTTATTGGTGCCGTAGGTGATATCACAGCCGTAGGCGTCTTTCTTATCTTGTGGGCTCATGCCGGACAAGTTGATGCCAACGGTCATGCCAAGGAATTCAAACAGAGGGCGGTTCCACTCAGCATCACGGCGAGCCAAGTAGTCGTTCACGGTAATAACGTGTACGCCTTTGCCACTCAAGGCATTCAAGTAAGCTGGCAAGGTACCCGTTAAGGTTTTACCTTCACCAGTACGCATCTCCGCGATGCGGCCAGACTGCAACACCATGCCGCCAACCAGCTGCACGTCAAAGTGACGCATGCCAAATACGCGCTTAGAAGCTTCGCGAACGGTAGCGAACGCTTCCGGCAGAATAGCATCTAAGGACTCACCCTTACCGCCATCTTCTTGAGCAGCAACACGTTGTTTTAGCTCCTCAGTGATTTGACGCAACTGTTCATCTGACAGTGCCTCCCACTCAGCTTCCATGTTGTTGATGCTAACCGCGGTTTTCTGCAGTTGCTTTAGGGTTCTGTCGTTCTTGCTGCCAAATACTTTTGTGAGGAGTTTCGTTAACATTGTCTTACATCGCTACTGAACACATGAGCGCCATCATTGGCTCCCAAAATAAATCGTTAAGATCCTATTCGCTACGTGGTTGTCGATATACGTAACGGGCCGGATCCACCTGTTTGTCGTTTTGCAGTACCTCATAGTGAACGTGAGGGCCGGTCGAACGACCGGTATTGCCAATCAATGCGATCAGCTCTCCCTTCTTCACTAATTGGCCTAACTCCACCAAATTCTCTTTATTATGCCCATATCGGGTTTTTAAACCGTTGCCATGATCAATCTCTACCAGATTGCCATAACCAGACAGTTTGCCAGAATAGGAGATAACTCCTGCCCCAGTAGCAATCACTTCTCCCCCTTCGCTACCCGCGAAGTCCAAACCACGGTGTTTTGCACGCCGACCGGTAAATGGATCATTCCGATAACCGTAAGAGGAAGATTGCCAACCATTAACCAGTGGGCGGCCACTTAAATAACGGTCTAAATCGATATGGTGATTGCGATCGAGGCTTTCAAGTAGGGGCAATTGATTATCTGCACGATCGAGCCGCTTTACTAACTGATCCATCTGTTCAATGAGCAAACTGAGATCAATCTCTTGTTGGCTTGGACTTGCAACGCCCCCCAGGCCCACTTCTGATTCAAAATCGAACTGTTCAGATAGGTCGGCCTGTGCAGCCATCGTCGCCGCAACGGCCTCGACACGATTCATCCGAGCTTGAATACGGCCAACCTTAGAAGCTAACAGTGATAACTGGACATCGGTTTGATCGCGCAGCTGAGAAAACTGCTGCTGTTGCTGCTGTAATAACTCATTGGCTTGCGATACCTGCAGCTGTTGTTGCGCCGAGTTCTGCAACTGCCCATGCCACCATGTGGCACCAATAGCGGCAATAAAGAGTGGCAACGATAACCAACGTTTACCGGGTTCCCAGCGCCGCATTCCGTGTTTTGTACGGATAAAGACTGATACACTCATAAGGTTGGTTTTTCTTAGACACTCTTAATAATGAAATCGAAACCGCAAGACCTCGCTCAGTTGGCGGGACAACGATTTGCTCAACTACAACAGCAGACCAGCCAAACTAGCGAACTGCAACAAGCGGTGTTAAATGCTACCGATCCCGCCATCCACTCTCAAATTCGAGTGGCAAACATGCGCGGAGGAACGCTGGTTATTGAGATCGCATCTGCAACCTGGGTGACGCGATTGCAATATCAGCGATTAGAATTACTGTCTCAGCTCCGCCGAGATGGGTTTCCTATGCTGTCCAGTATCGAATTTAAAGTCAACCCGAAGCTGGCCCAGATAACCAGAGAAAAACCAAAAGCAACCAAACAGTTAAGCGCTAACGCTAGTGACCACATCAACGCTCTAGCAGAGCGTTTAGATGGCGAATTAGCCGCGAAGCTCAAAAAGTTGGCCGCCCATAGGGGCGGCCAATAACGTTATTTTTGCAAAGCAGCGAGACGCTTACGCCAAGCTGGGTGCCAAGTAATCCATCGGCACTTGCTGTGGTTTGTCAAAGCTGACCAACTCATAACTTTCTGCCTCTGCCAGTACCGCTCGAACTAACATGTTGTTCAAAGCATGGCCCGACTTATGGGCACGAAACTCACCTAAAATGGCATGACCAGCAAGGTAAAGATCGCCAACAGCATCCAAAATTTTGTGCTTAACAAACTCATCTGGGTCACGCAGGCCATCTGGATTGAGGATGCGGTATTCATCCAATACAATCGCATTTTCCATGCTGCCACCTAAACATAGGTTGTTGGCACGCAGGAATTCGATGTCCTTCATAAAACCAAAGGTACGAGCGCGGCTGATTTGACGATTGAAGTTTTCCGCCGAGAAATCCAACACCATGCGCTGGGCGCTACGGCTGATCTCAGGGTGTTGGAAATCGATTGAGAAATCCAAACGGAAACCATGGTGTGGACGAAACTCAGCCCACTTGTCGCCATCCTCTACTCGAATCGTTTTGCGGATACGCAGATATTTTTTGGACGCGGACTGTTCCGCAATACCGGCACTTTGCAATAAAAACAAGTAAGGGGTGGCACTACCGTCCATGATTGGCACTTCAGGCGCATCCACTTCAATGTAGGCGTTGTCGACACCCAAGCTGGCTAATGCCGCCATTAGGTGCTCAATGGTCAACACTTTTACGCCCTGATCATTGCTCAGGCCGGTACAAAGCGTGGTTTCTTTAACCAATTCCGCATGGGCAGGCAGTTCCACCACCGGATCAAGGTCGACCCGACGGAAGATAATCCCAGTATTTACTGGGGCGGGCTTAATCGCCATCGTCACCTTGTTGCCTGAGTGTAAACCTACACCAGACGACTGGATCGGACGCTGAAGAGTCATTTGTTTACTCATTTTGCCAGCTCCTCCTGCTACCACTTCGTTAATTAGGGCGCACATACTACCACAAAGTCACCAGTGACCAAAGTCCGTACGATCACAAACTCCGATCAAGGTAACGATTATGTTAATCGGCTTGACGACGCAAGAACGCAGGCACATCCAGAATGTTCTCTGGCGCAGTCTGTTGTTGTTGCTGTTGTGCCGCCGCACCGGTTGGGCTTGCTGGCGTTGTCGGGCGATTAACATCACTCGTTGCCGCACCAAACGCAGGCATATTCTCGACTGCTTGTTTAGCTGCGCTGTAACCAGCGGGCTCTACATCTTGGCGAGGTGCCGGTTCTGCTTGCTTAACCGCAGGTTTGCTAACCAACTGAATGTCAGGCTTCTTCTCTGCACCGATACCGGTCGCAACCACGGTTACTCGAATCTCATCAGTCATCTCTGGGTCGCAGGCGATACCAACAACAACGTTCGCGTTGTCAGAAGCATAGGCGCGAACGTGGTGACCAACAGTTTCGAACTCTTCAATCGTCAAATCCAAACCGGCAGTAACGTTGACTAGCACACCACGGGCACCTGACAGATCGATATCTTCAAGCAACGGACTAGCTACCGCCGCTTCTGCAGCTTCTTCAGCGCGGTCTTCACCACGAGCCACACCTGTCCCCATCATGGCGTTGCCCATTTCAGACATAACGGTTTTGACATCGGCGAAATCGACGTTCATCAGGCCAGGGCGAGTGATCAGCTCTGCGATCCCTTGTACTGCACCTAACAATACATTGTTAGCCGCTTTAAAGGCGTCCAGTAAGGTGGTACGACCGCCCAATACCTTCATTAGCTTGTCGTTCGGTACGGTAATCAAAGAATCAACATGTTGTGCCAGTTGATCGATACCTTGCTCAGCGTAGAAGCTACGCTTCTTGCCTTCAAAGGAGAACGGCTTAGTAACCACCGCAACGGTCAGAATACCTTCTTCTTTAGCAACCTCGGCCACAACTGGTGCCGCACCGGTACCGGTACCGCCACCCATGCCTGCTGCAATAAAGACCATGTCGGAACCGGTGATAGCGGCGCGAATAGCTTCACGATCCTCTAGCGCGGCTTCACGACCAACCTCTGGGTTGGCGCCAGCGCCAAGACCTTTGGTCACGTCCTGTCCTAGCTGAATGGTGGTTTGCGCTGACGATTTTCGTAACGCCTGCAGATCAGTGTTGGTACAGATAAAATCTACACCTTCAATGGTTTGCTCTACCATGTGCTCAACCGCGTTACCGCCGCCACCGCCTACTCCGACAACCTTAATGACAGCATCGCCGTTATTACTGTCTAATATCTCGAACATCTCTTATCTCCGTTCAGCCCGCGTCCAAAATTAAAATGCTTCCTTAAACCAGTTCCGCATCCTGCGGATCGACTGGCCGATTCCGTTTTCTGACGCTTTCGCCTCAACTTTTTTGTCGAGTTGTGCCACGCCAAAATGAAGTAACCCGACCGCAGTTGCGAATCCAGGTTCCTCCACGTATTGATGTAATCCCTTAAGCGGCAATGGCGGTGCTAAACGCACCGGCATGCCAAAAATTTCTTCGGCGACGGTTTCCGCCCCCTCAATTTGAGCCGTTCCGCCGGTCAATACGATTCCCGCTGGTACCTGACCATCAAAGCCGCTGTTACGCAGTGCTTCAGCGACGAGCTCAAACAGCTCTTGATAGCGAGGTTCAACCACCTCAGCTAACGTTTGTCGTGACATAGTCCGAGCAGGGCGACCACCAACCGATGGTACCTCTATGCTCTCTTCTTTACCGACCAACGCCGCTCGAGCACAAGCAAAGTCGACCTTGATCTGCTCAGCATGGCTTAGTGGCGTGCGGAAGATCTTCGCGATATCGCTGGTTACCTGATTACCGGCCACTGGCAATACCGCACAGTGGCGTAATGAACCACCTGCGTATACGGCTATATCTGTAGTTCCTGCACCGATATCAACCAAACAGACACCGAGGTCTTTCTCATCTTCAGTCAGTACCGCTTCCGCCGACGCAATGCCAGAGAACACTAAGCTATCCACTCGGACATCGCAGCGTTCAACACACTTGGTGATATTACGAGCCCAATCAGCGGAACACGTTACCATATGCACATTCGCTTCCATCCGTACCCCCGACATGCCGACCGGACTTTTTATCCCTTCCAGCTCATCAATGATGTAATCCTGAGGTAGCACATGCAGCGTTTGACGCTCGGTTGGGATCTTAACCGAGCGGGCGGTATGGATAACGTGGTCGACATCTTCTTGAGTTACCTCATGGCCGTCAATCGATACCATCCCTTTTTCGTTCTGACTGTGGATATGACGACCGGATATGCTCAGATAGACCGAAGAAACGTCACATTCGGCTATGGTGGCGGCTTGGTTCAGGGCCAGCTTGACGCTACGCATCACCGAGTCCAGATCGTTCACGCCACCTTTATCCATGCCACGAGACGGCTGGTTAGCAACACCAATGATGCTGATTTCGCCGTTAGGTAAGGTTTCACCAATTACTGCTGTGGTTTGAGCGGTGCCCACATCCAAGCCAACAATCAGGTTTGCCTCATGGCCGTTTGTCATTGTTCTAATCCCTGCCATTGCACGGCCAATCCCGTGTCATATCGTAAATCTACTCGCGCTACTGCGCGTTCTGTTTGTTGTAATCGTGGCCACACATCAATAAAGCGCTGCACCCGTTGAACGGTATTATTACGTCCTAATACCAGCTCGAGGCCATTATTCAGCACTAACGTCCATGCGTGCCGAGTACTTAACACTAAAGATTGCCCTTGATGTCCATTTAACACCAGTAATTCCGAGAGTTGTTGCCACATTTGCCACACCTTCTGCTCACTGGCTTGCGGCCCGCGCAGTAGTGGCAAAGAGTTCAACTCTTGTCGTTTGGGCGCGCTGAATGATTCAGCCCGGTCATTCAGCCAACCGTAGTCACCCCACTGGGCAACTGGATTTTGCTCCAAGACAAACACCCGCATGCGATTCGGCCATTCACGGCGAACCAGTGCTCTATCCACCCAAGGCAGTGCCGACAGGGTATCACTGACAGCAGCGACATCAGCACTAAACAGTGAATAACTCGAAAATTGTTTCACCGCCTGCTGGACATCGGTATCGCTGGTGAATCGTCTTTCGCCAAGCAGCGCCAACTCTTCAATCGGCACCTGATCGGCATCATTACCTAACTCAAACAGCCAGTAACCCAGGCGACTAAGACCAGTTAGGGTAAACAGCAAAAAGCCGATCCCTAACCACATCTCCCATCTCACCTCGCGCCACGCCACAGCCATCTATAGTTATCCGTTATTTCGCCATCGATAAGACATTAACTACCAGCTCATCAAAACTGTAACCAGCAACCTTCGCTGCCTTGGGCACCAAACTGGTTTCGGTCATGCCTGGTACCGTGTTGACCTCAAGCAATTGCCACTGGCCGTGACTGTCGCGCATTACGTCCACACGGCCCCAGCCTTGGCAACCCAATGATTTAAATGCCCGCAGGGCCAACTGCCGCAACTCGTTTTCATCTTGTTCCGATAGCGCACACGGGCAGTGATAGCGAGTTGTACTCGACTGGTACTTGGCTTGGTAATCGTAAAATTCGTTGTCGGTTTCCATTTGGATCGCCGGCATCACTTCATCACCAATAATGGCAACGGTGTATTCTGGGCCGTCAATCCACGCCTCAATCAAGATGCTATCGTCAAACTGCAATGCATTAGTTATCGCCGCCAGCAAAGATTCAGAATCAGTGGCCTTAGCCATGCCGACTGAAGAACCTTCATTGGCTGGTTTTACCATCAGCGGTAGCCCGAGGCTGTTAACGATGTTGTCACAGTCGCTGGGTTGAAACTGTGACTTATCCACCACCGCAAATGGCGCAGTAGGCAAACCAACGCCGGCCCACATCCATTTGGTACGCACCTTGTCCATGGCTACAGCGCACGCCAATACACCACTGCCGGTGTAGGGCAGTTGCAGCTGCTGCAACGCCCCCTGCATGCTGCCATCTTCGCCACCGCGACCGTGCAACACGATAAAAGCACGATCGTAATTAGCTAATGCAGTTAACGGCTGCTCAGCAGGATCAAACTTATGGGCATCAACGCCGCTGCGACGCAGCCCTGCCAATACCGCAGCGCCGGAGTTTAATGAGACTTCTCGTTCGGCACTGGTGCCACCAAACAATACCGCCACCTTGCCAAAGCGACTACTGCTCATGCTTTGGTTCCTGCTTCATTAGTTCAACGGACAGTTGCAGCTGCGCTAATTGCTTAGCCAAGACACCTACGTTACCAGCCCCTTGGGTCAGCACCACGTCGCCATCTTGCAGCTGCTCCGCCAGCAAGGCTGGCAACTCTGCTGGACCTGGGACGTAAACCGGATCAATCCCTCGTTGACGCAGCGAGCGACACAAGGCGCGGCTGTCGGCTCCAGGGATCGGATCCTCTCCAGCGCTGTATACCTCCATCAGCAACAGGCAATCTACCTCCGCCAATACCGAGCAGAAATCCTCATACAAATCACGAGTTCGACTGTAGCGATGTGGCTGGTAAATCATTACCAAGCGACGCTCTGGCCAGCTAGCTCTTGCCGCTTTGATGGTGCAAGCTACTTCGGACGGGTGATGACCGTAATCATCAACCAAGAGTACCTTGCCCACTTCAGTGTTAAACTCACCGTACTGCTGAAAACGGCGGCCGATGCCTTCAAACTGCAGCAGCGCCTTATAGATCTCTTCGTCAGCTACACCTTCTTCGACCGCAGTTGCGATCGCCGCCAATGCATTTTGGACGTTATGACGTCCAGGTAGATTTAATACCAATGGCAATGGCGCGTGACCAGCACGCACTAGGGTAAATTCAGTTTGAGTACCTATTTGACGATAATCTTCGGCACGGATATCCGCTTCTGGGTGGAAGCCGTAGGTCACCATACGGCGCGCTACCCGCGGCATAATCGCCTGAACCCCTTCGTCGTCCAGACACATTACCGCAGTTCCGTAAAACGGTAGGTTATGGAGGAAATCGACAAAGGTGTCGTATAACTTGTTCAGATCACCACCGTAGGTATCCATGTGATCCGGTTCGATGTTGGTTACCACAGCCAACATCGGTTGCAGATGCAAGAAGCTCGCATCGGACTCATCCGCTTCCGCGACTAGGTAATGGCTTTGTCCTAACCGCGCATTAGTGCCAGCGCTATTTAGCTTGCCACCAATCACAAAAGTTGGGTCTAAGCCCGCCCCCGCGAACAAGCTGGCAGCTAAGCTCGTGGTGGTGGTTTTACCGTGAGTGCCAGCCACCGCGATGCCATGGCGAAAACGCATCAACTCCGCCAACATCTCTGCGCGGCGTACAACCGGAATACGCGCCTTCTGCGCAGCGACCAATTCCGGGTTTTTGGCGGCAATAGCAGTAGAGACCACCACTACATCAACACCATCAACCCAGTCGGCATGATGGCCCTTGTGCACCACTGCACCCAGTTCACTGAGACGCTGGGTTACCGCATTGCTGCCCAAGTCAGAACCGCTGACTTGATAGCCTTCATTGGCCAATACTTCCGCGATGCCGCCCATACCGGCGCCACCGATGCCCACAAAGTGGATTCGTTTAACTCGCCCCATTACGCCATGAGGAATCGGCTTAGACCCAGAGGGTTGTGTCGGCTTCATTGACCGCGTCTCCGTGTCAGTTGGTCACAGATGGATGCAACCTTGTTGGTTGCATCCGGCACCGCGGCAGCTCGAGCCGCTTGTGCCATCGTATTAATTCGCTGTGGGTCTTGGCTTAAGCCCAACAGTAATTCAGCTAGCCCAGCAGCAGTTAACTCACTCTGCTGGATCAACACCGCCGCACCACCATCCACCAACGCTTGCGCGTTCTGAGTTTGATGGTCGTCCACCGCGTGGGGGAATGGCACTAAGATGGCCGGTCGGCCGGTAGCGGCTAGCTCAGCAACGGTCAGCGCACCAGCACGACTGATAACCACATCAGCCCAGGCGTAAGCCGCTGCCATATCGTCAATAAACTCGGTAACCTGAGCGCCCACACCCGGGGCCTTCTGCTGCCACAACTGTTCGGTTGTTGCACTGTTATTGCGGCCAACCTGGTGCCAAACGGTGATACTGGTTTCTGCGGCAATCCGCCCTACAGCAGCAGGAACAGTATCGTTCAGTGCCTTTGCACCTAAACTTCCACCAACCACCAGAACCTTCATCTGCTCGCCGGCTTGTACTGGTTGCGCCGCGCCGATATCGATCAACTCTTGTCGAACTGGGTTGCCAACGCGCTGTTCATTAGGTAATACATCGGCAAAAGCCACCAGTACTTTACTAGCAAACTTGGCTAATATTCTGTTGGTTGCCCCTGCTACTGCATTTTGTTCGTGCAAAACCAGCGGTGTCCGACGTAACCACGCCGCAATACCGCCAGGACCTGAGGCATAACCTCCCATCCCTAACACCACATCTGGCTTAAACTGACGTTGAATCTGCAGCGCTTGCCATACGGCCTTAGTGATCTGCCACGGTGCCATTAACTTACGTAACAAGCCGTTACCACGGACACCTTTAATATCGATAAATTGGATCTCAAAACCGTGCTGTGGCACCAGTCGAGACTCCATCCGTTCGGCGGTGCCAAGCCATTGCACTTGCCAACCTTGCTCACGCAATTGACGGGCTACCGCAAGGGCTGGAAAAACATGACCGCCGGTACCTCCGGCCATCACAAGAAGTCGTTTATTCGTCATCGCTGTTCCTTTTGGTCGCACGCGATCGACGCGGTTTGGCTTGCTCTTGCTGAGCCACCCGTCGTTCGTGATCGATACGCACCAATACTGCGGCGGCTGCACTCATAACCCACAAGCTACTGCCACCATAGGATACCAGCGGTAGAGTCAGCCCTTTGGTGGGTAAAGCGCCCACGCTAGCACCGATATTTACCGCGGTTTGAAAACTAAACCAGATACCGATGCTGTAAGCCCAGTATCCTGCAAAAGGTTGCTGTTGTTTCAGCGCTAGGTGACCAATCCACAGCGCCCGCAAGGCCAAGCCCAGCTGCAAGCACAGCAATGAGGCAATACCAATAAAACCAAGCTCTTCACCAACCACCGCAGCAATAAAGTCGGTGTGTGCTTCTGGTAAGTAATCCAACTTTTGGATGCTGTTGCCAAGGCCTTCGCCGAACCAATCTCCACGGCCATATGCCATCAAGCTCTGGGTCAATTGATAGCCGTTACCGAACGGGTCTTGCCATGGATCAAGAAAGTTCTGCACCCGTGCCAGTCGATATGGTGAGCCCGCCACTAGTGCAACAACCCCCACAAGAGCGGCAATGATCAACACCGCAAACTCAACCAGCCGCGCACCGGCCAAAAATAGCATGCCGGCGGTGGTCACCAGCATCACCACCACAGTACCGAAATCAGGCTGCATCAGCAGCAACAGCGCGAATAAGGCAAACACTAAGCCTGCTTTAAAGAAGCCAAGCCAGTGCTCTCGCACCTCTTGGTTTCGGCGCACCAGATAACCAGACAGAAATACAAATAGGGCAAATTTGGCGACCTCAGCCACCTGCAGGTTAAAGATCCCTAAGGGGATCCAACGCTGAGCACCATTTACCGTTTTACCGACAAACAGCACCGCAATAAGCATTAACAGCGCCACCACGGCAATGGGCAAACTCATTTTGCTCCATACTTCGATGCGGATGGTCATCACCACCGTCATGATCATCAACGCCACTGTTACAAAGAACCCTTGGCGCCAAATAAAGTGCATCGGATTGCCAGTGAGACGAGTGGCCTCCGGCATCGATGCCGAGGTCACCATCATCAAACCAAACAACAGCAAGGTGCCAATCAACACCAGCAGCAAGCGATCATGCAGTGGTTCATCTACTGTCGGTTTTGCGGCAGCAAAGCCCGGAAACTTAAATGAGATCCGCTGTTTGATGGCCGTTAACATGGCAACGCCTCAACTGCAGCAATAAAGTGATCGCCCCGTTGTTCGAAGTTACGAAACATATCGAGACTGGCACAGGCTGGCGATAGCAACACGATATCGCCATGCTTGGCTTGCTCTGCAGCTAACTGGACAGCTTCGTCGATGGAAGTAACGGCGATAGCATCAGTAACTAACGCCTGAATTTCAGGGCCATCTTTGCCTAGGGTAAACACTCCAGCCAAAGGCTGTAACAACGGCTTTAGCTCGGTTAAATCGGCACCTTTGGCATCGCCGCCGGCGATCAAAAAAACCTGACCTTTTTCATCAGTTAATCCAGCTAAGGCCGCAACAGTTGCACCGACATTGGTGGCTTTAGAGTCATTGACGTACCGAACACCAGCTTTGGTTGCCACTAACTGGCAGCGGTGCGCCAAGCCAACAAAGTCAATTAGTGCTTGTTTACTAGCAGCGGCAGGAATATCCGCCGCATCCGCCAAAGCCAGTGCAGCAAGCGCATTGGCGTAGTTATGGCTACCAACCAGTGGCAGCTGTGTTAACTCAAGACGTTTGTGCTCACCACAGCACAGGGCCTGTTGATACAAACCATAATGGCCAGCATTGGGTTTAGCCAATCCAAACCGAATCGCGTTATCGCACCCACTATAAGTGAGCGGATTGTCGCTATTCTCAATACAACATTGAGTCTGTTGATATAAAGCGAGTTTGGTCTGACGATAGCCTTCAAAACCGTCGTAACGATCAAGGTGATCGGCGCTAATATTGAGCACAGTCGCCGCCACCGCATTGAGACTGCGCGTAGTCTCAAGCTGGAAGCTAGATAACTCCAACACATACAACTGATGGCCTTGTTCAAGCAGATCAAGCGCCGGTAAACCAATGTTGCCACCAACCCCTACGGACCAACCAGCGGCACGCGCCATGTCACCAACCATGGTGGTAACCGTCGATTTGCCGTTAGAGCCAGTAATGGCCACCACAGGAGCATCAACGTGACGGGCAAACAATTCGATATCACCAATCACCTCAACACCTGCTGCAATTGCCGCTGCGACCGCTGGGGTCGACAGTGCAATGCCAGGAGAGATCACGATGGTACTCACTTGCGCTAATTGCTCCGCATCAAGCGGGCCGGTACGAAGTTGCACCTGAGGAAACTGTTGGCTAAGCAGCTCAGCGCCTGGCGGTGTAGTGCGAGTATCCCATACTGAAACGGCTACCCCGTGACGACGAAGAAAACGCACACAGGATAAGCCAGTTAGGCCTAACCCGAGGATTAACATATCCGCCAACGGCTTCACGCTAGCGCACCTTCAAGGTCGCAAGACCCAGCAGGACTAGACACACAGAGATAATCCAAAAACGCACGATAACTCGTGGTTCTGGCCAGCCTTTCAATTCAAAGTGGTGATGGATGGGCGCCATGCGGAAGATGCGTTTTTTACGCAGCTTAAATGAGCCAACCTGTAGGATCACCGATACCGTTTCGAGCACGAAGATCCCACCCATGATAACCAGTAGGAACTCTTGCCGAGTAAGTACTGCCATGGCACCAAGACCTGCACCTAAGGCCAATGAGCCAACATCGCCCATAAATACTTGAGCTGGGTAGGTGTTAAACCATAAGAACCCTAGGCCAGCACCCACCATCGCAGTACAGACCACGGCCATCTCACCAACACCTGGTAGGTATGGAATATGCAGATAGTCGGCGAAGTTCACGTTACCGGACAGATAAGCCACAATTGCAAAAGCGGCGGAAACCAGAACCGTCGGCACAATGGCCAAACCGTCTAAGCCGTCGGTTAGGTTAACCGCATTTGAGGCGCCGACAATAGTGAAATAAGCCAGTACAATGAACATCAAGCCTAGCTGAGGCATCACCTCTTTGAAGAACGGCACCACCAGTACCTGCCCTTCCGGCTGGCCTTGCCAGTACAGATAAACGGCAACAATCAACGCTGCAGCGGATTGCCAGAAGTACTTCCAGCGCGCAATCAGCCCTTTAGGATCCTTACGAATCACTTTACGGTAATCGTCAATGTAACCAATGAGGCCAAAGGCCCCTAAAACAAACAGCAATACCAACACATAATGGTTGGTCAAATCACCCCACAACAAGGTAGCGACAAAGATCCCCGCAAGGATCATCAGCCCCCCCATGGTCGGGGTACCTCGCTTACTAAAGTGGGACTCTGGGCCATCGTTTCGAACTACCTGACCAATCTGCATGCGCTGCAACTGGCGAATCAGTTTCGGCCCTGCCCATAGGCAGAATACCAGCGCAGTCAGCAAGCTGATGATGGCCCGAAAAGTAAGGTATGACACCACATTAAAGGCGCTGAAATACTGAGTTAGGTATTCCGCGAGCAGAACTAACATTAGGGAGTAACCTCAAATTGCTGGCGCAGAGCATCGACGACGTTTTCCATTCGCGCGCTGCGTGAGCCTTTAACTAATATGGTCACCGGTGGTGGCAACTGCCCCAACCAAGTGAACAGGTGATCAACCATCGCCGGTTGATCAGCAAAATGTACCCCGGAGCCAAAGGCTTCCGCGGTAAGGGCGCTTACTGTACCGACTGAAATCAGGTGGTCAATCCCTTTATCTAGGGCATATTGACCAACTGCGCGATGATGCGCCGCTGCGCTATCCCCTAACTCCCCCATATCCGCAAACAACAATACTGAAGTACCGCTTATTTCAGCCAGCAGATCGATACCCGCCTTGGTTGAAGCCAAGTTGGCGTTGTAGCTGTCGTCAATCACCGTCAACTGTGGGGTAAGGCGATAATATTGGGTTCGGCCTGGGACACTTGGCGCCTGTGATAAGCCTTTGGCAATAAGCGCTAAAGACAGTTCCGCACAATGCGCTAAGCTAGCCGCAGCTAAAGCATTATCAACCTGGTGACGTCCTGGCAGTGGCAGTGTTACCAGCGCTCGATGTTCACCACAACACAGCTGGAATTGGTAGCATCCATTGCTCAGGCGTGTGAGCTGCTCCGCCCAAATATCAGCGATCTGACGACTGGAAAAGCGCAATACCGGCTGCTGCTCTAACTTGGCCAACATAAACTCGGCGTAATCATCGTCGAGATTAACCACCGCAATGCCCTGCGGTTGCAGCGCTTCGAAGATTTCACTTTTCGCTTCGGCGACACCATCTATGCCACCAAAACCCTCTAAATGAGCCGGTTGCACGTTATTAATTAACGCCGCATCTGCCTGCACTAAGCTGCTGGTATAGCGGATCTCACCAGGAGCATTGGCACCGAGTTCCAGTACCGCGTATTGCTCATCACCACTAAGATCTAACAGTGTTAATGGTACACCTATGGTGTTATTCAAGTTGCCCTTAGTCGCTAAAGTCGTGCCCGCCAAGCTAAAGATCGCCGCGGTCATCTCTTTTACTGAAGTCTTACCAACCGAACCGGTTAAGGCCACACTATATGGGGTTACTTGCCGCTTAAGCCATGCAGCCAACTGCCCGAGTCCGAGCGTGGTGTCTTGCACCAGCAGTTGTGGCAACGAAGTGTCCAGCTGGCGGCTAACCATTACCGCAGCCGCACCAGCTTGTTCTGCTTGTTCGATAAAGTCATGAGCATCAAAACGTTCGCCCACCAATGCCACGAACAGATCTCCGCTTGCAAGTTCACGACTGTTGGTGCTTACCCGAGTGATGGTGACATCCTGCCTGCCGTGAATCTCAGCCCCTAAGGCAGAGGCGATAGTGTCCAATGATGCACTGATCATGATGACTCCTGACACAGTTGTTGCGCCAAGGCGCGTTCATTGTAATTGAGCCGCTCACCCGCCACGATTTGATAATCTTCATGACCCTTGCCCGCCAGCAAAATCACATCATTGGCAGACGCCATGGTAAAGGTCTGTCGCACGGCACTGGCTCGATCCGCTTCAATCAACCGTGGGGTTACATCAACACCACGTTGCATATCGGTCGAGATATCGTCGAACTGTTCGCTACGGGGATTGTCAGCGGTGATAACCAAGTAATCGGCAGATCGTGCAGCGGCGGCGGTCATTAGCGGGCGTTTACCCTTATCCCGTTCACCACCGCAGCCAAATAGGCACCAAAGCTTGCCGCTGCAATGGCGGCGAAGCGCTGTGAGCGCTTGTTCTATCGCATCTGGAGTATGAGCGTAATCAACCACTAGAGTAGGTTTTCCGACAGCGGTAAAGCACTCCATCCGACCATCTGCAGGCTTTAAGCTTGTGACCGCACTCAACACTGTAGCGAGTTGATGCCCTTGGGCGAGCAAAGCCGCAACCGCCGCAAGTACGTTGGCTAGATTGAACTGACCGAGTAGCGGGCTGTGTAACTGGCCATCACCGAAACTGCTGTGTATTGTCGCGTTGACGCCGTTGGCGTGGTATTGGATAGCTGTTGCTTGGACAAAGTCACCACGACATTGAGCTCCATCAATACTGTAACCAATGGTGTTCACCTTATCCTGTAACTGCCGATGCCACAGCGCACCATACTGATCATCAAGATTAAGCACCGCATGGGTTACCCCAGTGTGGTTAAACAGCGCCCGCTTGGCCGCTGCATAGCTTTCCATATCGCCGTGATAATCCAAATGATCGCGGCTCAGATTGGTGTACACCGCTACATCTATTGGTAACGCCTTAATTCGATGCTGACTTAAACCATGGCTGGAGACCTCCAGCGCCACCGTTTGCGCGCCGCTCAGTGCTTGCTGAGCAACGGTTTTACTTACGGTAAAGGCATCGGAGGTGGTATTAATCGATGGTTTGAGCTCACCCCACAAACCATTGCCTACCGTCCCCATAACGCCGGCACGCAGGCCGATGGTGGTAAGTAATTGGGCGCACAGTTGGCTAACCGTAGTTTTGCCGTTGGTGCCGGTTACCCCAATCACGCTAGGAGTAGCCGCCGCAGGATAAACCCGCATAGCAATATGAGACAGCTTGTCGTTCAGTTGCGGTAGCCCAATCACTACAACACCATCTCGACTCGGTAGTTGCTTAGCGGTTTCCGCTTCAGTCAGTACCGCTACGGCACCATTAGCAATGGCACTATCAATAAACTTACGGCCATCAAGCTGATGGCCAACCACAGCCACAAAAAGAGCGCCTGCAGTTACACTGCGGCTGTCTAATGTCGCTTGGTTAAATTCAATCTGAGTATCAAGGTTTATCCAAGGGGATAGCACCTGATCAATTAACGGCATTGTCGCTCCCGAAAAGCCCTGCCAATTTAGGGGGTTGTGTGGTTGGCTCGACGTTAAGCAACTGCAGCGCACCGGCCATCACTTCTGCAAACACCGGCGCTGCAACGGTACCACCGTAGTAGCTTTCACCTTTAGGTTCGTTCACTACCACTGCCATCGCTAAGCGTGGGTTGTCTGCAGGAGCCAATCCCGCAAACAGGGTAACGTAATCTTCACCGTAACCACCGGCTACGGCTTTCCGACTGGTACCAGTTTTACCGGCAACCTCATAGCCATCAATGGCCGCTTGTAACGCAGTACCGCCCTTCTTGGTTACCCCAGTAAGCATCTGTACTACCGCATCGGCGGTTTTCTCTGACAAGACTCGGGTGCCCTCTGGCACCTGTTTACGCTTTAGAATGGAGGCAGGACGACTGATCCCACCTGCCCCCAAAATAGCGTAAACCCGGGCTAACTGCAGTGGCGTGGCCGTTAGGCCATAACCAAATGCTAAGGTCGCACGTTCATGTTCAGACCAGCGGCTGCGATTAGGCACATTACCGGTATATTCACCGTCCATACTGATGCCACTGTATGTACCCAACCCAAAGTCGGCGTAGAAGGCCAACAACTCATCTACTTCCATCTGCAATGCCATCTTGGTCATACCGATGTTGGACGATTTAACCAACAATGTGCCGATATCTTTAGTACCAAGGTTTTTGCCGTCACGGACGGTTCCACCGCGAACGCGCATATAGCCCGGTGAGGTATTGATGGTGTCATGTTCGCTCACGATGCCTTTATCTAAGGCCGCCGCAACGACCAACGGTTTCACCACTGAGCCCGGCTCGTAGGCATCGGTAATCGCACGGTTACGCATTTGGTAAGGCTTAATACCACGCCGTTGGTTCGGGTTAAAACTCGGGGTATTGGCCATGGTTAGGATCTCCCCTGTAGGGATATCGATGATCACCAACGATGCCGAGGTAGCCATGTGGTATGCGGTTGCTTCTTTCAATGCGGTGTATGCCAAGCTCTGCAAACGCATATCGAGGCTCAACACCAGATCATTAGGGTTCTCCCCCTCTTCAATCACCGACAGATTCTCAACCACTTCACCACGGCGATCCTTACGCACCTTATATTTGGCTGGGCTACCAGTTAACCAATCATGATAGTTGCGTTCTAAGCCCTCAATACCATGATCATCAATATTGGTAATGCCCACCAGTTGAGCCGAAATCTCCCCCGCTGGATAGTAGCGACGAGACTCGGGCTTCAGTGCGATCCCTGGGATCTTTAGCTTACGAATATACTCGGCAACCGCAGGAGTCACTTGCCGCTTTAGATAGACAAAGCGGCCTTTGTTATCGCGGACACGACTGACTAACTTGTCTTCATTGACCTCAAGCACATTAGCTAAAGCGCTCCAGCGGCGAATGTCATCAAAACCATTACCGTCACGCACCATCTTCGGGTCCGCGTAGGCGGCCATCACCGGTACACTGACCGCCAGCATCTCACCGTTACGATCGGTCACCATTCCACGCTGCACATCCGTGGTCGTGGTGCGCAAGGTGCGCATATCCGCCTCATAGCGTAATCGCTCAGGTTCAATGACCTGAATCCAAGCGGCGCGGCTGGTGATAACCCCGAAAACCAATAAAATCAAAAACACAGCGATTTTTAGGCGCCAGTCATTGGCTTCCGGTTTAAGCTTCTTCTTTCCTTGACGGCTCATGGTAATTTCACCACTTGTTCTTGTGCTGGTTTAGGGCGTTGCATCTGCAATTGTTTTCGGGCCAGACGGTCGATGCGGCTGTGCTCAGCCAGCGTCTGCTCCTCTAATAGCAAGTGACGCCACTGCACATCCAGTTGGTCTCGTTGTTGTAAAAGCCCGTTGTATTGGGCGGTCAACTTTCGCGCATCCTGCGCAGTAAAGATCACCCAAAAGGCACTGCCTATCGCTAACCAAGCTACAAACAGCACTAGCCAATATCGGCGTAGATCGCTGCCTATCAGTTTGAGCAACTCAAGGCCAAGCATAACTTAGCGTTTCTCAGCCACGCGCAGTACTGAACTGCGAGAGCGAGTGTTATCACCAACTTCAACATCGCTAGGTTTTAGCGCTTTACCAATCAACTTTAGGGTGCGGGTTTTATCCAGCTCCGCTTCGGTCATTGGTAAGCCACGAGGGGCTTCAACCCCTTGGCTCATCTTACGCATAAAGCGTTTAACCATGCGATCCTCCAGCGAGTGGAAGCTGATGATCGACAACCGCCCCTCTGGGGCCAATACTTCAGTACCGCCTTTTAAGGCAGCTTCGATCTCATCCAATTCACTATTGATGTAGATCCGAATCGCTTGGAAACTACGCGTGGCAGGGTGCTTACCCATGTCACGCTTATGCTGTGGGGTCATGTCATTGATTAACCCTGCAAGATGCACGGTGCGATCCATCGGTTCGCCCGCGGCAATATGCTCTTTAATCTTGCGCGCGATCGGACGGGAAAACTTCTCTTCGCCAAAGGTTTTCAATACCCAAGCGATGTCATTGGCTTCAGCCCGCTCTAACCACTGCGCCGCGGTTTCACCGGTGCTGTTGTCCATACGCATATCAAGCGGCCCGTCACGCAGGAAGCTAAAGCCTCGTTCGGCGTCGTCCAACTGTGGCGACGATACGCCAAGATCCAACAACACACCGTCGATTTTACCCATCAAGCCCAGATCAGCGATGTACTCGGCAATGCCAGAAAATGGCCCGTGTACGATCTGAAAACGTGGGTCTTGTTGTTGCAATTCTTTAGCAACGGCGATCGCTTGCGGATCACGATCGATGCCGATCAAGCGGCCATTGGGCCCTAGTTTGGACAAGATATGGCGGGAGTGGCCACCACGACCAAAGGTACCGTCGACATAGATACCATCTGGCTTAAGGTTCAGCCCATCTACCGCTTCATCCAACAGTACGGTGATATGACGAAATTGCTCGCTCATCAGAGTGTGAGTTCCTGTAGCCGGAGGTGATTATCGAAATTGTTTTGGCTCGTTTGTTCACGCGCCAGTTCGATCTGCTGTTGCCAATTGGCCTCAGACCAGACCTCAAATTTGTTCAATTGGCCGACTAGCATGAGTGACTTCTCCAATTGCGCAAATTCCCGCAATGGGCCACTCAATAGCAGTCGTCCCGCTTTATCCATTTCGCCTTCAGTGGCATAACCCAGGAGCAGGCGCTTCACTTGTCGCTCCGCCGGCACGGTATCGGACAAGGTCAGTAATTTTTTTTCAACCTGTTCCCATTCTGGCAAGGGATAGAGCAAAAGGCAGGGGGATCTTAGATCCACGGTGCAGATCATCTGGCAATCACAACGCGTACGAAGACCGTCACGGTACCTTGTTGGCATCGTTATACGGCCTTTACTATCGAGTGATATCGCATTGGCACCACGGAACATGCCTGGTTATCCTTGCCTCAGAGATCCATTTTGATCCACAAAAATACACTTTATCCCACAAGAGAGCCAGTTTATGAACAGGGCACAAACCTTGTCAAGGACAGTCGCGTGTGGATGGGCGCAGTACACCAATGGATATCGCTCGATATCCACATTGAGCTAATTCAATGAGGAAAACGTTTGCTCAACGGGATAAATGCTTAAAGAGCAAGCAATGCGGAGGGTCAGCCTAGAATCGTGACCAGATCATATATCGCCGAAACGATCCAATTCGATCCAACGACAGCTATTGCAGCTGTCGTTGGCTAAAATAATAAATTTAGGAATCTGTGTTTTGATCGTTGCTCAAAAAGTGTGCTAGTTACCTTTGGCCAGATATTGGCATAACGGTCGGTAAGCGTTATGCAATTTGGCCCACTTCTCTTGTTGGGTATTTATCAGCAATTCCGAGTTGAAGCCATTGAGCAGTTTCAACAGCGCATCAATATGATCATTCTGATCGGATTTCCAGCGGCCACTCAACGCTTGCAGTTGTCGCAACTGCAATGCCACTCCCTCCATAATTGCGACGTGCTTGGCAAAGTTATCAGCCATATCGATACGAATCGGAAGCGATAGTTTACCGGCTGTCGATGGTATCTGAGGTTGATTATCGACAAACGGTGCTTCAGCTATGTTGTCTAACATCATCCCATAACAAACCTTTGGGTTTTGTGGGTGTTGCGAGTCCAGCAACAATAACGACTCCAGCAGCTGTTCTAAGCGGTAGACGCTAAGCTGCAACTGCTTACTCACCAATGAATCGAAGCGGATCTTCTGACTCATACGGGCCAAAATATGGAATACATAGCCGATACAAATACTGCCACCTAAAGTTAGTGCTGTTGAGAGGACTTCACCCTGTTGCCAAAAATCAGATTGCCATGGCCGATCAGCCGAAGAAGACAGTATGACGTCGATGACAGCAACAGAGAATATAAAAAGAGAAACTGAAAAAAAGATAAAAAATAGCTTTTCCAACCGGCTGTGGCTTAATTGTCGAATAAAGTGACTCATATATTCATCCTTGGCAGTTTAGCTAAGTGATTCGAGTTGACGTTATTACATCCATGTAGATACAGAAACAACACCAATAATCTCTAGTGATAACAGTTTTAGACAAAAAATAAAATATAACTTTGGTTGAGTAAACCTAAGTCGGTCTAACCATCTGGGCTAAAAGTGCGGAGACTATAGAGCGTGGCAGCGACAACACCCATCTCATCGAAATTTATGTTCCACCTGCATTATTTAAGATGCACAGATGCCACCGAACTGGACGCCGAATAAATAACTGCATAAATCCAAATAACCACAACGATACATCAAGTAACGGTATATTTATGGCGGTATCGATTAACATCTAGTTTATCAAGCAATGGAATAAGCTAGATCTATTCTGGGCAGACGAGCAACAGGGTAATTAGTAAAAATGAAACAAATCGGATCCGCCCTCACAACACTTATCTCTGTGAGGGTGGTAATAACGATTGAGCTCTAACGGGCTATGTCGTGCGGGCGACGGTAGCTAAAGGAAAGCTTCGCCTCTGGGTAATCCAGCTAGCCGCTGCTTTAACAATATTGGAAACCACAATTAGTAATGCTTAGACAAAGAAAAGCCCGCAGTATCAACAGATACTGCGGGCTTCCTAAAATAGGTTGGAGTCGGCCGATAAGCCGGGTTTTGTCGTGGACAATCATTCCTCTAGGCCTAGGATCGCTCCTAGGCTCCAGCAACCTACCCGCCCCCAACGCGGGCCGCGCCAATGGGGGCCTATTTGGTCTTGCTCCGGGTGGAGTTTACCGTGCCACGAACTATTACTAGCCGCGCGGTGCGCTCTTACCGCACCCTTTCACCCTTACCTGTGCCAATCCGAAGACGGCCATCGGCGGTATACTCTCTGCTGCACTGGTCGTAAGCTTTCGCTCCCCAGGCGTTACCTGGCACCCTGCCCTATGGAGCCCGGACTTTCCTCCCCTCCGCCCGTCTGCTTACTCCGAAAAGTCACAGCACTACGACGAAGCAGCGATTGCCTAGCCAACTCCAAGGCGCGGAGTATAGCGATTGTTTGCCCACTCTACCAGCCCTGTTCGAGCCCATGCTTGTAGAGTGCGTTCTTTTTAACCCCATGGATCTGAGCAGCCAATGCCGATGCCTTCTTCAGTGGCAACTCTTGGCACAATAATTCTGTTGTTCGCAACGCATCCGCAGGGATGGTTTCACCATCGGCACGAAACGGGGCGATCATCATCACCATCTCTCCGCGGGTGCGATTATCATCCTCTTTTAACCACTCAATTAACTCCCCTACCGGCAAGCCTTTAATGGTTTCAAAGCTTTTAGTGATCTCCCGTGCCAACACAACCTTACGCTCAGCACCCATTACCTCAGCTACACTGGCTAAGCTATCGAGTACTCGTCGAGGCGATTCATAAAAAATCATGGTACGTGGCTCTTGTACCAACGCCTGCAATACATCAGTACGACCTTTGGCCTTAGCGGGTAAGAAGCCTTCAAAGGTAAATCGGTCGGACGGCAGGCCTGAAGCACACAATGCTGTGGTTGCCGCACATGGGCCAGGCAGTGGCACCACAGTAAAGCCCGCATCACGAACCTGGCTAACTAAGTGGTAACCGGGATCGGAGATCAACGGAGTACCCGCATCAGATACTAATGCGATAGCTTCACCCGCTTGTAGCTTGTTGATAATGGTACCAGCACGCTGACGTTCATTATGATCATGTACCGACATAGTGCGAGTAGTAATGCCAAAATGGCTAAATAATTTACCGCTGTGACGAGTGTCTTCGCAGCAAATCAGACTGACTTGCTCCAGTACTTGTAGCGCCCGGTGAGTGATGTCGGCTAAGTTACCGATAGGGGTTGGCACGATATAAAGTGCAACTTCCAGAGACATAAAGGGGAATACCTTAGGGCAAGCCAATTGGTTTACGACAGACAGAGAGTTAAACTAAGCCTAATTAGTTTATCAGAGTGGATCCCACTGGTGAAAAGCCTTTCTGTACAGACCGGACGTCATCTTTTACTTACCTTAGCGATTTGTGGCTTGGTGAGCTGCTCATCCGCACCCACAACTCAGCCAGAATCCTCCTTACCTGCGCTGGTCTTGGGCACGGCACCGGAGACTGCTAATGTGTACCTGCAGCAAGCAGAAACCGCTGAGGGCGAGCGCCAGCTAAGTTACCTATTATTGGCCGCCAGAGCTTATCTGAATCAAAATCAGCCGTTGCAAGCACAGCAATTATTGGCTGGGTTAGAGGATCGGCTTCCAAACACTGGTACCTTGGCGGCAGAGCACCGACTGTTGCAGGCGAAACTCGCGTTACGACAGGCAGACCGCCAAACGGCAAAAGCGTTGTTAGATTGGCCACGCTCTTGGATCTTACCCGCTGCCCAATGGCGGGATGCTCTGGTCACCGAAATCAACTTGCATCAGCAAACCGGTGACAAACTCAACGAAGCCTTTACTCACTATCGCTTAGCGCAATACCTGCCGCAGGATCTGCAGCAATCGAATTGGAATGCCTTATGGCAGGCTCTAAGCTCAGTTGAACTAGAGCAGCTACAAGCACAACAAGGCGGCAGCTCCGATTTCGTCTGGAATGGCTGGCTAGAGCTGGCAATCGTTGCTCAACGTTACTCGATGGACCCACCGACGATGCTACAGCAGTTGGCGTTTTGGCAGCAGCAAAATGCCACTCACCCAGCAGCTCGTCAGCTACCATCGGCATTAGAGCGAATCATCAATGTCCAACCTTACCGCCCCGGCAAGATCTCGATATTGTTGCCATTAACCGGTCGCATTAGTCAGCAAGCGCAGGCGTTGCAGGATGGGATCTTAACCAATGCGTTGGCTAAGACGGATCCACGTACTATTGAATTTATCGATACCAATAAAATTGATGCCGCCACCGCTTATGTCCAAGCAGTAGAGCAAGGCAGCGAATTTATTATCGGCCCTCTGTTAAAGCAGAACGTTGAACAGGTTCTGGCAATTTACGAGGGCGAAGTACCGTTACTGGCGCTAAACCAAGGAGAGCAAGAGAACAGCAACGCCGATCTCTACTTCTTCTCACTCGATCCGGAAGATGAGGCCAAACAAGCAGCCATTCAGATGCAACAGCGAGGATTGCAGCAGCCATTAGTTTTGGCTTCGGGCAACGCCATCGGCAAACGCATGGCAGAGAGCTTTACAGAGCAATGGCTGGAGCTCACTGAAGAGGAAGCTGAGATCCACTTCTTTGCATCCAATACGCAGATGCGTCAGTCAGTAAAACAAGCGCTACATGTTGATCAAAGTGAGGCTCGAATCAAAGCGATGAAGCGCCTGTTTGGTGCCAAGATGGAAGCCGATTTCCGCTCTCGTCGTGACATCGACAGCATCTACGTCGTTGCAACACCAAGCGAAGTCCGTTTGCTTAAACCCTTTATCGACGTAAGCCAAGCTGTGTTTGCCGATCCACTTACGCTCTACACCAGCAGCCGCGCTCACGCTGATCTAAAATCCGATCAACAATCCGCAGAGCTACAAGGGTTGCACCTTAGTGACATGCCTTGGCTGTTGGGCGACAATGAGCAGTTACAGCAAGCGACGACACTGTGGCCAGAGCGCAGCCTGGCACAACAACGATTGTTTGCCATGGGTTACGACAGCTGGGATCTGATCGATCGCTTAGCGCAAATGCGAGCCTTTACCGGTTACCGTATGCCTGGCCTGTCAGGCCAACTGACGGTTGCTCCGAACGGCAACCTGCAGCGTGCGTTAGACTGGGCCCAATATGGCCGTGCTGGTCTTGTTGAGCAGTAGATGCGCTGGCTAGGCAATAAAGCAGAAGACCAAGCCCGCCGCTATCTGCAACGGCAGGGGCTGCGCTTTGTTGCCGCCAACGTACAGTGTCGTTTCGGTGAAATTGACCTGATAATGCAGCAGCAAGATATCTTGGTGTTTGTCGAGGTCAAGTTTCGTCAACGCGATGACTTTGGTGGTGCACTGGCAGCGATTACCGCCGGTAAACAACAGAAATTGCGGCGCACCGCCCAATGGTATTTACAGCAACAGGGGTCATTAGAATGCCCCTGTCGCTTCGATGTTGTCGCCATTACTGGCGCTGACATCCAATGGATAGAAAACGCATTTTAAGAGGATTGTCCCCCCCATGCTTGAGCGGATCAAAGAGAGTTTTACTGAGAGCATTCAAACCAAGATTGATGCTCTTGAAGCCTTACCAGAGCCTCTAGAAAAAGCCTCAATGACGATGGTGCAGTGCTTGCTAGGTGGCAACAAAATTTTAGCCTGTGGTAATGGCGGTAGTGCCGGTGACGCCCAGCATTTTTCCTCAGAACTGTTAAACCGATTTGAGACCGAACGCCCAAGCTTACCGGCCATCGCGCTGACGACCGATACCTCCACCATCACCTCTATTGCCAACGACTACAGCTACGACGAGATCTTTTCCAAGCAGGTTCGTGCCTTAGGTCAACCTGGTGATGTGCTGTTGGCTATCTCCACCAGTGGTAACTCCAACAATGTAATTAAAGCGATGGAAGCTGCGGTAAACCGGGATATGTCGATCATCGCCTTAACTGGCAAAGATGGCGGCGCTATGGCGGGGTTGCTCAGCGATAACGATGTCGAGATCCGCGTACCAAGCAATCGTACTGCCCGGATCCAAGAGGTACACCTGTTGGCCGTTCATTGTTTGTGCGATAGCATCGACAGAACCTTATTCCCGCAAGAGGATTAAGTGATGACTCGAATTATTCTTGCCTGCCTGCTGGTTAGCCAATTGGCCGGCTGTGCCGGTGCATTACTGGTAGGTACAGTTGGCACCGCGGTAATGGTAAATGATCGTCGCAGTATGGGCAGCCAGATTGACGACAACACCATTGAAGTCGAGATCATGGCGGCATTGGCAAAGCACGAAGATCTGAGTAATCAAACCCGGATCAGTGCTGTAAGCATGAACCAACAGGTACTGTTGGTTGGCCAAGTGCCAAACCAAATGCTGCACGACAAAGCCCTTAAGGCAATCCGTGAGATCAATGGCATCGAACGCCTGCATGATCAGCTTCGTACTGGCAACCCTCTGGGGTTTACCAGCCGCTCTAATGACAGCTGGATCACCACTAAAGTTAAGTCACGTATGGTGTCTGATGACGATCTCAGTGCGATTCGAATCAAGGTGGTTACGGAAAACAAAGAGGTGTTTTTACTCGGCGTAGTAAGCCAAGCAGAAGCTGCAGCGGCAGTTGAAGTAGCACGAAATACCGATGGGGTTAACAAGGTAGTTAAGGTATTTGAGTACCAATAACCTGCATATTTTACCCATAAAAAAACCGGCTTAAGCCGGTTTTTTTATGTATTGGTATGCCCAATCAAATGACTTAGCGTGGCATCGCTGGCAAACCAAGTACATCATGCACCCGAGCTAGGGTTTTAGCTGCACGCTCACGAGCACCTTCTGCGCCGGCTTTCATTACTTGATCTAAGTAACCTTGATCGGCACGAAGCTGCTTGTAGCGCTGCTGCATTGGCTCCAGCATGGCACAAACAGACTCGGCAGTGGCTACCTTCAAGTGACCATACATCTTGCCTTCGAACTCCGCTTCCAACTGCGCGACAGTCTTGCCACTGGTGGCAGACATAATGCTCAATAAGTTAGACACGCCAGCTTTGTTTTCCCAATCAAAGCGGATTTCCGCTGGATCATCAGAGTCGGTCAACGCCTTCTTAAACTTCTTGGTGATCACCTTAGGATCTTCCAATAAGCCAATGCGGTTGTTAGCGTTGTCATCCGACTTAGACATCTTCTTGTTCGGTTCTTGCAGGCTCATTACCCGCGCCCCTTGTTGAGGGATGTGCGGCTCTGGGATAGCAAAGGTTTGCCCGTAAACGTTGTTAAAGCGATTACCGATGTCGCGGCTTAACTCTAAGTGTTGTTTCTGATCTTCACCAACTGGCACTTCGTTGGTTTGATACAACAGGATGTCAGCGGCCATAAGTACCGGGTAGTCATACAAGCCAACGTTAATGTTAGAGGCATGACGCTGAGATTTATCTTTAAACTGGGTCATTCGATTTAGCTCACCCATCTGGGTGTAGCAGTTTAGGATCCAGCTTAACTGTGAATGCTCAGGTACGTGAGACTGAACAAAGATGGTGCTCTTAGCAGGATCAATTCCCAAGGCTAAGTATAGCGCTAGGGTATCCATGCAGGCTTCACGCAGTTTGGCTGGGTCTTGGCGCACGGTAATGGCGTGCAGATCGACCACACAATAAAGGGCATCATGAGTCTCTTGTAAGTTTACCCATTGACGCAACGCCCCCATGTAGTTGCCCAGCGTTAGGCCACCCGAAGGTTGGGCGCCACTAAATACAATCGGTTTACTCATTATGCACAGGTCTCTGTTTGTGCCGGCAAAGCTGCCAGCAGATGTTGAAAATGGTCGAGCACTAAGTCAGGGTTTAGCTCAGAAATATTTTGGCCATAGTTATAGCCATAACTTAAACCAACGCAACGACAGCCTGCGGCCTTGGCCGCCAAAACGTCGTTACGTGAATCACCAACCATCAATAGTTGCTGAGGTTCAAGCTGCCAATGTTGCAACAATGTATGCAGTGGCAATGGGCTCGGCTTTTTCTCCGCCAAACAGTCGCCACCAAACCACAACTCAAAATAGGCAGCGATACCAGCGCCTTCAAGAATATCAGCAACGAATTCGCTTGGTTTATTGGTCACCAATGCAATCTTATAACCGCGCTGGTGTAATGATTTAAGGGTTGCCGCAACATTGGGGTAAAGCAGGTCTGGGCCTGGTTGGTGCTTGGCATAGGCACTAGCAAAGTGAGCTAATGTTTGCTCAACCAACGCGGCCGATAAGTTTGGATCTGGCTCAACGCTGTTGCTGAGCGCCCGCTTAACCAACATTGGCGCACCGTTGCCAATCCAACCAAGGGCGTCGGTCAACTGACAAGGCGGGTGACCGACTGCAACTAAAGCCTCGGCAACAGCTGTGGCGAGGCTTGGGCCAGAATCGACTAAAGTACCATCAAGATCGAAGGCGATCGCTTGAACGTCAGAAAATACCATTACGCTTGCGCCAATTCAGCACGCATCTGATCAATCACCGCTTTGTAGTCCGGTTGATTGAAGATGGCAGAGCCGGCCACAAACATGTCAGCACCGGCAGCGGCGATCTCTCGAATGTTATCGACTTTAACCCCACCGTCGATCTCTAAACGGATATCGCGACCACTAGCGTCGATGCGTTTACGCACCTCTCGGGTCTTGTCTAAGGTGTTCGGAATAAACGACTGGCCACCAAAGCCCGGGTTAACCGACATCAACAAAATGACATCAAGTTTATCCATTACGTAATCGAGATAGTGCAATGGGGTGGCCGGGTTAAACACCAAGCCAGCCTGACAACCGTGGTCTTTGATCAATTGGATGGTTCTATCCAAGTGTTCACTGGCTTCTGGGTGGAAGGTAATAATGGATGCGCCAGCTTTAGCAAAATCAGGGATCAGTCGGTCCACAGGTTTAACCATCAAATGCACATCGATGGGTGCGGTAATGCCGTAATCACGTAACGCTTGGCACACCATAGGACCAATGGTGAGATTGGGAACATAATGGTTATCCATCACATCAAAGTGAACTACATCGGCACCACTGGCGAGTACCTGCGCTACGTCTTCGCCTAAACGAGCGAAGTCTGCAGACAAAATGGATGGAGCAATTAAGTGCTTAGTCATTTCCCAGTCTCTAATCCTTTTCTGAAAGTGGAGATATTCTATCGCTTTGAGTTATCAGACCCCAATAGCTTTTTATGGTTACTTTGCACCCAGAGCAAAACTTGAGTAACTTTATAACCACTCCCCCAGTTTCATCCCCACTATTGGACGATATAACGGGCCGAAGCCCATATAACCAACAAAGGGATTGATGATGAAAAACTATATAAACTCTGGCCTTGCAGCCGTTTTACTCGCTAGTACTGGCTCTGTTGCCGCAGTGGAATTGGGCAATGGCACCAGCCTTAGTTTCAATGCCGCCTTAGTTAGCAACTACCTATTCCGTGGCGTGACTCTGTCTGATGATGACTTCGCTGGTCAGGCCGGTGCCGATCTTGAACACGAATCTGGTCTTTACGCCGGCATTTGGGGTTCAAGCTATGACAACGGCGGTGACACCGAGTACGAGATTGACTGGTGGGCCGGTTACGGTTTCGACGTTAACGAAAATGTCTCTCTCGACTTTGGCGTGACTCGCTACTACTACGCTGATGTAGGTGGTCACACTACCGAGTACTACGCTGGCGCTGGTGTGTACGGTTTAGGCTTAGGCGTGTTCTACGATGAAACCTTAGAGTCATGGTACTTCGAAGGTAACTATGACTTTGATATTGCAGAAAATACTACCCTTAGCACTCACGCCGGTTATGCCGAACCAGACGAAGGCGATGGCGCCTATGATCTTGGCGTAACGGTGGCATACAGCTTTAACGATTACGCCGAAGCCTTTGGCGGTGTGGTTTATCATGAAGATGAAGATGAAGCCTTCGTTATTGGCGTAAACTTCTACTACTAATAAACCCCTACTGGTCGTTTTATAGTCAAACAAATAACGAACTGTTATAATCGCCTCTATGCTCACGCAGGAGGCGATTTTGTCTATTCTAGGATCGAAAAAAGCTTGGTTGGTAACACTCGTTGTAACCGCCCTAATCATTGGGTCGGTGGTAACGACTCGCGAGTCATGCCTGTTCAATAATCAATGCGAAATGCAAAAAAACCAAGTTGGCTGGATCAGCTGGTTGGTAAATGGTGGCAATGGGCAGCTGCACTTCTTTAACCTGCTTGAGCTGTTCCACAATCCAAGTCAAGACAACCATTTCTAACTGATGCAAACGCTGCTGAGCGTTCTTGCGGCCCTATTTGGGGTTCAAACAGAAGCCAACCGCCAGCGGGATTTCAAACGAGTCTCACCACTACCGTTTATCGCTACTGGTATCATCGCCATCATCATCTTTGTAATTAGCCTGATCGCGCTCGTACAGTGGGTATTGTCCTAATATCTGCAGCTTAAATTACGGCTCACAATGTTACCGATACAGCGCAAATAACTCATCCACCTTTTTACGACCAGTCGCCGTTTGGCTAATCGAGCGTTGCACCTGAATGGTTTCCATCTTTGACTCATGATAAAGCTTACGAGCCAACGGCGTATCATGATTACTGATCAGCACCGGTACACCGCGAGTTGCTGCATCCGCGGCACAGTCCGCCAGCAACGCCTGATCATCCAGCGAAAATCCACCGGTGGCATAACTGGTGAAGTTGGCAGTGGTTGAAAGTGGCAAATACGGTGGATCGCAATAAACCACATCACCCGCTTTGGCACGTGCAAATGACTGTGCGTAGCCTTCACAAACAAAGTTGGCGCGTTGAGCTTTCTCAGCAAAGAAGTACAACTCTTTCTCTGGGAAGTATGGCTTTTTATAGGAACCAAACGGTACGTTAAAGCCGCCCTTCTTGTTGTAACGGCATAGGCCGTTATAACCAAATCGGTTCATATAGAGAAACAGCAACGAACGTTCCCACACATCGGTAGTTTGATTAAACTCCGAGCGTAGGTGGTAATACACCTGTTTATCATTGTTTTCTGGGACAAAGAACTTGCGGGCATCATCGATGAAGGCATCTGGGCGCTGCTTCAACGAGTTATAAAGGCCAATCAGATCCGGGTTAATGTCGCTCAACTGATAGGAGTCAAAATCGGTATTTAGGAACACCGAACCCGCCCCAACAAACGGCTCAACCAAGCGCGTAGCAGCAGGCAAACGAGTGGCAATCTGGTCCACTAGCTTGTATTTACCCCCTGCCCATTTCAAAAACGCTCTGGATTTGGTCATCTACTGATCTTCATTTGCCGTAAAGGCGGTGATTTTACCCGTGTTTGCGCAGGAACTCAGCCAATTGTTGCTCTTCGACTAACTCTTTTTTCACTGCAGATATTGGCTTTGCATAAGGTTTTATCTGTTGCAGCGCTTGCGGCAACGCTTTTACCCCAGCTAAGGCGCTGGCTTTGTCGGAATAACCACCAATAACAACAATAAACCACGGTTTAGGCTGACGGCTGTTGCGATAAACGCGGACGTCATTACGCTGCAGTTGGTGGGCATTTATAAAGCTGGTAACTAAGTTAGGCTCAGAATATACCGCTAATTGCAGCACATAACTGCTGTTAGGGCGAGCCTTGAGCGGCTGTTGCATCAGCGTCAACGGCTCTGGCTCTGGCTCTGGCTCTGGCTCTGGCTCTGGCTCTGGCTCTGGCTCTGGCTCTGGCTCTGGCTCTGGCTCTGGCTCTGGCTCTGGCAGGGATGATGGCACATCTTCAAGCGAACCAACTTCGATAATCTGAACGGGGGTGGGAGTCGCTATTACGATTGGCTCAAGCTGTTGTTGAGTTTTAGTCTTGGCTGGCCATTCACCAGCCAACTCGGTCGTTACGGTTTCAACCGGCTGCTCAATCACCAGCGGTCGAGGTTGTTGCGCTACCGCAGGTTTCGCTATTGAAGCTTGCTGTTGCGGTAATGCCACCTCTATCCGTTCACCGGGGCGGTTTACCGCTTCGCTTGGTTGATCTAGCCACCACCACAGCAACAGCAGCACCATCATTATCGCAATAGTACCTATTGCCCGTTGGTGCAAAGTACTCAAACCATAATAACTTTCAGCGTCGGCGACTTGCTCACTGGCAATTTCAACCACAGCAGCGGCGGTACCGTCGCTATCACGCAACTGTTGCTCGATACCTTGCTCATTGCTTAGGCGCCTTTTAGCGACACTTCCGGTAAGCTGGTTGTAGAGCAGTTGCCGCTCTCGGTTGGATAAGCCTAGCACCTCAATCGGCAACAGTCGCTCAGTGTAGTGCTCAGGAAGTTCATGGTGGAGGCGGTCGACAAGATCGGTTTGGGTGGCAATCACCAGGGTGATAGACAATTCAGGCAGGCGTAGGTCATCGATCAGACTTAGTAATTCAGCTAAGAGCGTATCCGCTAAATTATGGCCATTATCTACCACCAGCAGCACACGCCCCTGCGAGCCTGCAAACAGCCTTTCTAGGGTATCGGGTAAGGGCTCTTTACTATCAAAAACCGGGTTTTGGACCAATTGAGCAATGACATCGCTGCGCAATTGAGCTGGATCGGTCTCGAGTGAGACTTCAACGTAAGCCTGATTAAACTCTTCACAGCCTTCGAGCATCGTTTGTGCGAGTAGAGTTTTCCCCACGCCAGAGCAACCGTGCAACAGAATAAGGTGATCACCGTATTCAATCAGGTAGCGTAACCGTTCGAGTAAACTGCGTTGGCTTGGAAGAAGGGCGAAGGATGAGCCCTTGGTCATAACGTATCGAACAACTGGCGCAATTGGTCTTCGGTAACTGAGCTAACCACTTCAGTTGTTCCGATCGCCGTAGGAAGAATAAGTCGAACGATGCCCTGCAACGCTTTTTTATCGCGACGCATATGTGGCATAAACTGCTCGAAACCCATTTCTTGCGGTGGATTTAGTGGCAAATCAAACGCGCTAATCAGTGCGCTGATCCGGTCTACCTGAACTTGCTCAAGCCAACCTAATTGTTGCGCTAGCTGCGCAGCCAACACAATGCCGGTTGCCACCGCTTCACCGTGCAACCAATTACCATAGCCTTGCTCAGCTTCGATAGCATGGCCAAAGGTATGGCCAAGATTTAACAGCGCCCGAACACCGCGCTCTGTTTCATCTTCTGCCACCACTTCTGCCTTAATTTGACAACAGCGACCGATGGCATAAGACAGAGCATCAACTTGTAGCGCTTTAAGCTCTGCCTGATGTTGTTCAAGCCACGCAAAGAAGTCACCATCCCATAAGATGCCATACTTGATCACCTCAGCCATCCCCGCAGCAAACTCTCTTGCTGGCAAGGTCGACAAGGTGTCCATATCCATCAGCACTAACTGTGGTTGATGAAAAGCACCGATCATATTCTTGCCAAGAGGGTGATTCACTGCGGTCTTACCACCAACTGAAGAATCAACTTGGGCAAGCAACGTGGTTGGGAACTGGCAAAACTGTACCCCGCGCTGATAGCTCGCGGCGGCATAACCCACCATATCACCGATAACTCCACCACCAAGAGCAACAAAGCTACAATCTCGTCCGAGACCCAGCTCAAGTGCCTTAGTAAAGATAAGATTCAGTGTATCGAAGGTTTTATAGCGCTCACCATCGGGTAGCACCAAGGTATCTATTTGACAGCCGCAACGGCTTAATAATGCCGTTGCAGACTCAAGATAGAGTGGCGCTACCACCTCATTGCTAATGAGCAGCACTCGAGGTGGTAACAACTCACGAATTAATCCATCGCCATTTTGCAGCAGCCCAGAGCCGATATGGATCGGATAGCTACGTTGGCCTAGATGTACATCAATTCGTTCCATCTCTTGTTCCTGACAGCCAGATTAAAACCCTAAGCGTTCGATGATGATGTTAGCAACCACTTTGGCGCTCTGATCATCAGTTCGTACCACGATGTCTGATACTTCTTCGTACAGAGGGTTGCGTTCGCCAGCCAAGCCCTCAAGTACGTCGCGTGGCTCATCTACTTGTAACAGTGGACGACGCTTATCGCGTTGAGTACGAGCCACTTGCTTATCGATGGTAGTTTCTAAGTACACCACGATACCGCGAGCAGACAAACGGTTACGAACCTCTTTACTTAACACCGAACCACCACCAGTGGCGAGTACGATGCCTTGCTTTTCGGTTAAATCGTCAATTACTTTGGCTTCGCGCTTACGGAAACCCTCTTCTCCTTCGACGTCAAAAACCCATGAGATATCGGCACCACTACGGGCTTCGATCTCATGATCTGAGTCAAAAAAGTCAAGGTGCAGCATTTGAGCCAGGTGTCTACCAATGGTGCTTTTACCAGCGCCCATTGGACCTACTAGGAAGATATTTCTTTTTTCAGCCATTTCTACAGTCGAATTAGTAAAACACTAACTTAGCGACCACCGTACACGGCGGCGGAAAAGTACCCACTTTGACGCTAATTTTGGTGGCAGATTATCGCAGGGAATGACACAACAACGCAATAGAGGGCGGCAGAAGATACCGCCCTCTACGTAATTAGAATTGGTCGATAACGATTTTCGGGGTCACAAAAATCAATAATTCAGACTTTTCCGAGAAATCGCTAGTGGTACGGAACAACCAACCCATAAACGGGATGTCACCCAAAATCGGCACTTTAGTAACCACATTCTGATTCTGCTGCTGGTAGATACCACCTAATACAATGGTTTCACCATTTTTAGCCAGAACCTGAGTAGTAATACGTTGAGTATCAATCGCTGTCGCTGGTCCTGTCCCTGTTTGCACTGTATCACCACGGGTATCTTGGGTGACCGTCAAATCCAATACAATCCGGTTATCAGGAGTGATCTGTGGGGTAACCGTTAAGCTCAGTACCGCCTTCTTAAACTCAACGGAGGTAGCACCACTAGAGCTCGATTCGACAAATGGAATCTCAACACCCTGCTCAATAGAAGCCGTGAACTGGTTGGCCGTGGTTAAGCGTGGGCTGGCGATAACTTCACCGTTGTTTTCCAGCTCCAACGCGGACAATTCCAAGTCTAAGATAGTGCCATCGCTCAACTTTGCCAGCTGGAAAGCAATGGTACCGGCCGGATCGGCAACCGGTAGGTTAACATTTAACCGATCATCTAAGCTCACTTCATCGCCGTCAGGCAGCAAACCATCTAGGCCATCCAAGCTACCACTGGTCCCTCTGGTGCCGTTATCGGCCACATCAGTAATGCCCCAACGCACCCCAAGCTCTTCTTTGATGTTATCGCGAATCGTCACCATCCGAGATTCGATGATCACCTGCTTGATTGGCACATCTAGTACATCGACTAAGCGCTGGATATCTTCAAGACGCTCAGCAGTATCTTGAATCAATAGAGTATTGGTACGTTCATCAACAGACACAGTACCGCGGTCCGATAACAGCGTACCGCCATCACTGGACATCAATGCTGCTAAATCTGTCGCCTTCGCGTAGTTGACCTGAATATACTCGGAGAATAACGGCGCTACTTCGGTACTTTCTTGCTGTTGACGAAGTTTCTCGGTTTCTTGGGCAATCAACTCTTGTCGAGGCGCAACCAACAGGATATTGCCCTCAATACGTTTATCTAAGCCATTGATACGAAGTATCATCTCTAGCGCTTGATCCCAAGGCACATCATCTAGATTAAGGGTTAGGTTGCCATTAACGTTATCTGTGGTGACCAAGTTGAAGTTGTTGTGATCGGCAATGATCTGCAGCACCGTCCGTACTGGGATATCCTGGAAGTTCATCGACAACTTACTGCCGCTGTAGGACTTCTCAGGATCGACACGCTGCTCTGGTTCGCTCACCACCACATAGAATTTGTCACCCTCTTGGTGATAATCGTACTCGAACGAACTCCCCCCCATATCTAGACGAATCTGACTATTGTTGCCCTTTTGAAAGGTTTCAAACCCTTTAACGTGGGTATTAAAGTCTTCAACGTTAACCACATAAAGTAGGTCTGTCGGGATATCGGCGTTATACAGCGTCACTAACAGATCGGCACCACTGCGCTCAAGGTGAACTGCAGTTGATGCACTAGATAGGTCCAACACCAGTTCACCTGCGGATCCTTCACTGCGATGAAAATCTATCGCTTCAACCTGCACGCGTTTTGAATCAGTGCTGGCCACTTCAGAGGTATCGTTTAAGACGATGTAAAACTTTTCGCCTTCAACTCGCGTCTGGTATGGGGTGATTTGATCCAACCAGATATTGGCATAGACCCCGTCAACAGTGTCGCTGATGGAGATTTTTTCAACACCGTTAGCATCTACCGGAACCGTATTAACCGCCAACGCCGAATCATGGCCACTAAAGTTGAGCTTTATCTGCGCGGGATCTGCTGCCAACAACAGTTCTGGCTCAGCGACCGGTTCAGAAAACGTAAACTCAAGCTCTACCTGTGTACCCACCTGACTGTGATATTTAAGATCGGTTAATTCGCCTGCCCAAGCTGTTGATTGCATCCCGCACAACAACCCTAATGCCAACATTTTGTTCGTCAAAGTGCTGGCCTGACCGCAAAACCATTTATGTCCTTGCATGGTTTCTACCTTTTGGAAAAAATTTAGTTATTCGCCATCGCCAATTGCGTTTCACGCTTGGTCCAGCAGCCTCGGCCATCAGGGATCCATTCCGCTACAACCAGTTCAACCTGTCCGATTGACTCAACTTGGCCGTGGAACATCCCTAAATAGTCACCCTGTTTTACTGAGTAAACGGTACCGTCACTGCTTTGCAACAATGCCCATTGCTCGATGTCATCCCGCATTACACCGCGAAGGCGGAAGCTATCCACACCGTAAGCCTCAAGCGGACCGCGTTCTCGCTCCAGATCCGGTTGCGGACAATCGTTACGGTTATCCCCTTCACGTTCATCTAAACGCACTCGTTGATAGCGAAATGGGCTACGCAAATCGGCCACGCTGTAAGGAACGACGGTGATCTCTGGCGGTTCAGGGGTGGTTTCATTAAACACAACAGGATCTGCTTGCACCTCAGCAACGTACTGATGTAAATCGTTAAGGTTGTTGGTACAAGCGCTCAAAAACATGCTCGATACTACGACTGCAAGTTTCTTCATTTTGCCCCCTTAGCATTCTCTGGTTTAGGCTCAGAGAAGCGATAGGTTTTTGCCGTAACACTCATTTGCAGCAGTTCATCATCGCTGCGCACCATCGTGAAGTCATGCAAGCTAACGATACGAGGTAGCCCTGCAACACCAGAGGCAAAGGAACCAAAGTCGTGGTAACCGCCGGTTAGCTTCATCTCAATTGGCATCTCGACATAGAACTCTTTCTTACCTTCAGGCCGCCAGTTTAGGCTTTGGATCTGCAGGCTGGAGTCTGTTGCAAGGTAAGTAACGGAGTCGAGCAAGCCAGGCATCTCAGTGGCAGTCGGCAACATGGTCAACAAGTCGGAGAACTGCTGTTCCATTAACGCCAATTGCTCGCGATACTTGGGCAGGTTAGCGGCGAGTTTATATTTGCGCTCAAACTCGTTTTTTAGTTCAACCTCTTTGGTTTTTAAATTATCAAGCTGCTTAATCGAGTCTTGGATAACGGCGTAGTAACCAAGCACTCCAAGTAACACTACCATCACCAGCGCTAGCACAACCTTGGCGGGTTTAGGCCAGGAACCGACGTTTTCGAGTTCAAGCTCATTGATTTGGTTAAAATCCATGATTAACTGTCCCCCGCAATGGCAACAAGTTCATCCTCAAGTACCAGCGGGCCATCACCCAGTGGCAATACAACCATATCGAGTTTGAAAGCGTTCTCACGCAGATCGCTATCTTTGGAGGCCACAATCTGATGCACTCGTGGCTCGGACAGCCAACGTGCACTTTCAACTTGCCGCATCATACTGGCTAAATGGTTGTTGGAATCACAGTAGCCTTGGATAGAAACATTGGAACCGCGTACCTGCACCTGAGTAAGGTACACCCCAGGCACCATCACTCGCGCCAGCTCATTCATTACCTGTACCGGCACGTGTCGCTGCTGCTGCAGCTGGCGAATCACGTCGATACGAGTTAAGAGTTGCTGTTTTTGATCCTTAATGGAGCGGATCTCTTTGATTTGGCGATCTAACTTAACGATTTCCGACTTCAGATACTGGTTACGTTTATTTTGATCTTGTTGCAGCTGGGTCAACCACATGGTGGCACCAACCATTACCATCACGGTGATCCCTGCAACAACCCCCAAGATAACCAGATATTGTTGCTTCAACCGTGCTCGTTGCGCCTCACGCCAGGGCAGTAGGTTTATATGTGCCATGATTCAAAGCTCCTTAATGCCAAGCCACACGCCACCATATAGCGTGAGATCTCACCACCAACACGTTGCTGAATTTGTTCATTGGCACGCAAGCGACCAATAAAGGGATCGGCAATGTGTACTGGGATCCCTAACTCGGTACTAAGCATGCTAGCTAAGCCTTCAATCTGGGCGCTGCCACCGCATAAGATGAGGCTATCCATATTTTCATAGCTGGTGGAATTAGCGCAAATCTGCATGGTGCGACGAATTTGTTGCAGTAATTGGGTTTGAAACGGTGCCAATACCTCGAAGATATAGTTACGAGGCAACTCACCACTGACCTTCGCTCGTTCAGCTTCTTCGTAGCTCATGCCGTAGTAGGCCAGAATCGACTGAGTAAATTGTTCGCCGCCAAATGCCTGTTCACGAGTAAAGACGGTTTCACCATCAGCAACGACCGCAAAGGTGGTAATGCTGGCTCCCAAATCAACCACACCAACCACTTGGCCAATGCCAGCGGTTGGTAATTGGTCAGCAATCAATTTAAAGCTGCGCCCAAGGGCATAACCTTCAACATCAATAACTCGGCTTTCAAGACCTGCGGCATCCAGTGCATCTACGCGAGAGTCGACGTTATCCGCACGGCAAGCCGCCAATAAGATCTCGACCTTATTGGTCTCTTCATTGGTACGGAGAGATTCAAAATCGATATTAACGTCATCAAGAGGGTATGGAATGAGGCTATCGGCCTCTATCACAATCTGAGCTTCGAGCTCTTCATCGGATAGGTTGGCATCCATAAAGATGACTTTAGTCATGACGGTCGAACCAGAAACGGAAGCGGCGCCATATTTGGCGCTTTTGGGCATTTCGTTACGAACTTGACGCATGGCAGCAGCAACGGCTCCAGCATCACGGATCTCGCGATCAACCACTGCACCTTTAGGCAATGGTACACGAGCAACCCCTTCTAGCTCGTAGCCCTCCGCAGTCTCAGCAAGCAATACTGCCTTTACTTCCTGAGTACCGATGTCCACTCCGACCATATTCGGGGTACTAGGTTTAAACCAGTCAGCCAACATTCTTCATCCCTGCCTGTTGGTTAATTGTGCATTATCAATTAATGAACATATCACATAATTTAAACAAATCATTGATTATCTTAAATAGTATTACTGGTGACTGCTTTGGTTAGGCAAAGCTATCTCACAATGTATAATGCACCCATTACATCGGTTTGCGGGTATTTGTTGAGTGAAGTGGTTTAAACGCTTTCTAGCGCTGTGTTGCTTATTAGCCATCGTTGGCGCACTAGGGCTAGTGGGCCTCTATTATAAAATTGCGCCTGAACTACCAGATGTTGATTCACTCAAAACGGTGCAACTGCAAACGCCAATGCGAGTATTTAGCGCCGACGGCAAACTGATCTCGCAATTCGGTGAAAAACGTCGGATCCCTGTCCGCTACGATGAAGTACCTCAGACCCTTATCGACGCCATATTGGCAACCGAAGACGCGCGTTTCTTTGAGCACAAAGGGATCGATCCTATTGGCATCGTTCGCGCCGCATTTGTGTTGGTCACCACTGGCCGTAAGGCTCAAGGGGCATCAACCATCACCATGCAGGTAGCCCGTAACTTCTTCCTGACTCGTGAAAAAACCTACATTCGTAAAGTAAAAGAGATCTTTATTGCACTCGAAATCGAGCGTTTACTTGATAAAGAAGAGATCCTTGAGCTTTACTTGAATCGCAGCTTTTTAGGTAACCGCTCTTATGGTGTCGGCGCTGCTGCTCAAGTGTATTACGGTAAAGATATCAACCAACTTACCTTGGCTCAGATGGCTATGATTGCCGGTTTGCCTCAGGCACCATCGGCAGCAAACCCGATTCGTAATCCAGAGCGAGCAAAAAACCGACGTAACGTTGTGCTCGGCCGAATGATGGCCGTCGGGGCCATTAGTCAGGATGAATTCAATTCTGCCTCTGCAGCAGCAATTACTGCCAAATATCATGGCGCTGAGATTGAATTATATGCTCCCCACCTCGCCGAAATGGCCCGAGATCAATTGGTGGCACAATATGGAGAGGAAGCGGCGTACACCCAAGGGTTTAATGTTTACCTAACAGTCGATTCCACCACCCAGATACAAGCTGAAAAAGCGGTACTAGATAACCTGTTCGCATACGACATGCGCCACGGCTACCGTGGTCCAGAAGCCTTACTATGGCAACCCGCTAGTGCCGATACCGATGCAACGGTTGTGGCAGCCGATAATGACCCTTGGCCAGAGCAGCAGATCGTTGCACACCTTAAAACAGTCAATACTCATCGCGAGTTGCTGGCCGCTGTTATTACCCAAGTGGATGAGAAAACCGCTATTGCGATGGTGGCTGATGGCAGCAGTATCGAACTGAGCTGGGATGGCATCAAATGGGCCCGAGCATTCATCAGCGATACCCGCCAAGGTCGTGCCCCTAAAGTCGCAGCAGATGTCTTGGCTACTGGCATGCAAGTCTGGCTGCGCCAGCAGGACGACCAGTGGATGTTGGCTCAGATCCCACAAGCAAGTAACGCGTTTGTCGCTATCGATCCGTTTGATGGTGCTATCCAAGCATTGATTGGTGGTTATGACTTTGGTCAGAGCCAATACAACCGCATTACTCAGGCTAAACGTCAGTTAGGCTCTAACATCAAGCCGTTCCTCTATTCTGCTGCGCTGAACAATGGCTTTACTTTGGCCTCACTAGTCAACAATGCCCCTATCACCAAGTGGGACCGTAGCCAAGGCACAGCATGGCGCCCGCGTAACTCGCCAGATGTGTATACCGGCCCAACCCGAGTGCGTCAGGGCTTAGCGCAGTCTATCAACGTGATGGCAGTGCGAACCATACGTCAAATCGGAATAGATACCTTTATCGACCACCTTGCTAAGTTTGGGTTCGAGCGCAATGAACTACCTCGTAACGAATCACTGTCGTTGGGTTCTGCCTCAGCAACGCCATTAGAGAACGTACGCGGGTTTGCCACGTTCAAAAATGGTGGCTTTCTGATTGAGCCATACTTTATTGAGCGTATTGAAGGGCGTAATGAGATCATCCTCGAGATGGCTCAACCGCAGATCGCCTGCCGTGAGTGTGAGCAAGCCTTAGCGAATCAGAGTCAGCAGACTGACAACGCCGCAGCGCCGTTACTGCAGCAATGTTTATGGCCGCAAGAATTACTGGCACCACGAGTGATCAGTGAGCAGAACGCCTTCCTGATCCGGCAAACCATGCAATCTGTTATCTGGGGCGGTGGCGATTGGGCTAAAGGTACTGGTTGGAATGGTACCGCATGGCGTGCGGCGCGATTACTGCAACGTCGAGACATTGGTGGCAAAACCGGTACCACCAACGATGCCGGCGATACCTGGTTCTCTGGTTACGCTCCGGGGATAGTAGCTACTTCATGGATGGGCTTCGACAATCACGGTCGTAAGCTCGGTCGCACCAGCTGGAACGCTAACGCACCGCAAAATCAAATCACCAATGCTGAATCCGGCGCGAAGTCCGCTGGCCCAGCGTGGAACCACTTTATGGCCAGCTACCTAGTGGATATTCCCAAAGAACACAGCGAGATCCCACAGGGGATCGTTACCGCTCGCATCGATATGGCCACCGGCAAGCTATCTAACCGTAACGACGATAGCTCGATGTTTGAGTACTTTATGGAAGGTACCGCACCGACGGAGTTAATCGAAACGGTGCAACCTGAGGATCCAGTATTCGAACAAGAACAGGAGCTGTTTTAACAGCCACTGCGCCAATACAAAAACACCGCCAAATGGCGGTGTTTTTTATGGTTGTGTCGTAGTTAGCTGTTGAAGTTTATCTTAAGCCTTCGGCTTCACCGATTTCGGTGCTTTTAGGGGACTATATCGCGGTGGCGACATCACCATAACCTATTCCAGCCGTTCTAGTATCTATCCCCCGCTAACCAGAGAAGAACCTTTTTTATTGTATAAAGCCTATTCCTAACAAGCAATTAGACGAAATGGTATTCCATCGCTTCTTCATCACAGGCGTGTTTGCGTGGGCACAACTCGCAATCCTTCATCACCTTTTCAGGCAAGCTTTCTTTGCTGGTATCGGTAAAGCCAACCTTACCAAAGAAGCCTGGTACTCGGGTCAAAACAATCACCTTCTCCAGCTCGAGATCACGCGCGCGTTTAAGCATGTAATCCACCAAGGCACGGCCCTGCCCCTGGCTGTGATGATTAGGGCTGATCCCAACACTGCGAAGCTCTGCTAAGCCAGTTTCATAGATATAGAGCGAGGCACAACCCACCACTTCACCATCCAGCTCGGCAACAGAGAAGTCTAGAATATCTTGCAAGATCTGATCTCGGCTGCGCGGTAGGGTATCTCCCTTCTGTGCCCAGAAATCATTGATAACCTTAATTTGGTCAACATCGGACAGTTTAGCTGGGCGAACCGATAGTAACTCCGCCTTGTGAGCATTAAGGCGCTCTTGGATCTGATCCAAGGCAACATTAACGTTGTCTGCTGGCTCTTGTGATTGCTGGTTACCCAACGCCTTAGCGATTTGATCCAACGAGGTACCACCCTGCGCTACCCGCTTAGCTAAGGTGGCATCGATAGTCAGGTGCTGATACACGTCGCTGTCGATGATACTGCTAAAGCTTTGCATCTGCTCAAGGGTAAACTCCTCCAGCGCTTTGCCTGCTTCAATGGCCGCCAGCACGACCTCACCAACAACATGGTGCGCTTCACGAAATGGCATTCCTTTGGAGACTAAGTAATCCGCCAGCTCTGTGGCATTCGCATAACCTTGTTGTGCTGCAGCCAGACTACGAGCCTTGTTAACCTTAACCCCTTCCAGTACTAGGGCCGTCATATCAAGACACATCAGCCAAGTATCTACAGCGTCAAATAAGCCTTCTTTGTCTTCCTGCATATCCTTGTTATAGGCCATTGGTAGGGCTTTCATAGTGGTCAAAATACCAACCAATGACCCATACACACGGCCAGACTTGCCCCGTATCAGCTCCAGCGCATCAGGATTTTTCTTCTGCGGCATCAACGAGGAGCCAGAGGTAACGGCGTCAGCCAATTCAATGAAGCCCGCCTCGCCACTGTTATAGAAGATCATATCTTCCGCTAACCGAGAGAGGTGCATCATCGAAGTCGCTGCGGCACTGCACAGTTCGATAACGTGGTCACGATCGGAAACCGAATCCAAGCTGTTGTTACTGGCACGAGCAAAACCAAGTGCTTGGGCCAGTGCCTGACGGTCGACGTTATAAGCTGTACCTGCCAGAGCACCACTGCCCAACGGACAAGTATCCAATCTTTTGAGGGCGTCGCTAACACGAGTAAGGTCACGCTCAACCATCTCAACATAAGCCAAACACCAATGGCCGAAGGTTACCGGTTGCGCCCGTTGCAGGTGAGTGTACCCCGGCAACACCGTTTGCGCTTCTTGGCTCGCTAGCACCAATAACTGTTGTTGCACCTTTAGCAGCGCTGCCAGCACCTCTTCGCCCTGCTCTTTGCACCACAGCTTAAGATCGGTGGCAACCTGATCATTACGCGAGCGGCCGGTATGCAGTTTCTTACCTAAGTCGCCAACTTTGGCGATCAACGATCCCTCAACAAAGCTGTGAATATCTTCCGCACCAGAGGCTAAGATCTGCTCTTCGGTAACATTCTCAGCTAAGTCATTAAGGGCATGCACCAATGAGCCATACTCAAGCTCATCCAGCACACCCACCTGCTTAAGCGCTCCTGCCCAAGCGATGGAGCCGGTAATATCTTGCTGTACTAAGCGAAAATCCACTGGCAACGAATCATTAAACAACTTAAACCGCTGATCCGCGGCACCGGCGAACCGGCCTCCCCATAATGACATGCTGTTACTCCTTCGCCGTCGCAGCGATCCGGCTTGAAAGACTAAACAGACGGATGAATCCCTCTGCGTGTTTCTGGTTATACACTTCGTCCTCTTCAAAGGTAGAGAAGGCTTCAGAATAGAGCGAATTAACGCTTTGACGCTGAGTTACTGTTGCCTGCCCCTTATAGAGCTTAACCACTACCTCACCAGTCAAAGGTTCTGCCAAACTTTGCGAAGCCGCCAACAGTGCCTTAGCTACCGGCGTAAACCAGCGACCATCATAAAGAACGTGGGAAAACTCGAGTCCAAGCTGTTCACGCAGCTTGAATGACGCCTTATCAAGCACCATGGTCTCCAAGCCACGAAGACCAGCGTTTATCACGGTTCCGCCTGGGGTTTCGTAACAACCGCGAGACTTCATCCCCACCAAGCGATTCTCAACAATATCGATACGGCCGACGCCATGCTCAGCGGCAATCTCATTCAACTGGTTTAACGCGTCGTACGGCGATAGCTGCTGGCCGTCGACACTGGTCAATACACCAGCCTGATAACCGAGGGATACATATTGTGCCTTGTCCGGTGCCAGCTCCGGCGACTTGCTCCAAGTCCACACCTGCTCCGTTGGTTCACACCACGGATCTTCCAGCTCTCCGCCTTCATGGGAGATATGCCAAGCGTTGGCATCACGACTGTAGATTTTCTCGGCACTAGCGCTGCAAGGAATGTTCTTGCTGGCTAGGTAGTTAAGCAGATCAGTCCGAGATTGCATGGTCCACTCCCGCCACGGGGCGATAACACTAAGCTGTGGAGCCAAAGCGGCATAGGTCGATTCAAACCGAACCTGATCGTTCCCCTTACCAGTACAGCCGTGGGAAACCGCATCGGCACCAATCTCCAGCGCTAACTCAACCTGCGCTTTGGCGATGATTGGCCGCGCCATGGCAGTGCCTAGCAAATAGGTTCCTTCATACAATGCGCCGGTCTGCAGAATAGGATTAACGTAATCAGCGACAAAGGCTTCTTTAAGGTCAACCACGTAACACGCGGACGCACCAGACTGCTTGGCCTTGTCTTCCACCCCAATCAACTCTTCTGCCCCCTGGCCAACATCAGCAACGAAGGCAACTACTTCACAATCGTATTGTTCTTTTAACCATGGAATGATCGCCGATGTGTCCAATCCGCCTGAATAAGCCAGTACAACCTTTTTAATCTGAGTCATTGTCTAATCCTTAAGAAGTGTTAATAAAATGGCGTTTTGGATATGCATCCGGTTCTCTGCTTGGTCAAAGATCAGTGATTGAGGGCCGTCCATCACTTCCGAACTTATCTCATATTCCCGATGCGCGGGCTGACAATGCAGCACCGAGGTTGCTCCAGTTTGATCCAATAATTGTTGGTTAATTTGGTAAGGCATAAATTTCTGTTTTACTTGTGCCAACGGCGTGTCATCACCCATCGATACCCAAGTATCGGCATAGAGGCAGTCCACTCCTTCAAGAGCACTAACCTCATTCGACAACAACAGCTCTCCACCGTGTTGCTTTGCTAGTTGTTGACATTGCTGAACGACAGCGCCATCGGGGAAACAACCGGGAGGGCAAACCACCACCATCTTCGCACCCAATTTGGCAGCGGCAATCATTAATGAATGGGTAACATTGTTGCCATCACCGACATAACCCAGCGCAACTTTGCTTAAATCATGGTGATGTTCAGACAGGGTCATAAAATCGGCCATGCCCTGGCAAGGGTGGTACAGATCGGACAACGAGTTCACTACCGGTACCGTGGCATACTCAGCTAACTGCTCTAGGCTACGGTGGCTAAAGACTCGTGCCACAATGCCATCACACCAACGGGACAGATTCAGGGCAAAATCTTTCACCGACTCACGCTCACCGAGCGCGCCATTTTGTTGATCAAGATAAAGGCTGTGACCGCCCAATTTATTGATGCCAATATCAAAGCTAACCCGAGTACGCAGGCTCGGTTTTTCAAACAGAGTTACGATGCTTTTGCCAGCCAATGCCTGACTGTGAGGCTGGTAGTCTTTTTTGAGCTGCTTTCCCAGCGCAATCAACTCTAGGATCTGCGCTTGGGAGATATCATTAATGGTTAAAAAATGGTTCATGGTCATCTCCTTATGCCTCAACCACAGTGCCGACCGGTTCACCTCGAACCAATCCGGCTAATTGCTCTGGGTAACGCCAACTGGCTACCAATACCCGGTTATTAATGGCTTTAGCCGCTGCCAAGGCGGAATCAACTTTAACCTGCATACCACCTTCGATAATGCCTTGCTCAATTAGCGTTGCCGCAAGCTCTGGGCCCAAGTTCGGTATCAACTTGCCTTTACCATCCAGCACACCAGAAACGTCTGACAACAACACTAATGGCGCCTTTAACAATTGGCACAACGCGGTAGCAGCCTGATCGGCATTGACGTTGAGGCGCTGCCCGTTGTTATTCACCGCAATCGAACAGATGATTGGCATCATCCCAAGTGCAAGTAAGTTTTCAGGTAAAGCTGCATTCGCAGGCTCAACCTCACCAACCATGCCCAACACCTCATTCATTTGTACCGCAGTAGTCATGCCACCGTCAGCCAACGATAGACCTACCGGCGTTAAGCCTGCTGCGATAGCTGCTGCAACCAAAGTAGAGTTTGCGCCGCCGGCGAGCGCTGCTGCAACCACGGGGATCTGCTCAGCAGGTGTAACCCGCAAGCCTTGGTGTTTGCTGGTGGTGAAGCCATGTGCAGTTAAGTGCTGATCCACCAACAAGCCACCACCATGCACTAAGACTGGTTGCCAGTCCGCCTGCTTAAGTTCAACTAGAGTCGTAAACAACCGTTCGATGCCGACATCACAATCCAACAATGCTCCGCCAACCTTAATAATTATCGGTTTCATAACCCACTCTCCACAGCAAAGCGAATATTCATGCACTGGAGCGCTTGGCTTGCCGCGCCCTTAAGTAAGTTATCTATTGCACTAACTACAACCAATACGCCACGCTCTGCATCCAGTTTCCAGCTCAGCAAACAGTTGGGAGTATTAGCTACATCATCGATTTTCGGCCACTGCCCAGTTGGCAGTAGTTGTACTACTGAGCTGTCGTTGTAACAGCTGTATGCAGCGTCGATATCAGCGGCTGTTGTGCCGTTCGGCACCTGTACAGTAATAGTGGCTAGAATGCCGCGTTTGAACGCCCCCAAATGAGGGGTGAACACCACTTCATGATCGAGTTGCAACTCAATTTCAGGCTGATGGCGATGCCCAAGCACGCCATAGGGAGTAAGGCTTACTTGGCAAAAACTGTTGTTAATAGTTGCCTTACGTCCTGCACCAGTTACACCACTAACCGCATTAATCACTGGACGGCTGCCATCACTAATTAATCCGGCCTGTTTCAGTGGCTTTAAAGCCGATAGCGATGCTGTTGGATAACAACCAGCCACCGCAATCAAATTGGCAGCGCTAATGCGTTCTGCTTGCCATTCAGCCAAGCCGTAGGCTGCAGTGGTAAGGAGTTCTGGTGCTGGATGCTCAAAACCATAGAAGTTTGAGTACACACTGGCGTCAGCAAAACGATGACCACCGGAGAGATCGAAAACCACCAACCCTAGCGCTAATAACTTGGGTGCAAGCTCCGCGCTAATCAGGTGATCCAGTGCTAGGCAAACCGCGTCGGTTTGGTTACCTAACTGCGCCAGAGCCATTTCATCCAATGGCAACAGTGGTAGGTCAACCGTGCCAATCAGGTTTGGATAAAGCTGCGCTAACGGCTTACCTTTATCAACACTCCCTGCGGAGACATACAAATGCGTTAGCTCAAATTGGGGATGCAGTTGAATCAGGCGTGCCAATTCTGCGCCGGTGTACCCAGATGCACCAATTACCGCGACCTTAACCATGGTCGTACTCCTTGCGGAAAATTCGGTTTGAAGATTAAACGTAGAGAAAGAATCGCTTTGAACCATTGACCCAAAGCAAGAAAGGCGGGGATTATCGTCGTCGCAGTTTGGAAGTAGATAAAATAAAAATCATATTCAACATCTGGTTCATCAAAAGACACAGGTGCAGATTATTTGATAATGACTATCCATGCAAGCCTTGTGAATAGTTATATTTCAATCGGCGAGGTTTTTTAGTTTCATTTCTGTATCAAAATTACATGTGCGGGCCGAGTTAATCTTGGTTATTTACCCGATACGACTTGACCATAAGTTGCTCAGGCCACAGTATCGGTTAGTTGAATCTCAAGTTTAGGGAAGAGGAAAAGATGGCGGATATGTATACGCAGCTTCGTTCTAACGTACATTTATTGGGTACGATTCTTGGTGATACCATGGAAGCGGAACTGGGCAGTGAGTTTCTAAATCGTATCGAAACTGTTCGTAAACTTTCGAAAGCCTCGCGTAATGGTGATGAACACGCCCGTGACCAGTTGCTTAAAATGTTAGGTGACCTCCACGACGATGAACTCATTCCTTTTGCTAGCGCATTCAACCAGTTCCTCAATCTGGCTAACATCGCTGAGCAGTTCCACTCCGTCTCCCGTAACTGCGACGAACTAGTTTGCGTACCAGATCCGGTCGAGCTGCTATTGGGCCGACTCCTCAACGGCAAGTTAAAGTTAGCGCCTGAACAGTTAATCTCGGAACTAGAAAAGCTCGAAGTTGATCTGGTGCTCACCGCCCACCCGACTGAGATCACCCGTCGTACGCTCATTAATAAATACATGTCGCTCATCGCCAGCCTAGGTGAACAAGAAAACACGCAGCTGACCGAACAAGAAGTGGCTCGCAACAAATTGCGGATCCGACAGCTGGTTGCGCAGATTTGGCACACTAACGAGATGCGTGATGAGCGACCGACGCCTGTCAATGAAGCCCAATGGGGTATGGCAACCGTAGAAGCGAGCCTGTGGCATGCGATTCCAGAGTTTTTGCGCCAATTCAGCGAGCAGCTAGAGCAGCAAACCGGCCAACAGTTACCCCCACATATCGCGCCGGTACGCTTTTCGAGCTGGATGGGGGGCGATCGCGATGGCAACCCATTCGTTACTGCTCGCATCACTGAAGAGGTACTACTGCGCAACCGTATTACTGCGGCCAACCTTTATATGGATGATCTCAATGAGCTTATCCGAGAGTTGTCGATGTCTAAGGCGACTCAAGCACTGCTGGTACAAACCGGCGAGTGTCGCGAACCCTATCGTGAACTACTGCGTCAGTTACGCAGCCGTCTCCAGGCGACCATTAACTACCTTGAGCAACGAGTAGACGGACACAATCCAGAGATCCATCAAAGTGCACTGATCTGGACCAAGAGCGATTTGCTTGAGCCACTACTGTTGGCATACAACAGTCTCAATGATTGTGGCATGCACCTAATTGCTAACGGCCTACTGTTGGATACCGTCCGTCGCGTCCACAGCTTTGGCTGTACCCTAGTTAAAGTCGACATTCGTCAAAGCTCTGATCGTCACGCCGATACGCTAGCCGAAGTGACTCGTTACCTCGGCCTAGGTGATTACAACCACTGGCAAGAGGAGGAGAAACAGAGTTTCTTGCTGCGGGAGCTATCATGTAAGCGCCCACTCTTCCCACACAACTGGAATGCCAGCGCGGACGCACAAGAAGTAATTGATACCTGCAAGATGATTGCCGAACAGAGTGAAGAAGCACTTGGTTCCTACGTTATCTCCATGGCAACCACCCCGTCCGATGTACTGGCGGTGGCACTGTTGCTCAGAGAGTGTCATTGCACCTTCCCAATCGGCATCGTGCCATTGTTCGAAACCCTAAGCGATCTTGATAACGCCCGTGACGCAATGGCGAAACTGTTTAGCATCGATTGGTACCGCGGTTATTGCCGCGGCCGTCAACAGGTGATGATTGGCTATTCTGACTCAGCCAAAGATGCGGGAGTAATGGCGGCATCATGGGCTCAATACCGTGCTCAAGAGGCCTTGGTTGAAGTGGCTCAACAAGCTGATATCGCCTTGACGCTATTCCATGGCCGCGGCGGCAGCATAGGTCGAGGTGGCGGCCCAGCACACGAAGCAATCTTATCGCAACCACCGGGCTCAGTAGACAGTCGCCTCCGGGTAACCGAACAGGGCGAAATGATCCGCTTCAAATTTGGCGTGCCAAAGGTAGCGGTACAAAGTCTGGCTCTGTACACCTCTGCAGTACTAGAAGCTACATTGCTACCACCGCCGGTACCCAAAGCCGAGTGGCGTACGATGATGGACGAGATCGCCGCTCACTCCGTTGCGGCATATCGTCAGATGGTATGGCAAGAACCGGACTTTGTGCCTTACTTCCGCGCCGCGACACCTGAACAAGAGCTATCGGCACTGCCACTGGGAAGCCGGCCAGCCAAACGTAAAGCCGATGGTGGTGTTGAGTCCCTGCGCGCGATACCGTGGATCTTTGCGTGGACCCAAAACCGCCTCAACCTCCCGGCTTGGTTAGGTGCAGGGGAAGGGTTAACCGTCTTGCTTGAACAGGGACATCGCGACACCTTACGTGAGATGTTCAACCAGTGGCCACTATTCCGCACACGTTTATCGATGCTCGAGATGGTATACGCCAAGGCAGAACCAAACCTAGCCCGTTACTATGAACAGTTGCTGGTTAGCGAGGACTTACATCACCTCGGTGAAAAACTACGGGAACGGCTGCAATTAGGCATAGAGTGCGTATTGGATATAACCCAAGCACAAGGATTAATGGACTCGACACCATGGAACAAAGAGTCAGTTGCACTGCGTCACCCCTACATCGATCCACTAAACTTCCTACAGGCAGAACTTTTGTTACGAGTTCGGAAAGAACAGGATAGTGAACACTTACGCCAGGCATTAATGCTAACCATGGCAGGTATTGCCGCTGGATTGCGTAATACGGGATAATGATGAAACGAACCAGAGCACTACTCATTGCTGCCAGTGCCTTGCTGGCAGCATGTTCAACCAGTTACAGCATTACTGAAGGCGAACTGGAAGGTTACCTAAATAAACAGCTTCGCCAGCAGCATGTCAGCGAGGGTAATAAGGATCTCGGGGTTGATCTGGTACTCGGTGATACTGAGGTTAATATCGGTGACGAAGCCGATACTGTGTCAGTTACCAGTAGCGCACGGCTCAAACTCAATACCCCCATTATCCCATTGCGGGCTGGGATCAGCCTTAGCTTCAAAGCGCGGCCTTATTACGACCCAGTTGAGCAAGCTATCTACCTAAAGGATGTAGAGCTTGCTGATATCTCAGCAAGCCCAAGTCAGGTCGAGAGCATCCTCAAACCTATCGGAATGCAAACCGGAGAGTGGGTGGGCGCAATCTTACAAAACCAACCAATCTACAGCTTGGATAACACCGATTGGCGCCAAGAACTCATTGGCAAGTTTGGTCGTGAACTAAAGGTATCACCCGGTAAACTTGAGTTTGTACTTCAGCCCTGATTGCTATCAATCCGCTTAAAGAAACCGTAATCGGCAAGTAACGGCTCATCGCGAAGGTGGCGCCTGATCATATCCAGCGCCACCGTTGCCGATAACTTACGGATCCCGTCACGTCCATGGCGCTTGGTACCTACCCGAAGTATTTGCGCAACATAGCCACCCCGGTGCGCTAGAGCAAATGCTACCGTGCCTACCGGTTTATCCTCAGTGCCACCATCTGGCCCAGCAATGCCGGTAATGCTAATAGCTATGTCACTATCAAGCTTCTGCAGCGCTCCCTGAGCCATCTCTACCGCAACCTGCATCGAAACAGCCCCATACTCTGCCAAGGTATTAGCGCCAACACCAAGCTCTTGCTGCTTAGCCTGATTGCTATAAGTAACCCAACCGCCAAGTAAGTAAGCCGAGCTACCAGCGATATCAACAAGGTTGCTCGCTACCATACCACCGGTACAGGACTCTGCGGTTACAACTGTCTTACCTTGTTCGAGTAATAGCTGATGGCATGCCTCAGCAACGTTATAAACATTGTCCCCTAACCATGAGTCGCCTAACGCCACACGAATATCATCAATAAGTTTGAGCCAGCGTTCCTCGCTGATCTCACCGCGACGCATCAACTTAATCTCGATATACGGCAACGAGGCGCGATAGCCAAGATCGACGCCATCTGGCAAAGCCACTTGCCCAAGCTGTTCAGCAAGCGCTGATTCACCCCGTCCGGTAGTAAGTAGGCGGTATAACTGCGAAGGCGATGTGATAGAAAAATCTCGCACTAGCCACGGCAAAATTTCATCATCAACCATCTTTTTAAGCTCCGATGGCACACCCGGTGTAAACACAAACCACGTGCCTTGCCACAGCACACGAAACCCACATGCCGTACCAACAGGATTATCAATCATCACTGCACCGGCAGGCAGCATCGCCTGTTTAATATTACTGTCTGGCATTACTCGACCATTTTTCTCGAACCAATCGGTCATGGTCTTAAGCCAGCCTTGATGCAGAACTAATTCAGCTCCCATTGCTATGGCCATAGCCTCACTAGATAGATCATCAATGGTGGGGCCTAGACCACCATTGACTAACACCACATCAGCACGCCCTGCGCGGTTCGAAAAAGCAGCGACCAGATCATCCATACGGTCACCTACCGTGATCCTCGAATGAAACTCAAGCCCAGTATCAAGCAAACGTTGAGCGACCCATGCCGCATTAGTATCAACGATCTGCCCTGATAACACCTCTTCGCCGGTGCAAATCATTTCTATATGCATGCCTTTCCCTGTCTTCATTATGTTCAACTTGGACTAGCATACGTGTTGGCGCAGCAAAGCGGTTACTTCTGCTCAACTTTTTCCACTATATAAATGACAAAAGCCCGCTCCTTTCGGGGCGGGCTTTGAGCTAACTGCAGCCTGCCTCATGTCGTGGCAGCCTCAATTATTTTGGCGCAGATACGAAAAAGCCCGTTCCTTTCGGAACGGGCTTTCTCTAAATAAGTGTCTGACGATGACCTACTCTCACATGGGAACTCCCACACTACCATCGGCGCAACTGCGTTTCACTACTGAGTTCGGCATGGGATCAGGTGGGGCCACAGCGCTATTGTCATCAGACAAAAAACGTAAATTTGGTAAGCTGACTTTCTCTACAATCTCACAAGCTCTGCGATATCCGCAAAACCACTTGGGTGTTGTATGGTTAAGCCTCACGGGTCATTAGTACAGGTTAGCTCAACGCCTCACAACGCTTACACACCCTGCCTATCAACGTCGTAGTCTTCGACGGCCCTTTAGGGAACTTATAGTTCCAGTGAGAACTCATCTCGAGGCTCGCTTCCCGCTTAGATGCTTTCAGCGGTTATCGATTCCGAACTTAGCTACCCGGCAATGCATCTGGCGATACAACCGGAACACCAGAGGTTCGTCCACTCCGGTCCTCTCGTACTAGGAGCAGCCCCTCTCAATTCTCAAACGCCCACGGCAGATAGGGACCGAACTGTCTCACGACGTTCTGAACCCAGCTCGCGTACCACTTTAAATGGCGAACAGCCATACCCTTGGGACCGACTTCAGCCCCAGGATGTGATGAGCCGACATCGAGGTGCCAAACACCGCCGTCGATATGAACTCTTGGGCGGTATCAGCCTGTTATCCCCGGAGTACCTTTTATCCGTTGAGCGATGGCCCTTCCATTCAGAACCACCGGATCACTAAGACCTACTTTCGTACCTGCTCGACGTGTCTGTCTCGCAGTTAAGCTGGCTTCTGCCTTTGCACTAACCTCACGATGTCCAACCGTGATTAGCCAACCTTCGTGCTCCTCCGTTACTCTTTGGGAGGAGACCGCCCCAGTCAAACTACCCACCAGGCACTGTCCGCAATCCCGATAAGGGACCTACGTTAGAACATCAAACGTACAAGGGTGGTATTTCAAGATTGACTCCACTTCAACTAGCGTCAAAGTTTCATAGTCTCCCACCTATCCTACACATGTAGGTTCAATGTTCAGTGCCAAGCTGTAGTAAAGGTTCACGGGGTCTTTCCGTCTAGCCGCGGGTACACAGCATCTTCACTGCGATTTCAATTTCACTGAGTCTCGGGTGGAGACAGCGTGGCCATCATTACGCCATTCGTGCAGGTCGGAACTTACCCGACAAGGAATTTCGCTACCTTAGGACCGTTATAGTTACGGCCGCCGTTTACCGGGGCTTCGATCAAGAGCTTCGACCGAAGTCTAACCCCATCAATTAACCTTCCGGCACCGGGCAGGCGTCACACCGTATACGTCCTCTTACGAGTTTGCACAGTGCTGTGTTTTTGATAAACAGTTGCAGCCACCTGGTATCTGCGACCGCCAATAGCTTAGGGAGCAAGTCCCATCACCGTCAGCGGCGTACCTTCTCCCGAAGTTACGGTACCATTTTGCCTAGTTCCTTCACCCGAGTTCTCTCAAGCGCCTTGGTATTCTCTACCTGACCACCAGTGTTGGTTTGGGGTACGATCTCTAATTACCTGAAGCTTAGAAGATTTTCCTGGAAGCATGGCATCAACTACTTCAGTGCCGTAGCACCTCGTCATCGGCTCTCAGCCTAATGTTCACCCGGATTTGCCTAAGTGAACAGCCTACTACCTTAAACGCGGACAACCATCGCCGCGCTAGCCTAGCCTTCTCCGTCTCTCCATCGCAGTAATTAGCGGTACGGGAATATTAACCCGTTTCCCATCGACTACGCCTTTCGGCCTCGCCTTAGGGGTCGACTCACCCTGCCCCGATTAACGTTGGACAGGAACCCTTGGTCTTCCGGCGAGGGAGTTTTTCACTCCCTTTAACGTTACTCATGTCAGCATTCGCACTTCTGATACCTCCAGCAGACTTCTCAATCCACCTTCAACGGCTTACAGAACGCTCCTCTACCATGCTTATAAATAAGCATTCGCAGCTTCGGTGACTAGCTTAGCCCCGTTACATCTTCCGCGCAGACCGACTCGACCAGTGAGCTATTACGCTTTCTTTAAATGATGGCTGCTTCTAAGCCAACATCCTGGCTGTCTAAGCCTTTCCACATCGTTTCCCACTTAGCTAGTACTTTGGGACCTTAGCTGGCGATCTGGGTTGTTTCCCTCTCCACGACGGACGTTAGCACCCGCCGTGTGTCTCCCGTGATTGTACTCATTGGTATTCGGAGTTTGCATGGAGTTGGTAAGTCGGGATGACCCCCTAGTCCAAACAGTGCTCTACCCCCAATGGTAAGACACGAGGCGCTACCTAAATAGCTTTCGAGGAGAACCAGCTATCTCCCGGTTTGATTGGCCTTTCACCCCTAACCACAGGTCATCTCCTAATTTTGCAACATTAGTGAGTTCGGTCCTCCAGTACCTGTTACGGCACCTTCAACCTGCCCATGGCTAGATCACCGGGTTTCGGGTCTACACCCTGCAACTACGACGCCCAGTTAAGACTCGCTTTCGCTACGGCTCCCCTATTCGGTTAACCTCGCTACAGAATGTAAGTCGCTGACCCATTATACAAAAGGTACGCAGTCACCCAACAAGTGGGCTCCTACTGCTTGTACGTACACGGTTTCAGGTTCTATTTCACTCCCCTCACAGGGGTTCTTTTCGCCTTTCCCTCACGGTACTGGTTCACTATCGGTCAGTCAGGAGTATTTAGCCTTGGAGGATGGTCCCCCCATATTCAGACAGGATATCACGTGTCCCGTCCTACTCGATTTCACACTAAAGTCGTTTTCGTGTACGGGGCTATCACCCTGTATCGCCAAGCTTTCCAGCTTGTTCCACTAACTTCTAAAATGCTTAAGGGCTAACCCCCGTTCGCTCGCCGCTACTAGGGGGATCTCGGTTGATTTCTTTTCCTCTGGGTACTTAGATGTTTCAGTTCCCCAGGTTCGCCTCATTAACCTATGTATTCAGTTAATGATACTTGCTTATGCAAGTGGGTTTCCCCATTCGGAAATCGTAGACTCAACGGTTGTTACTACCTAATCTACGCTTATCGCAAGTTACTACGTCCTTCATCGCCTCTGACTGCCAAGGCATCCACCGTGTACGCTTAGTCACTTAACCATACAACCCCAAGGGGTCTTGCTTTCGCAATACTGACAACAACTTGCAAGTCATTGTTAGTAATATGCCGCAACCAAATGTTTTCGTTAGTTACACGCTCCGGGTAGGAGGTGTAACGCCGGATATCTTTAGACACTTGTAAGATTGTTTATTTAGAAACTCTTACAGTTTCTCGAGAAAATTTTATCAGCTTTCCAAATTTTTAAAGAGCATGTCATTCATAAATGAACAACGAGCCAAAATCATTAAGTCAAAGACTTAATGATTTCAGACAATCTGTGTGAACACTCAGCGCAAAACAAGTAATCATGTCGTTTAAGGAGGTGATCCAGCCCCAGGTTCCCCTAGGGCTACCTTGTTACGACTTCACCCCAGTCATGAACCACAAAGTGGTGAGCGTCCTCCCCGAAAGGTTAAACTACCCACTTCTTTTGCAGCCCACTCCCATGGTGTGACGGGCGGTGTGTACAAGGCCCGGGAACGTATTCACCGTAGCATTCTGATCTACGATTACTAGCGATTCCGACTTCATGGGGTCGAGTTGCAGACCCCAATCCGGACTACGACCAGCTTTATGGGATTAGCGCACTATTGCTAGTTGGCAACCCTTTGTACTGACCATTGTAGCACGTGTGTAGCCCTACTCGTAAGGGCCATGATGACTTGACGTCGTCCCCACCTTCCTCCGGTTTATCACCGGCAGTCTCCCATGAGTTCCCACCATTACGTGCTGGCAACATAGGACAAGGGTTGCGCTCGTTGCGGGACTTAACCCAACATTTCACAACACGAGCTGACGACAGCCATGCAGCACCTGTCTCAGAGTTCCCGAAGGCACACGTCCATCTCTGGTCGCTTCTCTGGATGTCAAGAGTAGGTAAGGTTCTTCGCGTTGCATCGAATTAAACCACATGCTCCACCGCTTGTGCGGGCCCCCGTCAATTCATTTGAGTTTTAACCTTGCGGCCGTACTCCCCAGGCGGTCTATTTAATGCGTTAGCTTTGGAAGCCACTCCTCAAGGGAACAACCTCCTAATAGACATCGTTTACGGCGTGGACTACCAGGGTATCTAATCCTGTTTGCTCCCCACGCTTTCGCATCTGAGTGTCAGTCTCTTGCCAGGGGGCCGCCTTCGCCACTGGTATTCCTTCGGATCTCTACGCATTTCACCGCTACACCCGAAATTCTACCCCCTCTCAAGGACTCTAGTTTGGCAGTATCAAATGCAGTTCCCAGGTTGAGCCCGGGGCTTTCACATCTGACTGACCAAACCACCTGCATGCGCTTTACGCCCAGTAATTCCGATTAACGCTTGCACCCCTCGTATTACCGCGGCTGCTGGCACGAAGTTAGCCGGTGCTTCTTCTGCGAGTAACGTCACAGCCAACGGGTATTAACCGTTGACCTTTCCTCCTCGCTGAAAGTGCTTTACAACCCGAAGGCCTTCTTCACACACGCGGCATGGCTGCATCAGGCTTTCGCCCATTGTGCAATATTCCCCACTGCTGCCTCCCGTAGGAGTCTGGGCCGTGTCTCAGTCCCAGTGTGGCTGATCATCCTCTCAAACCAGCTAGAGATCGTCGCCTTGGTGAGCTCTTACCTCACCAACTAGCTAATCTCACTTAGGCTTATCCAATCGCGGAAGGTGCCGAAGCGTCCCCTCCTTTCCCCCGTAGGGCGTATGCGGTATTAGCAGTCGTTTCCAACTGTTGTCCCCCTCGACTGGGCAAATTCCTAAGCATTACTCACCCGTCCGCCGCTCGACGCCTAATGAATCCCCCGAAGGTTCATCATCATCGTTTCCGCTCGACTTGCATGTGTTAGGCCTGCCGCCAGCGTTCAATCTGAGCCATGATCAAACTCTTCAATTAAAGATTTGATTTTTTGTCCAACTCCTAAGAGCTAGACACTCAATGAATACTGAATTTCGTATAGTCACTCAGTAAATATCGAGAAAATGATGATTTCTCAATTCTACGTGAGTGCCCACACAGATTGTCTGACAAATTGTTAAAGAGCAGTTCTTACGAACTTGGCTTCGTTGCCGAAGCAGGAGGCGTATAATACGCTTTCCTATTTCCCCGTCAAGCTCTATTTCTCAAGGCTTTTCCGAGTGTCGATTTAATGCTCAGCGACTTACTTGGTAAGTGACTGTGCCCCGTCGACAGATGCGCATTATAGGGAGATTCTTTGCTGCCGCAAGCGCTTATTTGAATTAAATAACCGACTGGGCAACAACACAGCAAACACACAAGAATCCACAGAGTTATCCACAGATATCGCGCATTCTAGAGAAGAATAACGAGAACTGTCAGCGAACTGATGGCCAGTCGCAACAGCTTTTTATGGTAAGTGATCACTTACAAGCCCAAGGCGGAGTTGTAAACAATGAAAATAAAGTGCTGGATTGTTACTTTAATAATCGATCCTTTGCCGTGTTATCCCACTAAAAACAAAAAGTGAACCGATAAAGCAGCAAAAAAATATACCGAGTTACTTATTAGCACGTTAAAACGGTAAGAATACCCGACTCCATCAGCGACTATTTTCTGCCTTACTCAGTTCTAATTCACCGTTTATTCGACCCGAGCTTGAAAATAACCCTCATAATTCAAGTTGGCGAGAGATGACTAACTCCAACCTGAGCGAATTGGCGATATAGCGCCTCAATTTTCAAATAGCGCTCTTGTGCCTGGTTCAGACTGAGATCACAGCCTAAGTACCGCTTAACTAACTACTTAACAACTGTCGAAATGCAAAAAAGCCGCCTTTTCGGGGCGGGCTTCGAGCTAACTGTAGCCCAGCTGATGTCGTGGCGGCCTCAACTATTTTGGCGCAGATACGAAAAAGCCCGCTCCTTTCGGGGCGGGCTTCGAGCTAACTGCAGTCTGCCTCATGTCGTGGCAGCTTCAATCATTTTGGTGCAGATACGAAAAAGCCCGTTCCTTTCGGAACGGGCTTTCTCTAAATAAGTGTCTGACGATGACCTACTCTCACATGGGAACTCCCACACTACCATCGGCGCAACTGCGTTTCACTACTGAGTTCGGCATGGGATCAGGTGGGGCCACAGCGCTATTGTCATCAGACAAAAAACGTAAATTTGGTAAGCTGACTTTCTCTACAATCTCACAAGCTCTGCGATATCCGCAAAACCACTTGGGTGTTGTATGGTTAAGCCTCACGGGTCATTAGTACAGGTTAGCTCAACGCCTCACAACGCTTACACACCCTGCCTATCAACGTCGTAGTCTTCGACGGCCCTTTAGGGAACTTATAGTTCCAGTGAGAACTCATCTCGAGGCTCGCTTCCCGCTTAGATGCTTTCAGCGGTTATCGATTCCGAACTTAGCTACCCGGCAATGCATCTGGCGATACAACCGGAACACCAGAGGTTCGTCCACTCCGGTCCTCTCGTACTAGGAGCAGCCCCTCTCAATTCTCAAACGCCCACGGCAGATAGGGACCGAACTGTCTCACGACGTTCTGAACCCAGCTCGCGTACCACTTTAAATGGCGAACAGCCATACCCTTGGGACCGACTTCAGCCCCAGGATGTGATGAGCCGACATCGAGGTGCCAAACACCGCCGTCGATATGAACTCTTGGGCGGTATCAGCCTGTTATCCCCGGAGTACCTTTTATCCGTTGAGCGATGGCCCTTCCATTCAGAACCACCGGATCACTAAGACCTACTTTCGTACCTGCTCGACGTGTCTGTCTCGCAGTTAAGCTGGCTTCTGCCTTTGCACTAACCTCACGATGTCCAACCGTGATTAGCCAACCTTCGTGCTCCTCCGTTACTCTTTGGGAGGAGACCGCCCCAGTCAAACTACCCACCAGGCACTGTCCGCAATCCCGATAAGGGACCTACGTTAGAACATCAAACGTACAAGGGTGGTATTTCAAGATTGACTCCACTTCAACTAGCGTCAAAGTTTCATAGTCTCCCACCTATCCTACACATGTAGGTTCAATGTTCAGTGCCAAGCTGTAGTAAAGGTTCACGGGGTCTTTCCGTCTAGCCGCGGGTACACAGCATCTTCACTGCGATTTCAATTTCACTGAGTCTCGGGTGGAGACAGCGTGGCCATCATTACGCCATTCGTGCAGGTCGGAACTTACCCGACAAGGAATTTCGCTACCTTAGGACCGTTATAGTTACGGCCGCCGTTTACCGGGGCTTCGATCAAGAGCTTCGACCGAAGTCTAACCCCATCAATTAACCTTCCGGCACCGGGCAGGCGTCACACCGTATACGTCCTCTTACGAGTTTGCACAGTGCTGTGTTTTTGATAAACAGTTGCAGCCACCTGGTATCTGCGACCGCCAATAGCTTAGGAAGCAAGTTCCATCACCGTCAGCGGCGTACCTTCTCCCGAAGTTACGGTACCATTTTGCCTAGTTCCTTCACCCGAGTTCTCTCAAGCGCCTTGGTATTCTCTACCTGACCACCAGTGTTGGTTTGGGGTACGATCTCTAATTACCTGAAGCTTAGAAGATTTTCCTGGAAGCATGGCATCAACTACTTCAGTGCCGTAGCACCTCGTCATCGGCTCTCAGCCTAATGTTCACCCGGATTTGCCTAAGTGAACAGCCTACTACCTTAAACGCGGACAACCATCGCCGCGCTAGCCTAGCCTTCTCCGTCTCTCCATCGCAGTAATTAGCGGTACGGGAATATTAACCCGTTTCCCATCGACTACGCCTTTCGGCCTCGCCTTAGGGGTCGACTCACCCTGCCCCGATTAACGTTGGACAGGAACCCTTGGTCTTCCGGCGAGGGAGTTTTTCACTCCCTTTAACGTTACTCATGTCAGCATTCGCACTTCTGATACCTCCAGCAGACTTCTCAATCCACCTTCAACGGCTTACAGAACGCTCCTCTACCATGCTTATAAATAAGCATTCGCAGCTTCGGTGACTAGCTTAGCCCCGTTACATCTTCCGCGCAGACCGACTCGACCAGTGAGCTATTACGCTTTCTTTAAATGATGGCTGCTTCTAAGCCAACATCCTGGCTGTCTAAGCCTTTCCACATCGTTTCCCACTTAGCTAGTACTTTGGGACCTTAGCTGGCGATCTGGGTTGTTTCCCTCTCCACGACGGACGTTAGCACCCGCCGTGTGTCTCCCGTGATTGTACTCATTGGTATTCGGAGTTTGCATGGAGTTGGTAAGTCGGGATGACCCCCTAGTCCAAACAGTGCTCTACCCCCAATGGTAAGACACGAGGCGCTACCTAAATAGCTTTCGAGGAGAACCAGCTATCTCCCGGTTTGATTGGCCTTTCACCCCTAACCACAGGTCATCTCCTAATTTTGCAACATTAGTGAGTTCGGTCCTCCAGTACCTGTTACGGCACCTTCAACCTGCCCATGGCTAGATCACCGGGTTTCGGGTCTACACCCTGCAACTACGACGCCCAGTTAAGACTCGCTTTCGCTACGGCTCCCCTATTCGGTTAACCTCGCTACAGAATGTAAGTCGCTGACCCATTATACAAAAGGTACGCAGTCACCCAACAAGTGGGCTCCTACTGCTTGTACGTACACGGTTTCAGGTTCTATTTCACTCCCCTCACAGGGGTTCTTTTCGCCTTTCCCTCACGGTACTGGTTCACTATCGGTCAGTCAGGAGTATTTAGCCTTGGAGGATGGTCCCCCCATATTCAGACAGGATATCACGTGTCCCGTCCTACTCGATTTCACACTAAAGTCGTTTTCGTGTACGGGGCTATCACCCTGTATCGCCAAGCTTTCCAGCTTGTTCCACTAACTTCTAAAATGCTTAAGGGCTAACCCCCGTTCGCTCGCCGCTACTAGGGGGATCTCGGTTGATTTCTTTTCCTCTGGGTACTTAGATGTTTCAGTTCCCCAGGTTCGCCTCATTAACCTATGTATTCAGTTAATGATACTTGCTTATGCAAGTGGGTTTCCCCATTCGGAAATCGTAGACTCAACGGTTGTTACTACCTAATCTACGCTTATCGCAAGTTACTACGTCCTTCATCGCCTCTGACTGCCAAGGCATCCACCGTGTACGCTTAGTCACTTAACCATACAACCCCAAGGGGTCTTGCTTGGTCTTTGAATCTCACTCTTTGTTGAACCGTTCGTTCACTTCGGTCATTAGCAAAAGCTAACTTCCTCGCTCACTCTCGTTTCTCCGCGATTGAGAACCAAATACCTGCGCAATACGCTTCTGAGTATGCAAACTCAGCATCGTAATATGCCGCAACCAAATGTTTTCGTTAGTTACACGCTCCGGGTAGGAGGTGTAACGCCGGATATCTTTAGACACTTGTAAGATTGTTTATTTAGAAACTCTTACAGTTTCTCGAGAAAATTTTATCAGCTTTCCAAATTTTTAAAGAGCATGTCGTTCGTAAACGAACAACGAGCCAAAATCATCAAGTCAAAGACTTAATGATTTCAGACAATCTGTGTGAACACTCAGCGCAAAACAAGTAATCATGTCGTTTAAGGAGGTGATCCAGCCCCAGGTTCCCCTAGGGCTACCTTGTTACGACTTCACCCCAGTCATGAACCACAAAGTGGTGAGCGTCCTCCCCGAAAGGTTAAACTACCCACTTCTTTTGCAGCCCACTCCCATGGTGTGACGGGCGGTGTGTACAAGGCCCGGGAACGTATTCACCGTAGCATTCTGATCTACGATTACTAGCGATTCCGACTTCATGGGGTCGAGTTGCAGACCCCAATCCGGACTACGACCAGCTTTATGGGATTAGCGCACTATTGCTAGTTGGCAACCCTTTGTACTGACCATTGTAGCACGTGTGTAGCCCTACTCGTAAGGGCCATGATGACTTGACGTCGTCCCCACCTTCCTCCGGTTTATCACCGGCAGTCTCCCATGAGTTCCCGCCATTACGCGCTGGCAACATAGGACAAGGGTTGCGCTCGTTGCGGGACTTAACCCAACATTTCACAACACGAGCTGACGACAGCCATGCAGCACCTGTCTCAGAGTTCCCGAAGGCACACGTCCATCTCTGGTCGCTTCTCTGGATGTCAAGAGTAGGTAAGGTTCTTCGCGTTGCATCGAATTAAACCACATGCTCCACCGCTTGTGCGGGCCCCCGTCAATTCATTTGAGTTTTAACCTTGCGGCCGTACTCCCCAGGCGGTCTATTTAATGCGTTAGCTTTGGAAGCCACTCCTCAAGGGAACAACCTCCTAATAGACATCGTTTACGGCGTGGACTACCAGGGTATCTAATCCTGTTTGCTCCCCACGCTTTCGCATCTGAGTGTCAGTCTCTTGCCAGGGGGCCGCCTTCGCCACTGGTATTCCTTCGGATCTCTACGCATTTCACCGCTACACCCGAAATTCTACCCCCCTCTCAAGGACTCTAGTTTGGCAGTATCAAATGCAGTTCCCAGGTTGAGCCCGGGGCTTTCACATCTGACTGACCAAACCACCTGCATGCGCTTTACGCCCAGTAATTCCGATTAACGCTTGCACCCCTCGTATTACCGCGGCTGCTGGCACGAAGTTAGCCGGTGCTTCTTCTGCGAGTAACGTCACAGCCAACGGGTATTAACCGTTGACCTTTCCTCCTCGCTGAAAGTGCTTTACAACCCGAAGGCCTTCTTCACACACGCGGCATGGCTGCATCAGGCTTTCGCCCATTGTGCAATATTCCCCACTGCTGCCTCCCGTAGGAGTCTGGGCCGTGTCTCAGTCCCAGTGTGGCTGATCATCCTCTCAAACCAGCTAGAGATCGTCGCCTTGGTGAGCTCTTACCTCACCAACTAGCTAATCTCACTTAGGCTTATCCAATCGCGGAAGGTGCCGAAGCGTCCCCTCCTTTCCCCCGTAGGGCGTATGCGGTATTAGCAGTCGTTTCCAACTGTTGTCCCCCTCGACTGGGCAAATTCCTAAGCATTACTCACCCGTCCGCCGCTCGACGCCTAATGAATCCCCCGAAGGTTCATCATCATCGTTTCCGCTCGACTTGCATGTGTTAGGCCTGCCGCCAGCGTTCAATCTGAGCCATGATCAAACTCTTCAATTAAAGATTTGATTTTTTGTCCAACTCCTAAGAGCTAGACACTCAATGAATACTGAATTTCGTATAGTCACTCAGTAAATATCGAGAAAATGATGATTTCTCAATTCTACGTGAGTGCCCACACAGATTATCTGACAAATTGTTAAAGAGCAGTTCTTACGAACTTGGCTTCGTTGCCGAAGCAGGAGGCGTATAATACGCTTTCCTTTGTCAGCGTCAAGCAGAAAGTTGAATTTCTTTTTGAGGCTAAACTTCGTATTTTAAGCGTTTCGGCTTAAGGTTCGAAGCAGAGCGCCATTTTAACCAGTTAACTTACCAAGTCAAGGACTTATATGAAAAGTTAACGTAGTGGCTGACGCCATATCAACCGTTGCTACATCAGCGTTTGCTGCGTTGCCCCGTCGACAGGAAGCGCATTATAGGGTGTGATTAAAGTTACACAACCCTTAAATAGAAAAAGCAGATTGAACGGTCATTAATCCATCCAATCTGCTTTATATTGTTTAAATCTCAACCAGCGTTAGGACTTTGGTTTTAGATAGCCGTCTAACATCTGCCGAACTGCTGGATTATCCCAGTCAACAAAGCTACGTACGAATGCCACCAATTGACCATTTTCATCAAGGATGTAGGTTGCTGGAATCAAATCCGTAGGCAGGATTTGCCCGAAGCTATTACGGTTGTCGTAATAGGTACTCATATCGGCCATACCAAGCTGTTTCAAAAACGGCGCAACAACACCAGGATCTTGATCAGTGGCGATAGGAACAACAACTATACCTTTGTCTGCATACTCAGCACGGAAACGTTCTAGGGAAGGCAACTCACGTACACACGGTGGGCACCAAGTAGCCCACAGATTGATCATCGTGACCTGACCTTGAAAATCCGACAACTGTACCGGCTGCCCGTGGGGCCCTAGGAACCCAACACTTTCTAGACTCTGTGGTCGCGACAGCTGAATAAAGTTTTTAAGCGCAGGATCGGTACCGGCAGCACCTGCGCCTGGAAAGGCGGAGACACTGCTGGTAAATAGCGCGATAGCGATCAGAAACTGACGAATCACTGTTGTTGATCCTTTAGCAGCTTGTCTAACTTCTCTTTATCAATAGAAGAAACTTCAACTGAGCCTGCGGTTTGTGCACGCTGACGACGAATAAAGACAAAGCCACCAATGGCACCAATAATCAGGAATGCTACTGGCCCCATCCACAACACTGCAGTACGAGCGTCAAACGCTGGACGGTAACGCACGAAATCACCATAACGATCGGTAAAGTAAGTGATGATTTCATCATTACTCTTTCCTTCGCCAACCATTTCGTAAACCTGTAAGCGCATATCCATCGCGATTGGCGAGTTGGAATCATGCAGGTTCTGGTTCTGACATTGCGGGCAGCGAAGTTCAGCCGCTAAGCTTTGTCCGCGTTCGCGGTGTTCTTCATCATTAAATTCGTAGGTGTCGATAGGCGCGGCATGGATCGCCGCGGCCATCATGACCCCTACAACTAATGTAAGGATGCGTTTCATTAAGAGATTCCCTTTGCTTCTTGACGCAATTGCTTAATCAGCGGCATAAAATCTCGCGCCCATACGCCTGGCTCAAGTACTCCAGCAAAACGGTAGCGAACAATACCTTTGGCATCGACAACGAAGGTTTCCGGAGCGCCATAAACCCCTAGGTCAAACGCAAAGCTACCTTCCGGATCGAACAGGTTGATGCTGTACGGATCGCCACTTTTATTAAGGTAGCGAACAGCCGGCATGCGTTCATCACGATAGTTAATGCCATAGATTGGCATCTCTCCGCGTTGCTTTAACTTGTTCAAGAACGGGTGCTCATACTTACAAGATGGACACCATGTCGCCCAGACATTGATTAGGTAAACTTCACCAGCCAAATCCTTGTTAGTGATAGTAACCGCTGGATCTTCCAATTGAGTTAATTGGAATTGCGGTACCGGCTTACCTACCAGTGCTGAGTCCAGCTCTTTCGGATTCAGGTACAACCCCTGAAACAAAAATGCTGCCACCCCAAGAAAAATAACTAATGGGACGAATAATACCAAACGCTTCATTACTACTCCTCGCTTAAGCGTTGGCCAACTGCTTAGCAGTGGCTTTCTTCTTACGGCGACCTGCTGAACGCTTATCGGTAGCCGCGACGGCACCACCAACCATCATGAAGATCGAACCAATCCAGATCCAACGAACCATTGGTTTGTAGTTCAGACGCACCGCATAGTGAGTTGCATCTAACGGATCACCCATGGTCACGTAAAGGTCACGGCCAAAGCCCCAATCGATACCGGCTTCGGTCATGTTCATGGTGCGAACATTATACTTACGACGGTCTGGGTACAAAGTGGTTACGTACTCACCGTCTTTTTCGACAGTAATAACGGCTTGCTCGGCGGTGTAGTTAGGACCTTGCACCATCTGAGTTTCGACGTAGGTGTACTTGTAACCTTCCAGTTCCGCTGAAATCCCTGGCCCCATACGTACGGATTGTTCAATCTCGTAGTTAGAAACCACGGTGCCGCCAAGAATTGACATAACGATACCGGCGTGCGCCAACACCATACCCATATAGCTACGAGTAATACGACGGGTATTGAAGCTACCATCAACATCACGCAAATTGCGGAAAATGTCTTGGATTAGGGTACAAGCAACCCAAACCGCAGTGAATACCCCGGCGATAACCCAACCGTTGGTCTTGCCACCAATAACGTAAGGGGCAATCAGAGCAACTGCCAATGCGATAACTGCAGACGGCAACAACTTCTTGAGTTCACCCTGCTTGGATTTCTTCCAGCGAATGAACGGGCCAACACCCATGAACATGAACAACAGCAATACGATTGGTACGAATACGGTGTTGAAGTATGGAGGTCCTACGGAAATCTGTCCCAGACCCAATGCGTCACCCAACAGTGGGTAAAGGGTACCCAGCAATACCGAACCGGTGGCAACGACTAACAATACATTACATAGCAATAGCATGGTTTCTTTCGACAGCAACTCAAATCGAGCTGGCGATTTGAGTTCGGTCGCACGGAACGCAAACAACGTTAACGAACCACCGACAGCTAAACCAAGTAAGAGCAGAATAAATAGACCACGTGAAGGATCGGCTGCAAACGAGTGCACTGATGTCAGTACGCCGGAACGAACTAGGAAAGTACCTAAAAGGCTCAAGCTAAAGGAGAAGATAGCCAGCAGAATGGTCCAGTTACGGAAGGTACCGCGCTTCTCAGTTACGATCAGGGAGTGCACTAAAGCAGTACCAACTAACCAAGGCATAAAGGAAGCGTTTTCAACTGGATCCCAGAACCACCAACCACCCCAGCCAAGCTCGTAATATGCCCACCAAGAACCGAGGGAAATGCCCGCAGTTAGGAATGCCCAAGCAGCGAGGTTCCAAGGACGAGACCAACGTGCCCATGCAGAGTCCAAGCGGCCAGACATCAGCGCTGCGATAGCGAACGCAAATGCAACGGAGAAGCCTACGTAGCCTAAGTAAAGCAGAGGTGGGTGGAAGATAAGACCAACGTCCTGCAGCATTGGGTTCAGGTCACGCCCTTCCATCGGTACGTTTGGCAACAAGCGCTCAAACGGGCTCGAGGTGAATAGCATGAATAGGGAGAAGCCGACGGTGATCATGCCCAGTACAGCCAGAACTCGGGCGACAAAAGCGTCTTCCAATGGCTTACTGAACAATGCTACCGATACTGCCCACACTGCGATGGAGAATACCCAAAACAGGAGAGAGCCTTCGTGTCCGCCCCAGATTGCAGCAATCTTGAAGTAAACCGGCAATTGGCTATTTGAATTTGATGCAACATACATGACGGAGAAGTCATCAGTTGCAAAAGCGTAGCCCAAACAAATCACAGCGATGCTCATAAATGCGAACATGCCGTAGGTTAACGGACGGGCGAAACTCACTAAGTAGGCATCCTTGCGCACAACACCAATCAGTGGAACCACTGATAACAGCGCAGCAAAAGCCAAACCAATAATGAGAGAATAATGTCCAAGTTCCGGAATCATTAGCTTACCTCAGAGGAAAAGGGTCTCATTCATTCTACTATCTCGAGTTGAATGAGGGTCATTTGTTGCCATTTTAGGCACTATCTGTCGCAATGTCTGCTGTCGATTTTAGTTTTAGCAACCAAGCTCACAGCATCGAATTTTTCGCGGCAAACGTACAATCTACAACAACAAAAATTAAAAGGTTGTGGTTAAGACGATGATAGTTCAACAAAGTTGCGTACAATTGACAGGTTATTGGCCGAATTGTGATTACCACCCCATAACGAAATCAGAATGAAATTCTGTTGCCATGAGGGTCTGTTCAACTATTTGGCTTGCCGTATAATCCATCGTTAATTTGAAATTTTGCGTTCAGTGATTCGACTGAGCTTCGCGTTACCTCGCTTGTGAAGGTGACGTTCACCACCATGAGACTGCTATGACGAACTTTTGGATTGCTATCGCCGCCCTTACGGTATTGGCACTGGGCTTGATTTGGCTACCGTTCTTACGCCGCAATAAGCTAGACGACAAGAAAAACGACACCGAGATCCGTAAGCAGGCTAACTTAGGCCTCTACAACGAACGCTTAGAGGATCTGAATACCGAATTAACCGATGGTCGCATCAACCAAGATGAGTTCACTGCGTTAGAACAAGAACTGCAGGTGAACTTACTGCAAAACGTTGAACAGGAAGAAGACAAGCTTGTTCAGCGAAATAATAGTGTAGTTTGGCCGGTCTCAATGAGCGTTGTATTGCTTGCCATCAGTGGTTACATCTACAACGATCTTGGCCGCGCTAATGATTGGAACTTCCAAAGCGCAGGCAGCCAAGCCCCACATCAGGGCCAAACCATGACCCCTGATCAGATGATGGCGATGCAGATTGAACAGATTGAAGCGGAATTGGCTAATGATCCAAACAACAGCCAAGGCTGGTTTAACCTAGGTCACGCTTACATCAGCGCAAGCCGTTACTCTCAGGCAGTAAAAGCATTTGATAAAGCAATTGAACTAGTAGGTGCTCACGCAGACTTGCTTGGTCCAAAAGCAACCGCAATGTACTACCAAGCCGATGAGAATATCACCCCAGAAGTACGAGCTGTTATCGACCAAGCGCTAGCTGACGACGACAAAGACCCTTCAGTTCGCTTATTACTTGGTATGGACGCGTTCTTTAGCGCCAACTATGAAGAAGCCATCATGAACTGGGAGATTATCCTTACTAGCCCGCAGCAGGGAATCGATCGCGAAGGCATCATGAATGCGATTGCTCAGGCGCAGATGTTCATCGACTCAGCCAACAAGAAAGAACAAGCTAAAGCTTCAGTTGATAGCAGCAAAGCGGTAACCGTTACCGTTGAACTGGCCGCCGATCTGGTAGGTAAAGCAAAGCCAACTGACACCGTATTTGTTTACGCCAACGCCACTGGCGGTAACATGCCAGTAGCGATTGCTCGTATCGAAGTGAAAGAGTTGCCAAGTACTGTTGTACTCGATGACAGCTTCGCTATGACCGCAGACTCAACTATCAGCTCATTTGAGCAGGTAAACATTATTGCTGCGATTAATCTAAATAACAGCAAGGCGCCAACTGCCGGTGACATGCAGGGCGAACAAGCTCAAGTGAAACTGGGTCAGGCTGTAACGGTAACCATTGATACCGTTATCCAATAAGCCTTAGTGCGGGATCAAAAAAGCCTCTTCAATTGAAGAGGCTTTTTTATTAGCTCGACCGACGACTATTTGCCGGCCATGTAGTTAATCGCAGCTTTGTAATCTTCATCACTACAGTCGATACAGGCCCCTTTCGAAGGCATTGCGTTCATACCGTTGTTAACGCTCTTCAGCATTGCATCCATCCCTTTTTCAAAACGCGGCGCCCAATCCGCAGCATTTTGAAACTTTGGTGCACCAGCTAAGCCAATCGAGTGACAGGTTTTACACGCTTTCTCGTAAACCGCTTTTCCGTCTTGAGCCATCGCGTTTGTGCTAAGCGCAAAGCTGGCAACAGCTGCAAGCATTACAATTTTCTTCATCGTATTTTCCCAATCCATAGACACATCAAAAAGGCACTCATGGTGAACCAAACCAATTTTGGTCTAGATCGCTGCCACTGAAGTCTAATTCTTGCATAATTTTAGAGGTATGTCACAACCACACTCGCCCGTGCAATTCAGGAAACATCATTCGACAGTTAATCGCTCATAACAACTAGCCGTTATGTTAGTTAACTCACAACTCCAGTTTATTTTCATTTATTCAGCAACACTTACTTCACTTCTGTGAGTTGATTACGTGACCCATGTTACCGCTGTGATAACATGCCCCTAGTGTAATGACCCATAGAGAGTCAAGAGGATACGGTGACACAACCTAGCCCACAGCCATTACTGCAAGCCAAGCAGCTAACCTGTATTCGTGAAGAGCGAATCCTATTTGATGATTTGAGTTTTGATGTCTATCCAGGCGATATCATTCAGATTGAAGGACCCAATGGAGCCGGCAAAACCAGCTTACTGCGGATCCTTGCAGGCTTATCACGCCCATACAGTGGCGAGGTGTATTTTAATAACTCCGCAATCACTCAAGCCCGCGACGAGTATCATCAAGCACTGCTTTATCTTGGCCACTTGCCAGGTGTTAAAAGCGAGCTGACAGCTGAAGAAAATCTCAACTTTAATTTGAAGATGGCTGGCTATAACGATGTCCCTCTAAGTGAAATCTTAGCTCGAGTGAATCTGACTGGCTTCGAAGACCATACCGCTGGACACCTTTCCGCCGGACAGCATCGACGCATCGCCCTAGCCCGCCTCTGGCATACCGAAGCCAAGATCTGGATTGTTGATGAGCCACTTACAGCAATCGATAAACGCGGTGTTGCCGAACTGGAACAACTATTCCTGCGTCATGCTGATAACGGCGGCTGCGTGATCCTCACTACACACCAAGATCTTCAGCTAGTTGGGCCTGACCGCCTGCAGAAGCTTCGTCTTGAATATCAGTTCTCGGCAGAGGTTTAGTCAATGCGAGAAATTAGCTATTACCAAGCGTTTTCAACGGTACTTAAACGCGACCTGCAGATCGCCTTTCGCCATCGTGGTGACATATTTAACCCATTGATGTTTTTCGTGATGGTAGTGACGCTATTCCCATTAGGCATCGGCCCAGAGCCAAATACGCTTATGGAGATCGCGCCGGGAATCATCTGGGTTGCTGCACTACTGTCTTCAATGTTGTCACTCGAACGCCTGTTTAAGTCGGACTATAGTGACGGTACCCTTGAGCAGATGATGCTAAGCCCGCAACCATTATCACTTATGGTGTTAGCTAAAGTATTAGCGCATTGGATTGTGACCGGTGTGCCACTGATCCTACTTTCGCCATTATTAGCGGTTTTATTGAACCTAGATGAGAACGCTTACAGCGCTCTAATGTCTACCTTAGCAGTAGGAACGCCGATCCTATCTCTATTAGGTGCGATTGGCGTTGCGCTTACAGTCGGTCTGCCAAAAGGCGGCGTGCTACTAAGCCTGTTGATCCTACCTTTATACATTCCGGTATTAATCTTCGCTACTAGCGCAATTGATGCCGCATCAATGAACTTACCCTTTTTAGGTCACCTTGCTATCTTAGCGGCCCTACTAGTAGGTTCTTTAGTCCTAGCGCCAGTTGCGATTAGCGCTTCATTACGAGTGAGTACAAACTGATATGTGGAAGTGGTTACATCCTTATGCCAATCCTGAGCGAGCCTACCAACTCGCAGGTACAATGCTGCCTTGGTTTGCAGTATTAGCCACCTTATTAATCGCTACCGGCACCATCTGGGGCTTAGGTTTTGCCCCAGTTGATTATCAGCAGGGTGACTCTTATCGCATCATTTTTGTCCACGTACCAGCAGCATCGATGTCGATGTCCGCTTACATGGCCATGGCCGTATGTGCCTTTATTGGGTTGGTATGGCAGATTAAAATGGCAGACATTGCCGCTGCTGCGATCGCACCGGTTGGCGCAATCTTAACGGTTATTGCCTTGGTTACTGGTGCAGCTTGGGGTAAACCAATGTGGGGCGCGTGGTGGGTGTGGGATGCTCGTCTGACTTCCGAGTTAGTATTGCTGTTCCTATACTTGGGCGTAATCGCGCTTTATGCCTCGTTTGAAGACAAGGTTATGGCAGCTAAGGCTGCCGGCATATTGGCAATTGTTGGCGTTATCAACCTGCCAATTATCAAGTACTCCGTTGAGTGGTGGAATACCCTACACCAGCCGAACGCTATCACCGTAGGCAAGAGCAACGCCATGCCTCCAGAGATGTTGATTCCACTGCTGTGCAATATCTTTGGCTTTGCAATGCTTATCGCAACCTTAAGTACACTTCGCTTCCGCGCTGAAGTGTTAGCCCGAAACAGCATGCGCCCATGGGTTCGTGCCCTTGTTGCCAAGGAGTGCAAATAATGGATTTAAGCTTTCAGTTTTCCTCTTTAGGTGAATTTTTGCAAATGGGTGGCTATGCACAATATGTATGGCTATCCTACGGAATCGCATTCATCGGGTTAGGTAGCATTACTATCGCATCTATCCGTAAACGCAAAGCCGTACTACAACAGATTGCCAGCAAGCAGATTCGTGAAGAACGTTTGCGTCAACACAGGAGTCAAAATCAATGAATCCACGCCGTAAAAAGCGCCTCTTGTTCGCCACCGTTTTAATTGGTGGCGTTGCTGCCGTAGCTTCACTGTTACTGTTTGCACTGAATTCGAACTTGGACCTGTTCTACACTCCAACCGAAGTGGTTCAAGGCAGAAACGATGGCGGTGCTAAACCTGATGTAGGCCAACGGATCCGCGTTGGTGGCATGGTAGTAGAAGGCTCAGTAGAGCGTGATCCAACCAGCCTTAAGATCGCTTTCCAGGTAGCAGACACTGGCCCAGCCATTACCGTACTCTACGATGGCATGCTGCCGGATCTATTTCGCGAAGGTCAAGGCATCGTAGCCCAAGGCACCTTGGTTGAACCTGGCGTGCTAGAAGCCTCTGAAGTTCTTGCTAAACACGATGAGAACTACATGCCGCCAGAGGTTGCTGAAGCCATGGGTAAAGAGCATAAAAAGATGGAATATAGCGAAGGACAAAGCGGGTACTAAGCGCTAGACGTCTCAGCAAATCTAAAAAAAGCTTCCAATATGGAAGCTTTTTTTATGACTGCCATTTCCTTAACCCAACCATATGAAATAACAATTTGTAGTGATGTGATTGACGCACCTCTCACAGCCGGCATCGCAATGCTCCAGAATGAGTCAAGCAATGCTATTCGCTAGAAGGAGTGTCCATCATGAATATTAAGGCAGTCGGCATTGACCTGAAGAGAATGTTTTCTAAGTTTGTGCAGCTTGATGATGGCAGCATCAACTGGAACTGAAAGGCACTGTAATCGCGATGTAAACCTGATCACTGGGACGGACATGACTTGGAGATGGGCTTAACCACTATTATTGCCTGCTCAGGCAGCCAAGCGCATACGCGTCAGCAGAAGAACGATAGCTACCTGCAATAGTAGCGCCAGAGCATTGATGCGGTGTCAGCTCTATAGTGCTTGCGCAACGCACAGCCACCTCCAATCAGATACAGGCATTAGCAATGCCATACAGTGTTGTTTCCCCTAAAGGCATTACAACGATGCTAGAGGCCGTACCTGATGCTATTGCAGCGCCGACCAATGGGCTGACAGCAACAATGCGTAGTTTGTTGGCTGGTTTGGTTGACGACATTCGGTTGCTAAATAGTGATATAGAAAAACTGGCCTACCATCGTAGTCGGCTGCAATCAGCAAGATAGTTACCAGTCACTACTTGGGGCACTAGGATTCGGCCCTATTTGTGCATTAGCAATGATCAACGAAGCTGGTGATGGTAAACAGTTTCAAAAAGACCAACGGCAGTCTACCGGCGATATAGCTTAGTACCTAGTCAGCACCGTTCTAGTGGAGAATCGATACTCGGTTCCATCACGAAGTATGAGAGCAAAGATCTGCGTGTTCTGCTCATGCATGATGCGGGGCACTCATCAGATTTATCGACTAACGGGATGCCTACTTGACTGTTGGGTTCGCCAACTCATTGAGCTTAGAGGAGAGCACAAAACTACGGTCGCTCTAACGAACGAACTGGCTCGAATCGCTTGCTGCATTCTGGCCCAAAGTGTCGGTCTGATGCGACCTTAGCGTTTGCTAATGTCTCCTCTGAACCAGTATTTAGTTAACAGGTAAAACACTACACCACAAGGATTGCTAATACTGATGAACAAACAGTTAACGTCCCTAGTTGAACCTAGTCCTAACCAAGGAACAAAATTGATACCGATATAATTATCAGGAGCTAAAGTTCCGATTACATCAAGGCAATCGGAAGACCGTTAAGACGCCGAATATATGGTCAATTAACAGCATATAGTTCGTTAAGTCAGCATTAGGCAGCTACTACGACTGTTTCACCGATTGAATTACACCTCGACATTCTTATCTGCTTCACCCTTACTAGCAAGGTGCTAACACCCGGGTCCAAGTCAGACTTGCAAATAGCTTTATCAAGCGCATTGCTCCTTCTGCTCCTAGATCTCCTGCGATCTGGGACTCACAGCCCACACCTATAGCACCGGCCGAGCTGCGATAATCATTACCTTAGTCTGGATCGAATAAGCCGCCAACAACTCGTCCTAGCTCCAGCAAAATGGCTCCTTTGGAAGCAGAGGATATGTAACTAACATCGCCAATCAAAGCTAACTAAGTGCAGTATCTGACATTGTCGTTTCAGAAGGTTGGGGTAATTGCCGGCGCAGTCTTAGCCACCTTATACCGATGAGAATACATCTCTGTATTGGTTAGATTAGCCAATTGAATCGATCCGCCTTACTCGTCTAACCGTCCGCCACGTATCTAAGCTCACCAGCAAGCAGAGCCGATACTAGTAACAACAAGTCGCATAGATCATTGTCCGCACCATGCAACCTAGATTGGATAATCTACGATAGTTTCACGCCAATACCCTGACTGTTTTAACTAACACATATCAACGTTCTAAAAGTATTCTCGTTGCAGCCCATTTGGACACCGCAGAAAATGTACGCCGTTGTACTTTAGCCATTGAAGGCGTTTGTGCGCGCACTGTATCGCTCAGTTGAACCTCTAAGGGTTTAGGGACGGCGGAGGGCTGAGGGCTGAGGGCTGAGGGCGGAGGGCTGAGGGCGGAGGGCTGAGGGCTGAGGGCTGAGGGCTGAGGGCTGAGGGCTGAGGGCTGAGGGCTGAGGGCTGAGGGCTGAGGGCTGAGGGCTGAGGGCTGAGGGCTGAGGGCTGAGGGCTGAGGGCTGAGGGCTGAGGGCTGAGGGCTGAGGGCTGAGGGCTGAGGGCTGAGCAGCAAAATGAGGACAGCTATATTGCAGATACAAAAAAAGCGAGCCGAAGCTCGCTTTTTTCTTATCCGATAGAATTACTCAGCTTCAGCTGGTGCTTCTTCAGATACTGGACGCTCTACCAACTCGATGAATGCCATAGGAGCATTATCACCGGTACGGAAGCCACATTTTAGGATGCGGGTGTAACCACCAGCGCGCTCCAGGTAACGTGGACCCAGTTCATTAAACAGTTTGCCTACAGCCGCTTTATCACGGGTACGGGCGAATGCCAGACGGCGGTTAGCAACGCTGTCAGTCTTAGCCAAAGTGATCAGTGGCTCTACTACACGGCGCAGCTCTTTTGCCTTAGGCAGGGTCGTTTTAATAACTTCGTGGCTAACCAACGACACAGCCATGTTGCGGAACATAGCTTGACGATGGCTGCTGTTACGATTCAGTTGACGACCGCTCTTACGATGGCGCATGACCTTATCCTTCTAACCTAAATCTCTTACGACTGGGTTACATGTTGTCGACTAATGAAGCTGGTGGCCAGTTCTCAAGGCGCATGCCCAAAGATAGACCACGGGAAGCCAATACGTCTTTGATCTCAGTGAGAGACTTCTTACCCAAGTTAGGGGTCTTCAGTAGCTCAACTTCGGTACGTTGTACCAGATCGCCAATGTAGTGAATGGCTTCTGCTTTCAAACAGTTAGCCGAACGAACTGTCAGTTCCAGATCGTCGACAGGACGCAGCAGAATCGGATCGAATTCCGGCTTCTCTTCTTTCTCTTCCGGCTCACTTACATCGCGCAAGTCAACGAAGGCCTCTAATTGCTCAGCCAAAATAGTGGCTGAACGACGGATCGCTTCTTCAGGATCCAGAGTACCATCGGTGTGCATGTCGATGATCAGTTTGTCTAGGTTAGTACGCTGTTCAACACGAGCAGCTTCAACATTGTAAGCAATGCGAACTACTGGGCTGAATGACGCATCAACCAACAGACGGCCAATCGGACGTTCATCCTCTTCAGCCTGAGCACGAGCGGACGCAGGCATGTAGCCGCGGCCGATCTCTACCTTGATGCGCATGCTGATTTCAGCATCGGCACCGGTCAGAGTACAGATAAGATGATCGGGATTAACGATCTCTACATCACCATCATGGGTGATATCTGCTGCAGTGACAGGGCCCGCACCGGACTTGCTCAGGGTCAGAGTAGCTTCCTCTTTGCCTTCGAGCTTCACTGCTAAACCTTTAAGGTTCAACAGGATCTCGAGCACGTCCTCTTGGACACCCTCTTTGCTGCTGTACTCGTGCAATACACCGTCGATTTCAACTTCGGTAACTGCACAACCAGGCATGGAAGAGAGCAGAATGCGACGAAGAGCGTTGCCTAAAGTGTGGCCAAAACCACGCTCAAGGGGCTCCAAAGTCACTTTAGCTCGATTAGAACTAACCTGATCAATATCAACAAGTCGTGGCTTTAGAAATTCGGTAACAGAACCCTGCATTTTGTCCTCTCTTTACGGTTAAGCTTTACTTAGAGTAAAGCTCTACGATCAGCTGTTCGTTGATTTCAGCAGACAAGTCGCTACGTTCTGGGAAGCGCTTGAAAGTGCCTTCCATTTTAGCGCCGTCAACTTCAACCCAAGTCGGCTTCTCACGTTGTCCAGCAACTTCCAATGCACCTTTGATGCGGGCTTGCTTCTGAGACTTCTCACGAACAGATACAATATCGTTCGGAGATACGCGGAAAGACGGGATGTTTACAACACGACCGTTAACCTTGATGGCTTTGTGGCTTACCAGCTGACGTGCTTCAGCGCGAGTAGCACCAAAACCCATGCGGTAAACTACGTTGTCTAGACGAGACTCCAGCAGAACCAACAGGTTCTCACCGGTGTTGCCCTTCTGACGAGCCGCGTCCTTGTAGTAGTTCCGGAATTGCTTTTCCAGAATGCCGTAAATACGACGAACTTTTTGTTTTTCGCGCAGCTGGACACCGTAGTCGGACAAACGCGAGCGACGAGCGCCGTGTTGACCAGGAACGGTATCGATCTTGCACTTAGAATCGATCGCTCGCACACCGCTTTTCAGGAACAGATCTGTTCCTTCACGACGGCTCAGCTTGAGCTTAGGACCTAAATATCTTGCCATGTTACTTCTCCAACTGTCCTAAAGGTTAAACGCGACGCTTTTTAGGCGGGCGACAACCGTTGTGTGGGATCGGAGTCACATCGGTGATGTTGGTGATACGGAAACCCGCAGCATTCAACGCACGAATGGATGATTCACGACCAGGACCAGGACCTTTCACCTCTACTTCCAGGTTCTTCAGGCCATACTCTTTTGCGATTTCAGCGCAACGCTCAGCAGCAACCTGTGCAGCGAACGGAGTAGACTTACGAGAACCACGGAAACCAGAACCACCTGCGGTGGCCCATGCCAGAGCGTTGCCCTGACGGTCAGTGATAGTCACAATGGTGTTGTTGAAGGAAGCATGAACGTGTGCAATACCGTCTGCGACCTGCTTACGTACCTTCTTACGAGTACGAGAAGGAGCTTTAGCCATTGGTTAAATTCCCCTTACTTCTTAATCGGTTTACGTGGACCCTTACGGGTACGCGCGTTAGTCTTGGTACGTTGTCCACGAAGTGGCAAGCTGCGACGGTGACGCAGGCCGCGGTAGCAACCTAGGTCCATCAGACGCTTGATGTTCATGGAGATCTCACGACGCAAGTCACCTTCTACGGTGAATTGGCCAACGACTTCACGCACTTTATCAATGGTGGACTCGTCCAGATCTTTAAACTTTACATCTTCAGCGATGCCAGCAGCCGCGCAAACTTCGATTGCGCGAGTACGGCCGATGCCGAAAATGGCGGTTAGAGCGATCACCGCGTGTTTATGCTCTGGAATGTTAATGCCAGCGATACGGGCCACTATAGCACTCCTACATTATTATGGTTGACCGTGAAAAGCCCGGTAGGATACTCGACAGCCAACTCGATTGCAACAACACAGGGGCTGACCTGTTGGTCAGCCCTGTGCACTTTTGTCGGTTTCTCGACTATTGTCGATTAACCTTGACGCTGTTTGTGCTTCGGCTCAGAGCAGATAACACGAACAACGCCATTACGTTTGATAACTTTACAGTTGCGGCACATGGCCTTAACTGATGCACGAACTTTCATTTTGATACTCCGTGGATTGGTTCGCTTAACGGCCGTAGCCCTTAAGGTTGGCTTTCTTCAAGACTGACTCATACTGAGAAGACATCAGGTGAGTCTGAACTTGCGCCATGAAATCCATAATTACAACCACCATAATCAACAGTGAGGTTCCACCTAAGTAGAACGGCACGTTGGTGGTGATCATCATGAACTCCGGAACCAGACAGATAAAGGTGATATAAGCCGCACCAACCAAAGTTAGGCGAGTCATCACTTTATCGATATAGCGGGCAGTCTGCTCGCCTGGACGAATTCCAGGGATAAACGCACCACTCTTCTTCAAGTTGTCGGCTGTTTCACGCGGGTTGAAAACCAACGCCGTGTAAAAGAAACAGAAGAACACGATTGCTACAGCGTAAATCAACACGTAAAGCGGTTGACCCGGAGACAATGCCAGAGAAATATCCGACAAGATGCCACCAGAGCTTTTATCAAACCACTGGGCTAGCGTACCTGGAAACAGGATTAAGCTAGACGCGAAGATAGGCGGAATCACACCGGCCATATTAACTTTTAGAGGTAAATGAGTGCTTTGTGCGGCAAACACTTTACGACCTTGCTGACGCTTGGCGTAGTTTACCACAATACGGCGTTGACCGCGCTCCATAAATACCACAAAAGCTGTTACCAGACCAACAAGAACCACGATACCGAGCAATAAGAGCAAGTGCAGTTCACCTTGACGTGCTTGCTCTGCCGTTTGGCCAATCGCAGACGGTAAGCCAGCTACAATACCTGTAAAAATCAGGATTGAGATGCCATTACCAATGCCACGTTCGGTGATCTGTTCACCCAACCACATTAGGAACATGGTACCGGTCACTAGGGAAACGATTGCTACAAAGTAGAAACCGAAACCTGGATTAGCAACCAGCCCTGGAACCATTGAAGGTAGGCCAGTCGCTACACCGATAGACTGGAAGAAAGCTAGGCCCAATGTGCCGTAACGAGTCCACTGGTTAATCTTACGACGACCAGTCTCCCCTTCTTTCTTCCACTCTGCCAAGGTTGGGTGAACTACCGTTAATAACTGCATAATAATCGATGCAGAGATGTACGGCATGATACCCAACGCAAACACAGAAGCACGCTCCAAGGCGCCACCGGAGAACATGTTAAACATCTCCACGATGGTGCCCTGTTGCTGATTGAACAGCTCGGCAAGAACAGCAGCGTCAATACCAGGAATTGGCACGAAAGAACCAGCTCGGAACACAATAATGGCTCCAAGGACAAACAACAGGCGCGCTTTCAGTTCAGAAAGGCCCCCTTTCGCACTTTTTAACTCAAGTCCTGGCTTTGCCATTGCTTACTCTTTCCCGTTACTCTTCGATCTTGCCGCCCGCGGCCTCAATGGCTTCACGAGCACCCTTGGTCACTTTAAGACCAGAGATTGTTACTGGGCGCTCGATTTTACCTGAAAGGACAACTTTCGCAAACTGAATGTTTGCAGTAATGATGCCAGCTTCTTTCAGAGTTGCCAGTGAAACTACGTCGCCTTCTACTTTCGCTACTTCGTGCAGACGCACTTCAGAGGAAACCAGAGACTTACGAGAAGTAAAACCAAACTTAGGTAGACGCTGTTTCAAAGGCATCTGACCGCCTTCAAAACCAGGACGAATGCCGCCGCCGGAGCGAGACTTCTGACCTTTATGACCACGACCACCAGTTTTACCCAGGCCTGAACCGATACCACGGCCAACGCGCTTAGCGTCGGTCTTGGCACCAGGAGCTGGAGACAAAGTATTTAAACGCATATCTTAGTCCTCAACCTTAACCATGTAGTAAACCTTGTTGATCATACCACGTACAGCAGGAGTATCTTCCAGCTCTACGGTGTGACCGATTTTGCGCAGACCTAGGCCAGTCAAAGTAGCCTTGTGCTTCGGCAAACGACCGATAGCAGATTTAGTCTGAGTAACCTTAACAGTTTTAGCCATTGTGATTACCCTCGCAATTCTTCAACACGCAAACCACGCTTGGCTGCCACTTGCTCCGGAGAGTTCATGGAAGTCAGAGCATCTACGGTTGAACGTACGATGTTGATCGGGTTAGTAGAACCGTAAGCTTTGGCAAGTACGTTATGTACACCAGCAACTTCCAGTACGGCGCGCATTGCACCACCGGCAATAATACCAGTACCGTCAGAAGCAGGCTGCATGTAAACCTTAGAACCAGAGTGACGACCTTTTACCGGGTGGAATAAGGTGCCTTTGTTCAGGTCAACAGTCAGCATGTTGCGACGTGCTTTTTCCATTGCTTTTTGAATAGCAGCTGGAACTTCACGTGCTTTACCGTAGCCGAAGCCTACTTTACCGTTACCGTCACCAACTACAGTCAGTGCGGTGAAGCTAAAGATGCGACCACCTTTAACAACTTTAGAAACGCGGTTTACTGCAATCAATTTCTCTTGCAGATCACCGGCTTGATTATCATGATTCGCCATTTTCCACTCCCAACTTAGAACTGGAGGCCAGCTTCACGAGCAGCGTCAGCCAAAGCTTGTACGCGACCGTGATACTTAAAGCCACTGCGATCAAAGGCCAAGGTAGTGATACCTTTTTCCTGAGCGCGCTCAGCTACCGCTTTACCAACTACCTTAGCGGCGTCGATGTTACCGGTGCCCTTCAGTTGCTCAGCAATTGCTTTCTCAACGGTAGAGGCAGCAGCCACTACGGTAGCGTCAGCAGTAATAACCTGAGCGTAGATGTGGCGCGGAGTACGGAATACGACCAGACGAGTCGCACCCATTTCCTGAATTTGTTTGCGTGCGCGAGTTGCGCGACGCGTACGAGCTGCTTTCTTGTCCATCGTATTACCTTACTTCTTCTTGGCCTCTTTACGACGCACGTTCTCATCTGCGTAACGTACACCTTTGCCTTTGTATGGCTCTGGTTTACGGTATGCGCGGATGTTCGCAGCAGCTTGACCTACAACCTGCTTGTCGGCGCCTGTGAGGACGATTTCAGTTTGGCTTGGGCACTCAGCCTTCACACCTTCTGGCAACTCGTAGTTGACAGGGTGAGAGAAACCAAGAGTCAAGTTAACAACATTACCTTTAACGTTGGCACGGTAACCAACACCGTTTAGCTGCAGCTTCTTAGTGAAGCCAGCAGTAACGCCAGTAACCATGTTGTTAACCAAAGCGCGTACGGTACCAGCTTGAGCCCATGCGTTGGCAAAGCCTTCACGTGGACCGAAAGTGATTTCGTTATCGCCTTTAACTACTTCAACTGCAGCGTGAAATACGCGAGTCAGAGTACCCTTACCACCTTTAATGGTGATTTCTTGACCGTTAACGGTCACTTCTACGCCTGAAGGGATAGCAACAGGTGCCTTAGCTACACGAGACATTAGTGCTCCTCCCTTACGCTACGTAGCAGATGATCTCGCCACCCATACCCAAATTACGGGCTGCGCGGTCGGTCATCACACCTTGTGAGGTGGATACGATAGCAATACCAAGTCCACCCATAACTTTAGGTAACGCATCTTTTTTCTTATAGATACGTAGACCTGGGCGACTGGCACGCTCGATAGATTCAACTACCGGCTTACCTTGGAAGTACTTCAAAGTTACTTCCAGAGTAGGTTTAACGTCACCTGAGACGGCGAAGTCAGCAATAAAACCTTCTGCTTTTAATACAGAAGCAATTGCTTTCTTCAGCTTTGAGGACGGCATGGTCACTGCAACTTTGTTGGCAGCCTGGCCGTTGCGGATGCGCGTCAGCATATCCGCGATCGGATCTTGCATGCTCATATTCGCTTACTCCCGAATGCTTACCAAGAGGCCTTTTTAAGACCAGGAACTTCACCACGCATGGCTGCTTCACGCAATTTGATACGGCTCAGGCCGAATTTGCGTAAAAAGCCGTGTGGGCGACCAGTGATGTTGCAGCGGTTACGCTGACGAGATGCACTGGAGTCACGAGGGAGTTGCTGCAGTTTGAGCACTGCATTCCAACGATCTTCTTCAGATGCGTTAACATCCTTAATGATAGCTTTTAGCGCCGCACGCTTTTCAGCGTACTGTGCTACCAGCTTGGTGCGCTTTGCATCGCGCGCCTTCATTGATAGTTTAGCCATAACCCTACACCTTACTTACGGAACGGGAAGTTAAAGGCAGCCAACAGAGCGTGACCTTCTTCATCAGAACCCGCAGAAGTGGTAATGGTGATATCCATACCGCGGATCTTATCGATTTTATCGTAATCGATTTCTGGGAAGATGATCTGCTCACGAACGCCCATGGAGTAGTTACCACGACCATCGAACGCTTTCGGGTTCAGGCCGCGGAAGTCACGGATACGTGGAACCGCGATACATACCAGACGTTCGAAAAACTCCCACATACGCTCGCCGCGTAGGGTTACTTTACAACCAATCGGGTAACCTTCACGGATCTTAAAGCCAGCAACAGATTTACGGGCTTTAGTGATCAGAGGTTTCTGACCAGAAACAGCAGCCATATCAGCTACAGCATTTTCTAGCACCTTCTTGTCCGCAACGGCTTCACCGACACCCATGTTCAGGGTAATCTTTTCGATCCGTGGGACTTGCATGATGCTTTTGTAGCCGAACTGCTGCATCAGTTCTTTTACTACAGCTTCTTTGTAGTAATCATGCAGTTTCGCCATGTTAACTCCAATTACTTAACGAGTTCGTTGTTGGATTTGAAGAAACGTACTTTCGCACCATCTTCAACACGGAAACCTACGCGGTCAGCCTTGCCAGTAGCAGGGTTAACCAGAGCCACGTTGGAGGCGTGGATAGGGGCTTCTTTCTCAACAATTCCACCTTGAACACCTAACTGTGGGTTAGGTTTCTGGTGTTTCTTTACCAGGTTTACGCCTTCGACCAGTAACTTACCTGTGGTCAAAACTTGGGAAACTTTACCGCGTTTGCCCTTGTCTTTACCGGTCAGTACGATTACTTCGTCATTGCGACGGATTTTTGCTGCCATGGTTCGCTCCTTACAGTACTTCAGGCGCTAGTGACACAATTTTCATGAACTGTTCATTACGAAGTTCACGAGTCACAGGGCCAAAGATACGAGTTCCGATCGGCTGGTTGCTTGCGTTAAGCAAAACAGCAGCGTTACGGTCAAAGCGAATGACAGAACCGTCAGGACGACGTACGCCCTTCTTGGTGCGTACTACCACCGCGTTAAATACATCACCTTTCTTCGCTTTACCGCGAGGAATAGATTCCTTAACAGAAACCTTGATGATATCGCCAATATGGGCGTAACGACGGTGAGAGCCACCCAAGACCTTAATACACTGTACGCTGCGCGCACCGGAATTATCGGCAACGTCCAGCACAGATTGCATTTGGATCATTTCAATGCTCCGCTTACTTTTTTTACTTCAAATACCCTTACGGGCTAAGTTGGCTGCCCTTCGAAAAGGCGCGCCATTATAACCACGAAAAAATAAAAAGGGTAGATAAAAATTAACCGGCCCAGGCGAACCTGGGCCGGCTTCATCGTGTCACAGAATAAAGCTCAGATAATTAAGCTTTTTCTACAACGCTAACCAACATCCAAGACTTAGTCTTAGACAGTGGACGACACTCTTTGATCTCAACGAGATCGCCGATGCCACACTGGTTGGTTTCATCATGAGCGTGTACTTTAGTAGTACGGTTCATGAATTTACCGTAGATCGGGTGCTTAACTTTGCGCTCGATGGCTACGGTGATGGACTTGTCCATCTTGTCGCTGATTACACGACCCTGAAGAGTACGTTTAGTATCAGACATTACGCACCTGCCTTCTGAGTAAGAATGGTTTTCACGCGCGCAATGTTACGGCGTACCTTCTTCATTTCGTGGGTCGCTTTCAACTGACCAGTCGCGTTCTGCATACGCAGGTTGAACTGTTCACGCAGCAGGTTTAACAGCTCCGCATTCAGTTCTTCAACGCTTTTTTCACGCAGATCTTGTGCTTTCATCACATCACCTTACGAGTTACAAAGGTGGTCTGGATAGGCAGCTTGGCAGCAGCCAGAGCGAAAGCTTCACGAGCTAGCTCTTCTGGCACGCCTTCCATTTCGTACAGGACACGACCCGGTTGGATCTGTGCTACCCAGTACTCAACGTTACCTTTACCTTTACCCTGACGAACTTCAAGCGGTTTAGCAGTAATTGGCTTGTCTGGGAACACACGGATCCAGATTTTGCCCTGACGCTTGACGTGACGGGTCATGGCACGACGAGCCGCTTCGATTTGACGAGCGGTCATACGGCCACGGGTGGTCGCTTTCAGACCGAAAGAGCCAAAGGATACCTTATCACCAGTGGTTGCGACACCACGGTTACGGCCCTTATGCATCTTACGGAACTTCATACGTTTAGGTTGCAGCATCTCGGTTCCCCTTACTTACCACGACCTTTGCGCTTCGGCTGCGGCTTCGGTTGCTCTTCAACAACCGGCATGCCGCCCAGAACTTCACCTTTGAAGATCCAAACTTTAATGCCGATTACACCATAAGTGGTGTGAGCTTCCGAAGTTGCGTAGTCGATATCTGCGCGAAGGGTGTGTAGTGGCACGCGACCTTCACGGTACCATTCGGTACGTGCGATCTCAGCGCCACCCAGACGACCAGAAACTTCAATCTTGATGCCTTTGGCACCTAGACGCATAGCATTCTGAACCGCACGCTTCATAGCGCGACGGAACATTACGCGGCGCTCTAGCTGAGAAGCGATAGAATCACCAACCAGTTGAGCATCAAGTTCCGGCTTGCGTACTTCAGAGATGTTGATCTGTGCAGGAACACCAGCCAATTTGGCTACTTTCTGACGCAGTTTTTCAACATCTTCACCTTTCTTACCAATTACAACGCCAGGGCGAGCAGTGTGAATAGTCACACGAACACTCTTAGCTGGACGCTCAATGGTGATTCGGGATAAAGAAGCGTTTTTAAGTTCTTTTTTCAAGAACTCACGCACTTCGTGGTCGCTGAACAAGTTGTCAGCGTAATCTTTTTTCTCCGCATACCAGGTCGAAGACCAAGGCTTGGTAATACCAAGGCGGATACCATTAGGATGTACTTTCTGTCCCATAGCGGCTTCCCTTACTTGTCGGCCACAACCACAGTGATGTGGCTAGAGCGTTTCAGGATGCGGTCAGCACGGCCTTTGGCACGCGGCATGATGCGCTTCATGGTTGGACCTTCGTCAACGAAGATTTTAGTAATCTTCAGGTTGTCGATGTCCAGACCTTCGTTGTGTTCTGCGTTTGCGATTGCAGACTCCAGAACCTTCTTAACCAAAGATCCAGCTTTTTTATTGCTGAAGGTTAAGATGTCCAGAGCGCGATCTACAGGCAGACCACGAATTTGGTCAGCAACCAGACGTGCCTTCTGAGGAGAGGTACGGGCAAAACGGTGTTTAGCTAAAACTTCCATCTTCTACCCCTTAGCGTTTCTTCGCTTTCTTATCCGCAGCATGGCCGCGGTAAGTGCGAGTCGGCGCGAATTCGCCCAGTTTGTGACCAATCATGTCTTCAGTAACGAATACTGGGACGTGCTGGCGACCATTATGGACAGCGATGGTGAGACCAATCATGTTAGGAATGATCATCGAACGACGGGACCAAGTCTTAACAGGCTTTTTGTCTCCGTTTTCCACCGCTTTCTCTACCTTCTTCAGCAAGTGCAGGTCAATAAAAGGACCTTTCTTGAGAGAACGTGGCATGGTGAATCCTCTATATTACTTCGTACGACGACGTACGATGAATTTATCGGTACGCTTGTTGCTGCGAGTCTTCTTACCCTTAGTTGGTACGCCCCATGGGGATACCGGGTGACGACCGCCTGAGGTTTTACCCTCACCACCACCGTGCGGGTGATCCACCGGGTTCATGGCAACACCACGAACTGTAGGGCGGATACCGCGCCAGCGGTTAGCACCAGCTTTACCAAGCTGACGCAGCATGTGCTCGGAGTTACCAACTTCACCCAAAGTAGCGCGGCCTTCGGCCTGTACTTTGCGCATCTCGCCAGAGCGAAGACGCAGGGTTACGTAAACACCGTCACGAGCAACGATTTGCGCGTAGGCACCAGCGGAACGAGCCAGCTGACCACCTTTACCCGGTTGAAGTTCTACGTTATGAACGGTAGAACCAACTGGGATGTTGCGCATAGGCAATGCGTTACCCACTTTGATATCTGCATCTTGACCAGACTTGATGCTGTCACCAGCATGCAAACCTTTAGGGGACAAGATGTAACGACGCTCGCCATCTGCGTACAAAACCAGAGCGATATTCGCGCTGCGGTTTGGATCGTACTCGATGCGCTCTACCTTGGCTGGGATGCCATCTTTGTTGCGTTTAAAGTCAACAATACGGTAGTGCTGCTTATGACCACCGCCAATATGGCGAGTGGTGATGCGACCAGCGTTGTTACGACCACCAGACTTAGACTTTTTGTCTAGCAAGGCGGCGTGAGGCTTACCTTTGTGCAGTTCAGCGTTAACCACTTTGGTTACGTGACGACGACCTGCAGAGGTAGGCTTACACTTAACAATAGCCATTATTAAACTCCTACTGCTTACTCAGCGCCGTCGACGAAATCGATTTCAGCGCCTTCAGCCAAGGTTACGTAAGCTTTCTTCCAGTCGCTACGACGACCGAAACGAGCGCCAGTACGCTTAACCTTGCCCTTAACTACGCTGGTGCGAACGCCAGTGACTTCCACTTCGAAAAGCTTCTGAACCGCTGCTTTAATTTCAGCTTTGGTTGCGTCCAGTGCTACTTTGAAAACAACAGTGTTGTTCAGTTCAGCAGCCATGGTGCTCTTTTCAGAGATGTGTGGAGCCAGCAGCACTTTCAGCAAACGTTCTTCACGGATCATGCTAGCTTCTCCTCAATCTGTTTAACTGCATCAGCAGTAATCAGCACCTTGTCGAACGCGATCAGGCTAACCGGATCGATACCGTCTGCGTCGCGAACGTCAACTTTGTACAAGTTACGAGAAGCCAGGAATAGGTTCTCATCAACTTCACCAGTTACGATCAGCACGTCGCTCAGTTCCATCTCTTTCAACTTCGCAGCCAATTCTTTGGTCTTCGGAGCTTCAACAGAGAAGTTCTCAACAACGATCAGACGATCTTGACGTACCAGCTCAGACAGAATGCTGCGTAGAGCGGCGCGGTACATCTTCTTGTTCACTTTTTGGCCGTGATCTTGCGGCTTAGCGGCGAATGTTACGCCACCAGAACGCCAGATTGGGCTCTTTACGGTACCGGCACGTGCACGGCCTGTACCTTTCTGACGCCATGGCTTTTTGCCAGTGCCAGTAACTTCAGCGCGGGTCTTCTGAGCGCGGGTACCTTGACGGGCATTAGCAGCAAACGCTACTACTACCTGGTGTACCAGTGCTTCATTGAATTCACGCCCGAAGGTAGTTTCGGAAACTTCAAGAGCGCTTGAAGCGCCTTTCATTGCCAATTCCATTACTATCTCCTCAGACGTTACGCTTTAACGGCAGGCTTAACGATAACGTCACCGCCGTTGGCACCAGGGACAGCGCCCTTGATCAACAGAAGGTTACGCTCAGCGTCAATACGAACCACGTCTAGGTTGTGAGTAGTTACCTGCTCAGCGCCCATGTGGCCAGCCATTTTCTTGCCCTTGAATACCTTGCCTGGGGATTGGTTTTGACCAATCGAACCAGGAGCACGGTGGCTCAAGGAGTTACCGTGAGTCATATCTTGGGTGCGGAAGTTCCAACGCTTAACAGCGCCCTGGAAACCTTTACCTTTTGATTGACCGGTAACGTCTACTTTTGCAACATCAGCAAAGATGTCGACTTTCAGCTCAGCACCTAATTCGATGCCTTCACCTTCACCTGTACCCAGACGGTGTTCCCACAATCCGCGGCCGGCTTCTACACCAGCTTTGGCAAAGTGGCCCGCGTCAGGCTTGTTAACGTGAGATGCTTTTTTAGCACCTACGGTAACCTGGATAGCGCGGTAACCGTCGCTCTCCAAACCTTTAACCTGGGTTACACGGTTCGGTTCTACTTCGATAACGGTCACAGGGATAGAAACGCCTTCTTCAGTGAAGATGCGAGTCATACCAACTTTGCGACCTACAAGACCGATAGCCATTCTAAAAAACCTCTATTCCAAGTCCGGGGACTTAACCCAGACTGATCTGCACGTCTACGCCTGCAGCTAGATCCAGACGCATTAATGCGTCAACAGTCTTGTCGGTAGGCTCAACAATGTCCACCAAACGCTTGTGAGTACGGATTTCATATTGATCACGCGCGTCTTTGTTAACGTGCGGAGAAATCAGTACTGTGTAGCGTTCTTTACGGGTGGGCAGCGGGATAGGACCGCGAACTTGAGCACCTGTACGCTTAGCAGTCTCAACGATTTCCGCTGTGGACTGATCGATCAGACGATGATCGAACGCCTTCAAACGGATACGGATTCTTTGGTTCTGCATTGACCAGAGCTCCAACTCTAAGAAACACACAAACCAAACACTCCACCACTCCTTTATAAAAATGGAGGGAGAACGATGATTCACCAGTCATTCGACTCCCAATCGGAGTCGCTGTATATGCAACACTAATTGCGTTGCTATTTATGCCACCTAAGTGGCTGCTTGAAACTTATTGCCTCGAGCCGGATGAATTATACGCATCTACGAAGAGGAAGCAAGCCTTGTTAGTCATTAAATCCTAGATTCTAGCAAAGGCCTTGAACGATATAGGTTATTTATACAGCAGTAATGATGGCACCATTTTCATGATGCCATCATTACTAGCATTACTTACATTCAGCTTGATTTGCCAGTACCGTAATAGCTCTTATAGCGTTTATAGGTTTGATTGTTTTTGGGCACTGCATTTAACACTACCCCATCGACTTTAGCGTGTACGGCAAACAGGCGCGCCAAAGAACGTTTTATCAATGAACGCCGAGCCTTACCAAACTTCACTAAGTAAATAACACTGTCGACCAAGCGCGAAACAACCAAAGCATCGCTTACAACGTCAACAGGGGCCGTATCAACAATCACTCGGTCATAATGCTCCGGCAGTCGCTCTAACAGTTGCTTAAACTCTTTTGATTCCAACAGTTCCAATGGGTTGGAAACAGGCGTCCCCGCCACCATCACATCAAGACTGGTATCAGGTACGGTATAGATGCTGTCAGCCTTATTGTGAGTACCACTAATAAGATTAGATAGCCCTGGTTGATAGCTTGGTAGGTTTAATGCACCAGCTAACACCGGCTTACGCAAATCCGCTTCAATCAGTAGCACCCTTTCAAGTTGGGATAGCGCCAGTGCAAAGTTGAAGGAAGAGGTACTCTTGCCCTCCCCTGGCACGGTCGAGGTAATACATATCCGCTTGGCCCCATCATCGAGGTGGGCCAACAAATAGCTGGTTCGCACCGTGCGCCATGACTCAGCAAAACTCGCAGCGGTGTTGTCGAAAAAGTGATTCGCATCAAGACGTCCTTTCGACTTTTGCAACGGAATTGTACCCAGTAACTTAGAGGCCAGTTTGTTTTCAACTTGATCAGTGGTAGTGATGGTGTCTGTAATAGCGCTGTGAATAAGTGCTATCGCACAGGCAAACACTGCCGCGATAGCCGTCGCCAGCACTAATATCAGTTTCTTTTTCGGCTTAGCTGGGTATAAAGAGGGCTCTGCCATATCAGTGAAGCGAGCATGAGCTGCATTAAAATCGGCTACCGCACCGGTTTCCTTCATGCGATTAAGGAAGGTTTCATAGATACGACGGTTTGATTCCACCTCACGTTGAATTTCTCGATATTCCACTTCAACCCGGCTTTGTTCTTGGTACTGTGTCTTGGCCTTGTTCAATTGACGCTCTAATGCCGCTGCTGATGAGTTGAGGGTTTGGTACTCTTGCTCAATGCCCTGCACTAACTTTCTCACTTGACTGCGCATATTCGCTCGCACTTCGGCCAGTTGGGCCTTAGCGGCAATCATTTTATTGTGCTTAGGACCATAGCGCTTAGAGAGCTCAGCAACGCTTGATGCGGCGTCCACTTCGGACTTTTGCATCTCTTGAATAAATCTGTGACCACTTATCTCTGCGAGTCCATCAAGGTCTTCAATACTACCTGCGCCCTTTCTCCGTACTAGGCTCAACAACGCATTGGCATCGTCACGGCGCTGCCTTGCAAGTGATAATTGTGAGGTTAGTTCGTTCATCTCGACACTAACCAGGCCAACGGTACCGTCTATTTCCAATAAGCCATTAGCTTCACGAAACAGTTGCAGCTTTTCTTCCGAAATTCGCAATCCAACTAACAGTTCATCTAAACGAGCACTTAACCATTCCGAGGCTTTGCGCGTAACATTCAATTTCGCGTCTAAGTGGTTCTCGATATAGATATCGCCCATGGTATTGGCAACGAGTGCCGCTAACTCTGGGCTTTTGGCATAAAAACCGATATCTACTAATTGGGTGTTTGGTACTGGAGCCACAACTAACCGTGATGAAAACTCCTGAACCAATAACGTGTGTTGGTATGCTAACTCGGCAGCAGGATCGGTCGGCTGCGATGACCAATCGATAGGGAGCCAATCCAGATAATGGCTCAAATTACCTCGAACCACTTCCATCGGGTCTTGATTTGGTGCGGTTTCAACCGTTGATAATAACCACGCCTGCCACTTGCCGTATTTGGGTTTAACAAACTCCGGGTGAACCACCAAGTTCAATCGTTCAATTGCTCTTTCAACCAGTCTTCTGCTTTTGATGATCTCAAACTGGGTCTGGAGATACTCCTTTCTGGAAGAATCTAAACCATAGAAGTCATCGATCGAGACCGCCTTAGCCTGATCAGACTCGATCAATAACCTTCCTTTAGAAAGGTAATAAGGGGGAGTGTTGTACAACGTGATAACAACCAGGCTGGCAACTAAAGTGACAAAAATAACGATTCGCCACTTATAGCGCCAAAGAATCTCAAAGTATTGACCGAGTTCGATATCCTTCTCTCTCGAAAACAGCTCATTATCCATTTTAATGGCCATATTTGACATTCCAGCCCCTTAGAAAAAGCTTTCTTTGATAACAATTGAATCGTCTGGATAAACCGATGCTGACATCCTTACATTCAATGTATTTTTCTTAGTTCCAACTTGACGATTCACTACAATCCCACTGGTGGAAGCTCGCTCTGTTAATCCGCCAGCTAAAGCGACTGCGCGCTCGACGGTTAATCCAGGCTGATAAGGGTAGCCTCCAGGACGATTAACTTCACCGTAGATGTAGAAAGGTCGATACTCGGTAACGCTGACATGAACGCTGGGATTAATCAGGTAATCACCTTTAAGACCTCGATTAATTGATAGCTCTAGCTCAGCTACGCTCATGCCCTTAGCCTTAATTAATCCAAGGTAAGGGTAATTAATCATCCCGGACTCCCCTAGCCTTGTTTCTAAGGTAAGGTCGTCCTCGCCGTAGACTAGTATTGAGATCTGATCACCAGCACTTAAGCGATAGTCTGCATTACTCCAGCTGGGCGCAGACCACAACAGGACAACAGCTAGGCACAGCGCCTTACAAAGAGATGCGGAGTGACGCCAAGAAGATGTTCTTGTCATACTTAGCTACCTCAATATTGGAATCTTGATCCACAAACTCATAGCTGAAATCACTCGCTAACCAGCGTTTCCATGCCATCGATACCCCAACCTTGGCTTTATACATGTCGTCATCTCGATCAAAACCTGTGAACTCCTCACCGACGTATTGCACGGAGGTGAAGGTTGACAGTCGAGGACGCCATTGATGGTTCCACGCTAGACCTAAGGTCGTTTCTTCGATGTAGTCACCAAAGGTATCCGGATCTTTTGCTCGGCCACCACTGGTGAGGGTAAAGGTTGAGTAGGTTCGTGGTTGATAGTCAACGCTGGCTTGCCACGCAAGTCCATCAAAATCTTCTCGTTCGCTGGAGTCAAAGTCGCGCTCTTCGTAACCGAGCTTAATAGTACCGGAGGTCTTACTGGTTGCTTCCCATGTAACACCAGCGAATAATCGGTAGCTCTTACTGCCTCGTTCTGGCGCGTTAATTGGGTCATCATCGTATTCGGTGTCATAACCGTTCCATTCGCCCAGCAAACGCGTTCTTGAACCTAAGCGCCAATACATAGTTACTCGGGCACGCTCAGTTGAGTAATCGCTGTACTGCGAAATATTCTTGAGGTTATCGTAGTCCTTGTCGTAATAACCCAATTCAAAATCTAAATTGATACGGGCCGCCTCACGACCAAAGCCGTAAACCAGAGCCGCATCTTGCACATCCATTTCTGCCACTTCATCGACAGCAAGCCCCTGCCCTTCAGTGATGCCTTCGCCACGGGATTCATGCTCACGTCGATACTGATAATGAGCATCAATGCGATGACGGCGGGTAAAGTGATGCTCAACCGCAAACTTCAATGAATGATCAGTAAAGTCATCTTCACTGCTGGAAAAATAGTTACCATCGACCATACGGTAGTCAATTTGGTAGTTGTTATTGTCATCACCGGCGTGCAGTAACAACTCAGGTGCAATACGCCAAAACCAACTGTCTATCTCACCACTATTCGAGTTAGCGGTATTGTCATCAAAACCCAAACCGACGGCTACTTTAGGCGTTAAGTCCCAACTATCTGAAAGGTGTATCGGAGCCGGTTGGTAGACGTCGGCAGCATGAACTATCGAGGTGGTTGTCAATAACACTACGGGTAGCATTCGTTTCATAGTCGTATTCCTTCCCTAGTAAGCATTTGAATCGTTGAAGCCCTTAAAGATGGTCTTAAAGACAATTTTAATGTCAAACCACAATGACCAATTTCTTATGTACGCCAAGTCAAACTCGAGGCGTTTTTCCATTTTTTCTAATGTGTCGGTCTCGCCACGCCAGCCATTGATCTGCGCCCACCCAGTGATCCCCGGTTTCATATGGTGTCGAAGCATATAGCCACCAATTAAGGTGCGGTATTGTTCGTTGTGGGCAACCGCATGAGGCCGAGGCCCAACCACTGACATCTGCCCTTGTAAAACATTGAAGAATTGAGGGAGCTCATCCAATGAGGTCCGACGTAGAAACTGACCTAAAGGGGTAACTCGAGGGTCATTTCTGGTTGCCTGCGTTACTACTGCACCATTTTCCTGAGTGCTCATTGACCTGAATTTCCATACACTAATTTGCCGACCATCCATGCCATAACGAAACTGTTTGAAAATAATCGGCCCAGGTGATGTCAGTTTAATGGCCAAGGCAATAGCCAACATTGGCAACAACACAACTGCTAGAATCAGCGTCGCTAAGACAATATCTTCAACTCGCTTAGACCAACTCGCTAGATCATCGAGTGGGCTGTCATAAACACTAAGTGACTGAACTTCTCCCACTTCGTGCCAGCGTGCATGTAATAAGTTATAGACAAAAAAATCAGGAATGATGTGAACAGCGGCAGTGCTGTCACCACAGAGCATCAATATCTCAGTGATCCTCTTCTCTGCACGCATAGGCATGGCGATGTAAATAACATCGATGTCGTTGCTCTTAGCTAGCTCAATCGCCTGATCAAGATTTCCCAATGCCGCAACTTCGGAACCTTCAATCTCTTCGATTCGTTCAGGAGAGCGATCATCAAAGAAGCCGACGAAGTTGATCCCGAGCTGTGGGTTTTCAACAATATTCTTTGCCATCGCTTTCCCTGAGTTGGTTACTCCCAGGATGGCTGCTCGTTGAGTATTAAAGCCACGCCTACGTAGCGAAAATATAATTTGCCTCGCCGCAACCCTTAGTACTGTAAATAGTACTAAGCCTATACCGGCCCACCACAACACCGTAAAGCGATCGACGGTTACCTTCTCCGGAAACAAGAAGGTGCATGCTTCAACAAAGCAACATGCCAATATCCAGCTGACCCAATTGGTCATCAACATTTCATTGAGTCGTGTGGATCGCCAAGAACGATAGAGATCAAGCGACTCAGCAAAGAAGGCAAAGCCTAACGAAGCGAAGATTGCAGTGAGCAGCTGATCGCCTGCTATCTCAATACCTTTAATCCACAATGCCAGTTGCAATGCCCATTGCACCACCGCGATATCAAGTAGGCGAAATAGAATTGCAAAACCATGAGACCGAGAGAAGGTTAATCCTCGATGTTGCCCCTGTTCATGCTGCATAGAATGCCCATCCATACTTTGGCATTACCGCCACACTGTTAAACAGAGAATTCACCACATTCATCATGTACCGTTCCGCCATGTTTCGTGTTTCATCATCTTTCATTGTTGCGCACCTGAGCACTTCTATTGTTTTAACAGTTGAATAACGCTGTCGGTCTGCTGCGCCATTAAACAGCGATTACCACGTGACTCCACATTCAACCGAACAACGGGCTCGGTATTAGAACAACGGAGGTTAAAGCGCCATTGGTTCAAACCATCATCAAAACTCATACTCAGTCCATCGGTTCGATCTACCGCTAGTGCACTGCTATCAAAATGTTGTTCAACTAGACTGATCGCCCGCTTTGGGTCATCGATATGAAAATTGAGTTCCCCAGAAGAGGGGTAACGCTCAATCATCTGCGCGACTAACAACGACAAACTCTGTTGGCTTTGTACCAAAAGCTCACACACTAAGAGCCAGGGGATCATGCCGCTATCGCAATAGCCAAAGTCTCGAAAATAATGATGTGCACTCATCTCGCCACCATAAATGGCGTCCTCTTGACGCATTCGCTCCTTAATAAAAGCGTGCCCAGTTTTCGACATCACGGCGGTGCCATTACAGTTGTTGACGATATCTTGGGTGTTCCAAATCAACCGAGGGTCGTGAATGACTTTCGAACCAGGGTGCTTGCTGGTAAAGACTTCCGCCAGCAAGCCGACAATGTAATATCCCTCAATAAACGCACCTGTCTCATCAAAGAGAAAACAGCGGTCAAAATCCCCATCCCAAGCAATCCCCATATCAGCACCATGCTTAATAACTGCATCTTGAGTTGACTGACGCCTTTCTGGTAAAAGCGGATTTGGGATGCCATTGGGGAAGTTGCCATCAGCTTCGTGGTGAATTTTTATGAAGGAGATAGGTACGTTGAGGGCCTTGAATTTCTGCTCGAGGGCATCAACGACATGTCCAGCTGCACCATTGCCTGAGTTGACGACTAAGCGGAGTGGTTTTAGTGCCGTCATGTCAATATAGCCGCACAAATGTTCAATATAGGCGGGTAAGACATCCTGAGTGCTATAGCGACCAAACACGACATCATCAAAACGATTGCTTTCAGCCAGCTGCCGGATCTCATTTAAGCCAGTGTCACCAGAGATTGGCTTGCTGTGCTCACGCACCAACTTCATGCCGTTATAGTCCATGGGGTTATGTGAAGCCGTTACCTCGATTCCACCATCCACCTCAAGAAACTGAGTAGCAAAATAGACCTCTTCAGTACCGACCATACCGATATCGATAACATCAGCCCCACTGGCCATTAGCCCTTTGGCCAAGGCGTGTTTGAGAGACGATGAAGATAATCTAACGTCACCGCCTATCACTACGCGTTTTGCCCGAAGGTACTGAGCAAAAGCACGTCCAATGCGATAGGCAATATCTTCATTCAACTCCTCTCCTAGCCGGCCACGGATGTCATACGCTTTAAAGCATGTAAGTGTAGTCATCATTTACACCGACCGTAATTGTCTTCAAAACGAATAATGTCATCCTCACCGAGGTAAGAACCTGACTGCACCTCTATTAACTCCAAGGGGACTTTGCCTGGATTCTCAAGGGCGTGAACCACCCCGATCGGAATGTAAGTCGATTCGTTTTCGGCCACCAAAAAGGTTTTATCGCCATTGGTCACTTTGGCTGTACCGGATACCACGACCCAGTGCTCTGCTCGATGGTGATGCATCTGTACGCTCAGCTTTGCTCCTGGCTTAACGGTGATGTGTTTGACCTGATAGCGATTGCCGGTATCAATGGAGTCGTAATAGCCCCAAGGGCGGAAAACTTTACGGTGACAATTTAGTTCTTGTCGCTCCTGCCCTTTTAACTGCTCAACAAGGTGCTTTACCTCTTGTGCTCGCTCTCGATCAGAGACCAACAACACATCAGGGGTGTCAATCACGACTAAGTCGGTTATACCAACAGCAGCAATAAGGCGTTCTTCACCATGGAGAAAACAGCCACTAACGTCATGCAATAGGTTATCCCCTCGGACGACGTTACCCTCATCAGACTTGGCTGAAACCTGCCATAATGCAGACCACGCTCCAATGTCATTCCAACCAACATTCAGTGGTACCACGACCGCATCTTTAGTTCGCTCCATTACTGCAAAGTCGATAGATTCTGCAGGGCATGCGCGAAAGGCGTCGTTATCTAAACGGAGAAAATCTAAGTCACTCTCAGTTGTGGCTACGGCGGCTTCACAAGCCGAAGCAATATCACTTCGATATTGATTGAGTTCTGCTAAATAACGACTGGCACGAAACAAAAACATGCCGCTATTCCATAGATATTCACCACTATCGAGGTATTGTTGCGCAACAGTAGCACTTGGTTTCTCAACGAACTGAGCGACCTCATGACCAGCGTCAATCACCGCTCCTGTTCGGATATAGCCATAACCGGTATGAGCCGAATCAGGCACTATGCCAAAGGTGACTAACTTGCCACTGTTGGCCATCGGAATGGCACGTTGAATGCTGTCGACAAAAGCAGTCGTATCCTCAATAACATGATCGGCTGCCAATACTAACAACAGCGGGTCGTCATCTTGACTGCTAAGCAAAGAGGCAATGGCTAGTGCTGGGGCAGTATTCCGACCGCAGGGCTCCAATACGATGGTTGCCGGCGTATCAATTGCCCGCAACTGCTCCGCAGCAATAAAGCGATGTTCTTCATTGCAAATCACCATCGGAGTCGATGTCGACAACGTGTTGAGACGCAAAATAGTTTGCTGCAACATCGTTTGCTCACCAACCAGTGACAAAAACTGCTTTGGAAACTGGGTGCGAGACAGCGGCCACAGTCGCGTCCCACTGCCGCCAGCAAGCACTACCGGAACTACTTTTACCATACCATTTACACTCCCTGTCGAATGATCCTCGGCATTACCCACTGAAAGTAAACATAGTCTGCAACGGACTCTTTAGCTGGCAATTTTTTAACCATTTTTCTACGGCTTACACCTATACTGAGCGAAGTTACCAGTTAAAGTTTGGGTCAAGGGAGAGGGCTGTTGAGGGAAAAAGTAACGATCTCTTTGATCGACCAAGGGATTATGAGCGCCTTCAACTTCGCATTAAATATTGCGCTGCTTAAATGGTGGTCCGCCGCCGATTTTGGGGTCTATTCCATCGTATTTGCGGTGAGCTTCATGTTACTCAGCCTGCAGAATGCATTGGTTAATACGCCCTACTCCGTTTTGGTACCCGCCAGCAATGATCCACAGTCAATCCGCAAGACATTGGCGCAAACCAACCTATTGCTACTGACTGTTTTAACATTGCTCATGCTTTTAGTGCTGCAGCTGCCGATATTAACTAACCTCCATCACCTAACGGGGCCAGTTACGGCTTACCTCAGTTCACGACTAATTAGAGAGTATCTTCGCAATCGCTGGGCTTCAGAGCTCAATCTACTACCGATATTGAGCACTGATCTGATCGGCATTGTCATCTTTGTTGGAGGCGTCGGTGTTTGGGTCGCCATAAATAGCTGGGAGGCTGTAGGTGTGGCGACCGTATTATGGTGGCTAGCAATATCAAATCTACTTTGCTCCATCACCATGCTCTATCACGAGTCGCGTTTACTCAACCAAGCCAAATGGCGAGCACTTTATCGTAACTATCAACCGATTTGGCAGCAGGCTCGTTGGTCATTGGTGGGGGTGATTACCACCGAAATGCAAAATCGAGGCTATGTGATTCTTATCGGCGCAGTATTTGGCTCTGCTACGGTTGGCTTCATTCAAGCTGGACGGGTTTTCTTCGGCCCTCTGAACGTGATTACCTCAGCATGGACTCGGGTAGCTAAGCCAACTATGGCGAGAATGCTGGGCAACAAACAACTTGATGAGTTTCGCTCGCTCACCCATATGGGAGCTACTGGCTTCCTGATCTTCAATATTATCTTTGCCGCAATACTATGGTGGTTATGGCCACTACTGCAGCAGCACTTATTTGCTGATCAATACCCTGACATCGCCATTGTTGTTGCCCAGTGGGCAGTGATTAATCTGCTATTCCACGTACGTAGCAGCTACAGCACCGCCATTCAGGTACAGAACCGATTCAAAGAGTTAGCGATGGCTACTATTTGGGGTGCCGCAGTCTCATTATCGGTTTTATCTCTTATTAGCCTACTAAACCAACCAGATTGGGTGATTGCTGGGGTCCTAATCGGCGAGGCATTTGTTCTACTTTATGTGATTAACCTATTTCGACCAGAACGCCTAGCAATTAGCGCAGGAGCGAAGCCATGTTAACTCCGTGGTTAAATTGGTTTGTTGCCGACAACACCTCGCAATATACAACAAACAATAGACTCGCAGTGGTGATCCTAACCTTAATCTGCGCTCTGAGTTTTGATGTGCTAACTCCACAGATTGCTGCCGTTGGCAACTTCTCTGAAATGGAACTCGCTGCCCATACTAGTGGTACCTCATCAGGCAATGCATTTAACCAAGTATTTTGGATTAGCATGATGCTGTTAGCGATTTGGTCAATCTTGCGCAGCCCTTGGCGCTTCAAACAGTTGATGTTGACCCAATGGCCGCTGGCGCTGCTGACCATCATGGTACTGGTCAGTACACTTTGGGCACTAAACTCCAGCATATCGTTACGCCGAGCTATATTATTTTTGTTTATTATTACCTCCGTCTGCAGCGGAGTTTGCTATATCCGTAATCCGAACCAACTGCTACTCATCCTTTACCGAGTTTGCGCTATCGCAATGATGCTCAATCTATTGACCTTACTCAGCGGTAACTTCGATATCGATGGCTACTTTTACGGTATTCATCGAAGTAAAAACAGCTTGGGAGCCATGGCATTATTAGCCATCTGTTTTGGCGCTTCGGTAAGGCTGTTGTTTCAACAACAGATCAATCGCAACTACAACAGTGCCTATATTCTCCTGTGGCTGACGATGCTGATTCTATCAGTATCAAAGACCTCCATTGCGCTATTGATTGTTGTTCCGAGTCTCGTGTTCGTCATCAATTTGTTAGCGCGGCAATACAAGTTCAACTTCGGGGTGTTGTTACTAGCAACCACTTTAGTTATCACCATGCTTACTCAGATTACCCTTGGCTGGCAAAACTGGCACATCAAAGAGTTTTTAGGCCAGTTCATGACAGATCCTGGATTTACGGGACGAGACTATGTTTGGGCATTTTTGCTCGAACAGATCGACAAGCATTGGCTATTAGGGCACGGCTACGGCTCATTTTGGGGCATTGGCGCTCAATCTCCCAATGTGCTTTACGGCAAAAGCTACCTTCAGTTACTCAACCAGGGTCACAACGGCTATCTGGATCTCCTCGCCATTCTGGGAGTCACCGGCCTTACCGTTTACTTGCTCGTACTGGCTCAGTTTTCAATCTTGTCAGGTAAGATCAGGGAGCAACACCCACAAATATTTTTTCTGCTGTGGATCTTGGTCGTGCTCACCCTGATGCACAACATTACTGAAAGCAGCATTATGCGTGGCAGCCATGGGATGTGGATTATTCAATTGCTTGCCTTTGTTGGAGTTGCACGTGTAGTTATTGATCAGAGGATTATGAGATGCGCACCAGAGTAACGGTATGCCTATGTACTTATCGCCGACCTCAACTGGCCGCAACCTTAAATAGTATTGCTGCCCTACAACTGCCTAGTGACGTCGACATCAATATCTCGATCGCCGACAACGATCCGCTGGGCTCTGGCAAACCCATTGTCGATGCATTTTGTGCCAACAACGACATCGAGGTTCATTATCAAATTCAACCTGAGAAAAATATCTCACTAACGCGCAATATGACGGTAGCCAATGCCAATGGTGATTACTTAGCGTTTATTGATGACGATGAAGAGGCTGACTCACAATGGTTATTAAGGCTGTTGGAGTGTGCACAGACCTATCAAGCCGCAGCAGTTGTTGGTCAAGTGGATACCATTTACCCACCGGAATCACCGGCCTGGATCCGCGAAGGTAATTTTTTAGGACGGCAAACCGAGGCAACTGGTAGTCAACTCTCCGTCGGTTTAACAGGCAACTCATTAGTGAGACGGGATGCGCTGCCACACCCTAGCAGCCCTTTTGACAAAAAAATGGGGACTACCGGCGGTGAAGACAGCGCATTTTTCAGCGCTATCGCGCAAAACGGGGGTAAGATTATCGCTTGCCGAGAAGCCGTGGTAACAGAGACTGCGGAGCCCCATCGCCTTAACGCAGCCTACTTGTTGGCACAAGCTACCCGCATTGGCGAGACCTATGCCTGTACCTTCATCGCGCCAAAATCACTTATTAGTCGTAGCTTTCATTGCCTGCGAGCAATGCTGCAATCCTGGGTAGGTGCCATTGCGGCACTAGCCTGTAAACCATTCAGTAAAAAATACAGCTTTCAATATCAGATGTTGATGCAGAAAAACATGGGAAAGGTGCGCTATCTGATGAAAAGGCCACCAGTCGAACTGTACAAGTAGGGATACTTAAATGCGGGTTTTACATATCGTACGCCAATTCTCCCCTGCAATGGGAGGCCTGGAAAACTTCGTTAAATCACTAGTGTTAGAGCAACGCAGTAACGGCATAGACGCCGAAGTGTTAACGCTTAATCGGGTATTTCACCAACAGGCGGAAACATTACCGGCCGCGGATTGCATCGATGGCATCCCCGTGACTCGAATTGGTTACCGCGGTAGTTACAAATACCCTATTGCACCGACGATTAGCTCGTACCTTAGTAGCTACGACCTTATCCACGTACACGGTGTTGATTTCTTTGTTGACTATTTAGCGCTCACCGCGCCATTTCATGGCAAACCGTTATTGTTATCAACCCATGGTGGTTTTTTTCATACCCCCTTTGCCAGTACAACCAAAAAGCTGCTGTTTAACACCGTTACTCGTTTGTCGTTGAAGGCATATCGGCAGGTTTACGCATGCAGTAATAACGACTATCAGCGCTTCAAACCTATCTGTGCACCTAAACTCCTTTTGATTGAAAACGGAGTAGATACCGCTAAATTTGCCAATGCAGGTCAACAGCAGCATCAGCCTAATATGATTTTCATCGGTCGTTTCTCTGATAACAAACGCATCGACAAACTTGTGGCGATGATGGCCGAACTGATGAAGTTGGATATCGATGCCACTTTGCGAATTGTAGGCAAAGATTGGGATGGCAACGAGCTACGCTTACGCCAGCAGATCGACAGGCTCAAACTCAATAGCCAAGTAACGCTTCATACCGACCTTTCTGATCAACAAGTAAAAGCACAAGTTAGTAATGCTAACTTCATCATTAGCGCATCAGAATATGAAGGATTTGGGTTAACACTGATCGAAGGGATGGCAGCTGGCCTTCTGCCGCTAGCTTCCAACATCCCGAGTTTCAGTCGGATCGTCGAACAAGCCCAACTTGGCCAAATTATCAATTTTGATGACCCTACTCAAGCAGCCAAGTCTATTGCAAACTACTTCACTTCGGTAGAACCGCATTATCCTCAATTGCGGCGTGCCGCCATTGAGAGAGCTGCACATTATGCTTGGCCTACGGTTGCTAAAACCTTTATTGCTCAATACCAACAACTAGGTTTGCAACCAAAAACCTTGCAAGGGGTGCAGATGGATAGTCGTGATGGTGAAGCCGTTATTGCCAGCCTAGATAACGCCATCAAGCTCCAACAGCCATTAGTGGTTGCCTACGCCAACGCTCATACCATCAACCTTGCCCGTAACGATAGTAACTATCGACAACTGCTCAATCGCTGCTTAGTACTTAACGATGGTGTTGGGGTTTCGATGGCAAGTCGACTCAAGTATGGCCAAAGTTTCTCTGAAAACCTCAATGGCACCGACTTTACCCCGCGTTATTTTGCCAACAGCCAACAATCACTGCGGATCTTTCTGCTCGGTGCGAAGCCCAACAACGTCCAGCGATGCTTCGCTACTTGGCAACAACAATATCCGCAGCATCAATGGGTTGGTTATCATCATGGGTTCTTCGACGACGATCAGCAGATCTGTAAGCAGATAGCTGACGCCAAGGCGAATGTGGTTATTGTCGCCATGGGCAATCCACTACAAGAACGCTGGTTAGACCGCAACCTAAGTCAAACCGGTGCAGTGGTAGGTATTGGGGTCGGCGCCTTGTTTGACTTTACCGCAGGTGACGTAAGCCGTGCACCATCCTGGTTACGCAAGATGAAACTTGAGTGGTTGTATCGTCTAATCCAAGAACCTAAGCGCATGTGGCGGCGCTACTTACTAGGCAACCTCACCTTTCTTTATAACGCACTGGGAGACAACTCATGAGTAAGGTGACACCAGCTCGACGCTGTGTACTGCACCTTGCCGTAGAGTACCCCTCGCTAAACCGCAGCACTAACACCCCGGCGGTACGTAACTTTATTCGCGCCAACCCTGAAGTCGACTATCGCGTTTTTGCCCTACGGCGAACTGCTAACCCTAGCGCCTGCAATGCGCTCGTTGGCGATGATCAAGGCGATAATAAAGTTACATCAATGAAATACTGGGGCCTACCCTACGGAATACTGCTGTTTTTAAGTATGACCATTGTGGCATGGCGGATATACCGGACAGTACAAAGCGAACGCCTTAGCATTGCCTCAATTCATGCCCACAAGTTTAGCTTTGAAGGGATCGCCGGTTGGTGGCTTTCACGCTGGCTTAATGTGCCATTAGCGTTATCTGTTCGAGGTGAGGCCGAACAAAAAATCCTCCGCTATAAACCCCATTACAAGCCGTTCTACCGCCGCCAGCTCAATGACGCCACCAAGATTTATTACGTTTCTGCGTGGTTCAAAGCTCAAATGGTACGCCACTTCAACATTGACCCGCACAAAGAATCGTTGCTGCCTAACTTTGTGGCCGAGCGAGATTGGTCTCCCGTAGTCACATTTCAGCACAACCACCTTGTAAGCATCATGGACCTAAATGTACAGGAAAAGAAAGGGTTTGTTCCGTTACTACAAGCGGTGGCACAACTCACAACCAGCTACCCCGATTTGCGCTTAGATATCATTGGCGGAGGCTTCCCAAAGTCGATGAAAAAGGCCCAACAACATATCGACCAGCTTGGGTTAGCTGCTAACGTCACCTTGCTGGGTCAAACCGATAATCAACAACTGCTGCAAACCCTGCCAAATTATGCTGGCATGGTGTTGCCTAGCCGCAATGAAACCTTTGGCATGGCTTATGTAGAGTCGCTGCTAAGTGGAGTACCGATAATGTACTCAAACGCAACCGGAATAGATGGGTTTCTCGACGGCATCGAAGCTGGTATCGGTGCGGATCCTAACAGCGTCGACAGCATTGCTGTGGCGATTCAGCAGTTGTTATTACACCAACAACCGTGGCGACAATGGCTAAAGCTGAATCATAAAATCGTAGTGGAACGTTTTAGCCGTGCTGAATACATCAAACAGTACAATCTCACCTTTGGTTTATCGTAGCCCGTTTAGCCAATAAGCAGACTTAACGCAACCTCATAGAAGCATTAGCTGAGGTTGCAAATCAATGACAAAGGCAACATAACACCCTACGTTGAAAGCTATTTTGCTGGTGAAGCGCACTTCACTGGCACTTTCTTCGCATGTCCATTTCTGATGGTAAGTGAGAACCGATGCTCAACCGCAACATACAGTACAAAAGAAACTATTACCGAAAAAATGAATAAAGGGATCCAAAGCCAATAATAAATATGATGACTAGAATAATCAGCACTAATGAATCGTTCCAATATCAAAAATGAAAAACTAAGAGTTAACGAATGCACTAAATAATAAGAATAACTAATGTTCCCCAACCAGCGTAACCAAGTCACAGTGAAAAATTTATAAACGGTTGAACTTTTGTTAAAAGAGCAAAGGCAAAGGTAGATGAATAGATAGGATGCCGACATCACTGCGATAACATTATTAATATCATAAATGGACTTAAATCCATATAAAGACAATGCTATAAGAAAGCAAAGCCCACCACCACGATAAACCTTTAGGCTACTAGTAGAAAATTCAAAAAGCAGTATTCCTGAAATAAACATCAACAATCTAATGTGGCTATCAGAGATAAAGCTCAAGCCAAAGCCGACAATGGAAACCGTTAACCACATCGCAACCCTTGATGAGCGCTGCCACCCTTTTAATCGCAATGAAAATACAATTAGTGGGATAATGGCGTAGTAAAACACTTCATAACTCAATGACCACGAAACGGTAATCATTGGAACAATATCAAACAGGCCTGGCAGCAAGAGTAAGTTCTGAATAAGGTATAAAATAGCGCTATAGGTATCGGCTGGTATTTTGCTTTCACTAGGGAAGATGAAAGAGAGAATAATGTAAATTATAAATACGCAAAGGAATGTCGGGTATATCCGCTTAACTCGTTTCCGAACGTATTTTGTTGGGTCAAAAACTTTCCCTTTTAAGATTGATCCATAAATAAGGTAACCACTTAAAACAAAAAATAGGTCAACCCCTAAGTGACCAAAATGCATAACGAATGACAATATATCGCTAGAGATGCCGGCGGTAAATTTTTCAACGAAAGAAGAGTAGTGAACTAAAAAAACAAGAAATACCGCAATTCCTCGTAACCCCTCCATTGACAGTAGCATGTCATGGCCACCATGGGATATCTCCAGTTTTCCTACCAACCAATGCTTGATACTGTGTCGTTTTTTCATGGCATTCTCTATCTCTAAATTTTATCTATTACCATCTGTAGCACCCTATTTTATCGTTTCACCTAACCAAGGCGCATCGCACCTCAACTCTAGTGAGCAGAGGTTATTACCTCTTACGTAGTGCGATTTTTGCTATGTGCACCCATGCCATAACCGATAGCGCCCAACTCAGGCCTCCCTGATAAAATCGCACTAGTTTTCATTATCTCTTAGCAGAAGCTATTGATTAGCTTAAGCGTAGTTCAGATATCTCGATTTTTGGTATTGACGCTAACCTCAACCTAAAACCAATTGTTGCTTGCCTAACGAGTGCTTAATCTCGTTCATCTAAAGACGTCCAATAGACCTAATGAAACTCCATAACCCCAGCGCGCCCTTATAACTAAGAATGATCAACTTCACAGATTTATCATTCACCTCAATCGACAAAAGTTACTGTTTTATCTAAAAAATGACCAGCAAGACAGTCGAAAACCAGATACTGCATCCGAACTTAATGATTGAATCAGGCTCATCTGTGCGGCAGTCTGCCCCCGATCATAAAATAGGCAAACTGCCAACCGATGCGTTGTGCAGTGTGAAATTTAATCCAAGACAGCAGAAAAAGGCATAACCAGCGAAAGCTGGTGACGCAAAGTCTCCGGTCTAAGAGCGCGAGCTTAAGATAGCGGAACTACCTCATGTCGATGATGACTCAATAACTTGGCTCTTATCCCCAGGAGCCCCGATGTTGCTTCTTCCATCTACTGCGGCCATCTCGCTGCCTGATGTATTGAGGCACATTATGAATATCAGACACCCACTTAGTTCCACTCGAATAAAACCGATCGCACTCGCTATCGCGGCATTAGCCTTTACTACTACAAACAATCAAGCACTTGCAGCAGATAGAGTTGTCTTTAATGGGGCAGACAACTACGCTCAAATGGACTCATGGCAGCCAAAAGGGAATTTTAAGGTGATCGCATGGTTGGGCGACTTGAACCCCAACGAAGATGTTCAAACGGTATTGATCAGCAACAAGCAAACCTCTGAATACATCTCTGTTTCTCACAATACAGTTAAAGCGCAATGGGATAAAAACTACCCGGGAATCTACAACCAATTTGACTTCGCCAAAACAAAATACGTAGAGATAGAGGTTCGCGATGGCGTATTAATTGCGTCAGATGGCTTAACCAAAGGCGAAGTGTATAACGTTGGCATCACCCCTACGGATACCAGCTTTGACTGGTTGTTTCGCCGTGGCGGCGGCCACTACTCTGGTGAAATAGAAGGCATTGCGCTGATTGACCTGGATAATCCAGCGAACTCCCGTGCCTACGCCTTCGACCAAACACTGGGGATGGTTGAGGTGGGAGGCCATGCTTCAACAGCACCGCTTATTAACGTCAATGACGACGACTGGCAATCAAGTACGCACACCATAACTAACCCAGACCCGAGTCACTTTAGTGATAGCGATTGGCAAGCCGCATTTGGCTCTGACGAGGGTCAACCAACGCCAGATCCCATTCCAGACCCTACTCCGGATCCAACCCCAGCTCCCGCCCCTGAAGCCAACCAAACTGCGGTTCGATTTGATGGCAGTACTAGCTATGGTTCGTTTTCTGCTTGGATACCAAGCGGCAAGTTCCGTTTAATCGCACACTTAGCTGAAATCGCATCAGATTCCGGCGCCAAAACGATGTTGCTGAGCAGCTCCAATAGTTCGGAATACCTAAGCTTTAGTCACAATAATCTGCAAGGGCAATGGGGCAGCGATTATCCCGGCATATGGGGTAAATTCGACTTCAATAAGAGCAAATATATCGATATAACCATCGATCACGGCAGCTTAACTGCGTCCGACGGCACCAATGAAGCGACCGCTTTAGCAAGTGCCATTGATCCAACTCGAGTAGCCTACGATTGGGTTTACCGACGAGGCAATGGCTACTCCACTGGTGCATTACAATCGCTCACCTTGATCGATTACAACAACCCAGCTAACTCGCGTTCGTACGCCTTTGACAACGACCATGGCATGATCGAAGTCAATGGCTACGACGGTCGCCTACTCAACATCAATAACTCAAGCTGGATTGAGGGTGACCACATTGTCAGCAATCCAGCAGAAACACACTTTGACCAGCAACTATGGGACCAAGTCTACGGTAGCGAAGATACCACTACGCCAATTGAGCCGGTCGACCCAGAGCCTACCCCAGTAGATCCAGATCCAACGCCAATAGAGCCAGAAGATCCTACTCCTGTGGATCCTACTCCGGTAGACCCAGTAGACCCGATTGAGCCTGTACCAAGCCAACAATATAGTTTGGATTTTGATGGCAAAGGTGCCTATGCCTCCATCCCTTCATGGCAACCGACAGGTAAATTCAAAGTCATTGCTCATCTGTCGAAAATCAGCAACGATGAAGGTTATAAGACGATGTTGTTAACCGACTCAAGTAGTAACAAATACTTGAGTTTCAGCCATCACAACGTGCAAGGACAATGGGGCAGTTCCTACCCTGGGATCTACGGTAAGTTTGATTTCGAACAGAGCAAATACGTTGAGTACACCATTGATCACGGTGCCATGACAGTCACCGATGGCAGCGAGAGTGCCACAGTAAAGGATGGTGCAATTGACCCAACCGCTATCAGCTACGAATGGATTTATCGTCGCAGCAATGGTTACTCTGAGGGTGGTTTACAGTCGTTATCTCTAATCGATATCAACACCCCAAGCAACTCACGTTCATACGCATTTAGCCCAGAGCGTGGCATGATCGAAGTCAATGGCAATGACGGTCAGTTACACAGCATCGACTCTGCTGCGTGGCAAGAAAGTAACAACGCTATTGAGAATCCAGCCCCTGAACATTTCCCGAGTGACAAATGGGATGCGATCTATTCAGGCGGTGACAACAACACTCCAGATCCTACCATTCCAGTAGACCCAGTAGACCCAGTAGACCCAGTAGACCCAGTAGACCCAGTAGACCCAGTAGACCCAGTAGACCCAGTAGACCCAGTAGACCCAGTAGATCCTGATCCAACAGATCCGGTTACACCAACGCCGATTAATGGCGATTTACTACTAGGTGATAATGCGCGAGCTATTAGCTTTAACGGCACCAATGCGTACTTCGACTTTGCCTCGTGGCAGGCGCAAAGCGAGCACCGTGTCGTGGCTTGGATCCGTGACTTAAGTGATGACAAAGCCTACTTGGCCAGCGGTTCAAATGCCTATTTAGCGGTAACCGAAGATTCATTTATTGGCCTGTTTAATGGCAAAGAGATCCGCTTAGACAATCGCTTTGATTTTGGCACAACCGGTTACGCTGAAGTAAACATTAGCAGCGGTAAAGTCACCGTATCAGATGGCCAAATTACCGAGTCGGTGAGCGATAGCGCGATTGGTTACCAAAGTTACAACTCGGCGATGCACTACGGTCACGATTACAGTCAGGCAAACCTGCAAGCATTAGCCTTTATTGACTACGGTAACAACGATCGGCTGCGTGCTTATAGCTTTGACGACAACCAGAACATCATTGAGAACAGCAGTGCCCCAAGTAGCGCTAACCGACTGTATAACGTTGCTAGCAGCGACTGGAAAGTGATTGATGAAGGCATCACTGCACCAGCAGCTACTATTGCAACCCAAGCAGAATGGGACGCCAGCTTTGAACATTTCTCACGTAATGGGCGCCCGTTGATGAATACCACCAACGCCAACGATAATGGCGAATACGCGTGGCACGGTCACTACTGGTTACGCGCGTACCTCACCATGGCTGAAACCTATAACGACGATAAGTACCTAGATTATGCAGTTGAGCTGGCTCAACGCATGCTCGACTACACCGATGCCAATCGTGCTAAACGTGGCGAGTTAAACATCTATTCAGAACCGTATTCGGTAGCACCAAAACTGTATCTGAATGACCGCAGCAAGATTGGTGATGGCTGGCGTCGCCCATACGGCGGGCATCGCTTGGCAGTATTGTCCGATGGCCAGATCCTTAATCCAATTATGCGTATTGTTGATTACATCAAGAGTAACAACAAATCCGGTTACATGAACCAAGCTGATGCTTTCTTAGCAAGCGCTACGACAATCATCAATAACCATAACACCTCGTACAGTACCAGTAAGAACGCCGCTATTCAGGGCTCCTACTTTTACGTTAATGACAAAAATGACCTATATGGTGACAGTGGCTTGTACTCCAATCCATTACCGTATAACCACAACATGACTTTTGCTGTAGCTATGATCTATGTGGATAAGTGGACCAGTGGTGGTGACAGTCAGATGAGCCAACGAGTACACGATATCGTTGGCTTCTTTGGCGACAACCTGCAGTTCAACAGCGATGGTACCTGTACTTGGAACTACGCTTACGATGTAAACGGTAACACCAAGATTGAAGACACCAGCCATGGTCACATGGATGTCGGTTTCTTGTTAACGGCACATAATGAAGGTTACGTTGCTGCCGAGACAATCAACTGTGCAACCAAAACCCTAACCGATAAGGTCTTTGGTGCTCCTGGTGTGTTGGCGTACGACGTAAGTGGTACCGGAGTGGCTACCATCATGGATCAAGTAGCAAGTACCTACGATTGGGCTGACTTAGCGGAATATGATGCTCGCATCAGTCAAATGAACAGCTATGTGCTGCGCCACTTTGGTGATCCAGACTGGTCACGCGCCTACTTAGGTTGGGCAACCCACTTGAAGTGGAAACAGTAATTCCCTCCAACCCGTTGGGATAACTTTTAGAGCAAAGCCAGTTGCATTCGCAGCTGGTTTTTTCACATCTACAGCCTCGAATTAAAGCGCTTAACAACTCACCGAAAACTAGTTGGCTAGCCACTCATTACTTACAAGCTGTATCGCAGGGTAAATAGATGCCAAGTAGAGAAGTAGTAGCGCTGAAATGGTGGTTTTCACCTAAATAAAGAGCAATTGGCTAAGTTAGCCGCTAACAATGGTGGATAAAAATCAGCCTAATTCACATTATTTCAGTCGATGGTGTGATCAGTACCGCGAAACCAGTAGTCACCATGTAAAAATATTGTTTCTATTTTGGCCGGCAATTAACTGCCTCAAGGTGCTGATATATAAATCAAAATTCAAATTTTGAACAATTTTACTAGCCATCGGCAAAAACTAAAAATTTCACTTAAAAATCAGATCGATGTCGTTTATCAAATCGATTTTTTAGCCAATTTGAAGCACCTGATTGTTGCCAGTAAGATGCACCCCATCAAATCGAGTCGCAGATGATTTATATTGCGACGACATTCACGACAGCAGACAAAGGCAAAGTCAGTGTGAACTGATGACGCAAAGTCTCCGGTCTCAAGCGAAGTAACACAGCTTGAGATAGCGGGACTACCACATGTCGGACCGTTTTAGGCCCCATGCCACCTTGTCTGCCGATATTGGAGTATATTATGACCAATCGGCACTTATCGAACACTTCGAAATTAAAACGTATTTTCGCCCTTAGCGCGCTTACTGTCGCCCTGACAGCATGCGGCGGCGGTAGTAGCAGTTCGGATCCTATTGATGAAACTCCACCTGTAGACAACGCGCCTATTACTGATCCAGTTGACCCAACTCCGGTTGAGCCTGATCCAGTAGAGCCGGTTGAGCCAGAGCCTGTTGACCCGGATCCAGTAGTACCGGTTGAACCAGAGCCAGAACCAGAGCCAGAGCCAGAACCAGAGCCAGAACCGGAGCCAGAGCCAGAGCCAATTGAAAACGACCTGCTATTAGGTGAAGACGCTCGAGCTATTAGCTTTAACGGCACCGACGCGTACTTTGACTTTGATGCATGGCAGGCGCAAAGCGAACACCGTATTGTGGCCTGGGTCCGTGACTTAAGTGATGACAAAGCCTACTTGGCCAGCGGTTCAAATGCCTATTTAGCGGTAACTGAAGACTCGTTTATTGGCCTGTTTAATGGCAAAGAGATCCGTTTAGACAATCGCTTTGATTTTGGCACAACCGGTTACGCTGAAGTAAACATCAATAATGGCATTGTCACTGTCTCAGATGGTCAGACTACTGAGTCAGTGAGCGATAGCTCAATTGGTTACCAAAGTTACAACTCGGCGATGCACTACGGTAATGACTACAGTCAAGCGAGCCTGCAAGCTTTAGCTTTTATTGACTACGGTAACAACGATCATCTGCGCGCATATAGCTTTGACGACAACCAGAACATCATTGAGAACAGCAGTGCCCCAAGTAGCGCTAACCGACTGTATAACGTTGCTAGCAGTGACTGGAAAGTGATTGATGAAGGAATCACTGCGCCAGAAGCTACTATTGCAACCCAAGCAGAGTGGGACGCCAGCTTTGAGCATTTCTCACGTAATGGTCGTCCGATGATGAATACCACCAACGCCAACGATAATGGCGAATACGCGTGGCACGGACACTATTGGTTACGTGCATACTTAACCATGGCTGAAACCTATAACGATGATAAGTACTTAGATTACGCAGTAGAGCTGGCTCAGCGTATGCTTGACTACACTGACACTAACCGTGCTCAGCGGGGCGAGCTAAATATCTCGGCGGAACCGTACTCGGTAGCACCGAAGCTGTTCCTGAATGATCGTAGCCAGATTGGTGATGGCTGGCGTCGTCCTTACGGTGGATACCGTTTAGCGGTATTGTCTGATGGTCAGATCCTTAACCCAATCATGCGTATTGTTGATTACATCAAGAGTAACGACAAAACAGGTTACATGACTCAGGCTGATGCTTTCTTAGCAAGCGCTACGACAATCATCAACAACCATAACTCATCCTACAGTGTGAGTAAGAACGCGGCGATTCAGGGTTCATACTTCTACGTAAACGAACAGAATGACGCCTACGGTGATAACGGCTTGTACTCTAATCCAGTACCGTACAACCACAATATGACCATGGCCGTTGCAATGATCTACGTAGACAAGTGGACCAGCGGTGGCGACAGCGTAATGGAGCAACGAGTAAATGATATTGTTGGCTTCTTTGGCGACAACTTACAGTTTAACAGCGATGGTACCTGTACTTGGAACTACGCTTACGACGTAAACGGTAACACCAAGATTGAAGACACAAGCCATGGTCACATGGATGTCGGTTTCTTATTGACCGCTCATAATGAAGGTTACGTAGAGAGTGACATCATTGAGTGTGCAACCAAGACCTTAACCGACAAGGTATTTGGTGCCCCAGGTGTGTTAGCGTACGACGTAAGTGGTACCGGTACTGCATCCATTATGGATCAGGTAGCAAGTACCTACGACTGGGCTGACTTAGCAGAATACGATGCCCGCGTAAGCGAAATGAACACTTACGTATTACGCAACTTTGGTGACCCTGATTGGTCACGAGCATACTTAGGTTGGGCAACCCACCTGAAGTGGAAACAGTAATTCCCTCCAACCCGTTGGGATAACTTTTAGAGCAAAGCCAGTTGCAACCGCAACTGGCTTTTTTGTGTCAGGGGCCATATGTAGTGCCGTAACTGCAACAAAAAGGCTGTGTCACAGCCAAGTGTTGAGGTTTATATCAAACCTTCGGCTCTACCGATTGCAGTACTCTTAAGGGGTTATGTCACGGTGGCGACAGTACATTTTTGTATGCATTAGGGGGGAGCTTCGCCCCCTTTGCAATCCCCCTTGCCTTAGGTCGCAGTCCAAAACGCTTCGCTGGACTGTTCCAATGCGGCAAAAGATCAACGGCGGTAGTGCTTTCCTCTTGTATCAAAACTCGCCTAGCCGGGGCTTTAACAGCATTGAAAAGAACAGCACTTAATTGGTATACAGCCAACAAAAAGCAATGCTAATAAGTTTATTTTGGCAACCAAAATTTAAAATTTATTCAAATATATCAACTACTAATGCAATTGCCACAGGCTTAATAAACTTAATTACCCCCCCAATACCCAAGCCATTAACTACCATTTAAGCCTTCGGAGTAACAATTTTTGGGTCAGTAGTAGATGTTTTATAAGCTCGAAAGCCTAAGAGGAATCGCAGCACTGTTAGTCGTGCTTTATCACTCGCCATATCACTTTGACACCTCGTCGACGCTCTTCATCCACAACAGCTACCTATTTGTTGATCTGTTTTTTATCTTATCCGGCTTTGTGATGTCCTACGCCTATGGTGACCGAATAGGGCGCAATATTACCTTTGGCGACTACCTAATACTTCGTTTGGGGCGAATGTACCCACTGCACCTTATTAGCCTCTTGCTGATGCTCGCCTATTTCTGCCTCAAATCGGTGCTATTTCACTGGGAGGTTGCCGGAGGGGGCGCATTACTCTCCTCTGACGGTCAAATCTCATCCTTCATTGGCAATCTCTTACTGTTGCAGTCAGTGGGGATATTTGATCACCTAACCTGGAACACTCCAAGTTGGAGCGTCAGTGCAGAAATACTCACTTACGTGGTGTTCTTCGCGACAACATTCTTTATCGATAGGCATAAATCACTATGGTTACCACCATTAATTGCCTTTAGCTGCTACCTATTTCTATTTACTTTAGGTCGTGACAACCTCGACATTACCTATGATTTTGGCTTTGTCCGGTGTATTGCCGCGTTCTACCTCGGGGTAGGGATCAATCGTTTACGTCGGTTCGAGTCTCTGACAAAAAAGATCGCGCAGCGTATTGAATTGTTGGAGTGGTTAACCGTTATCGGAATAGTAATCGCAATCTTCAATGCCGAAGTTTACCCAGCGATGTGGATCGGTGTCGTTACCACCTTTACTCTGGCTATTATCGTCTTTAGCAGCGACCATAACGGCACATTAGGACGGTTATTACTAGCCCAAGTGTTGCAGCTTAGTGGACGCTGGTCCTACTCAATTTATATGCTCCATCTGCTCATCATTCTTCTGCTCAGCAACCTATTCGGGAATACATACCAAGGTTGGTCAGCAATAGCGCTAAACAGCACAATCGTTGCCATCACCGTCGTGGTTTCAGCTATGAGTTTTGAGAAGATTGAGAAACCGTGGCGAGATAGAGCCAAGAGGCTAATAGCTAACAGACCCCCAAGCTAGGTCAATAGACACAAAAAAGGCGCCCCTAGGGACGCCTTTTTCAAAGTGTAGTGTTAACTACCGTTGATTACTCAACGATGGTAGCAACAACACCAGCACCTACAGTACGGCCACCTTCACGGATAGCGAAACGTAGGCCTTCTTCCATCGCGATTGGTGCGATCAAAGTAACATCCATTTGGATGTTGTCACCAGGCATTACCATTTCAACGCCTTCTGGCAGTTCGATGGTACCGGTGATGTCAGTAGTACGGAAGTAGAACTGTGGACGGTAGCCCTTGAAGAAAGGAGTGTGACGACCACCCTCTTCTTTAGACAGTACGTATACTTCTGAAGTGAAACGAGTGTGTGGGTTAATGGTGCCTGGGTGTGCCAGTACCTGACCACGTTCTACGTCTTCACGCTTAGTACCACGCAGAAGAACACCACAGTTCTCACCAGCGCGACCTTCGTCAAGCAGCTTGCGGAACATTTCAACACCAGTACAGGTAGTCTTAGTGGTTTCTTTAACGCCTACGATTTCTACATCGTCGCCTACACGTACGATACCGCGCTCTACACGACCAGTTACTACAGTACCACGGCCTTGGATAGAGAATACGTCTTCGATTGGCAGCAAGAATGCACCATCTACTGCACGCTCTGGCTCTGGAATGTAAGTATCCAGGGCTTCAGCTAGTTCGATGATCTTAGCTTCCCACTCAGCTTCGCCTTCTAGGGCTTTCAGAGCAGAACCCTGAATTACTGGAGTGTCATCACCTGGGAAATCGTACTCAGACAGAAGTTCACGAACTTCCATTTCTACCAGCTCAAGCAGCTCTTCGTCATCTACCATGTCACACTTGTTCAGGAACACGATGATGTAAGGTACGCCTACCTGACGAGACAGCAGGATGTGCTCACGAGTCTGTGGCATTGGGCCATCAGTTGCTGCACAAACCAGGATAGCGCCGTCCATTTGAGCAGCACCGGTGATCATGTTTTTAACGTAATCAGCGTGTCCTGGGCAATCTACGTGTGCGTAGTGACGGATCTCAGTGTCGTACTCAACGTGAGAAGCTGCGATGGTGATACCACGCTCGCGCTCTTCTGGAGCGTTATCGATCTGATCAAAAGCTTTAGCTTCGCCACCCATGTGCTTTGCCAGCACGTTGGTGATTGCAGCGGTCAGAGTGGTTTTACCGTGGTCAACGTGGCCAATAGTACCAACGTTAACGTGCGGTTTCGTACGTTCAAACTTTTCTTTAGACACGACGTCTTTCCTTTCAATATGCGACCCGGCCGCATGCGACCGGATCTGTTAACGAACTGGTGTTCGATTAGCCCATACGGGCATCAATAATAGACTTAGCTACGCTCGCAGGGGTTTCATTATACTCAACAAATTCCATTGAGTAAGAAGCACGACCCTGTGTTGCGGAGCGCAAGTCTGTGGCATAGCCAAACATTTCAGATAATGGCACTTTGGCATGTACGATCTTAAGACCGGCCACACCATCGTCCATACCTTCGATCAAGCCACGACGGCGGTTCAAGTCGCCTACAACATCACCCATCCAGTCTTCTGGAGTCGTTACTTCAACCTTCATCATTGGTTCAAGCAACACAGGTGATGCATCCAAGGCTCCGTTCCGGAAGCCTATGGCACCAGCCACTTTAAACGCCATTTCGTTCGAATCCACATCGTGGAAGGAACCGTCGTACAGAGTAACTTTAACGTCAAGCACAGGGAAGCCTGCGATGACACCTTGTCCCATCTGTTCTTGGATACCTTTATCTACAGCAGGGATAAATTCACGAGGAACTGTCCCGCCGACGATTTCGTTTACGAACTCGTAGCCAAATCCCGCCTCCTGTGGTTCTAGCTTCAGCCAGACGTGACCATATTGGCCCTTACCACCGGATTGACGGATAAACTTACCTTCACAGTTAACGCTTTGGCGAATCGTTTCGCGGTATGCCACCTGTGGCTTACCAACGTTACAATCAACGCTAAATTCACGTTTCATGCGATCAACAATAATGTCGAGGTGTAATTCGCCCATTCCAGAGATCAACGTTTGTCCTGACTCTTGGTCAGTTTCAACGCGGAAGGATGGATCCTCTGCAGCCAGTTTACCCAGTGCAACGCCCATCTTCTCTTGATCGGCCTTGGTTCGCGGCTCAACTGCGATCTGGATCACAGGTTCCGGAAATTCCATCCGCTCAAGTATCACTTTATGGTCCTGATCACAAAGGGTATCACCAGTAGTGACATCTTTTAGACCAACGGCAGCGGCGATATCGCCAGCCCGAACCTCTTTAATTTCTTTACGATCATTTGAGTGCATTTGCACCATACGACCGAAGCGTTCACGCTTTTGCTTTACTGAGTTATAAACCGCTTGGCCAGTTTCGGCCACACCAGAATATACCCGCATAAAGGTTAAGGTGCCCACAAATGGGTCGGTTGCGATCTTGAAAGCCAATGCCGCAAACGGAGCAGCATCATCAGACTCACGCGATACCTCGTTGTCATCCATATCCACACCGGTGATAGCCGGTACTTCTGGTGGTGACGGCAGGTATTCTACAACTGCATCCAAAACCGCTTGTACGCCTTTGTTCTTAAATGCAGAACCACAGGTTGCCAATACGATTTCGTTGTTAAGAGTACGTTGACGCAGACCAGCTTTGATCTCCGCTTCAGAGAGCTCGCCCTCTTCTAAGTACTTCTCCATTAACTCTTCAGTCGCTTCTGCAGCCGACTCAACCATGTACTCGCGCCACTCCTCAGCCTGATCAACCAGATCATCTGGGATCGCTAAGTAGTCGAAAGTCATGCCCTGATCGGCTTCATTCCAGCTGATGTACTTCATCTTAAGCAGATCAATAACGCCGGCGAACTCTTCTTCGGTACCGACATTGAGCTGGATAGGCACACAGTTTGCGCCCAAACGGTCGCGAATCTGTTCAACCACACGTTCAAAGTCAGCGCCGGCACGATCCATCTTATTGACGAAGACCAGTCGAGGTACATGATATTTATCAGCTTGACGCCATACGGTCTCAGACTGAGGCTCAACGCCAGAAGCGCCACAGAAAACCACCACAGCACCATCAAGTACGCGTAGCGAACGTTCTACTTCAATGGTGAAGTCAACGTGCCCTGGAGTATCGATGATGTTGATGCGATGCTCAGGGTATTGCGCTTCCATACCGCGCCAAAAGGTGGTGGTAGCAGCTGAAGTGATAGTAATACCACGCTCCTGCTCCTGCTCCATCCAATCCATGGTCGCAGCGCCGTCGTGTACTTCACCGATCTTATGAGATAGACCCGTGTAGAACAATACGCGCTCAGAAGTAGTAGTTTTACCAGCGTCTACGTGAGCCACAATACCGATGTTACGGTAGCGCTCGAGCGGGGTTGTACGAGCCAAAATAGTTTCCTCTAGCTAACGCCTTACGCGTTATACCAATCAATAATGATATAGGGCTATGCTCTGGGTAGAGTCCTATATCGCTAGTGACTAGAATGAAAAGTGGCGTGGCACATACGTGCCACGCCAAAGTCATTACCAGCGGTAATGTGCGAACGCTTTGTTCGCGTCAGCCATACGGTGAACGTCTTCACGTTTCTTAACCGCAGTGCCTTTATTTTCGCTTGCATCTAACAGTTCACCTGCCAGGCGCAGAGCCATCGATTTTTCGCTACGCTTACGGGCGGCTTCAACCAACCAGCGCATAGCTAGTGCGTTACGACGCACTGGGCGAACTTCTACCGGCACCTGGTAAGTAGAACCACCAACACGGCGGGACTTAACTTCCACAGATGGACGGATGTTGTCCAGAGCGGCTTCAAAAATATCTAAATGAGCTTTGCTTGATTTCTCAGCAGCTACGTCCAGACCACCATAGATGATCTTTTCAGCAGTGGACTTTTTACCGTCCAGCATCATTACGTTTACGAACTTTGCCAGAAGCTCTGATCCGAACTTAGGATCTGGCAGGATTTTACGTTGACCTACGACGCGACGTCTTGGCATGGGAATTCTCCGAATATATTCAGGTTAATCCAAAACTGGATAAACAAATTAAAAAAGTTTGGCCTTACTTAACGGAGGACCATTAAGACTTAGGACGCTTAGCACCGTACTTAGAGCGACCTTGGCGACGGTCAGAAACACCAGCGGTGTCCAGAGCGCCACGAACAGTGTGGTAACGAACACCTGGCAAATCTTTTACACGACCGCCACGGATAAGTACTACAGAGTGCTCTTGCAGGTTGTGACCTTCACCACCGATGTAAGAAGTAACTTCAAAACCGTTGGTCAGGCGAACACGACATACTTTACGCAGTGCAGAGTTCGGTTTTTTAGGGGTAGTGGTGTATACACGAGTACATACGCCACGCTTTTGTGGGCACGCAGCCAGTGCAGGAACGTTGGTCTTTTGAACCTTGTCCTTGCGAGGCTTACGAACCAGCTGATTAACAGTAGCCATTCATATCTCCTGATTGACTGAGGCAAACTCAGCAATCCAGTATTAGTTGCGAAAAATCGATGCCCCACAGAATGGGGACGCGAAATTTTAAGCACCTTGGGGGTACGTGTCAAGAATTAGCCAAAGAAGATCGCAAAGATCGCCAATGATCGTGACCCAAAACAAAAAGGGCATCCATGCGGATGCCCTTCTATATCAACGCTGAACTAGGATTTTACTGATTGCCGCCGGTTAGGGAAGCATTCAACAAATCAGCCAAGTTCTGCTCAGCTTCAGACGCAGATACAGCTGGTGCTGCTTCAACGTTTGCTGCTTTAGCCTTGTTGCGGTGGTAAGCGAAACCGGTACCTGCTGGGATCAGACGACCCACGGTAACGTTCTCTTTCAAGCCACGCAAATCATCACGCTTACCGTAAGTGGCAGCGTCAGTCAGTACGCGAGTTGTTTCCTGGAACGATGCCGCCGAGATAAACGATTCGGTCGCCAAGGAAGCCTTGGTAATACCCAACAGTTCACGCTCGAAGGTTGCCGGACGTTGGCCTTCAGCTAACTCACGGTTAGCTTGGCTAACGCGAGCAACTTCAGCCTGTTCGCCTGGCAGCAGATCGGTATCGCCACCGTCAACGATGATGCACTTACGCAACATCTGACGAATAACAACTTCGATGTGCTTGTCGTTGATCTTAACGCCCTGCAGACGGTATACGTCCTGCACTTCGTTAACGATGTAGTTTGCAACAGCGTGGATGCCACGTAGACGTAGAATGTCATGTGGAGCCTCTGGGCCATCAGCAATTACTTCACCGCGTTCAACTTTTTCACCTTCGAACACGTTCAGGTTACGCCACTTAGGAATCATCTCTTCGTACTGTGCAGCACCATCGTGTGGAGTGATTACCAGACGACGCTTGCCTTTAGTTTCTTTACCGAACGAGATGGTACCGGTGATTTCGGCCAGAATTGCAGGTTCTTTCGGCTTACGCGCTTCGAACAAGTCAGCAACTCGTGGCAGACCACCAGTAATATCCTTAGTACCGCCAGATTCCTGCGGGATACGCGCAACCGCATCACCCACGTTCACTGAAGCACCATCTTCCAGGTTTACAATCGCGTTGCCAGACAGGAAGTACTGTGCCGCAACTTCAGTGCCTGGAATCAGGATATCTTTACCGGATGCATCAACCAATTTCACCATTGGACGCATCTCTTTACCTGCAGCCGGACGTTGTGCCGGATCCAGTACCAAGATGCTAGACAGACCAGTCAGTTCATCGGTCTGTTTGGTCATGGTTACGCCGTCGATCATGTCAACAAACTTAACCATACCTTCTACTTCGGTGATGATTGGGTGAGTGTGCGGATCCCAGTTAGCAACGATATCGCCAGCGTTAACTGCATCGCCTTCTTTGATCTCAAGTACTGCACCGTAAGGGAGCTTGTAACGCTCTTTCTCACGACCCAGGTCATCGATAACGGCCAGTTCGGTAGAACGGGAGGTTACAACGATCTTGCCATCAGCGTTGATAACGAACTTCTCGTTATGTAGCTTGATGGAGCCGCTGTTCTTAACCTGAACATTGGTTTCTGCAGACGCACGAGATGCCGCACCACCAATGTGGAACGTACGCATCGTAAGCTGGGTACCCGGCTCACCAATAGACTGTGCCGCAACAACACCAACCGCTTCACCTTCAGCCACCATGTGACCTCGAGCCAAGTCACGGCCGTAACAGTTCTTACAAACACCGAAATCGGTGTTACAAGTAATTACCGAACGAACCACGATTTCATCAACAGAAGCTTTGTCGATAACGTCACACAGTTTCTCATCCAGCAAAGTGTTGCGTGGAATCAGAACTTCGTCTTCGGTACCAGGCTTAATGATGTCTTTGCCAACAACACGGCCCAATACGCGTTCGCGTAACGGCTCAACTACATCACCACCTTCAATCAGCGGCTTAACAATCAAACCTTCCTCTGAACCACAGTCATCTTCAACGATAACCAGATCCTGAGATACGTCTACCAGACGACGAGTCAAGTAACCGGAGTTAGCGGTCTTCAGTGCGGTATCGGCCAAACCTTTACGAGCACCGTGAGTCGAGATGAAGTACTGCTGTACGTTCAGACCTTCTTTAAAGTTCGCCTTAATTGGCGTCTCGATGATGGAGCCATCCGGCTTAGCCATCAGACCACGCATACCCGCCAACTGACGAATCTGAGCGGCACTACCACGAGCGCCTGAATCGGCCATCATGAAGATGCTGTTGAACGACTTCTGTTCCTCATTTACGCCATCGCGGTTAACCACGGTGTCGGTAGACAAGTTTTCCATCATAGCCTTAGCAACTTGTTCGTTGGCAGAGGCCCAGATATCGATCACTTTGTTGTAACGTTCGCCCGCGGTCACAAGACCGGCTTGGAACTGTTCGGTGATCTCTGCTACTTCCGCTTCCGCGTCAGCAATGATGGTCTTCTTCTCGTCCGGTACAACCATGTCGTTAATACCAACAGAGGTACCAGACACAGTGGCGTATGCGAAACCGGTGTACATCAATTGGTCAGCGAAGATAACAGTATCTTTCAGACCACACTTACGGTAGCAAGTGTTCAGTACGTTAGAGATAGGCTTCTTACCCATGTCTTGGTTGATCAGTTCAAAGTGCAAGCCCTTTGGAAGGATCTGAGACAGGATAGAGCGACCAACAGTGGTATCGATGATCTTGGTTTCTTCGATAACGTTACCGTCTTCGTCGGTAAAGCTGTCGTTGATACGAACCTTAACGCGAGCGTGCAGTTCAGCTTGACCAGTACGGTACGCTTTTTCTGCTTCTTCAACGTTAGCGAAAGCCATGCCTTCGCCTTTGGCGTTCACCTTTTCACGGGTCATGTAGTACAGACCCAATACCACATCCTGAGACGGGGTGATTACAGGATCACCAGACGCCGGGGACAAGATGTTGTTGGTGGACATCATCAGGGCACGCGCTTCAAGCTGAGCTTCCAGAGTCAACGGTACGTGTACCGCCATCTGGTCACCATCGAAGTCAGCGTTGTACGCAGCACAAACCAATGGGTGCAGCTGAATCGCTTTACCTTCAATCAGTACCGGTTCAAATGCCTGGATACCCAAACGGTGAAGAGTAGGTGCACGGTTCAACAGTACTGGGTGTTCACGAATCACTTCGTCCAGTACATCCCAAACCTCAGCCTGCTCGCGCTCAACCATCTTCTTAGCAGCTTTAATGGTGGTCGCTAAACCACGTGCTTCCAGCTTGCCGTAGATGAATGGCTTGAACAGCTCCAGAGCCATCTTCTTAGGAAGACCACACTGATGCAAACGCAGGGTAGGACCTACAGTAATTACCGAACGACCAGAGTAATCTACGCGTTTACCCAGCAAGTTCTGACGGAAACGACCCTGCTTACCTTTAATCATGTCAGCCAGAGATTTCAGCGGACGACGGTTGGAGCCAGTGATGGCGCGACCGCGACGGCCGTTATCCAACAACGCATCTACAGATTCCTGCAGCATACGTTTTTCATTGCGTACGATGATGTCTGGTGCAGCTAGATCAAGCAGACGCTTCAGACGGTTGTTACGGTTGATCACACGGCGGTACAGATCGTTCAGATCAGAAGTCGCAAAACGACCACCATCCAATGGTACCAACGGACGCAGATCTGGCGGCAGAACCGGCAGAACGCCCATGATCATCCACTCAGGCTTGTTGCCAGAGTGGTAGAAAGCTTCCATCAGCTTCAAACGCTTGGTCAGCTTCTTACGCTTAGTTTCAGAGTTGGTTTGTGGCAACTCCTCACGCATAACGCCAATTTCTGCTTCCAGATCGATGTCTTTCAACAGCTCTTGAACAGCTTCAGCACCCATGCGAGCGTCAAACTCGTCACCGTGCTCTTCCAAGGCGTCTAAGTACTCTTCTTCGGTCAGCATTTGGCCGCGCTCAAGCGCAGTCATGCCTGGTTCGATAACCACGTAGGACTCGAAGTACAGTACGCGCTCGATGTCGCGTAAAGTCATATCCAGCAACAAACCGATGCGCGATGGCAGCGACTTGAGGAACCAGATGTGTGCTACTGGAGAAGCCAGCTCGATGTGACCCATACGCTCACGACGTACTTTAGTTTGGGTTACTTCAACGCCACACTTTTCACAAATAACACCACGGTGCTTCAGGCGCTTGTACTTGCCACACAGACACTCATAGTCCTTAACTGGACCAAAGATACGGGCACAGAACAAGCCGTCGCGTTCTGGCTTGAACGTACGGTAGTTAATGGTTTCCGGCTTTTTAACTTCACCGAACGACCAAGAACGGATCATGTCCGGCGCAGCCAGACCAATCTTGATGCCGTTGAATTCTTCGGACGTATTCTGTTTCTTTAGAAACTGAAGTAAGTCTTTCACATTCGTCTCCCAAATTGGGTTTTAGATGCGCAGTTCCGCAAACGGAACTGCGCCCTTAGCCATGCCACCTATTGGTGACAGCGACGCTTATTCCTGGTCCAACTCGATGTTGATACCCAGTGAGCGGATCTCTTTCAACACTACGTTGAAGGATTCTGGCAAGCCTGGCTGCATTGAGTAGTTTCCGTCCACGATGCTCTTATACATCTGAGTACGGCCGTTCACGTCATCGGACTTCACGGTTAACATCTCTTGCAGGGTGTAGGCTGCACCGTAGGCCTGTAGGGCCCACACTTCCATCTCACCGAAACGCTGACCACCGAACTGTGCTTTACCACCCAGCGGCTGCTGAGTAACCAAGCTGTAAGAACCGGTAGAACGCGCGTGCATCTTGTCATCAACCAAGTGGTTCAACTTCAGCATGTACATGTAACCAACGGTTACCGGACGTTCGAAGGTGTTACCAGTACGGCCATCGTACAAAGTGAACTGACCGGAATCCGGCAGGTCACCTAGGGTCAACAGCTCTTTGATTTCAGACTCAGCAGCACCGTCGAACGCAGGGGTAGCCATTGGCATACCGCCCTTCAGGTTTTTAGCCAGACGCAGCACTTCGGCGTCAGAGAAGGTAGACAGGTCTACTTTCTGCTGCGACTCACCGATGTCGTATGCTTTCTGGATAAACTGGCGCATCTCTTCAACTTCACGCTGTTGTTCCAGCATGGCGTTGATCTTGTCACCAATTCCCTTAGCGGCCATACCCAAGTGAACTTCAAGGATCTGACCGATGTTCATACGCGACGGTACACCCAGCGGGTTAAGTACGATGTCGACCGGCTGGCCGAACTCATCGTGTGGCATGTCTTCAACAGGAACGATGGTGGAAATTACACCTTTGTTACCGTGACGACCGGCCATCTTATCGCCTGGCTGGATGCGACGTTTAACCGCAAGGTAAACCTTAACAATCTTCTGAACACCTGGGTTCAGATCATCGCCTTGGGTGATCTTGCGACGCTTGGTTTCAAACTTCTTATCGAAGTCAGCTTTCAGCTCATCGTGCTGGCCAGCCAACTGCTCAAGTTCGGTTTGCTTAGCTTCGTCGTCTAGTGGCAGTTCTAACCACTTAGCGCGATCCATACCGTCCAGCTGAGCTTCGCTCATACCGGTAGACAGCAGCAGGTTGCGAGCACGAGCGTAAACGCCGTTCTCAAGGATGCTGAACTCTTCAGTCAGATCCTTCTTCGCTTCACGCAGCTGCATGTTCTCGATATCAACCGCACGTTTGTCTTTTTCTACGCCATCGCGAGTAAAGACTTGAACGTCGATAACGGTACCGTAAACAGAGTTAGGTACACGCAGAGAGGAATCCTTAACATCGGACGCCTTCTCACCGAAGATGGCACGCAATAGCTTCTCTTCTGGAGTCAGCTGGGTTTCGCCTTTCGGAGTTACCTTACCTACCAGAATGTCGCCAGGTTTCATTTCAGCGCCAACGTAAACGATGCCAGACTCGTCCAATTTAGACAGAGCAGACTCACCTACGTTAGGGATATCAGCAGTGATCTCTTCAGAGCCAAGCTTGGTATCACGAGCAATACAGGAAAGTTCCTGAATGTGAATGGTCGTCAGGCGATCTTCCTGAACCACTCGCTCGGACAGCAAGATGGAATCCTCAAAGTTGAAACCGTTCCAAGTCATGAATGCTACGCGCAAGTTCTGACCCAAAGCCAAATCACCCAAGTCGGTAGACGGGCCATCGGCCAATACGTCACCGCGAGTTGCAATTTCACCAACGTTACAAACTGGACGCTGGTTAATGCAGGTGTTTTGGTTAGAACGGGTGTACTTGGTCAAGTTGTAGATGTCGATGCCGGCTTCGCCTGCAACCAACTCATCTTCGTGTACCTTAACCACGATGCGAGAAGCATCGACGTAATCAATTACACCACCACGCTTAGCAACAACGGTTACACCGGAGTCAACAGCTACTGCACGTTCAATACCGGTACCTACCAATGGCTTATCAGCCTTCAAAGTAGGAACGGCCTGACGCTGCATGTTCGCACCCATCAAGGCTCGGTTAGCATCATCGTGTTCCAAGAACGGAATCAAAGACGCTGCCACAGAGATGATCTGCTGTGGAGAGATGTCCATGAACTGAACTTGATCAGGAGTAACGAATGAAGATTCACCCTTGTGACGTGCTGCAACCAACTCATCAGACAACATGCTGTTGCTGTCGATGATAGCGTTAGCCTGAGCCACCACATAGTGACCTTCTTCGATAGCAGAAAGGTATTCTACTTCTTCAGTCACTTTGCCATCGATAACACGACGGTAAGGGGTCTCTAGGAAACCGTACTCGTTAGTACGAGCAAAGGTTGCCAAAGAGTTGATCAAACCAATGTTTGGACCTTCAGGGGTCTCAATTGGACACAGACGACCGTAGTGAGTTACGTGTACATCTCGAACTTCGAAACCAGCACGCTCACGGGTCAAGCCGCCAGGACCCAAGGCCGAAATACGACGCTTGTGGGTCACTTCTGACAACGGGTTGTTCTGATCCATAAACTGCGACAGCTGAGAAGAACCGAAGAACTCTTTAACTGCTGCAGAGATAGGCTTGGCGTTGATCAGATCCTGAGGCATCAGGGAATCCAGATCGCCCAAAGACAGACGCTCACGTACTGCACGCTCAACACGTACCAGACCTACACGGAACTGGTTTTCGGCCATTTCGCCAACAGAACGGATACGACGGTTGCCCAAGTGATCGATATCATCGACTTCATCACCGCCATTGCGGATCTCGATGATCTTCTTCATCACGTCAACGATGTCTTCTTTGGTCAGAATGCCAACACCGGTGGACTCATCACGGCCCAGACGACGGTTGAACTTCATGCGACCAACAGTAGACAGATCGTAACGATCTTCACTGAAGAACAGATTTTGGAACAGCGCTTCGGCAGCATCGCGGGTTGGCGGCTCGCCTGGGCGCATCATGCGGTAGATCTCTACCAACGCTTCCATACGATCGTTGGTTGAATCAACGCCGATGGTAGTGGACATGTACGGGCCATTGTCCAACTCGTTGAAGTACAGAGTATCAAACGCTTTGATATCAGCTTGAGACAGCTTAGCTACGTCTTCCAGAGTTAACTCTTGGTTAGCCGCAACGATCAGCTCGCCAGTTGCTTCGTCAACGTAGTCTTGACCACTTACTTTGCCCTGCAAGTACTCAACAGGTACTTCCAGTTCAGTCACGCCACCTTTTTCAAGTTGACGGATATGACGAGCAGTAATACGACGTCCGGTTTCAACTAAAACCTTGCCATCGTTGTCTTTGATATCAAATACCGCAGTTTCGCCACGCAGACGCTCTGGGATCAGATCCATCACCAGCTTGTCTTTCTTCAAGGTGAAGGTCACCTTGTCGAAGAACATGTCTAGGATCTCTTGAGTAGAGTAATCCAGAGCACGCAGAATGATAGACGCTGGCAATTTACGACGACGGTCGATACGAACAAACAAGTTGTCTTTCGGATCGAACTCGAAGTCCAGCCAAGAACCACGGTAAGGGATAACGCGAGCGTTATATAAAACTTTACCAGATGAGTGAGTCTTACCACGGTCGTGGTCGAAGAACACACCTGGAGAACGGTGCAACTGAGATACGATTACGCGCTCAGTACCGTTAATTACGAAAGTACCGTTTTCGGTCATGAGCGGCATATCGCCCATGTAGACTTCCTGCTCTTTAATATCCTTTACAGCGCCACCGTTCTCTTTGTCCAGTGTCACCATGCGCAGCTTAACGCGCAGAGGAGCAGAATAAGTAATGCCACGGATCTGACACTCTTTTACGTCAAATACTGGTTCGCCTAGCTTGTAGCTAACGTAATCCAGTGAAGCATAACCAGAGAAGGACTTGATCGGGAAAACACTGCGGAATGCAGCTTCCAGACCACGCTCACCTTCTGGGTCTTGCTCTAGGAAGTTTTGGAACGAGTCCAGCTGGATTGACAGCAGGTAAGGTACGTCTAGTACTTTTGGACGCTTACCAAAATCCTTGCGGATGCGTTTTTTCTCGAAATCGGAGTAAACCATGGGGTTCCTCTGTTCGTGATTGGAGACCAAAAATATCTGAATTTACAGATATTTCGCCCTAAATTGGCGCAAGAACCTAACCAATAATCTCTGCCAGGCCCGCGTTCCTAGATGGTTCGTGATCAATAGAAAGATCACTAGCGCATATAGCGCAAAAAGGCCGGTGGTTATTTAACCACCAGCCCAACCTGATTTTTACATCAGGCGCATAAGCTATAGGATAGCTTACTTAAGCTCAACTTTACAGCCAGCTTCTTCCAGTTGCTTCTGCAAACCTTCAGCTTCGTCTTTTGCAATAGCTTCTTTAACAGCTACTGGTACAGACTCAACCATAGCTTTGGCTTCTTTCAGGCCAAGGCCGGTAGCGCCACGAACTGCTTTAATAGCAGCAACTTTGTTGCCACCGAAGTCAGTCAGAACTACGTCAAATTCGGTTTTCTCTTCAACAGCAGCTGCATCGCCACCGCCAGATACTACTGCAGCAGCAGCAGATACGCCGAATTTTTCTTCCATAGCTTCGATCAGTTCAACAACGTCCATTACGGACATTTCAGCTACAGCTTCGATGATTTGGTCTTTAGTGATAGACATTTTTAAATCCTACAATTATTTCTGAAAAAAAGTTTAAGCAGCTAGCCGAATTAGGCAGCTTGCTCTTCTTTTTGGTCGCGCAGAGCAGCCAGAGTACGAACCAGCTTGCCAGCAGATGCTTCTTTCATAGTCATCATCAACTGTGCAATCGCTTCGTCGTAAGTTGGCAGCTTAGCCAGACGGTCAATTTGCTCGGCAGGGATCAGCTCCCCTTCGTATGCCAGTGCTTTAACCTCAAACGCGTTCTCTTGTTTAGCAAAGTCTTTGAAAAGACGTGCTGCAGCACCTGGGTGCTCGTTAGAGAATGCGATCAGGGTTGGACCGGTGAAAGCAGTAGACAGACACTCGTAAGAGGTTCCTTCTACAGCACGCTTTGCCAAGGTGTTACGCACTACGCGCATAGATACACCGGCTTCGCGAGCTTGCTTACGCAATTCGGTCATTGCGCCTACAGTTACGCCACGTGAATCGGCAACAACTGCGGACAGAGCACCTTTGGCAGCTTCGTTGACTTCAGCAACAATTGCTTTTTTGCCTTCGAGGTTTAATGCCATTGGGCTTTACTCCTGGATTCCACCTAGGTTTTGACACCTAGAAACTAATAACCCCATTACTGGGGGACTTTACGGTGGGAGGTTCCAGAAGAATAAAAATTCTTCTTAGGTCCATCACCGTCTACACAGGCGAATATTAAGAAACTTGCGTTCCACCTATGGTCTTGGACGAGAGCTCGATTAGATCAAGCTTCGGCCTATAGGGCGCGGAATTATACAGATAATCCCCCGCCCTGTAAATCAAGATTTAAGCAACAGTTTCCAGGGAACCCTGGTCAACTGAAACACCTGCACCCATAGTGGTGGAGATGGAAACTTTCTTGATGAAAGTGCCTTTAGCAGAAGCAGGCTTAGCCTTCTTCAGAGCTACCAGCAGAGACTCTAAGTTCTCTTTCAACTTATCAGCGTCAAAGTCCACTTTACCGATGGTAGTGTGGATGATGCCGTTCTTGTCGTTACGGTAACGAACCTGACCAGCTTTAGCGTTCTTAACCGCTTCAGCAACGTTAGGAGTTACAGTGCCGGTCTTAGGGTTAGGCATCAGACCGCGAGGGCCCAAGATTTGACCCAACTGACCAACTACGCGCATTGCATCTGGAGATGCAACAACTACGTCGAAGTTCATTTCGCCAGCTTTAATCTGAGCAGCCAGATCGTCCATGCCGATCAGATCTGCACCAGCTTCTTTAGCTGCTTCAGCGTTAGCGCCTTGAGTAAATACTGCAACGCGAACGTCACGACCAGTACCGTGTGGCAGTACAGTTGCACCGCGTACGTTTTGGTCAGATTTACGTGGGTCAACGCCCAAGTTTACAGCTACGTCTACAGACTCAACGAACTTGGCAGTAGCCAGTTCCTTCAGCAATGCAACCGCTTCGTTCATTTCGTACTCGCGAGTAGCTTCTACTTTCTCGCGGATAACGCGCATGCGCTTAGAGATTTTAGCCATCGTTATTAACCCTCAACTACCAGACCCATGGAACGGGCAGTACCAGCAATTGAACGCTTCATAGCTTCAATGTCAGCACCAGTCATATCAGCAGCTTTAGTCTCAGCAATTTCTTGCAGCTGAGCGTCAGTTACTGTACCTACCTTCTCGGTGTTTGGACGACCGGAACCAGACTTAACGCCAGCAGCTTTCTTCAGCAAGATAGCAGCAGGTGGAGTCTTGGTTACGAAGGTAAAGGAGCGATCTGCGTAAACAGTGATCACTACTGGAATTGGCAGACCTTTCTCAACCTTGTCTGTACGAGCGTTAAACGCCTTACAGAATTCCATGATGTTAACACCGTGCTGACCTAGAGCAGGACCAACTGGTGGTGACGGGTTAGCTGCACCAGCTGCAACCTGCAGCTTGATGTAAGCAGTGACTTTCTTAGCCATGAGTTATTACCTCTGTATGGGTTCAAACGTCTAAACCGACGGATTTAGACTCCCCGTGAAAAAAGGAGCGGCGAATTATATACAAATCCGCCGCACCATCTCAATCGTTTTTGACGATCTTTTGATCAGCTCTTTTCAACCTGACCAAAATCCAGCTCTACCGGAGTAGAACGGCCAAAGATCATTACCGAAACCTTCACACGAGACTTCTCGTAATCCACCTCTTCAACGGTACCGTTGAAGTCAGCGAATGGACCATCGTTAACACGAACCACTTCACCTGGTTCGAACAGGGTGCGGTGACGTGGCGATTCAGCGGCCTCTTGCAGACGATTCAAGATAGAGTCGGCTTCACGCTGTGAAATTGGTGCAGGACGGTCGGAAGTACCACCGATAAAGCCCAATACGCGTGGGATATTACGCACTAAGTGCCAAGATTGGTCGTTCATAACCATCTGTACCAGTACGTAACCTGGGAAGAATTTGCGTTCGCTCTTGCGACGCTGGCCAGCACGCATCTCAACCACTTCTTCAGTCGGAACCAGAACTTCACCGAAGAACTCTTCCATCTCGTGCATCTTGATATGCTCTTTTAAGGACTGCGATACGCGCCCTTCAAAGCCAGAGAAAGCCTGCACGACGTACCAGCGCATTTTAGGTTGTTCGGACATGCAGTTATACCCCTGTAATCAGGTTTACGATTTTCACCAAACCCATATCTAGCAGCCATACACAGAAAGCAACTAGAGCGGTAACAGCGAAAACAATCAGCGTAGTTTGGGTGGTCTCTTGACGAGATGGCCACACCACTTTACGCACTTCTAAACGAGCTTCCTGAGTGAAAGCCCATGCTGCCTTACCTTTGACGGTTTGCGCAGCAACGAACAATGCAACAGCCATCGCTACAACAACGGCGATCGCACGATACAGTACCGAGTACGTATCAAAATATTGGTTGCCAATCACGGCTGCCGCAACTAAAACGACAACCAAACCCCATTTAACGATGTCCATGGAGTTGCCTTGGTCTTCTGTATTGGTACTCATTACTGCAATCCCGTATCGAGTCTGTGCTTGTGGAGTGTTCCACATTGTGCCCACGCCGGCAGCAAAAAATTGGCGTAGACCAACAATGGACCGCCAACCGGCAAAAAAGTAGCCCTAGATTCTATTGCATTAGACCATCTGCTTACAAGCTAGATGGTCACTTCCACAACAAAAAGGGCGCCTTTCGGCGCCCTTGGGGGATAATTACTACTGTTGATTACTCAACGATGGTAGCAACAACACCAGCACCTACAGTACGGCCACCTTCACGGATAGCGAAACGTAGGCCTTCTTCCATCGCGATTGGTGCGATCAAAGTAACATCCATTTGGATGTTGTCACCAGGCATTACCATTTCAACGCCTTCTGGCAGTTCGATGGTACCGGTGATGTCAGTAGTACGGAAGTAGAACTGTGGACGGTAGCCCTTGAAGAAAGGAGTGTGACGACCACCCTCTTCTTTAGACAGTACGTATACTTCTGAAGTGAAACGAGTGTGTGGGTTAATGGTGCCTGGGTGTGCCAGTACCTGACCACGTTCTACGTCTTCACGCTTAGTACCACGCAGAAGAACACCACAGTTCTCACCAGCGCGACCTTCGTCAAGCAGCTTGCGGAACATTTCAACACCAGTACAGGTAGTCTTAGTGGTTTCTTTAACGCCTACGATTTCTACATCGTCGCCTACACGTACGATACCGCGCTCTACACGACCAGTTACTACAGTACCACGGCCTTGGATAGAGAATACGTCTTCGATTGGCAGCAAGAATGCACCATCTACTGCACGCTCTGGCTCTGGAATGTAAGTATCCAGGGCTTCAGCTAGTTCGATGATCTTAGCTTCCCACTCAGCTTCGCCTTCTAGGGCTTTCAGAGCAGAACCCTGAATTACTGGAGTGTCATCACCTGGGAAATCGTACTCAGACAGAAGTTCACGAACTTCCATTTCTACCAGCTCAAGCAGCTCTTCGTCATCTACCATGTCACACTTGTTCAGGAACACGATGATGTAAGGTACGCCTACCTGACGAGACAGCAGGATGTGCTCACGAGTCTGTGGCATTGGGCCATCAGTTGCTGCACAAACCAGGATAGCGCCGTCCATTTGAGCAGCACCGGTGATCATGTTTTTAACGTAATCAGCGTGTCCTGGGCAATCTACGTGTGCGTAGTGACGGATCTCAGTGTCGTACTCAACGTGAGAAGCTGCGATGGTGATACCACGCTCGCGCTCTTCTGGAGCGTTATCGATCTGATCAAAAGCTTTAGCTTCGCCACCCATGTGCTTTGCCAGCACGTTGGTGATTGCAGCGGTCAGAGTGGTTTTACCGTGGTCAACGTGGCCAATAGTACCAACGTTAACGTGCGGTTTCGTACGTTCAAACTTTTCTTTAGACATGTTGTGCCTCGGTCAAACTAAGCGGACTTGCCACTTTGGTCTTGGTTTATTTGGAAGAAAGTATAATACCGACTTCCGCCATACGCTTGGTTAATCATTAACATCCACCGAAAAACAGTGGTGTTAAACCAGCGAAATTAAAACTAGGGTTTCACTTATTGCGCAGACACGACAAAACCTCTTGGTTAGCACTTAGCTAAATCAAGAGGAAACGTATTTTTTTGCGAAAGAATGGTGCTAATACCCAGAGTCGAACTGGGGACCTCACCCTTACCAAGGGTGCGCTCTACCAACTGAGCTATATCAGCACATCAATTTGGAGCGGGCAGCGGGAATCGAACCCGCATCTCTAGCTTGGAAGGCTAGGGTAATAGCCATTATACGATGCCCGCGATTCCTGATGATGAATATCACCTAGGAAGTAATATGGTGGAGGGAGGTGGATTCGAACCACCGAAGGCAGTGCCATCAGATTTACAATCTGGTCCCTTTGGCCACTCGGGAACCCCTCCAAATTTGGTGCCGTCACCAAGAGTCGAACTCGGGACCTACTGATTACAAGTCAGTTGCTCTACCTACTGAGCTATAACGGCGATGCATCTCGTCGATGCGGAGCGCATGATAGAAAATGCCTTGGGTTAGCGCAATAGTTAATTTAAAAAAAAACGCAGATATTGCCCGTTTGCGCAGCTTTTAAACGATCATTTGCTAAAGTGCAGGCAAAATATACGATGCCTCTTGCCACCGGTTAAGTTGCTGTACCTTTAGCGGTTCCAATTGTATAGTCGCGATCGCATTAGCAGGAGAAAATCAACGTGAATCAATCCACTAAAGACTACGCCTACCAAGCCTTTAGTCGCGACCAATGGGCTACATTACGCGCCGCTGTGCCGTTACCATTGAGCGAAGCAGAGTTGCAGCAACTGCGTGGTATTAATGAGAATATCTCATTAGAAGAAGTTGAGACGATCTACCTGCCGTTATCCCGTTTACTTAACTTGTATGTAAACGCAAAACAACGTCGCGGTGATGTACTTGAACAATTTCTCGGCCGTAAGCCAAGCCATAGTCCATACATAATTAGTGTTGCTGGCTCGGTTGCCGTTGGCAAAAGTACCTCGGCACGTATTCTGCAGGCCTTATTACAACGTTGGCCCGAACACCCCAAGGTCGAATTAGTCACCACCGACGGTTTTCTGATGCCATTGGCAGAACTCAAACAGAAAAATCTGCTGAGTAGAAAGGGCTTTCCAGAAAGTTACGATATCCGCATGCTGCTGGATTTTGTTCGTAACGTCCGTTGTGGGGAAGATGCTGAAGCACCGATCTACTCGCACTTAGAATACGACCGCATCAAAGAAACTCAACCGATTCGGCAACCAGATATTCTGATTCTCGAAGGGCTCAATGTATTGCAGAGTGCCATCGATTATCCGCAATTCTCAGAGCGTCCATTTGTCTCCGATTACGTCGACTTTTCCATCTACGTTGACGCTGAAGAATCTCTGTTAAAACAGTGGTATGTAAATCGCTTCCAAAGCTTTAGGAAGGGCTCATTTCAGGACCCGCGCAGCTACTTCAATCACTACGCTAAACTGACTGAAACTGAAGCGGAGAAGACTGCCGACAAGATCTGGGAACAGATTAACGGCACCAACCTACGCAACAACATCGAACCAACAAGAGAGCGGGCTCGATTGATCCTAACCAAGGGCAAAGACCACTTAATCCAACAGATCCGACTGCGGGGTTAATCAGCCCGCATTGATATTTCGCCTGCTGCGAAGGCTTTGATCTCGCCATCAATATTGAGCAGCAAATTACCCTGCAGATCGATACCTGCTGCTGTACCTCGTATCGTATTCTCGCCGACTAACAACTTCACGGCTCTACCTGCAAATTGATCCCGCTGCTGCCATCGCACCACAAACGGCGCCAATCCACTGTGTTCAAACTCGGTAAGCCCAGCATCTAAATGTCGCAGTATCGTCGATGCCAAACGACTACGATCGATCAAGCCTTCTTGTAGGAATTGCAACTCTTGCCATGGCTGATCAATCGCAGTAGCAACACCACTTGGCATGCTGACATTAACCCCACAACCAACCACAACCTCAGCTGGTTCGCCAAACTGACCGTTTAACTCAACCAAAATCCCGGCCAATTTTTTGTTATCAAGGTAGAGATCGTTTGGCCACTTCAATCCGACTCCGTCAAAACCAGCTTGTTCCAATGCCTCTACTAACATCACCCCAACAGCCAAACTCAATCCGGCTGCCGCCGCCATTCCTTGTTCCAGTCGATGGAAATAGGACAAGTAAATATGGCAAGCCAAAGGTGACACCCACTCTCTCCCCCGACGCCCACGCCCCGCGGTTTGCATCTCGGCCAAACACGCTTCGCCATTAGTACATAGATGCTTACGCTTCATCAGGTAAGCGTTGGTCGAGTCAATTTGCCAAAAGAGGTGCAAAGGTGCTTGTCGTTGTTGATTCACAACCGCTCCATCCAGCAAGCTTAATGGCCGTTCCAATCGATAGCCCTTGCCTTTAACTCGGTAGATCTCTAAACCAAGCTCGGCCAGCGCCTCAATATTGTTATGGATGGCAGCACGGCTTAACCCTAAATGCTCCGCTAACCATTCACCAGAGCGAAATTCACCATCTGCTAACAGTTGGATTAAGCGTTGTCTGGTCTCACTTATCATCGCTTAAAGCCCTTATTGCCGTGGCTATCTAATATCCTAACCTCGGGCTCAAGCTCAATGCCATAACGTTGCTCAACCGAATCGATAACAAGGCGAGCAAGCGCTAAAACATCCTCAGCAACAGCATTACCGATATTAACTAATACCAGCGCCTGCAACTGATGAACAGCAGCCCCCCCAATCTGGTGCCCTTTCAAGCCGCATTTATCGATAAGCCAACCTGCGGGGACCTTAACTGCGTTATCGTCACCATAACCTGGAATATCGCCAAATTGCTGTTGCAACAACTGATACTGTTGTTTGCTGATCAGTGGATTTTTAAAGAAGCTACCGGCATTACCTAATTGATCAGGGTCAGGCAGTTTACTTTGTCGTACCGCAACCACCTCGTCATAGATCTGCTGCGGAGTAGGCTGTTGTAGCTGCTGTAATGGGCCGTAGCGTAGCTGTGGTTGCCACTGCTTGGGGATAGTCAAGCCTACCGCGCAGATCACGGCATTTCCGAGTAATTCTCGCTTAAAGATCGAATCGCGATAGCCGAAATTACAACTGGCTGCATCAACTCGTATCAAAGTCATTAATTCTAGATCCAAGTAATCGACGTAGCTGCAATAATCAGCAAGTTCAACGCCGTAGGCGCCGATATTTTGAATAGGCGCCGCGCCCATGGTTCCGGGAATCAACCCCAAGTTTTCTAATCCAGCAATCCCTTGGTCTAGACACCAACGAACCAAAGGATCCCACTCCTCGCCCGCACCAATATGCAGTTCGAAGTTATCATCATGTGATTCAACGCGCTTACCCATGATCCGGTTCCGGATAAGTAGCCCTGTAAAAGATTCGGTAAATAAGACATTACTGCCACCACCCAAAATCAACTTAGGCAGTGAGCGGTACTGCTCGAGCTGCAATGCCTGTTTCAGTTCCTCAATAGAGGTAACAGTGACAGCATGATTAGCTTGCGCAGGAAGGCCAAAAGTATGCCATTGAGACAGGTCTTGGGAGGTAGAAACAGACAGCGACATAACACCACTTCATCAAAGGGATTTGCAGTGCAGAATAGTAAGGGATAACAGCTGATATTGGTAGAAAGATACCCTTCGAGAACCTGGCTAGATTCACCATAGCCTGCTTTAGTGAGCACTCAATTTGCGGAAGCCTACAATGCCGTCGATTTGTCCTGCGTATTAAGCTTTTCAGATACCAGAATCAAACCAACAGAACTGGTGTTTCACCACTATCGACTCGTTCATCCTTCACTCCCGCAACGACGCATATATCGCAACCGCCATTTTCCCAAACGCCAGAAACGAAAAAAGCCCTGTCCAAAGGACAGGGCTTATTCGAAATAATGGCCCAGTGGACGGGACTCGAACCCGCGCCCCCCGGCGTGACAGGCCGCTGAGTTGTAAATAAGGAGTCAACTAACTGAACTGACGCTTCACCACTATCGACTCGTTCATCCTTCACTCTCGCAACGACGCATATATCGCAACTGCCATTTTCCCAAACGCCAGAAACGAAAAAAGCCCTGTCCAAAGGACAGGGCTTATTCGAAATAATGGCGGAGTGGACGGGACTCGAACCCGCGACCCCGGCGTGACAGGCCGCTGAGTTGTAAATGAGGAGTCAACTAACTGAACTGACGCTTCACCACTATCGGCTCGCTCATCCTTCACTCCCGCAACGACGCATATATCGCAACTGCCATTTTCCCAAACGCCAGAAACGAAAAAAGCCCTGTCCAAAGGACAGGGCTTATTCGAAATAATGGCGGAGTGGACGGGACTCGAACCCGCGACCCCCGGCGTGACAGGCCGGTATTCTAACCAACTGAACTACCACTCCGCACTATTCTGTGCAGATAATTGCATTCAGCCATTATCTAAAAAGGTGTCTGACGATGACCTACTCTCACATGGGAACTCCCACACTACCATCGGCGCAACTGCGTTTCACTACTGAGTTCGGCATGGGATCAGGTGGGGCCACAGCGCTATTGTCATCAGACAAAAAACGTAAATTTGGTAAGCTGACTTTCTCTACAATCTCACAAGCTCTGCGATATCCGCAAAACCACTTGGGTGTTGTATGGTTAAGCCTCACGGGTCATTAGTACAGGTTAGCTCAACGCCTCACAACGCTTACACACCCTGCCTATCAACGTCGTAGTCTTCGACGGCCCTTTAGGGAACTTATAGTTCCAGTGAGAACTCATCTCGAGGCTCGCTTCCCGCTTAGATGCTTTCAGCGGTTATCGATTCCGAACTTAGCTACCCGGCAATGCATCTGGCGATACAACCGGAACACCAGAGGTTCGTCCACTCCGGTCCTCTCGTACTAGGAGCAGCCCCTCTCAATTCTCAAACGCCCACGGCAGATAGGGACCGAACTGTCTCACGACGTTCTGAACCCAGCTCGCGTACCACTTTAAATGGCGAACAGCCATACCCTTGGGACCGACTTCAGCCCCAGGATGTGATGAGCCGACATCGAGGTGCCAAACACCGCCGTCGATATGAACTCTTGGGCGGTATCAGCCTGTTATCCCCGGAGTACCTTTTATCCGTTGAGCGATGGCCCTTCCATTCAGAACCACCGGATCACTAAGACCTACTTTCGTACCTGCTCGACGTGTCTGTCTCGCAGTTAAGCTGGCTTCTGCCTTTGCACTAACCTCACGATGTCCAACCGTGATTAGCCAACCTTCGTGCTCCTCCGTTACTCTTTGGGAGGAGACCGCCCCAGTCAAACTACCCACCAGGCACTGTCCGCAACCCCGATAAGGGCCTACGTTAGAACATCAAACGTACAAGGGTGGTATTTCAAGATTGACTCCACTTCAACTAGCGTCAAAGTTTCATAGTCTCCCACCTATCCTACACATGTAGGTTCAATGTTCAGTGCCAAGCTGTAGTAAAGGTTCACGGGGTCTTTCCGTCTAGCCGCGGGTACACAGCATCTTCACTGCGATTTCAATTTCACTGAGTCTCGGGTGGAGACAGCGTGGCCATCATTACGCCATTCGTGCAGGTCGGAACTTACCCGACAAGGAATTTCGCTACCTTAGGACCGTTATAGTTACGGCCGCCGTTTACCGGGGCTTCGATCAAGAGCTTCGACCGAAGTCTAACCCCATCAATTAACCTTCCGGCACCGGGCAGGCGTCACACCGTATACGTCCTCTTACGAGTTTGCACAGTGCTGTGTTTTTGATAAACAGTTGCAGCCACCTGGTATCTGCGACCGCCAATAGCTTAGGGAGCAAGTCCCATCACCGTCAGCGGCGTACCTTCTCCCGAAGTTACGGTACCATTTTGCCTAGTTCCTTCACCCGAGTTCTCTCAAGCGCCTTGGTATTCTCTACCTGACCACCAGTGTTGGTTTGGGGTACGATCTCTAATTACCTGAAGCTTAGAAGATTTTCCTGGAAGCATGGCATCAACTACTTCAGTGCCGTAGCACCTCGTCATCGGCTCTCAGCCTAATGTTCACCCGGATTTGCCTAAGTGAACAGCCTACTACCTTAAACGCGGACAACCATCGCCGCGCTAGCCTAGCCTTCTCCGTCTCTCCATCGCAGTAATTAGCGGTACGGGAATATTAACCCGTTTCCCATCGACTACGCCTTTCGGCCTCGCCTTAGGGGTCGACTCACCCTGCCCCGATTAACGTTGGACAGGAACCCTTGGTCTTCCGGCGAGGGAGTTTTTCACTCCCTTTAACGTTACTCATGTCAGCATTCGCACTTCTGATACCTCCAGCAGACTTCTCAATCCACCTTCAACGGCTTACAGAACGCTCCTCTACCATGCTTATAAATAAGCATTCGCAGCTTCGGTGACTAGCTTAGCCCCGTTACATCTTCCGCGCAGACCGACTCGACCAGTGAGCTATTACGCTTTCTTTAAATGATGGCTGCTTCTAAGCCAACATCCTGGCTGTCTAAGCCTTTCCACATCGTTTCCCACTTAGCTAGTACTTTGGGACCTTAGCTGGCGATCTGGGTTGTTTCCCTCTCCACGACGGACGTTAGCACCCGCCGTGTGTCTCCCGTGATTGTACTCATTGGTATTCGGAGTTTGCATGGAGTTGGTAAGTCGGGATGACCCCCTAGTCCAAACAGTGCTCTACCCCCAATGGTAAGACACGAGGCGCTACCTAAATAGCTTTCGAGGAGAACCAGCTATCTCCCGGTTTGATTGGCCTTTCACCCCTAACCACAGGTCATCTCCTAATTTTGCAACATTAGTGAGTTCGGTCCTCCAGTACCTGTTACGGCACCTTCAACCTGCCCATGGCTAGATCACCGGGTTTCGGGTCTACACCCTGCAACTACGACGCCCAGTTAAGACTCGCTTTCGCTACGGCTCCCCTATTCGGTTAACCTCGCTACAGAATGTAAGTCGCTGACCCATTATACAAAAGGTACGCAGTCACCCAACAAGTGGGCTCCTACTGCTTGTACGTACACGGTTTCAGGTTCTATTTCACTCCCCTCACAGGGGTTCTTTTCGCCTTTCCCTCACGGTACTGGTTCACTATCGGTCAGTCAGGAGTATTTAGCCTTGGAGGATGGTCCCCCATGTTCAGACAGGATATCACGTGTCCCGTCCTACTCGATTTCACACTAAAGTCGTTTTCGTGTACGGGGCTATCACCCTGTATCGCCAAGCTTTCCAGCTTGTTCCACTAACTTCTAAAATGCTTAAGGGCTAACCCCGTTCGCTCGCCGCTACTAGGGGGATCTCGGTTGATTTCTTTTCCTCTGGGTACTTAGATGTTTCAGTTCCCCAGGTTCGCCTCATTAACCTATGTATTCAGTTAATGATACTTGCTTATGCAAGTGGGTTTCCCCATTCGGAAATCGTAGACTCAACGGTTGTTACTACCTAATCTACGCTTATCGCAAGTTACTACGTCCTTCATCGCCTCTGACTGCCAAGGCATCCACCGTGTACGCTTAGTCACTTAACCATACAACCCCAAGGGGTCTTGCTTGGTCTTTGAATCTCACTCTTTGTTGAACCGTTCGTTCACTTCGGTCATTAGCAAAAGCTAACTTCCTCGCTCACTCTCGTTTCTCCGCGATTGAGAACCAAATACCTGCGCAATACGCTTCTGAGTATGCAAACTCAGCATCGTAATATGCCGCAACCAAATGTTTTCGTTAGTTACACGCTCCGGGTAGGAGGTGTAACGCCGGATATCTTTAGACACTTGTAAGATTGTTTATTTAGAAACTCTTACAGTTTCTCGAGAAAATTTTATCAGCTTTCCAAATTTTTAAAGAGCATGTCGTTCGTAAAGAACAACGAGCCAAAATCATCAAGTCAAAGACTTAATGATTTCAGACAATCTGTGTGAACACTCAGCGCAAAACAAGTAATCATGTCGTTTAAGGAGGTGATCCAGCCCCAGGTTCCCCTAGGGCTACCTTGTTACGACTTCACCCCAGTCATGAACCACAAAGTGGTGAGCGTCCTCCCCGAAAGGTTAAACTACCCACTTCTTTTGCAGCCCACTCCCATGGTGTGACGGGCGGTGTGTACAAGGCCCGGGAACGTATTCACCGTAGCATTCTGATCTACGATTACTAGCGATTCCGACTTCATGGGGTCGAGTTGCAGACCCCAATCCGGACTACGACCAGCTTTATGGGATTAGCGCACTATTGCTAGTTGGCAACCCTTTGTACTGACCATTGTAGCACGTGTGTAGCCCTACTCGTAAGGGCCATGATGACTTGACGTCGTCCCCACCTTCCTCCGGTTTATCACCGGCAGTCTCCCATGAGTTCCCACCATTACGTGCTGGCAACATAGGACAAGGGTTGCGCTCGTTGCGGGACTTAACCCAACATTTCACAACACGAGCTGACGACAGCCATGCAGCACCTGTCTCAGAGTTCCCGAAGGCACACGTCCATCTCTGGTCGCTTCTCTGGATGTCAAGAGTAGGTAAGGTTCTTCGCGTTGCATCGAATTAAACCACATGCTCCACCGCTTGTGCGGGCCCCCGTCAATTCATTTGAGTTTTAACCTTGCGGCCGTACTCCCCAGGCGGTCTATTTAATGCGTTAGCTTTGGAAGCCACTCCTCAAGGGAACAACCTCCTAATAGACATCGTTTACGGCGTGGACTACCAGGGTATCTAATCCTGTTTGCTCCCCACGCTTTCGCATCTGAGTGTCAGTCTCTTGCCAGGGGGCCGCCTTCGCCACTGGTATTCCTTCGGATCTCTACGCATTTCACCGCTACACCCGAAATTCTACCCCCCTCTCAAGGACTCTAGTTTGGCAGTATCAAATGCAGTTCCCAGGTTGAGCCCGGGGCTTTCACATCTGACTGACCAAACCACCTGCATGCGCTTTACGCCCAGTAATTCCGATTAACGCTTGCACCCCTCGTATTACCGCGGCTGCTGGCACGAAGTTAGCCGGTGCTTCTTCTGCGAGTAACGTCACAGCCAACGGGTATTAACCGTTGACCTTTCCTCCTCGCTGAAAGTGCTTTACAACCCGAAGGCCTTCTTCACACACGCGGCATGGCTGCATCAGGCTTTCGCCCATTGTGCAATATTCCCCACTGCTGCCTCCCGTAGGAGTCTGGGCCGTGTCTCAGTCCCAGTGTGGCTGATCATCCTCTCAAACCAGCTAGAGATCGTCGCCTTGGTGAGCTCTTACCTCACCAACTAGCTAATCTCACTTAGGCTTATCCAATCGCGGAAGGTGCCGAAGCGTCCCCTCCTTTCCCCCGTAGGGCGTATGCGGTATTAGCAGTCGTTTCCAACTGTTGTCCCCCTCGACTGGGCAAATTCCTAAGCATTACTCACCCGTCCGCCGCTCGACGCCTAATGAATCCCCCGAAGGTTCATCATCATCGTTTCCGCTCGACTTGCATGTGTTAGGCCTGCCGCCAGCGTTCAATCTGAGCCATGATCAAACTCTTCAATTAAAGATTTGATTTTTTGTCCAACTCCTAAGAGCTAGACACTCAATGAATACTGAATTTCGTATAGTCACTCAGTAAATATCGAGAAAATGATGATTTCTCAATTCTACGTGAGTGCCCACACAGATTGTCTGACAAATTGTTAAAGAGCAGCTCTTGCGAACTTGGCTTCGTTGCCGAAGCAGGAGGCGTATAATACGCTTTCCTTTGTCAGCGTCAAGCAGAAAGTTGAATTTCTTTTTGAGGCTAAACTTCGTGTTTTAAGCGTTTCGGCTTAAGGTTCGAAGCAGAGCGCCATTTTAACCAGTTAACTTACCAAGTCAAGGACTTATATGAAAAGTTAACGTAGTGGCTGACGCCATATCAACCGTTGCTACATCAGCGTTTGCTGCGTTGCCCCGTCGACAGGAAGCGCATTATAGGGACTGTTCGCTCAGGCGCAAGGGGCTTTTTGAAATATCTAAACGACCGCTCAGATTAACACCAGCCCGTCTAGATATTAGTCGGTTCTGACTGTTTTAGCCGCTGAATAGACGACATTGCTGAAAGCCTAACTTAGTAACGACTTGTAAAAGGGTTCGATTAGGGGCACTTCCTGTATAAAAGAAGCCATTGTTGTCGTTATTGTGAAGATTTATCTGATGCTGTTCGAGTTGATGCTCCACTCGGCGAGCTACCGCAGCTCCAGAATCGATCAAAGCAACCCTATCTCCTAATACGTTATGCAGCTCTTCGGCCAATAAAGGGAAGTGTGTGCATCCGAGGATCACTGTATCTGGCACCGCATCGGCCTTAATGAATGGCTGAAGAATCTGCTGCAGTGATTGCAGCGGAACTTCTAGTCCTGACAGCTTATCTTCAGCTAGTTGTACCAAACGGCTACTGCCAATACGAATCACCTCTTTGTCTGCGGCAAAGGTTGTAATTAGCTCATCAGTATACCGGCGCTGAACGGTTCCCGGTGTTGCTAACAGGCCAATGACGTTATTTTGCGTAGTCTGCGCAGCGGGTTTAATCGCGGGAACGACACCGACAACAGGAACCGTTAATGCTGCTCGCAGGCTATCAAGGGCAATGGTACTAGCACTGTTACAGGCAACAACAACTAAACCTACCGCTTGTTGTTGCACAAACTTATCGATGAGAGTAACGCAACCGCAGGTAAGGTCGTGTTCAATCAGTTCACCGTATGGGAACCGAGCATTGTCCGCAAGGTAGTGAATTGCGGCGTCAGGAAACTGTTTGGCAATATGCTTATATATAGTTAAGCCACCAATGCCTGAATCAAACAATAATATAGACGCCATAACCCTCGAACTGTCTTTACTTGGTACCTAGTTACGCATTGCGCTGCTAGGATCATAAATAGGAGATAATGGGTTAATTCTCACATACGCATCGGTTTAGGCCAAGAGAACTGGACAAGTGCGTTTCGCTGGTTAGAATTTGCCCCCCTTTAAAGATTACCCTGCTTCGGAGAATTTCATGGATCTGTCAGCCCTCGATCCCAGCCAATATGAATCGCAGTTAGCGACTAAGTGCGATCGTATGCGTGAACTGTTTGCTGCTCACGCCACCCCAGAACTGCAGGTGTTCCGCTCCGAGCCCAAGCACTACCGCATGCGTGCCGAATTTCGCATTTGGCACGATGGTGATGATCTTAACTACATCATGTTTGATCAGCAGACTAAGCAACGTATTGCGATCACCCAGTTTCTGCCAGCCAGCACGCTAATCAATGAATATATGATTAAACTGCGGGAAGCATTGCTACCGAACCCTACTCTGCGCTTCAAACTGTTCCAGGTTGATTTTCTCTCAACACTAAGTGGTGAGCTGGTGATCAGCCTGCTATACCACCGTCAGCTAGACCAAGAGTGGGAAACTGAGATCAATAAGCTCAAGCAACTGTGGGGCGATAAGGTTTCATTTATCGGCCGCGCGAAGAAACAGAAGCTGGTTATTGATCGGGACTATGCAGATGAACTACTGCACGTACACGGGCAACCGTTAAACTACCGCCAGATCGAAAACAGCTTCACCCAACCTAATGGTAAGGTGGCAGTAAAGATGTTGGAGTGGGCTATCGACGCAACTCGTAACAGTAGCGGCGACTTACTGGAACTATACTGTGGCAACGGTAACTTCTCGTTGGCGTTAGCGCAAAACTTCGAGCGGGTACTCGCAACCGAGCTAGCTAAGCCATCGGTTCAAGCAGCGCAACACAACATCGCAGCAAACAACATCAACAACGTCACCATCATTCGTATGTCAGCAGAAGATTTTACTGATGCTATGAATGGCGTGCGTGAGTTCAACCGCCTTAAAGGGATCGATCTGACCGCCTTTAACTGCAACACTATCTTCGTCGATCCGCCGCGTTCTGGCCTAGACAGCGAAACCGAAAAGATGGTGCAGGGCTATGAGCGAATTCTATATATCTCGTGCAACCCAGAAACCCTACTGGAGAACCTGAAGACCTTGGGCCAAACCCATAAGATCACCCAGTTCGCGTTGTTCGATCAGTTCCCATACACCCACCATATGGAAGCGGGTGTACTACTAGAGCGCAAGTAGTGTTTATCGCTTCAAAAGAAACCTGCCATATGGCGGGTTTCTTTTTACTCTATCGTAAGCAGCTGATTTCACTGCAGCAACAACAAACCAAAGTTGATCACAGTTTGCTCGCTCCGTTGTGGTGTACAACAGTCATACAAATATTGTTGATTAAATGTGACACCAGAGGAATGGCAATGGATAGTCGATTCACCCTATGGCGCCGCAGCATATTGCTGCTGTTACTGCTTCCGTTCAGTTTGTTTGCGCAGCCCACAATTGAGTGGGTAAAGCAAAATAGCGACGGCAGCCAGTCGGTTACGCTTTACTTTTTTTGGTCTGAAACCTGTCCCCATTGTGCCGAAGCACACCCCTTCATCGATAAGCTTCCTGAACGTTTCCCTTGGATCCGCCTCGAATCCCATCGTGTCCAAGACAGTGGCACTATTGAACTCTTGCAAAGTGTTGCCGCTGAAACCTCTGTTGCCGCCAGCTCGGTGCCCTATTTCGCCAGCTGTGGTAATGCCAGTGTCGGTTACAGCGGCGAGTCTATTACCGGTCAATTCCTACTAAAACAACTCGCCAGCTGTTACCAACATAATGGCGGCCAGTTATCACAACAAGCTCTCTCTGAGATCAATTCGGTGGCGATTGATGCAGACGCGCCATTGTTATTTGAAACCTGTGATGACGGCGGCAGCGGTGCTGGTACCTGTGGTTTGAGTACTTTACCCACTCAACCAGCAGTACAACCGGTAGAGTTGCCATTTATTGGTGTGGTAGCTCCCGAGCAGATGTCATTGCCTTTACTTACTGTTGTGCTTGGTGGCGTTGATGCATTCAACCCTTGCGCCTTCTTCGTGTTGTTGTTCTTACTATCGATTATGGTCAACGCTAAAAGTCGCAGTCGCATGTTGATAGTTGGCGGGATCTTTGTGTTCTTCTCTGGTGCCATCTACTTCATGTTTATGAGTGCTTGGCTCAATATATTTGAGCTACTCGGTGGCAGCGACGGTGGCTGGATTATGATGGCCGCCGGTGCAATGGCATTAACGGCCGGCGCTATTAATATGAAGGAGTACTTCACCACCAAAGGTGAGGTGTCGTTATCAATGTCGGCAGAGAATCGCACTGGGTTGATCAAACGAATGGGGCAACTCACCAAAGCCAGCAGCATGCCCACCATGATTGCCGGTACCGTGGTGTTATCCATATTAGCGAATGCCTACGAGCTACTCTGTACCGCAGGGTTCCCAATGATCTACACCAGCGTCCTGACCATGCATGATCTGCCGGACACTACCCGCTACCTATACCTATTGTTCTACAACGTGGTTTACGTGATCCCACTATTGGCCATCGTTATCGTTTTCGCCATGACCATGGGTAAACGCAAGCTCACCGAGAAAGAGGGGCAAACCCTTAAGTTACTGTCAGGCATTATGATGATGGGCATGGGTACCATGTTGGTGATTGATCCCACCGCGCTACAACAAGCATCCTTAGCCATTGGGCTAATTTTCGGGTCGATGGTGGTCACCGCCATTATTGCCTTAATCCGCAACTGGCGCGAACGGCGCATGGCGTAACTAGCTCGAACACTCGAGACAACAACGGCACCCACTTGGCTTCAAGTTAGGTGCCGTTTTAGTATTGTGCCACCATGGCTAACCGGGACGACCGTCCAATCGCGGCCTAGCTAGGATCTTGGTGTAATGCCACACAAACATTCCAAAGGCACCACACCATAATGCCGCTGCGAGCCAGTGCCACGTATAGCTATCAGCTGGCTGCTCTAACGGCAAAATGGTTCGTACTATCGCTGCAACTGCCAGCATCAAAAAAGCGGGTGCCATATTCGGCCCCTGATAGATATTTCGACCCGTGTGCCCCAACGAGACACGGCTAATCATCGATAAACACACACCGGCCATAGTGCCAATCGCAAACAGGTGCAGTAATTGCCGCTCTAATAGCGGATTATTGGCATAGTAGGCCATTGCCAATAAGCTGATCGGTAGGAATAAATACCCTAGATGTAACGACCATAACAACGGAATCTTAACTGTTTTAAGTGGGTACCAGCGAGCCAGTCGCACTAGCTGCAGTACACCCGCGACCGTTAATACAATGACCTTAGCGACATACGGCAGAAACGGCACCAATGAGTTGACGAGCATGAGCGCCAATAATGAAGGGGTGGTCCACTCTATCCACGTAATCGGTTCACGTTTGGTAAGCTTAAGCCGCGCTGCGGTAAAGAATGGAATAACTCGCCCCCCCATTACGGTGATGATCAATGCCAACCACCAGATCATCGCTTGCCAAATCTGCAAGCTCAGTGACAGGTTGTGATTAGCCAAGGTCCAATAACTTAGTAGGTTGATGGCCGCAGCAACAAACAGCAATACAGGGAACACCATATTGCGCCACTGTCGCACCTTGAGCATAACCACAGTTAGTTTGACGGCCACCGCCAGTAAAAAGGCGCAGTCAAACGAGGCAGGCAACCAGATGGGTAGATCCCACGGCAACATCAACGTCAACCGTGCCATAGCCCATAAGCCAACCACCAACCCAAGTTGGCCCCCCTTTATGCCCGGTTGATTAGTCCAGTTTTGCGATGCGGTTAGCAGAAAACCGGCCACCACCGCCATCGCAAAGCCAAACAGCATCTCATGCGGGTGCCACCATAGCGGCACTACGTTACTCCAAAATTTTTGCGCAAAAGGGCTAAATTCTGGGTGGTACCACGCCAACAGCCATAATGGGATAGCAATACAAGCCCACACGGCAGCGAGTAAAAAGAAGGGGCGAAAGGCCAATCGCAGCAGCGCCGGTGTGCGATCAATAACTTTTGGATCGTCGATGTTCAACATAAGAGGCATCCTAAATGCATCATTTGGTGCGAACTTTACTGTTATCCTAAAGATAGATCCATCACTACGTTCGAAGTTAGGTGTTGTTATTGATTTTTAACCTTATCAAAAACGAAAATCCCCAAATTGAGTGAACAACTTGGGGATTCAACTAACGGTATGTCGACATTATTGCGAAGCCAGCATATGTGCTTCGAAGCGTTTACTGTTGGGTAAAGCCTCGCCACCTATCGACAGCATTGCAACCTGAAGGATCAGACGATCGGTTTGCAGTTTACGTTCCTTTTTACTCATATCAAGCACTTCAGAGCCAGACGCAAACACCAGAACCACCATCGCTTCAGCCTGTGCATAGGCTAAGCGCGGATCCGTATTTGATCGACTAATTAAATAATCAGTTAACTCATCAGTGAAATGGCGGATCTCACGGTTTACTGCAGAACGAAACGCTGCAGAAGTGCCACTGCGCTCTCGTAACAACAAGCGAAACACGTTTGGGTGCTCGTCGATAAACTCCATAAAGATCTGCATTGAAGCAAAAATAATGCTGCCACCTTGCTCCGCACGTTGTCGGCCTTTGCGCATCAATTGACGCAAAGTCAGGCCGCCTTCATCCACCATGGTTAAGCCAAGCTCTTCCATATCTTTAAAGTGGCGATAAAACGACGTCGGCGCGATGCCGGCCTCCCGCGCGACTTCACGCAAACTCAAGCTAGAAAAGCTTCGTTCTGCACTCAGTTGGTTGAATGCCGCATCCACCAAGGCGCGGCGGGTTTTTTCTTTTTGTTGTGCTCGGATCCCCATGGGCCACCACCTAAACTAAAATCAGCCAGATAGTATCGTTATCTTGATAAATTTTCAGCTAAGGGCTCTATCGGGGTTGCAAATTTAATCAATTTATCCAAAATGGCTCACAGTTGTAAGCTGAAAAGTAATCACGGATGAACAAAGACAAACCAATTTTGTGGCTAAATAACATCGTCTTATTCGGCACATTTATCATTACCATCACTGCTGTACCTTGGTACGGCATCACCCATGGTTATTCTGGCTCGTTATGGCTGGCCGCCTTTCTATTTTGGGCGTGGAGCGGCTTATCGATTACCGCCGGCTATCATCGCTTGTGGTCGCACCGCGCTTGGCAAGCTCACCCAGCTCTGCAATGGGTATTCGCTATCGGCGGTGCCATGGCGATGCAAAACACCATTATCCATTGGTGTTCAGATCACCGTATTCACCACAAACATGTTGATAACGATCACCAAGACCCCTATTCAGCAGGTAAAGGTTTCTGGTACAGCCATATGGGTTGGCTTATGCGTGATCATGGCATCTCCCAAACCGAACCCAATAATGTCCGTGATCTACAGAAAAACCCTATCGTGATGTTTCAACATCGCCACTATAACGCCATTGCAGTGTTCACTAACTTAGGGATGCCAGCATTACTTGGGTTGGCGTTAGGCGATGTAATCGGTGCCGTGTTGCTGGTTGGTTTTTTACGGGTCGTCACCGTTCACCACGGTACCTTTTTCATTAACTCTTTGGCGCATATCTGGGGGCGTCAGCCCTACAGCGACGCCCACAGTTCCAAAGACAACGGCATCTTAGCGCTATTCACCTTTGGTGAGGGTTATCACAACTTCCACCACACCTTTGAGTATGACTACCGCAATGGTATTAAGTGGTGGCAATTTGATCCAACCAAATGGCTGATCCAACTATCCAGCTTAACTGGCTTGGCAAACGGTCTGCGCAAAGCGCCACAAGATCGCATCGAAACCGCCAAATTGAAGATGCAACTAAGAGCAAGCCAATTGCGATGTGCCAGCAGCAAACAAGCAGCGGAGATGTTAGCAACCTTGGAGCAGGAATATGAACAGCTGATGTTGCGCGTGCAAGGTTACTACAGCGAACAACAACGACTGTTAAAGCTGCATAAATATAAGTTGGACAAGAAGGCACGTAAGCAACTGGATGAGCTACGCCAAACCGTGCGAGAGCACCAAAGCCAATGGCAGCAATTACGCCAACAAGTGCACGCCATGGCATGATGCAGGCGACACCAGCAACCTAGCTGAAGTAGTATACTGGCGACGAATTGAAGATTCGTCGCCTTTTTCTTTGCTTGAGAACACCATGCCCAACACCATTGCCCCATCCGACTATCTAACGCTGTTACTCAATAAAACGCCGATTATCGATCTGCGCGCACCGGTTGAATACCGCAAAGGCACCTTACCCGGTGGTATCAGCCTACCGTTAATGAACGACAGCGAGCGTGGCAAGGTTGGCCACTGTTACAAACACAAAGGCCAACAAGCGGCGGTTGAATTAGGGCATCAACTGGTTAGTGGTGACATCAAGGCTGAGCGCATTAATGCTTGGATGGCTCAAATCGAAAAGCAGCCAGAAACAGTATTGTGTTGTTTCCGTGGCGGCATGCGTAGCCAAATAAGCCAAGCTTGGCTTAAAGAAGCAGGCTCTAACCGCCCCTACATTCAGGGTGGCTATAAAGCGGTTCGACAGTATCTGATTGGCGAAACGGAGCGAGTTGCCTCGCAAAGTGATCTCATTATCTTGTCGGGCATGACCGGCAGCGGTAAAACCGACTTCCTCAACGAGCGCAGCGACAGTGTTGATCTTGAAGGAATCGCTAATCACCGTGGCTCCAGCTTTGGCCGAATGCTCACCGAGCAGCCCTCTCAAATTGATTTTGAAAACCAATTGGCGCTGGCGTTGATCCGTCATAACCAGCAGCAAAATACATTGTTGTTAGAAGACGAAAGTCGCTTGATTGGACGTGAATCACTGCCGCTTGAACTCTACAACCTAATGATGCTCGCACCGCGGGTTGTGCTAGTTCGCAGTACAGCGGAGCGAGTGGAACAAACGCTGAAAGACTATGTGGTAACGAAATTTCAGGCCTACCGAGAACGAGACGGCGAAGAACAAGGTTGGCAGGCGTTTAGCGACTACCTCTTGAGCAGTCTTGAACGGGTACAAAAGCGCTTAGGCCAGCAACGATACGATAAACTTAAACAGCAAATGTTAGCTGCATTAGCAGCGCAACAGAGCCGTAATGATTTGGACCAACATCGAGTGTGGATTGAAGCGATGCTACTGGATTACTACGACCCGATGTACCACTATCAGCGCAGTAAACTTGAAGCCCCAATCTTATATCAGGGCTCCTGGCAGGAAGTACATCAATTCTTAAATGGGCTATCTACCAATTAAGTGTTGCTCTTTCCAAGGCTGTTAAAGCACTGGCTAGGCGAGTTGCGATACAAGGGTAAAGCACTACCGCTATTGATCTTCTGCCGCATTGGAACAGTTCAGCGAAGCGTTTTGGACTGCGACCTAAGGCAAAAGGGGATTCCAAAGGGGGCGAAACTCCCCCCTAATGCATACAAGAATGTGCCGTCGCCACCGTGACATTGTCCCCCTAAAAGCACCGAAATCGGTGAAGCCAAAGGCTTAAGATAAACTTCAACAGCTAACTACGACACAGCCCTTAAATACCCGTTAAGCTGGCGGCAAAACCTGTTGCCATGGCAACTGTTGCGAGCCCAACACCATATAATTGGGGTTCTCTAAGCTTTCCCGCTGATTGTAGCTGAGAGGCTGATAGAGGGTATCGACAATGATGCCTCCAGCCTCTACCACCACGCATTGGGATGCACCGGTATCCCACTCACCAGTTGGGCCTAAGCGTAAGTAACAGTCCGCCTCCCCCTCTGCCACCATGCAGCTTTTCAGCGACGCACTGCCAAAGGGCACCAGATCGTACTGCCACTGATCGCTCAGGCGATCCAATATGCTCTGCTTGCGCTGTCGACGTGATACCGCAATTTTCAGCTTATCATTGGCCGCTACCACGCGACTGTGAATCGATTTGGTGACCCCAGCTTCGCGTTTAAAGGCACCATTGCCACGGGTGGCAAAATAGCAGACCTCACTGATTGGTGCGTAGATAACTCCCATTGCCGGTACGCCCGCTTCAATCAAAGCGATATTGACCGCAAAGTCACCACTGCCGGCAATGAATTCTTGGGTACCGTCGAGTGGATCGATCAACCAATATCGTTGCCACTGGACTCGTTCATCAAGGGGGATGTTGGCGTCTTCTTCAGACAGAATCGGGATATCAGGGGTAAGCAGCGTTAGCGCATCAACAATATAATGGTGTGCGGCCAGATCGGCGCTGGTCACAGGGGTATTGTCTGACTTAGTCAACTCTTCAAACTGACCGGCGTCATATATGTCTCGGATCTTATTACCAGCGATAACCGCAATATCGATTACCGGCTCAAGCAAGGATTGCAGGCGACTCACTCCACACCACCTTAAAACTACAGCGACTTCTATCTGTCCAGTTTTAAACTCTTGCGCGCTAAAAACAAGGCCGTTATTGATCTAGATTCAGAAAAATCCACTCGAGCCAGTAATCCATCGACATCGGCAATGGGCCATTTGACGATCTCAAGCGGCTCTGGCTCATCACCTTCAAGCTGACTCGGATAGAGATCCAGAGCTAAAAAAATGTCCATGTTACTGGCAAAGTAACTTGGCGCTAACGCAACTTGCATCAACGGTTGTAACGTTCTAGCGGCAAAGCCGATCTCTTCCTGCAGCTCGCGATTGGCGGCAGCAGCCGCCTCTTCACCAAGATCAATTAACCCTTTAGGAAATCCCAGTTCATAACGGTGCGTACCAGCGGCGTACTCCCGCACCAGCAGCATATGCTCAGCGTCGATCATCGGCACCACCATCACTGCACCGGTGCGTCCGCCGCGCATACGCTCGTAGGTACGTAGCTCACCATTACTAAAGCGAAGCTCCAACTGTTCCACTTTAAACAAGCGGCTTTCAGCCACCAACTCATTGCTTAAAATTTCAGGTTTCTTCACTCTGCATTTCCTGCATTAATGGGTTATAACCCCGGAATTGGGCCACTGTAGTTGACCGGATAAGCTCCAGTACTATCAGGCTTACCAATAAATTGCAGTGCTTGAACAAGGCTCTGGGGCTGTTGCTCGGTTTGGCGGATCTTAGCGTTCACTTCAACTTGATTATTGGCCTTAAGCAGCAACTCACCATTTAGACCAATCACGTTTTCTGATTCATCAATTTTCAGCTGCACTTGACCCTGCTGGCACGCCAATGAGCCGGCAATATTTCCCAATGGATAAGCGCCGAACTGATTATTTACGTCTAAGCGTTCAACCAATAGGCGGCCTTGCAGCTGTTCACACCATGGTTGCCCTTGCTCTAGAGTACGCACGTTAAGGGTTGCATGACCGTCTAAGCGCGTGCGCAGTGGCAACCGTTGTTTGCCCACCATCCACGGCAACGGGGCGCTAAGACGCAGGCCTTCAGCTTTTAGACCGGCAAGGCCGTAGCTGATATCGCCTTTACCCTGAACTAAGCCACCATCCATGCTAAAACTGGCAGCGAGATGACCACTTAACAAGGCACTCGGATGCAGCTGCCATTGCAGCTGTTCGATGTCACGGCCAGCAATACGCGCATGAGCAATTCGCCCCTGCCACACAGAGCCGTTAATCCCACTCAACTGCACCTGCTTAGGTTTGTTAGGCATAAGGTGCCATACCCATGCGGCCGGTACGGTGACAATTAAACATAAGCCAAATACCACGGCCCCAACTAGGCCGTATTTTACTGCTGATTTCACCAACGCTCTCCGTTATGGCTTACTAAGTTGTAATCGGCGCACTTGAACCATACCGGCTTCATCTGCAACGCTCAGATCCAAGGCATTGATCTGTACGCCTTGCTGGTTTATCTCATTCAGCCAACTGATTAGGCGATCGAAATTAGCGTCTTCTAACCACAGTTGCAGCTTATCGCCTTGTGGTTGCATCCGCTCAATCACCAAGTTGTTCTCTTTGGCGCTTTGACTGGCGACTTGGCTCAGGCTGCCAAGTGTGCGTTTGGGCCCCGCTTGGCCATCTTGGCTCGCGTAAAGGTTGGCGTTATGCTTTACCTGCGCTAAGGCAACCGTTTCCGCCTTCACTTGCGCTTGCGCTTGCGCCAACGACTCCTGCACCGGTTGCCATAAACCCCAATAAATAATGCCAAGCAACAGCAGTGGGCCAGCAATCACCATCAAACGACGCTCTTGATCACTTCGATCCAACCACAGCTGTTGTAGTTGTTGCAGATATGCGTTCATCCTTTTGCCCTTACCGTTAAGGTGCCACTAACGCCATTATCGTCGTTGTTTAATGCGCCGGTTTGTACCGAGAACTGTTGTTTAACGCTGTCGCTAAACTTCTCAATCTGGGCAAAGTCCTTGCCAGAAAGTTGCAACCGGATCTCGCCGCGACTGGCGTCAAATTTGATTCCCTGAGGCTTTACCCCTGGTAATGCCTGAAAGCTCGGCTGTAGCTGCTTCAGCATGGCAAACAGTTCGCCGCTGCTACCCCCAGCGCCTAAGGCACGAACCTTTGCTTGCAGCTGGCTACGCGCGTTAACCACCCGTTTCTCGTTAGGAAACAAACTGCGGTAGATTAGCTCTTGCTCAGTGCGTAGATCATCTCGTTGTGCCTGCAGTTGATTCACCTGTAGACCATCGTTAATCAGCGTCAGTACAAATAATACCGATGCAGCGATACCAACTTTAGCCCACAACTTTATCGCATTACCCAACTCTTTGGAGGGTGCGTATGGGCCCGTAAGTAAGCTCAGAGGGGCTTTCATAAAACCAGCGGCTAACTGCTCCATCGGCAGCTCAAGTGGCTGCTGAATGGATTCTACGCCGGCTGGCAGCTCAAGAGGGGTAAACAGTGCCCATGGCTGTGCAGCATTAGCATATTGGCCGACAGCCAATGACAACCAGTCGACATCCATCACCTGACCGGCCACGGTACCACTGCGCAGCAGCAGCTGCTCTTCAAGTTGTAATACTGAAACACAACTGCCGTCGACCAATGGTAACGCCAAAATATCTGGCACCATGCGCGTGCATGGCAGCCCGGCCTCAGCTAACCAATGTTGCCAGAGCTGCACCTGAGCGTGGCTAACAATGGCCACAGGCACTGTGTCTCCTTGGCGCGGGCCCGGCACAAAATGTAGTAACTCCACGTCTTGCGCTAAGCCATCTTCAAGCATAAACGGCAAAGCCTTCAATGCTTGGCGCTGAGCCTTGGCTGGCACAGTTACCGAGGTAAAAGTGATCGCGCTACTGTCGACCAATACTTCTACTGGGCGGCCACCGGCACGCTCTGCCAAACTGACTAGCGCCTCAGCATTAGGTAATACCCCAGAGCTAATAACGCCCTGCTGTTGTTCCGACCAAGTTACCCATGGGATCGGTTGCTGAGCTTGGCTGCCCAGTCGTACCACCAATCGTTCGCTCACTGTTGGCCTCCAAATTGCCGGCTGACAACGGTCAATGTATCGCCGCCTCCGCGCTGTAATACGGTTTCTAATCTAAATACGGCAGTATCAACCTGCGCACCGCCACGTAATCGAAAGTAGTCACTGTCGACCACTATTGTGGATTTTAATGCGTCGTCGATATCGCTTAAGCGCTGCATGTTTGCCTCTGCCCAAAAGTCTTCTATGGTTTCCCAGCCATCTTCAGGACGGTTGTTTAACACCTCTTGAGCTTCGCTGTTACTGAGTTTACCTTCGACCATCCCCACTAATAACTGAGGCTGCTCAATGGCGAGGGTGTTGACGTTCAGTAGTTGTCGGTCATCCCCTGGGATCGCACAAATGCGATCCTCTAAAAATTGGTAGTGCTGAGCTGATACACCTAACACAGCGCGCAACTCGCTATGGTGAAACATCAGCTGATTAGGCGCTTGATATGGAAACTCCCGCGCTTCATATTCTGCGCTCTCGGCACCATAGCTACCGGCATTATCACTGTCTGCATCAACAAAATCTCGAACCCGATCTGCAATCATCTCGGCGGTGTAGCTATCGACGTCATAAGCTTCAAGCATTGCAACTAGTTGCCGCACGGCCAGCGGCGACTGATAGGGATCTTGCTGCTTTTCTGCGTCGCTCAATGGCAACGACAGTGCATTCAAATTAAAGCAGCTGCGCATGTCATCGATGGTGCCCGCAATGGTTCCGTTCTCAACTGGGTATACCACATCAGCTAAGGCCCAATACTGTTGCAGATGGACGGTGCCGTCAGCGTCCTCAAAATCTTGTTTTAGCGCTCGTTTAGCCAAGGCCTCAGACGCCATCGCATACCAGTAGGCTTGCTCATGGTTATTGAGGTTAATACTGCGCCGAGCTGACAAGTAACTGCGGTTAGTCATGCCTGCAGCAATGGTTACCATCACCGTCAATACCAGCAATACGGTTAACAGCGCGACGCCTCGTTGCTTCTTCACGTGTCACCACCGTTAGCTGAATCACCATCACCTAAGTTGCTGTCATCGTTAGAGCCGCTATCACTGTTCTCATCGCTGTCATCAGCGCCACTTTGAAGACCATCGGCCAACAAGATATGGCGACGAATGGTGCCAAGATCGTCCATCTCAATCTCTACTGCGACCGCTCGGGGCATGGTTTCACCGTCAGTTTGGGTAACCCAGCTTTCATCAATATAAAACGCAAATTTAAGATCCAGTACGCCATCCATCAACGTCAGCTCAAGCGGCTCTTCGCCTTCAACTGGATCAGGATAAAGGGTGTACAGTCGCTCTAACTTTTCGTCACGAACGCGATAGATAACCTGCTGCAGCGACCCACGTGGCAAGCGCCCTTGTGGATTAAGCCAACCTAAGCGGTGAAAGCGTATCCCTTGTCCATCGGAGTCAGCAAAGTTATCACCGTACTCAAACAACTTGGTGCTCACATCACCAAAGCCATCGCGACCAGCTCGGGCCACCATCTGACCGAAGTCTCGCTCAATGATGCTCATTGTCCGTTGCAACGACTTCAAACGTTGTTGACTGTCACGGCTAATCTCATCAGATTGAATGGTCTGACGCAGTACCGTAGCACTGGCTAACGCCAGCATCGCGAACACCACCATTGCCATCAATACTTCGAGCAGTGTAAACCCGTGCTGACGTTTAGCTTGGGTTAGAGACATAGGTCTGCACCTCAGCTAGCACGTTATCAAAGCTGCGATCCAAGGCGACTTTCACCTCAATCATCCGCAGCTCCTCATCGCTGGCTTTAACTACTCGTTGCTGCCAATACCACGTGCGTCCAGCCAGTTCGCTGTCGCCTTTCTTGGTACCGATATCAGGAAAGTCATTCTCAAGCTGAATATCGACCATGCGATTGTGAACAACGTAGTTGGCCAACGATCGTTCCGTCAAAATAGGGGCATTACCCAATTGAATCGAAGCGGTATTGATGAGAGCTAGAGCAGCGGTGGCGAAGATGGCCAAAGCCACCATCACCTCTAATAGGGTAAAGCCTTTACTGGAGCGCATTACTCAACCTCAAGCTCATGTAACCAGCGGATCTGACCCAGTGGATTACCCACCAGTTCAACCGGCTCAGTCTTATTACCTCGCTCAGATGAACTGAGTTGCAAGTTAAACGCCGTCATCTCTCCGGAAGGCAACAACAGTAATTGCGGCTCTGGCCGCTCCTCTTTTTCCTCATCGCTCTTTTCAAACAAGGACTCATCCAAACCAAATTCAGACTCTTCTGGTTCGTCCCCCTGCGCAAGCGGAAGCCCTTCGAGTTGCAATGACATCTCAATACCGTTTGGCAATTGGCGCTCTCGGTAAAGCGGGTCAATACCGGTAACCATTTCCCAATCTTTATCATCAAGATTCCAGCGAGCAAAGAAATAGCGTTGCTCTTCAACCACTACCCCAAGTAACTCGCCGGTAAGCTCAGCATCTTCCAATGCTGTGCCCAACACCACCGTGAATTCATTACCGCTTTCAAGCAAGGCTTCACGGGTTTTATCGCCACTGAGCACCATGGCTACTGAGGTCGCCATGATCCCAATTAGGGTGATCACCAGCAGTAATTCCAACAAGGTAAAGCCCCGCTGCTGCGAGGCGATGTGGCGACAGTGCAGCATTACTGGTAGTCGTTAAGGTTGTAGTTACAGATGTCATCTTCACTGCCAACCTGCAGATCTGGGCCAGCAGTACACAGATCGTAACGACCCATTTCACCTGGGCTTAATAGCACATAGTCATTGCCCCAAGGGTCGGTTGGCAAACGTTGGATGTAGCCGCCTTCTTGGTAATTGCGCGGCTCAGGTGAGCTGGTTGGACGCTGAACCAGAGACTCCAGCCCCTGCTCGGTGGTTGGCATTACGCTGTTGTGGGCGTAGTACATCTGCAATGCATTCTCTAAACCAGAGATATCCGCTACTGCTTTTTGCAGGTTAGCGCGATCGCGGTTGCCAAGAATATTTGGCGCAACCAACGATGCCAACACACCGATGATAACCAGTACCATCATCACTTCAAGCAAAGTAAAACCGCGTTGGCGACGGTTACGAGTAGTGTGTTTCATTATGCTGTTTCCTCAAAATACATCGGGGTTAAATCATGGTGTTAAGCGCCAGCATCGGCTGCAAAATGGCGATAACAATAAACATTACAATCCCAGCCATCACCACCACGATCAGCGGTTGTAAAACCGCTAATGCCACGGTAAGCAGGGACTCAAATTCACGATCTTGGTTATCCGCAGCGCGACCAAGCATGTTGTCGAGCTCGCCAGACTTTTCACCAGAGGCAATCATGTGCAGCATCATTGGTGGAAATAATTTGGTTTGCTGTAGCGAACCACGGAGCGAAGCACCTTCGCGTACCTTAGCTGTTGCTTCTGCCACCGCATTCTTTACCCGCAGGTTCAGCAATACATCAGAGGCGATTTTCATCGCTTCCAGCATCGGCACACCGGAGGAGGTTAAGGTGCTGAGCGTACGAGCAAATCGAGCAGTATTGAGGCCGCGGGAGATCTTACCGATCAACGGTAGTTTCAATAACAGCTCATGCCAGCGCAGCTTAAATGCTGGCTTACGTAAGCCTTGTTGGAACAACACCAAAGCGACAACGATGGCACCAAGCAGGTAGAGACCGTAATTGAACAGAAAATCGGAGGTGTCGATAAGAAACTGAGTCGTCGCTGGCAGTGCTTGGCCCATATGCTCGAACTGCGATACCACCTTTGGTACCACCGAGGTCAGCAAATAAACCACAACTGCAACCGCCACAATGGTCAGAATAACCGGATACACCAACGCTTGAGTCATCTTAGAGTTTAGCTCTTGTCGACCCTCGGTGTAGTCCGCTAAACGCTCAAGTACCACCTCAAGATGACCGGACTTTTCACCGGATGCCACCATCGCGACAAAAAGCTCGTCAAAGATATGCGGAAACTCCGCCATCGACTCGGCCAGCCCATAGCCTTCCACGACTTTAGCCCGCACTGCCATCAGCATCCCTTTCAGTCGTGGCTGTTCATTCTGTTCAGCCACAGCCTTAAGACACTCCTCCAGCGGCAAACCACCGGCAACCAATGTCGCCAACTGTCGAGTAATCAGCGCCAACGCTGTCGCGCTGATTTTCGGCTGAAACAGTGAAAAGCCTTTATTTGATGCGGTTTTCTGCTCACTTTTGGCTGCTTCTTGCAGTTCCAGTGGCATCAGCTTTTGCTCGCGCAGTTGCACCCGCGCTTGCTTAGCGCTGTCCGCCTCAATAACCCCTTTGACCTGTTTGCCAGCGGAGTTTAAGGCTTGATATTCAAACGCAGCCATCGGTTATTCCTCTCGCGTAACTCGCATCACTTCTTCCAAAGTGGTGCGGCCAGCAAGTACCTTGCTGAAGCCATCCTCTCGGATAGATGGAGTCACGGTGCGTAGGTATTTTTCAATCGCCAATTCGCCACGACCGGTGTGGATCAACTCGCGGATCTCATCATCAACTTCCAGCAACTCATGAATACCAGTACGCCCTTTGTAACCACCATGATTACAGGTTTCACAGCCGGCCGGTTTATAAAGGGTGACTTGCTCATCCGGTTGACGAGCAAGTAACTCCAATTCACGAGCATTGGCATGATATGGCTGCTTACAATCTGGACACAGGGTTCGCACCAAGCGCTGCGCTAGCACGCCCAGCAGCGATGAGGAAACCAAGAAAGGTTCAACGCCCATATCCTGCAAACGGGTAACGGCACCGGAGGCGGTATTAGTGTGCAATGTCGACATTACCAAGTGACCGGTCAACGACGCTTGCACCGCAATCTGGCCCGTTTCTAAGTCACGGATCTCACCGACCATTACAACATCAGGATCTTGACGCAAAATAGCACGCAAGCCTCGGGCAAAGGTCATATCTACCTTAGCGTTAACCTGCGTTTGGCCAATCCCCTCAAGCTCATATTCAATCGGATCTTCAACGGTAAGAATGTTGCGATCGCGGCTATTAATGTCAGTAAGGCCAGCATATAGCGTGGTCGACTTACCGGAACCGGTTGGGCCAGTTACCAATAGAATTCCATGAGGACGACGGATCAGCACGTTGTAACGATCGCGGATCGATTGCGACATCCCCAACTGCTCAAGATTAAGCACCGATTGGTTTTTATCGAGCAGACGCATCACCACTCGCTCACCACGGGATGACGGCATAGTAGATACACGAACGTCGACGGCACGGCCACCGATTCGCAGTGAAATACGACCATCCTGAGGAACCCGCTTCTCGGCGATATCCAATTTAGCCATTACCTTGATACGAGAGACCAGCAAACTGGCGATCTTACGCTGTTGCTTCAACACCTCTCGCAAAACGCCATCCACACGGAAGCGAACTACCAGTTCTTTCTCGTAGGTTTCAACGTGAATATCTGAGGCACCTAGCTTGATCGATTCCGACAACAGAGCGTTAATCAAACGGATGATCGGCGCATCATCATCGGCATCGAGTAAGTCTTCGGTTTCCGGCAACTCATCGGCCAGCGAGGTCAAGTCGTCGTCTTTACCAATGTCTTCCATCAGCTGCTGTGCCTCTGAGGAGTCTTGCTGGTAAAGCTCCGTGAGTTGCAAGTCAAACTGGCTCTGTTCTAGCAGCTTCAACGGCAATGGTTGACCATAAAACCGGCGCGCTTCTAATATCGCGTCCATGGTTGCGGTTGGGGTATGGCATAACAGCGGCGATGCGCGGTCATCAATCATTACCCCTAGACGGCGAGCAAAGGCGAAGGGAAGACGCTGGGTTGATAGCTCATCAACAATGGCGTCGTTCTCTTCGGTTAGCTCTGCTGAGGAGGGTTGCTCACTCATCAACGGACTCCGCATCGTTGTCGTTACTCAGTGCTTCCGACATCCACTCGCTTTCATCGCGCATTGGTGTCTTCATATCTTCGCCATTTTGGTGTTGCTGCAGCAGCTCCATGATCTCAGGGCTCATGCCATCTGGCACTACCCACTCGTCCATCACTGGCACGTCAACGCTTGGCATCAGGTTGATACCCTCTTCGCGCTGTTTCAACTGTTCACCGCGGAAGTAATTGTACTTGCGGCTAGAGATGGCGTTCATGGTAGCGTCATCGCGGATGATGGTTGGCTTAATGAAGATCATCAGGTTGCGCTTGCTCTTCTTGGACGAGCTGGAGCGGAACAGGTTACCAATCCACGGCAGATCGCCCAGAATTGGCACCTTAGAAACAGACTCTTGTACGTCTTCGTTAAGCAGGCCACCCAACACAACTGTTTCGCCGGAGTCAGCTAGTACGGTGGTGGTTAAGGTGCGCTTACCAAAGGTGACATCAACCGAGGTACGGCCGTTAACATTGGAGACTTCCTGCTCGATCTCCAGCTGTACTGCATTACCTTCGTTGATCTGAGGGGTCACGGTCAGTTTGATACCAACCTCTTTACGTTCAACCGTCGTAAACGGGTTGTCGTTCGAGGAGCCGGTTGCCGAACCGGTAATTACTGGCACCTCATCACCCACCACAAATGACGCTTCTTGGTTATCCAAGGTGGTGATACTCGGGGTAGCCAGTACGTTGGAATTGGAGTCAGCAGCGACGGCCTGAATCAAGGCACCAAAGTCACCAAAGGTTACGCCCCACGCCATGCCGTTAACTTTCGACAGTGCCGCAGCCAGAGTAGAGATGTCACCATCGGTGTCAGGGTTTTCGGTACAGGTACCGTTATCTGAACAGACGGTGGTTCCCGGAGTTTCTCGCGCATCCCATAAACCAGCACCAATCTCACTGATGTTGGTACCAAAACTGGAGTTGTACTGCACCATACCGCCGGATTCGGAAGCAAACTGGACATCAAAGCCAACCTCATCGCCTTCTGATATCTCAACGATGATCGCCTCTACCAATACCTGCGCACGGCGGATATCAAGCTGACGAATAACATTATCTAAGGTTTGAATTTGGTCTGGCTGAGCGTTAATCACCAAGGCATTAGAGTCTTCATGCGCCATGATGGTAATGCCTTTGCTATTACGGCTTTGCGTTGTAGCTGCACCCTCCTCATTCTCTAGGCTTTCAGCAAAACCAGACAACACCTCTTGCAGCTCGTCCGCTTTAGCATACTTGAGGTAAACCACCTTGGTGTTACCAGAGCTTTGCATGTCTTTATCAAGATCGCGTACCAGCTCAGCAGCACGGGTACGAGCACGTTCGTCACCGCTAATTACCACGGAGTTGGTGCGCTCGTCGGCAACCACTTTAGGGGCACTGCCGGCCCCCGCTGCGCCTTGAGCACTGCCACCACGGTACAATGCATCAATAATGCGCACTAACTCAGCAGCACTGGCATACTTTAGCCGCACCACTTCAACCTTAGTATCGCCCTGCAGATCGACCCGTTTAACGATCTCAACCAGCTTATTTACCGTAGCTGCACGGCCGGTGATCATCAATACGTTGGATGGGTCGTAGTTAACTACGTTACCGCCACCGGCGTTGTTGTTGAGCTGACGCAACAGTGGCGCAAGCTGCTTCGCTTCAACGTTGTACAACGGCACGATGCGGGTAACCATCTCGTCACCGGCACCTGGATCGCGGTCATCAGCAACGCGGATGTTTGCGTCTTTTGAATCTTTATCTTTCAACACCTTAATGATGTTGCTGTCAGGCATCTCAACTACGGCATAACCATATACTTGCAATACCGACAGGAAGAACTGGTAGTACTGTTCTTCACTGAGCAGATCGTAACTGCGTACGTTAATCTTGCCACGCACGGTAGGATCAACCACGATGGTCTTATTCAAGTTTTTACCAACGATATTGATAAACTCTTGAATGTCAGTGCCTTTAAAGTTGGCGGCGTATTGGGCCGGTTCAGCGACGGCAAACACTGAAATGCCCGCCAACATCCCCGCAAGGATCTGCTTGTTCAACCACGGCAGTCTGCGCTGCATATTGCTCATTTTTATTCCCTTGCTGTATACGCTTTTATTCGGTCGGTAGGGAGAACAGGACTTCTGTCAACTGCCCTTCACGCTCTACCATCACGGATGCTTCTGTTAATTCTGACAGTTCACCCATCAGTTGGGCTGCTTGGCCCAAATCAGTTAGATCGTAACCATTAATGGACACTGCCAAGTCGTTCGGCTTTAAGCCAGCATCCACAAATAACTCTCGCCCCTTCTTACCAGGGTTGAGCCGATAACCTTTCATCCCACCCTCTTCACGATTACGCACTGGGGAGATGCTAATAAAATCAGTTAATTTGCCTGGATCGCTGAGCATCGCTTGGCGCGCATCAGCAACCGCTTGGCTTACTTCGGCATCATCGCGCACATCGGTTACCGGCGCTTTACGAAGTCGTTGCGTCTCTTGCGTCATTTCGCGGCTGTACTCAACCCCGTCCAGCATCAAGGTTTCGTAACGCCCCTGATTCAAAATAATGGCGCGGTCAGCATAGACCTCATGCAAACTGGCATTGGTACTCTTGATTCGATCACCGATACCGTAGGTTTCTTGGCTACCACTACTTTCAATAATGGCAATACCTCGGTCTTCTTGCGAACTTGCAACTAATCCAGTGAGCAGGATTCGAAGGGTGGTTTTAGGCGCATCACTGATAAGGTTGCGATCAACCGCCTCAGCTGCCTTGGCTGCGGCCGCCTTGGGATCCGCTTTGCCAAATAGCTTCAATGCCAATAACGGTTCAATAGAACCGCTATCTCTGCCTGACGGGGCTTGAGCCGAAGGGCTCCAGCGCGGGGCTGCTTCATTAGGTTGAGGCAGTAACTGCCACACTATCTGCGCCGCAACATACAGAGTCAACAAAACCAAAAGTGCAGTAATAGCACTTGCAACAGGTGCTTGTGGCACGCGCATCATGGCGCGTTGAAAAGGTGCAATAAAGTCCATGTATTGACTAGCCGAAGCGTGCACGCTGCAATGAATCAGCGCCACTTAATAAAAAGAAAATTCTGTACGGATAACTTACGTTATTGCCGTCCAACAAACCAGCGTTTAGCCACAAGGGCAAAATGGTACACAAACGGGCTTTATGCTAACGTCCCCCGCCTTGATATGCACGGTACAAACCCCCACATATATCTCAAATTTGCTTTATCGCGAGTAATGAATGCGTAAAGACACACTAAAAACCTCCGAATTAGAATCGGTAAGACTTGATAAGTGGTTGTGGGCTTGTCGTTTTTACAAGACCCGCGTAGTTGCACAAGAGATGATTAACGGTGGTAAAGTCCACGTAAACGGCCAACGTAGTAAGCCCAGTCGCAAGGTCGAAGTGGGTGCCACTATTACTCTTTGGCAGGGCTTTGACGAAAAAGAAATTCTGGTTGAAGGACTATCAGAAAAGCGGCTAAGCGCCCCGTTAGCGCAAGCGCTTTATGTTGAGACGGAGCAAAGCCTGCAACGCCGCGAACAACGAGCCGAGCAGCGCCGACTAAAAGCCGATGCGGACCACTCCGCCGGCCGACCAGATAAGAAGCAGCGACGACAGTTACTGCGCTTCAAAAACCAGGATGACTAAAGAGATGAAACACACAGATACACTACAGCGCTACCTATTCGATAAAGCCGATGTCCGTGGAGAATTGGTTCAACTGGAACAGAGTTACCAACAGATCCTCACCAATCACAACTATCCAGCAACAGTGCAACGTCTGTTGGGGGAACTGCAAGCCGCCACAGCGATGCTTACCGCGACATTGAAGTTCGAAGGTGAAATTGCAGTACAGATGCAAGGTGATGGCCCATTGCGTCTGGCGGTAATCAACGGTAATCACCAGCACATTATGCGCGGTGTTGCCCGCTTTGAAGGCGAAGTACCTGAAGGCAATCTGCAGCAGCAGCTTGGTAAAGGTCACTTAGCGATTACCATTAGCCCGACCAATGGTGAGCGCTACCAAGGGATTGTTGCACTTGATAAGCCAACCTTGGCGGAAAACATTGAGCAATACTTCGCCCAGTCAGAGCAGTTGAACACTCGCTTATGGCTACACGCTGACGGTAAACACGCTTGCGGTATGCTGTTGCAGCAGATGCCAGCCAGTAATGTGATTGCCACGGTTCCGTTTGAGCACCTAGAAGCACTAACCGAAACCATTAAGGCTGATGAACTGTTCACCTTGGCTGCCAACGAAGTGTTATACCGCCTCTACCATGAAGAGTCGATTCAGGTATTCGAACCTGCCAGCATCAGCTTCCGCTGCGGTTGTTCCCGTGAACGCAGTATGGCTGCGTTGCGCAGCATCGATAAGAACGAACTGAAGTCGCTGCTCGAAGAACAAGGCAAGATCCAAATGCATTGTGACTACTGCAACAGCAACTACAGCTTTGATGCACTCGATGTCGCGGCCATGCAGCAATCGCAACCCGGTAACGACACGCGCCACTAAAAATTGTCAATGCATTGATAACTAGCTGCCTTTGGGCAGCTTTTTTTACACCTAAAAAGTGTGATTTGCTGCACGTTTTTTCATTACACTAATAATATTGATTACACTCTAATCAATAGCAGGGTGTCATTTTTAGTTAAACGGACGCAGTTCTGTGCGATGCCTTTGCCCCTATATAGAGCCATTTATGGCCATGAGATTCCAAGGACCGAGGAACACGCTATGTCAGCAATTTGGCAGGATATGAGCAGCGCTGCACTGGTTGAAGCCGCTATCGAGCGCAACGAAGGCCATTTGGCCAATAATGGTGCATTAGTAGTGCACACCGGAGCCCGTACGGGTCGCTCGCCTAAAGATCGCTTTATCGTTAAGGAAGCTTCCACCGAACACGACATCGAATGGGGCACCGTCAACCAACCGTTCGAATCGCAACAGTTCACTGCGCTATGGCAACGGGTTGAGGAATACCTTAATGGCCGTGACCATTTCCGTTCTCAGTTGCAAGTTGGCGCTGATGATGCTCACTATCTGCCACTCGACGTACGCACTGAAACCGCTTGGCAGCAATTATTTGCTCGAAATCTATTCATTGTACCAACCACCATAAACCCAGCCAAAAAATCGGTATGGCAGATCCTTAATGCCCCTGGTTTTGCTTGTCAGCCTGAGCGCGACGGCACCAATTCCGATGGCGTAGTAATCATCAACTTTGCCGAGCAAAAGGTGCTGCTTGCCGGTATGCGCTACGCCGGCGAGATGAAAAAGGCGATGTTCTCGGTACAGAACTTCTTGCTGCCGGCCAAAGGAGTGCTGCCAATGCACTGCTCAGCTAACGTAGGCGAACAGGGCGACACCACCCTATTCTTCGGTTTATCTGGCACCGGTAAGACCACCCTCTCTGCCGATCCTAAACGTGCGCTGATTGGCGATGACGAACACGGCTGGGCTCCCGGTGGCGTTTTCAATATCGAAGGTGGTTGCTACGCTAAATGCATCGACCTGTCACAACAGAACGAACCGGTGATTTGGGATGCTATTCGCTTCGGTAGCGTGCTGGAAAACGTAGTATTGGATGATAGTCGTACACCAGACTACACCGATGACTCCCTGACCCAAAACAGCCGTGCCGCCTATCCGCTAGAGCACATTGAGCGACGCATCGCCAGCAACAACGGGGCTGAGCCAAGCGCGGTGGTCTTCCTAACCTGCGATGTTTCTGGGGTATTACCACCCGTTGCTAAACTGAGTAAACAAGCGGCGGCGTACCATTTCCTCTCTGGTTACACCGCTAAGGTAGGCTCGACCGAGATCGGTTCTACTGCGGCGATTGAATCCACCTTCTCAACCTGCTTTGGCGCACCATTCTTCCCTCGCCCAGCTGGGGTATACGCGGAGTTGCTAATGGAGCGGATTGAATCCTTTGGCAGTCAAGTATATCTGGTGAATACCGGTTGGACCGGTGGCCCCTACGGCGAAGGTAAGCGTTTTGATATTCCGACCACTCGAGCCATTATTGATGCGATTGTTAGTGGCGACTTGGCTAAGGTCGAGACACGCCATATTGAACAGTTAAATCTGGATGTGCCAGTGGCAATTGATGGGGTTGATAGTACGCTGTTAGATCCACGTCAAACTTGGCAAGACAGCACTAAATACAATCAGTATGCCAAACAATTAGCGCAACAATTTCGCGCTAACTTTGCCAAGTACAAGGTATCTGACGCCATCGTTAATGCTGGCCCACGAGACTAGTTGGACATAAATTGGTTCGGCTGCACTGGCAGTCGAACCCGTACCCGTAAACCGCCAGTGGTGCGGTTTGAAACCTGTAGCTGCCCTGCTAGCCCTTCAACAATGCGACTGATGATTGCTAATCCAAGGCCAGAACCAGCACCGCCACGGGCTTCATCCCCTTGCTTAAACGGTTCAAACATCTCATCCAATTTACCAGCTGGGATCCCCGGGCCATTATCTTCAACCTGAAACCAGATCCAGTTCGAGTCTTCACCGCTGCTTAAGCGGATCCAGCCGTCACCATAGCGCAACGCGTTTTCCAATAAATTACCTAGCACCCGCTTGATCGCCACTGGCGGCAACAAGCACTCTCGGCTGTCGCCAAGGGCAAGCTCGATGGTGGCACCGCGTAGCCCCTCTTTCTCGGCGGTTTCTTGCAGCAATTCATTGAGTGATAACGGCAGCAGATCTTCATTCTGATGACCACGAATAAAGGCTATGAACTGATCGATGATGTCGTTCATATCATCGATATCGTGCTCAATCCCCTCTTTGAGAAAGCTATCGCTGTTGTTCATCATCTCTGCCGCCAAACGGATCCGCGTTAACGGCGTACGCAGATCGTGAGAGACCCCTGCCAGTAGCACTTGCCGGTCGCTTTCGAGCTTGGCCATCGAGTGGGACATGCGGTTAAAGGCTTGAGTAACCTCCTCTACCTCAACCGAGCCTGAAAGTGGTATCGGCTTAGGAAAATTGCCGCGAGATACCGACAATGCTGCCCGCTGCAAACGCTGCAGTGGGCGACTTTGGCGACGAGCAAACCACCAGCCACCGAGAATAGATAGGGTGCCGATCCCAATTAAGTAGATGGTCAGTGGCGAAATCGTAGTTTGATCGAAATCAGACAGCGGGATCCGCAGCCACACCTGAGGCGCTTGCGGCGGTCGTACCCACACTTGATAGGCGCCTCCAGTAGCTAATCGCACCTCAGCAGGGCCACCAAGATACTCGCTCATTTGATCAGAGAAGAGACTGTAATAGGTCGCTTGGTTGAGGCCATTTTTCTCAGCTTGTTCGATGGTGAACGCCTCCATATAGAGGTTTTCTTCCAATCGTACCTGCAGTGCATCCAATGGCGTCAAATGGTTGATATCGAGTTGCAAATCGCGAAAGGCAAAATCCACCTGGCGTGCCATCAACTCAATGATCTGTTGTGTGGTCGGCTTAACTACATACATGGTTAGCGACCAATAAGAGAGAATTTGACTGATAAGCAGCAAACAACCAATCAACGAAACCGTTTGGCCGAAGTTACTCCGAGGCAGCCGCGTCCATCCCATTACTGCGCTGCACCGTCAGGCACAAACACGTACCCCAGACCCCACACGGTTTGTATATAACGGGGGCTGGAAGGATCCTCTTCAATTAAACGGCGTAGGCGCGACACCTGCACATCAATAGAGCGCTCCAATGCGCTGTAATCGCGGCCTCGGGCTTGATTCATAAGCTTATCGCGACTCATCGGCTCACGCGGATTGCTCACCAGTACCTTCAGCACTGCAAACTCACCAGAGGTAAGCGCTATCGACTCACCGGCTTTGGTCATTTCACGCGTGGCTAAATTGAGGGTATGTTCACCAAACTCAACCACCGCTTCTTTATGAGCAGGCGCACCGGGCAATTCACTCGGTCGCCGGCGCAACACCGCTTTGATCCGCGCCAACAATTCACGCGGGTTAAATGGCTTGGGCAAGTAATCGTCAGCCCCAAGCTCTAACCCGAATATCCGATCTGACTCATCCCCTTTGGCGGTGAGCATGACAATCGGAATGCTGTTGTCTTTGGCCCGTAAGCGTCGGCAAATAGACAGGCCATCTTCACCGGGCAGCATCAGATCCAACACCAATAGATGGAAGTTCTCTCGCTCTAAAAAGCGATCCATCTGCTCTGCATTCGCAGCTGCACGGACCTGAAATCCCTGCTCAACCAGATAGCGTTCCAACAGGCCGCGTAATCGAATGTCGTCATCGACAACCAATACTTTGGTGGTTTCCTGTTCCATTTTGTGCCCTCACCGAATAATTAACCCGTTGATATTAACCGTTATCTGCCATGCTGCGTATGCTTTGATGTTGCAAACTGTGTCAGCCTCCCGGATTCAATCAGAAAATGGTTGGTAGCTGATCTTATTGATGTACCAGATTTTCGCACCCGCGGGAGTAGGAACCAATACTTCATCGTCCACCTGCTTGCCTATCATGGCCCGCGCTAACGGCGAATCGATACTGATTTTGCCTTCGCTTATTTTAAACTCATCCGGCCCAACCAACTGATAGCGCTGAATTTCACCATCGTCAGACTCTAGCTCCAACCAAGCACCAAAAAACGCTTTACCCTCTTGGCGAAGATCGGGCTCAACCACCCGCAATACCTCCATCCGTTTCGATAAGAAACGCACTCGACGGTCGATTTCGCGCAAGCGTTTCTTACCGTAGATGTATTCTGCATTTTCGCTACGGTCGCCTAGGGCTGCGGCGTCAGACACCGCCTGAGTTACCATCGGCCGTTCCTCTTTCCATAGGAAACGTAACTCAGCTTCCAAAGCATTCCATCCCGCTTTGGTTATTAAATTGGCTTTTTTCAAAACAGAGGGTCACTCGCTATGGCTTACTGCAGAGCAATATAACAACTGTGTTATCGTGCCTGCTAGCCGTACATTTTATCCGACCTATTATGACTCAAATCGTAACCAGTATTGCCCAAGAGTTGGGCGTTAATCCAAAACAAGTCGACGCCGCGATCAATCTGCTTGATGGCGGCGCCACAGTGCCTTTTATTGCCCGCTATCGTAAAGAGGTTACCGGCAGTTTGGACGACACCCAGCTGCGTACCTTGGAGCAACGCTTGGGCTACTTGCGAGAATTGAATGATCGCCGCGCCACCATTTTGGCCAACATCGATGAACAGGGCCAACTGACCGATAAGCTCCGTCGCGCCATTGCCACCGCCAGCAGCAAAACCACGCTGGAAGATCTGTATCTGCCATTCAAATCGAAGCGTCGCACCAAGGGACAACTGGCTATAGAAGCGGGGCTAGAGCCGCTAGCGACTAAGCTACTGACTGAGCCACAACAATCACCCAAAGCATTAGCGCATCAGTATCGCAACCAGAACTACCCCACTATCGACACGGTATTGGAAGGAGCGCAAGCCATACTGTCGGATCGTTTCGGCAATGACCCCAGCGCCATTGCTACACTGCGCCAAGCGCTGCAGCAGGGGTGGTTGTGCAGTAAAGCTGGGCGTGGCAAAGCCCATGATGACAGTAAATTTCGCGATTACTATGATCACCAAGAGCGTTATGGGAAAACCCCATCTCATCGCGCTTTAGCGATGCTCCGCGGCCGCAATCTGGGTGAGCTATCGCTAAGCTTACGCATTGAAGCCGACGCCATACCTCGTGGCCAGTTAAGCCGTGCCGAGCAACTTTTAGCGGGCCACGTTGGTGTGCAGCAGCGGGGGCGTAGCGGTGATGCTTGGTTACTGCAAACAGTACAACATTGCTGGAAAACCAAACTCGGTCCCAGCCTCGAGAATGAGCTATTGAGCCAGCTGCAACAGCGAGCCGAAACGGACGCTATCGAGGTGTTTGCTGCCAACATGGTGGATCTACTGATGGCCGCCCCTGCAGGACTACGGCCAACACTTGCGCTGGATCCGGGCTTACGCACCGGCTGTAAGGTCGCCGTGATCGATGCCACCGGCAAGGTGCTCGCAACCGATACTATCTATCCCCATGCACCCCAGAAAAAATGGGACCAAGCCCTAATTAGCTTGGCAGCCTTAGCAAAGCGCCATCAGGTCGAATTGATTGCCATTGGCAACGGTACCGCCAGCCGCGAAACCGACAAGTTAGCCGCAGAACTCATCAAGGCCGTAACCCAACCACTAACCAAAGTGATGGTGTCGGAAGCCGGTGCCTCGGTGTACTCCGCCTCAGAACTGGCCGCCAAAGAGTTTCCACAGATGGACGTGAGCCTTCGTGGCGCAGTATCCATTGGCCGGCGCTTACAGGACCCTTTGGCCGAATTAGTGAAGATCGAGCCAAAGGCAATCGGCGTTGGTCAGTATCAGCACGACGTTAACCAAACTCAGCTAGCGAAGACACTCGACATTGTCGTGGAGGATTGTGTTAACCGTGTTGGGGTTGATCTCAACAGTGCCTCGGCGGCGTTACTTAGTCGCGTAGCCGGCCTCACTCCAACTCTTGCCAAGAACGTTATCGAATTTCGCGATGCTAATGGTCAGTTTCAATCTCGAGCGCAGCTCAAGAAGGTGCCACGTTTGGGGCCTAAGGCGTTTGAGCAGTGTGCCGGTTTCTTGCGGATCAGCCACGGTGACAACCCATTGGACGGCTCTGGAGTGCACCCCGAAGCCTACAGCGTAGTTGAGCAGATGGGTAAATCGGTCGGGCTCAAGACCGCAACACTAATCGGCAATACGTCGGTATTGCAGCAGCTACAGCCGCAGCAATTCATCAACGCTCAGTTTGGCCTGCCTACGGTTACCGATATTCTCACCGAGCTGGCAAAGCCGGGGCGAGATCCCCGCGGCGAGTTCACCACCGCCAGCTTTGCGGATGGAGTGGAGAAGATCAGTGATCTTGAAGCGGGCATGATCCTCGAGGGGGTTGTCACTAACGTTACTCACTTCGGCGCCTTTATTGATATCGGAGTAAAACAGGATGGCTTAGTGCATATCTCCGCACTGGCAAACAAGTTTGTCGACGACCCTCGCTCCATAGTCAAAGCCGGTGATGTGGTCCGCGTTAAGGTGATGGAGATAGATCAAGCTCGCAAACGTATCGGCTTGTCGATGAAGCTGCAAGATGAAGTAACAAGCGCAGCCAATAACCGCGCAGGCATGGCTAAAACTCAAACGTCGAACGCCAATCAAGCACAACCTAAACCAGCGCCATCCAAATCAGTGCCAACAAACGGTATTTTTGCGGATGCGTTTGCCAAGGCGAAACGACGTTAGGTTGAGGCCAGTAGCCGCGGTTGCTGTTGCGGCAGCCCGCTGCCATTGTAAAACTGACAGATGATCTTACCGAAGCGATTGTAATCGGCGTCAGCAATCACTTGGTGAGCATTGGTTTCAGCTAAACCACTGCTTGTACGTGCCTGACTAGGCCGGTCAATGGTTGGCCGAGCCTGAGCCAATAGTGCTTTAAGTGACTCTTTGCCGTAACTCTGTTGCGCTGATTCTGAGTCATCTTGTTGTTGCGAAGACTGCTGTTGCTGCTGCTCCTTATCCGAGCCTTTTTGCTGTATTAACTCTGCTTTGTCTCGCTCGGTATCCAACGAGCGTTCCGCTGCCGCCTTTGCCAACGCTTCCGGCGCAGGCAAAGGTTGGCGTAGCTGTTGCTCGCGTGCCGCCCCCTCCGTTGCAGGATTAGTGGTAGCAAGCGGCACCTGAGGAAAGTTAGATACCAAAAACATGAATAGGTCCGACTCGATGGGGCTGATAGCTATCGCCACACGTAAGCAATAGCGACGCAAACCTCAATTGTTTATGTCAATTTCTTGACCAATTATCCATCAAAAAGTAACCAAGGTAAAACTACCCCCGCAAAAATCGGACTATTTCTGAGCAAACTGAGTCTAAATGAGAGATAAACGGCGCGTGCCCGGCCTTATCGACAATTATTTGACGAGAAGCTGGTGCCAGCTCAGCCACTAAGCCAATGCTGGCTCGGGGTACTAAAGCATCATTATTGCCATAGATCCGTAACCACGGCAGCTGAGGCAACGACTGGCGCAAATCAACCTGCGCTAACATCGTTAACCCACCCGCAAGCGCGCTAGGTTGTGCCGCTGGCAGCTGCATCACCGCCTGCTTCAATTGACGTATATCCTCTCTGGCACTGCTTGAACCCATACCCTGCAATGAAAAAAAACCGCTAATGGTCTTCTCTACATTCAGCAACAGTTGCTCAGAAAAACGCTGTAACACCTGAGGCTCTATTCCTGGCCAGCTTGCTTGTGCCTGAAAGCACGGCGAACTGGCGATAGTACAAAGCGACAATGCTCGTTGTGGTTGTTGTGTCGCCATTTTCATTGCCACCAAGCCGCCTAAGGACCAACCAAGCAAATGACATTGTGGTGGTATTTGCTGCCATAAATGCACAGCTATGGCCTCGATATCACCACTGGGCTCGAGCGCACTGGTACCACCAAAACCTGGCAGCTGCGCGACACCAACACTAAATCCTGCAGCAACCAGCTGCGGCACCATATGACCGAAAACGGCCCCATTCATACCCCAGCCATGCAATAACACGATGGCTGGGCCATTGCCGCACCAGTGGATATTCTCGGTTGCACTCGGTAATGTCGAACTCATGGCAATATATTCATCTATTTGGCAAACATTGCTCGGCAGTTTACCTAACCGCTGTCTTCTCTGTCAGCAACACGTCACCCACGGGCGAGCGTTGTGCTCTGTGTGTTTGGCCGACGCCAAGCCCGAAGGGCTATGTTTACGCTGCACCAAACCGTTGCCGCCATATAGCCAGGTTACGCGTTGCGGCGCTTGTCTATCCAAACGTCATTGGCGCCCGCTGCATGTGGCTTTTCCCTACAACAACGATGTCGGTAAATTAGTGGCGCAAATGAAGATGAAGCAACAATGGAGTCTATTGGAGCCATTGTGTAACGCTCTGATTGAACGGTTGGACACAACCACCTTGCCCTCAGCACTGGTGCCAATACCAATGCATCGCCAACGCCTTCGTCAACAAGGCTGTAACCATGCGTTGTTGATTGCTGATGAACTGGGTCGGCAGTTAAACATACCGGTAAAACCTGAGCTAATTACTAAGTCCAAGCCAAGCTTAAGTCAGCATCAGTTAGGTGGCACTCAACGTCGTAGTAATCTTAAGCACAGCTTCAGCTGTCCTAAGCATCTGCCTCAAACTAATATCGCCTTGGTGGACGATATCATTACCACTGGCACTACCTTGGCTGTCGCTGCAACCGCGCTACAGCAACATAGTCATCAAGTTAGTCAATACTGGGCCTTAGCCAGTGCCATGCACCGTAAAGAAAGGCTGTGTCGTAGTTAGCTGTTGAAGTTTATCTTGAGCCTTCGGCTTCATCGACTTCGGTGCTTTAGGGGAGGATGTCGCGGTGGCGACAGCACCCAAAGGGGAGCTTCGCCCCTTTTGAAATCCCCCTTGCCTTAGGTCGCCGTCCAAAACGCTTCGCTGAACTGCTTCAATGCGGCAGAAGATCAATAGCGGTTGTGCTTTATACTTTATATCGCCACTCGCCTAGCCAGTGCTTTAACAGCCTTGGAAAGAACAACAGTTAGTTGGTACACAGCCTAAAGAAAGGCGTTAATCCCATATATAAAGAGTGGTCTTTATGGTGCGTATCCCATCTTGCCAATCGATTTGTTCGTTTAGCCACCAAAGCGTGATCCGTTTAACATTCAGCTACTATAAATCCTTGTCCATCTAGGGTTATCATGAAGTATCCGAGTTAATTACTCAGGTTTAAGAGAGCCGATATGATCAACATTACCGAAGCCGCTCAGGCACACTTCGTAAAATTGCTTGAGCAGCAGCCAGAAGGCACCCACATTCGTGTGTTTGTTATCAACCCGGGTACCCCCCAAGCAGAATGTGGTGTGTCTTACTGTCCACCAGATTCGGTTGAAGCAGATGACACTGAGTTAGAGTTCAGCGGCTTCAACGCCATGATCGATAGCAAAAGTGCGCCATTCTTAGATGACGCTAACATCGACTTCGTTACCGATCAGCTTGGTAGCCAACTCACGCTAAAGGCGCCTAATGCCAAAATGCGTAAGGTTGAAGACGATGCCCCGTTGAAAGAACGCGTTGAATACAAGATCCAATCTGAAGTAAACCCTCAGTTAGCGGGCCACGGTGGTTTTATTACCCTGATGGAACTAACTGAAGATGGCATTGCGGTAATTCAGTTTGGTGGCGGCTGTAACGGTTGTTCGATGGTCGATGTAACTCTCAAAGATGGCATCGAGAAGCAGTTGCTTGAAGCCTTTGCTGGCGAGTTAACCGCGGTTAAGGACATCACTGAGCACCAAGCGGGCGAGCACTCTTACTTCTAAGAGCTTGCTGCTAGCTTCAGATACGAAAATGCCGGTAAGTTTACTTACCGGCATTTTTTGTGAGCCCGCGATCGCCAAGGTTAGGTACGTGGCCTGAGCCGGATGATGATACGGCGAATAAAAACGACGCAGAACCGCTGCAACAGCGTATCAATTAGCCATTAATTAGGCTGTGTCGTAGTTAGCTGTTGAAGCTTATCTTAAGCCTTCGGCTTCACCGGTTTCGCTGCTTTTAGGCGACTATGTCGCGGTGGCGACGGCACATTCTTGTATGCATTAGGGGGGGAGCTCCGCCCCCTTTGCAATCCCCCTTGCCTTAGGTCACTGTCCAGAACGCTTCGCTGAACTGCTCCAATGCGGCAAAAGAGCAATTCAACCGTTAGTACAGACGCGGTTTTTACCATTGGCTTTGGCCAAATACAGACAGCTATCAGCCGCTTTGATTAAGTTTTCGGTTTTATCGAGCCCGTTACAGTCCTGTAGCACGCTAATCCCAATGCTAACCGTTGCGCTAAATTGACGTGGCTCATATTGGTGAACAATCTCAGCAAACTCAATGCGAATATTGTCAGCGATCAATCCCGCTTCAACTGCGTTCATATTAGAGATAAAGACAATAAACTCCTCTCCCCCCCAACGCCCAACGGCACCTTCAATAGGGTTAATGAACTTCTTGATGGTGTCCGCTAATGCTTGAATCACCTTGTCACCGCTGTGGTGGCCGTAATCATCATTAACCATCTTAAAGTCATCGATATCGAGTAACATGCACGTCATCTGCAGATCGTTACCACAGTGGTCGTTTAGCTGAGTATCAAGCCAATCATATATGGCTCTACGGTTGTATAGATCGGTCAATTCATCGTGGGAGGCACGGTACTTAACGATCTGTTCGAGCCGCACCTTTTCGGTAACGTCTTCAAGCACCACTTGCACTGCCGGTTGATTGTCCCACTCGATGACATTGTCGTAGATATTAAAAAAACGTTTTATGCCATCAAAGCAGTGATTTTCAACCACATTACTTTGACCCACGATCTTACCGCTAATAATGTCTTGGTACCGAGCAAGCGACGCTTCCCGAGCAGCTTCAGGAACGATCTCAATCAGTGAGTCCAGAGCTAACACTTGTTCCACTGAGTCCGCGTGCATAATCTCTACCCAGGCTTGGTTGACCATCAATGGCTTAAAGTTGCGATGCACCATAACGCCTTGACCAGACTGGGTAATCAACCGTTTATACATGAGATCTTTTTCGCGAATGCGCTGGTTTGACTTAACAATCGCCGACATGTCGATAACGGTGACTTGTAGCGCCGGTTTACCGTTCCATTCAATCAGGTGGTCGACGGAGAAAACGGTGAATTCACGACCATTTCGATCGACATTACTAAAGGTATGGCCCCGCGGCACCAAATTGCCGGCAACAATCTGATTGTAATTTTCGCGAGCGAGGCGGTGCATATCTTCCGCAATCAAATCCAAAAAGGAGTCGATATTATTCAACAAATCAGCGGGGGAGTCGTAGCCATAGATGTGGGCATAATTTTCGTCGACGTGCACTGCATTCATGTCTTGGACGATGATGACACCGTACGTCGAATCAACATTAATCTCAGTCATTAAACTACTTTAATTAGTAATTGAGAAAAAACAAAACCTTTAACGTCTAACTTAACCGAACTGACCAGAACGATTGTCGGTAAAAGTACACTATTAAGGTGATACTACGCAAAACCGCAAAACCGCAAAAGGCGAACCATAAGCCGTGATTGTGCCAGCTTTGAGTCAACCACCAGAATAGAAAAAAGCCCGAAGCTGACAGCAACATGCTGTTGCGCATCGCCCGTCCTTTGGCAGCCCCAATGTAGACACCATCGAATAAAAAGCAGGTAAAAGAGACCAGTGGATAGAGTACCAACCACGGTAAATACTGTTGTGCATTGGATTGTACTGATGGCAGATCGGTTAACAAGCCTATTAGGTTATCTCCGGCACATAGAAACACACCACTGAACGCCACAGCGGTTACCCCAGACCATACCCAACACAAGGACACCACACGCTGCGCCTCGGGTTTATCATCTGCGCCTATGGCTTGCCCTACTTGAGCCTCGGCAGAGTAAGCGAAACCATCGAGTGCATAGGCAATCAGTAGGGTGAAGTTCATCAACACCGAATTTGCAGCAACGATGCTGTCACCCATGCGCGCTCCTTGGGCCGTCACAAAGGCGATGCACAATTGCAGGCATAAGGAGCGTAGAAAAATATCTCGGTTCAGCGCAATCAACTTGCCGATACCGTTGAGATTGAGCAAGGCTAGGTGACGATAGTTGATTGGGATCTGTCGCCAGCTAAGGAACAAAGCCAGTGCAAGCGCGCAATAATCGGCGATCACCGTTGCTGCGGCAGCACCCGTTACACCCCATTCAAAGCCAATAACCAACCATAGGTCCAGCACAATATTGAAACTGTTGGCGCAGACAAGTAGCCACATCGCTGCCTTGGCTTGTTGTCGTCCGAGCAGAAACCCCAACAGGACTAAGTTCATCAATGCGGCCGGCGCACCCCAAATCCTGATCTGCGCATACTCAAGTGCATAGTGCTGTACTTCGACACTGCCACCAATCAACCACAGCGCCATCTCCAACAACGGCGTTTGCACCAATAACAGCAGCGTTGCCAGCGTCAATGCGCAACACAACCCTTGCCATAATACCGCCAGTTGTTGCGGCCAATCCTGTTTGCCATAACCCTGTGCGACCAAACCGGTGGTCGCCATTCTTAAAAAACCTAATAACCAGAATAAAAGGGTTATAATCATCGCGCCAACGGCAACACCCCCTAAATAATACACTTCACTTAAGTGACCAATGACGGCGGTATCGACCAGCCCCAACAACGGCGTCGTTACGTTTGAAAAGATCATTGGTAGTGCTAACGCTAATGTGCGCTTATGTGCAGGCCATTGACGTAGCACCGATAGGGAGGTCATAAACTATGGATATCCAGCAATGAAGAAAATATGTTTGGCTTTGCTTTGCGGTGCTTTACTGCAATTTAGCTCGTTAGCCCAAGCCGTAGTGATTCTACAGTATCATCACGTCAGTGAGACTACCCCAGAGACCACTTCTGTTACCCCGGCCCAATTTACCGAGCAGATGACCTACCTCGCCGATCATGGCTTTACCGTTGTACCGCTGCAGCTAGCGCTTAACGCCATTGCCGAAAAGCGGCCTTTGGCGGAAAAGTCGGTGGTTATCAGCTTCGATGATGGCTATCAAAACGTGGCCGACAATGCCCACCCATTGTTACGCCAGCTTGGTTTTCCCTATACCGTGTTTATTAACGTTAAGGCCGTTGAACAGCAGCGCCGCAACGTAATGAGCTGGCAAACGCTCCGCCAATTGGCAAACGAAGGAGCCACTATTGCCAACCATAGCTTCCAGCACGACCACTTAATTCGCCTCCAAGTTGATGAAGATCTGGCCAGCTGGCAGGTTCGAGTTCAGCAAGATATCGAAAACAGCCAAAACAAAATTGTCGAAGAGATCGGCCACAACGTGAAGGTGCTGGCTTACCCTTACGGTGAGTTTAACCCTCCATTGCGTGAGCTACTTACATCAATGGGGTACGCAGGTTTAGGCCAACACAGTGGCGCTGCTGGCCCCTATTCCGATATCACCGCATTGCCGCGTTATCCAGTTGCCGGACCATATGCCGACATCAACACGCTTAAGGTAAAGATGCATAGCCTCAATATGCCAGTTCTCGCATTAGATGGTGCTGGTTCGCAGTTACTCAATCGCGCCCAACCTAGTTTGACGGTCACACTGGACAGCAGCGACGTGCGAACTCAAGAATTGATGTGCTATATCCAAGGGCAAGGAGCCAAGGTTCCAACTTGGTTAGACGACAGTACCTTTACCATTCAAGCCGACATGCCTCTGCCGGTAGGCCGCTCTCGCTACAACTGCACAGCTCCAAGCAAGAGTAAGAATGGTTATTACTGGTTCTCCCAACCGTGGATTCAGGCCAACAGCGATGGCAGTTGGCCAGCGGAGTAATCAACAACAAGGAGGTGTCGCCTCCTTGTTCGCTTCAACCGCCTACATAGGCGGTTATGTTGGGCAGATCCTGCGCCAAATCCTGCATCGATACCGTTCGGACCTGTCCTAGCTCTCCCTGAGGACGAAAGATCGCTTCTAACTGCCCTTGAGGGTTAATCAAGACGATATCAGCACTGTGATCGACTAGGTAGTCACTGCCCGAGGGACTATCAACTAGCGCATAAACCAAGCCTAAGCTTTGGGTGAATGGGTAGAGCTCGGTGTGTGGCCCAGTTACTGCTTTGAAGTTGGGATTAAAAAACTGCACATAGCTATTTAGCTTACTGGGTTGATCCCGTTGCGGATCGACCGACAACAACACCACTTGTAGATCCAGTTGTGCTACTCGAGGGTAGAGTCGAGCCAGATCGGACATGGTGGTTGGGCACACATCGGGACAAGAGGTATACCCAACAAACATTAGGGTCCATTTCCCCGCTAATTGCTGTTGTCCAAAGGGTTGGCCATTATTATCGGTCAAGGTAACCGCTGCTAATGATCGAGGTTGCTGCAACCACAATGCTGAAACCTGCGGTCGTGGTTGTATTTGCTGCGATTGCTGCCACGACACCCACACCCCAACAATCAGTGCACCAATCGCCGCAAGTAGTACCAATAACGTCCTCAGGTTCATGACAACAACCCTAAATAGTGATCAACCAGCAACAGCAAAAACAGAGCCATTAACTGCCATATCGACAGCAGGAACAATTTCATCGGTGGGTATTGCTCTGGCTGAAATTTTAACTGCCAGGCACGATAGACGAACCACATACTTAACCCGGTAGAACCGATTAGGTATACCGCACCACTCATACCAACTATCACCGGCAATAAACACGATAATGCGAAGAGAAAACTATACAGCAGGATCTGAGTTTTGGTGTAATCGACACCATGAGTGACAGGCAACATCGGCAACCCCACTTTGGCGTAATCCTCTTTGCGGGCAATCGCCAGAGCCCAGAAATGAGGGGGGGTCCATGCAAAGATTATGATCACCAGTAGCATGCCATAACCATGGAAGTCTCCAGTGATAGCCGTCCAACCTAATAACGGCGGCATCGCCCCTGCCAAGCCGCCAATCACGATATTCTGAGGCGTGGCACGTTTGAGAAAGCCGGTATAAATCACTGCGTAACCCACCAGTGAAGCGAAGGTCAGCCACGCCGTTAACGGGTTAACCAGCCCATACAGCAATACGAAACCAAAACCCCCAAGTACAACCGCAAACGTCAATGCTTGTTTGGCACTGACCCGCCCTTTGGGTAGCGGTCGGTTATGGGTACGAGCCATAAGGTTATCAATACGACGATCGACTAGATGGTTAATTGCAGCAGCAGCACCAGCCATCATGCCAATGCCAACTAAACCCGCCAACAGTGGTTGTAATGGCAGCAGTCCTGGTGTCGACAAACACATGCCGACCAAAGCGGTCAGTAGCATTAATGCCACCACTTTGGGTTTGGTCATCTCCAAGTAATCGCGCCAAGGCAATGCAGTAGCAGTTATCGATAGTACTTTATCCATGTGCAGTCTCTCCTTGCCATGCTCGAACGTTGCAGGCGACAACCGCCAACAACAACAGTGCAGCTACGCCGTTATGTGCCACTGCTACCAGTAGCGGTAAGCCAGCAACCACATTGCTGATCCCTAATGCCAATTGCAGTGCCAGTATCAATCCGACAGCAGTGGCTTCTCGATGGGCATGGTGTTGTCGCAACCGCCACCAAAGAAACAATAAAACCAAGGTGGTTATCCCCGCCCAAAGACGATGGCTGATGTGGATAGTCATACGGGCGGGATGATCCAGAACCCCAAATTCATAACTTTTGGCCGGTGGTTGCAGTGGAGTAAAAGCTTCGCTCGGCTGCAGTTTACTAATCCAATCGCCCTCACAGATTGGCAATTGGGTACAGGCTAACGAAGCATAATTAGCCGAGGTCCAGCCACCTAATGCGATCTGCCCGACCAACACCAGCAGCGCGATAGCGGCGATGCCTTGCAATGGCAGTCTTGGTTTAGGAGAAGTAAGTTGATGCTGTCGCAACCACCATACCCACAGCAGCGCGACGATACTGAAACCACCAAGCAGATGGCCCATTACAATAATTGGCATAAGATTTAGCGTCACCGTCCACATCCCCAACGCCCCTTGGAACAGCACTAACCCCACCAGCGCATAAGGCAACTTACTACCGCCACCACTGCGCCAGTGCAGCGCCGCTATCGCCACAATAAACAGTCCTAAACTCGCGGCGATATAGCGGTGTATCATCTCTGCCCACGCTTTAGCGGCATCAACTGGTCGCTGTGGAAAACGAACTTCCGCAGTAGCTACCTGCTCTGCGGTTGGTACACTCAAAAAACCGTAGCAACCAGGCCAGTCAGGGCAGCCTAAGCCCGCATCAGTCAACCGCGTAAACGCCCCCAGCAAGATAACCACGAGCGCCAGGCACATGGAAAATAGGGTGAGTTTTTTCATATAAGTCTCACCCTATTCTCGATAATTTCAGTAGTTTGCGAAGATCTATCAACATCTCGCGGGTTTGATCTGCTTGGTAACCCAAAACCCACTGCCCCATCGGATCGACCACCACGACGGCGTATGAGGCTAATGATTGTTCGATAACATCATCAGTCGTGACCGTAGTGAAAGGTTTGGGCAACGACAATGGCGCAAGACTATAGGCAATGGGAATTACTCGGTCTTGATAACGCCCAAGCGCAATATGGGCCCGCCCCAACTCCTGCAGGTGTGCTTCACATGTGGCGTCGCACTGGGAGGGGACAAAGGTGATCATCTGCCACTTTTGCGCCTGCGGATTATCTTGCTGCAGTTGTTGATAGCTTATATCGGTCAGCAGTTGGCCATTATTGGTTGAACCGCCGGTGTACCAGCCCATGTTGAGAACCAATGCCGCTAATAAAACTGGCAATGAAAATAACGTTAACAGCAGCAATAAAGTGCGTTTTGATGTACCGGTTGTTGTCGCCGACATGCAGCTCTCCTTGGTAACTTCACCGGTACAGCAGGTGATATTTGTTGTTATAAACGTCTTGTCGTTTCTACAACAAGTTGAGACTTATTCCCCAATAAGCGAAGCGTTTGCCATCCCCTCTTTACCATTCGCGGTTTTGCGCCATAACAGCGCAACCGTAATCAACCACGCTAACGCTAGGCCAAACCACTGTGCCGCGTAAGCTTGATGCTTCTCAGGAGCCATATTGATTGGCTGCCACGGCCTGACAAAGCCTAACTGCTGTGGTTGCTCTAACCACAATAAACCGGCAACAACGGAGTGTTGGAAATGGGCTTCAAGTTGCTGCCAATTCAGCGCTTGCACGCGTGTAGCAACGCCTACTTCTGGCCACAATTGATCAGACATGCGATTTGGCTGAGGCTGTAACAACCGCCCAACCACGACACTCGCATTGGGCAGTGGCGGCAACGTCGGTAACTCATCTCGCTGTGTTGGCGCTACAACAAAACCTAAATCGACCAGCAACCACGGCTCTGTTGGGCTCATTTGCAATGGTACTAACCAGCGATAACCCACCCGCCCTTGAAACACTTGGTTATCGAGCAATAAACTACGTTCAGACAACCATTTCCCCGCAGTCTCCAACCGGTAACCACGCCAATCTTGCTGTGGTGGCAATGGCCATTGAATGGTCTCATTCGCCCGCTGTTGATATTGCAGCTGCAGTTGCTGCTTCTCGCTCGCTCGCTGTAACTGCCACCAGCCTAACTTGACCAACAGTGCCAGCACCGCCACAGTAACCATCACCCACAGCACGTTTTTCATCGGCACGGAGTCATCATGGTCACCATCATAAAAACAGCGTTAGTGCTCATTTTGTTGTACATCCTCGTCAACTTAGCGCTGGCCGGTGTGGCGATGGTGCGCGACAAACAGTCAATGACTCAATATCTTGGACGTCGGGTCGGGTTTTCCGCCTTGGTACTGGTCATCATTATCCTTTCCATGGCAATGGGCTGGTTACCGATGAACCCTCGCCCTTATTGATAATGCAACTGTGGCTATAACACATAAACAAAAACAAACAGACACAACCACACCACATCGACAAAATGCCAATACCAACTAGACGCTTGGAACGCGAAGTGATTCTGCGGAGTAAAGTGGCCCTTGAGCACTCGGAAGAACATCACAATCAACATAACGGTACCTAACGTAACGTGCAGCCCGTGGAACCCGGTGAGCAAAAAGAACGTATTGCCGTACACCCCGGAGTTCAGCATCAAGCCCATCTCACGATAAGCATGGATATACTCCTCCACTTGCAACGTTAAGAAGCCAATGCCGAGCAAGATAGTCAGGCCTAACCAAGCGGTAAGCTGTTTGCGTTTTTCCTGCTCGAGTCCAGTGTGAGCAATGTGTAGCGTTACCGACGAGATCACCAAAATAATGGTGTTGTATAACGGTAGCCCTTGCCAACCCATTGCTTCGGTGGTGGTGCCGTCAGGGGTCGTTAACAACGGCCATACGGCTTCAAAAGTTGGCCACAATACCTCATTGGTCATCAGGTTGTTGGAGGCGCCACCTAACCACGGAATGGCAATCATTCTGGTGTAGAACAGGGCACCAAAAAAGGCGGCAAAAAACATCACCTCAGAGAAGATAAACCACGCCATGCCCTGCTTAAAGGAACGGTCCATCTGGCCGGAATACATACCAGACATCGACTCATCGATAACATTACGGAACCAACCAACCAACATGTAGATAAGCACGGCAACTCCTGCAAGCAGCAGGTAACCACCGTAGCCACCGCCTTCCGGTAAGCTGATAACGTAGTTACCCGCACCAACGGCAATCATAAATAGCGCCACCGCGCCGACAATAGGCCATGGGCTTTGAGCAGGAACGTAATAGCGTTGATACTGTTGACTCATCGTTGCACTCTCCTTAGCCACGCTCGGTCACCGAGTCGGTGATGTTGTAGAGCGTGTAAGATAGGGTCAGGGTTTGTATGGACTCGGGCAGCTCTGGATCAACAAAGAACACCAAGCCCATCTCCGCTGTTTCTCCGGCTGGCAGCGGTTGATGATTGAAACAAAAGCATTCGATTTTAGAAAAGTAGAGCGCGCCTTGGCCCGGACTAACCGAGGGTATGGCTTGGCCAATGGTGTCTCGCCCCGAGTTGTTGGTCGCGGTAAAGGCGACCTGAGTGGTTTCACCAGGGTGAACCTCAATTCGTTCAACCACCGGCTCAAATTGCCATGGCATGTCTTTGCGCACGTAGGTAATAAATTCAACCGTAACGGTTCGTTGGCTATCGACAACAGTGGCCGCTGCTACAGCGGTATTACTGGTCTTGCCATTGATGCCGGTAATTTCACAAAACACGTCATACAACGGCACCAAAGCAAAACCAAAGCCAAACATACCAACCACCACTAGCAGTAGGGTCGTGAGCAAACGCTTGTGCTCAGCCATAAGCTATTTCACAACCGGTGGCGTGCTGAAGGTATGCAGCGGCGCTGGTGATGGTACAGTCCACTCAAGCCCTTCTGCCCCATCCCACACCTTGGCTTCTGCTTTCTTTCCGCCTCGTACGCACTTGATAACCAAGGCAAGGAAGATCAGCTGCGATAAACCAAAGGCAAAGCCGCCGATTGAGACCACTTGATTCACATCCGCAAACTGCAGCGCATAATCTGGGATCCTTCGTGGCATCCCTGCTAGACCTAAGAAATGCATTGGGAAAAACAAGACGTTGACTGACACGAGAGAGCACCAGAAGTGCCATTTAGCGAGCGTCTCCGAATACATGTGCCCGGTCCATTTAGGTAACCAATAATAGGCGCCGGCCATAATCGAGAAAATGGCACCAGTTACCAGCACATAGTGAAAGTGTGCCACGACAAAATAGGTGTCGTGATACTGAAAATCGACGGGGGTGATAGCAAGCATCAACCCAGACAGACCACCAATGGTAAACAAGACAATAAACGCCAGCGCAAACAGCATTGGTGCCTCAAAACTGATGGAGCCACGCCACATAGTCGCCACCCAGTTAAACACCTTCACCCCAGTTGGCACAGATATCAGCATAGTGCAGTACATAAAGAACAACTCAGCGGCGACCGGCATGCCCGTAGTAAACATGTGGTGTGCCCACACCAAAAACGACAGGCCCGCAATCGACGCGGTGGCGTACACCATCGAAGCGTAACCAAACAGTCGCTTGCGACTGAATGCCGGCACAATGGCGGAGATGATGCCAAAGGCTGGCAGGATCATGATGTACACCTCTGGATGACCAAAGAACCAAAAGATGTGCTGAAACATCACCGGATCACCACCACCGGCAGCATCAAAGAAACTGGTGCCAAAGAACTTGTCGGTGAGAATCATCGTTACTGCACCGGCTAACACCGGCATTACAGCAATCAATAAAAACGCCGTGATCAACCATGTCCAAACGAACAATGGCAACTTCATCCAAGTCATACCCGGAGCACGCAAGTTCATAATGGTGACCACAACGTTGATCGCGCCCATGATCGAGCTGATCCCCATAATATGCACCGAGAACACAAACAGTGCGGTGGAGTCTCCACTGTAGGTAGTGGACAGAGGGGCGTAAAAGGTCCAACCGAACGCTGGGCCACCGCCTTCCATAAAGAGGCTACCAAGCAGCATTGCAAAGGCGAACGGCAGGATCCAAAAACTCCAGTTGTTCATCCGTGGCAACGCCATATCAGGAGCGCCAATCATTAGCGGAATCATCCAGTTAGCCAAACCAGTAAAGGCTGGCATTACCGCCCCGAAGACCATAATCAAACCGTGGACGGTGGTCATTTGATTGAAGAAGTGAGGATCGACTAACTGTAATCCAGGCTGGAACAGCTCGGCGCGAATCACCATTGCCATGGCTCCGCCGACCAAAAACATAATAAAGCTGAACCAAAGATAGAGGCTACCGATCTCTTTATGGTTGGTGGTGTACAGCCAACGCTTTATGCCAGTTGCTGGTTGTTCGTGGTGATCATGTTCACCATGATCTGAGCTATCGAGAAGTGGTTCAGCAGCTTCTGTTTTTGCGTCATTAACGATGCTATTCATTATTGCTCTCCCTGCATCACGGCATCCACTTCAGTGGTTTGAATCACTTCACCGGTGTTGTTATCCCAAGCGTTGCGTTGATAAGTCACTACGGCTGCAAGCTCCCTTAGGCTCAGCTGAGCCCCAAATGCCTGCATCGCGGTTCCTCCCCGGCCATTAACCACCACATCAATATGTTCAGTCACATCTCCCGCGGCGATGGCGCTGCCATTAATCGCGGGGAAAACACCAGCAAGCCCCATGCCATTAGGCTGATGACAAGCAGCACAGCGACCAATGTAGACCGACTCACCTAATGCCATCGCCTCTGCCATGGTCATCTGCTGCTCAAGCGATGCTTGCTCCGCTGCTGCTGCATCGGTTGCCGCTTGCTGCTGGGCCACTAACCATTGGTCAAACTCCTCCTCCGGAAGCACCTCAACCACTACAGGCATAAAGCCATGGTCTTTCCCACACAATTCAGCACATTGACCGCGATAAGTGCCTGGTTCGTTAACCTTGGTCCAAGCTTCATTAATAAAGCCTGGATTCGCGTCTTTCTTCACCGCGAAGGCTGGCACCCACCAACTATGAATCACATCATCGGAGGTCATCAAAAAGCGCACCTTGCGATTGGTGGGCAACACCAGCGGCTTATCCACTTCCAACAAATAGTTATCGCTCTTTTCTTGCTGATTGCGGATCTGATCAGTTGGAGTAGAGAGGAGGCTATAAAACTCAATATCGTGGCCAAAATACTTGTAGTGCCACTTCCACTGCGATCCGGTGACCTGAATGGTCAATGCTGACTCCGACGGATCTTCCATCGCAATCAAGGTGCTGGTTGCAGGCACGGCCATGCCGATCAGGATGAGGAATGGCACCACAGTCCAAGCGATCTCAACTTTAGTGCTTTCATGGAAATTGGCCGGCTTTGCGCCTTTAGACTTGCGGTGATAGATCAAGGAATAAAGCATTATTCCGAACACTATCAGGGCGATAACACAGCAGATATAGAAGATTGTCATGTGCAGGCTGTAGACCTGCTCACTGATATCGGTAACGCCGGGGGTAAGGTTCCATGGCATTTCTACGGCCACGGTTGGCCAACAGAGTAAGGTGGCACTCATGCCAAACAGCTTCAACTTCACAAACACTTCTCCTGTCAACGTTGCAAAAGCAACGTCTCGAAGAAAGCTCGCACAGTAAGTCTCTGCTCTATGTAAGCTCCCTGATCCCTAAAGGGGCATGGGCATACGCTTTAACGGCTCACGTAAATACTGCCAGTACTGCTGCCAGTTATTTTTTGAGTTACTCCATTAAAACTACAACCTCATTTTAGGTTGATCAAGGGTTTGAGCACGCTTCATTGGTGAATTGGGGTGAATAGTGCGTTTGCGCTGTAAGTTTCCGAATGGAACAAAAAAGCTGGGCAATGAGCGCGTTTTTGTACTAAATCCAAACGCCTTCTATCTCGCGGATCTAATGGCTCAACCCAAGCCAAAACCGAAGCACAGGTGCCAGTGGTGAGCGCCTGCTCTAACGCCACCATGGCACCAATATCGTCGTCACAATTTATCCGTAACAGGCGATTACTATCAATCCCAGATTGGCGCACAAAGCCTTTCCAATCGCACTCTGGTGCGTTGATAAGTAAGATCCAACCCGCTTGTTGAGCTTGTTGTTTCAATTGAGGGGCAATCGCCAGCAAACCATTACCACGCTGACAACAGTGCTGAGTGACACTTGGGCGCTGACGCACCTGTGTTTGCCAAATCCCTGGATGACGATGTTGTAGGTTTGCTGATGATTTCATTATTGCCAATCTCCGTTGCGCACAACGCCGACGGCTAGCCCTTCGATGGCTAATGGCGTTTCAGTTAAATCAACTACGATAGGATCGTATTCGCTATTTTCTGCGTGCAGGTATACGACGTTGCCCTGTTTTTGGAAGCGCTTCACTGTTACTTCATCTTCACCGACGCGAGCCACTACTACCTGACCATTGCGGGCGGTTTGGGTTTGATGAACCGCCAGTAGATCGCCATCAAGGATGCCAATCTCTTTCATTGAATCGCCGCGAACTCGAAGCAAGTAATTAGCCTCCGGACGAAACAGCGATGCATCCATTTGATAGTGAGATTCAATGTGTTCAGCCGCGAGAATTGGTTCACCAGCGGCAACTCGGCCAATCAGTGGCAGCCCTAGTTGCTCTGGGTCAGGCTCATCAAAAAGAATGCGGATCCCACGTGAGGTACCCGGAACAATCTGGATATACTCTTTGCGAGCAAGTGCTTTTAAATGCTCTTCAGCGGCATTGGCACTACGGAACCCTAATTGACGGGCAATCTCAGCGCGAGTAGGTGGCATTCCAGTATCTTGCATGTGCTGCCTGATTAAATCGAACACTTCAGACTGGCGCGGAGTTAACGGCTTCATTTAAATACCTGTTTATTCATACAGTGAATATACTGTAATCATATACAGGCTGCTGATGATTTCAACAGCAAAGTCGATTTTCTCTTCGTTTTAACCACTTTAAGAAGGCTCTTGGCCGATAATCAGTGGCTTTTCATCCGCTGGATAGGTCCAACAAGTGACTGTTTGGATGCTGACTGCTGCCTCTTTTGGCTAATGGGTGTAAACTCTTCCGCCTATTTGTTAATTCTGTAGAGAAGAGAGTCGAGTGAGTAGTTCTAACCTGAGCCATTGGCAAAAGTCTGTGAACGGCCTTCAGCGGTTGATGGTAACCAGCCAACCGATCCCTGAACAGCCGATCCAAGAGCTAGATATCGATCTTAGCCGACCTATCGTTTACGTCTTACCACAAGACTCCTTCTCTGATCGTTTAGCCCTGCACGAGTGCTGCCTCAAGCTTGACCTGCCAAGCCCTTTTGCTCCCCTAGAGATCGATGGCGAAGAGGTACCGCGCTGGGTTGCACTGTCCGCAGCGAAGATGCTAACTGGTCTGTCGAAACGTCGTAATGACTTCCAAGCGAAGTTTGAACACCTGCTGGGGTTACACAAAACCAACCCGCAACTTGATGTGCAGGTGATCCCGGTGAGCTTACTGTGGGGACGTGATCCTGGTAAGGAGCAAAGCGTCAGCGCTACTATTTTGGCAGACGACAGACCAACCTGGCTCCGCAAGTCGCTCATTATTGCCATGCTTGGCCGCGATAACTTCATCCGCTTTTCCCGCGCAGTTTCACTGCGTTACATGGCCGAACAGCGAGGCAGCGACAGCGATATCGCCAGCAAACTTGCCCGCGTAGCTCGAGTTCATTTTGGCCGCCAGCGCACCGTTGCCACCGGCCCCAAACTGCCTGATCGTAACGTTTTGTTCCGTACCCTGCTTAATTCAGAGGTACTTAAAGATGCGATCGAAGAGGAAGCTCGTAGCAAAGGTATCTCGATCGAAAAGGCACGCCAGAACGCCCATAAGATCCTCGATGAGATCGCCGCAAACTACTCCGATAAGCTATTTCGTGTTGGTGATCGAGTGCTTGGTTGGCTGTGGACCAAGCTCTACAACGGCATCAATGTCCGCGGTGCCGAGCAGGTACGTCAACTAAGCCAAGACGGCCATGAACTGGTATTTGTTCCTTGCCACCGTTCCCATATGGATTATCTACTGCTTAGCTACGTGATCTACAAGCAGGGTATGGTGGCGCCACACATTGCCGCTGGAGTTAACCTGAATTTCTGGCCGGCAGGACCGATTTTCCGTCGTGGTGGTGCTTTCTTTATCCGTCGCTCGTTTAAGGGCAACAAACTTTACTCCACCATTTTCCGCGAGTACCTCGACCAGTTGTTTAAACGTGGTTATTCCGTTGAATACTTTTGCGAAGGTGGTCGTTCGCGTACCGGTCGGTTGTTGCCAGCTAAAACCGGCATGATTGCGATGACGGTAAACAGCGTAATGCGCGGCTTGGAACGGCCGGTATCGCTGGTTCCAGTCTATCTTGGTTACGATCACGTGATGGAAGTAAACTCGTACCACAAAGAGTTGAAGGGCAAGAAGAAGGAAAAAGAGAGTGCCTGGCAGGTATTCTCGGCGATCCGTAAACTACGTAACTATGGCCAAAGCTACGTCAACTTCGGCGAGCCGATATCGGTACACCAATTTATCAACCACAGTCAGCCAGATTGGCGAGAGCAGGTTGCCGACGGCAACTTCCGTCAAAAGTGGATGACACCGATGGTGAACCAATTAGCGAATCGTTTGATGTGCAACATTAACGATGCCGCAGCTGCCAGCGCCATGACGCTAACCGCATCAATCTTACTTGCCACCGAACAACACGCGATGAACCGCACCGCGCTCGAACGCCAGCTCGATATCTACCTCGATCTGCTTCGCGCGGTACCTTATACCAGTCGTGCCACCGTGCCTGAAGGCGATGGCAAAGCGGTACTGCAGCAAGTGCTCGATCTCGACAAGTTTGAGGTTGAGTCGGATAGCATGAGTGAGATCATCCGTATTTTCGACGGCACTGCAGTAACCATGACGTACTATCGCAACAACTCGCTGCACCTACTGGCGTTACCAGCCTTGATTGCGAGCTTGCTGTTACGCCAAGGTGAGCAACCACGTCAACAATTGGTCAATAACATTCATAGCATCTATCCATTGTTGCAAGCTGAGTTGTTTATTGGCTTAGCCGATAATGACTTAGATAACTATCTCGACGGCATCATCAACGAGATGTCCCATCAAGGGTTGCTGCAACAGCGCAATGACAACGTAGCACCGAACGGCAAGCATCGGGCTGAGTTACTGAACCTTGCTAACCAAGCGCAGGAAACCCTGCAGCGTTACGCCATGGTGCTATCTCGCCTTCAGCAAGAGCCAGATATCGAACGCTCAACTCTAGAGCGAGAGAGCCAAGCATTGGCCGAGCATATGTCTAAATTGCATGGGATCAGTGCACCAGAGTTCTTCGACAAGAAGCTCTTTAATACCTTAACTAATAAGCTTAAAGAGCTAGGATTGTTAGGGGAAGATGCCGATCACGCCAAGGTTGCTCAGATGTCAGGCTTGGTTTTGTCGTTGCTGACTGCACCGGTCTACAACAGCATTATCTCAGCAAAATAATCACTTTCTGACCCAATAAGTTAAGGCGGGGTAACCCGCCTTTTTTATAGCTATGTTGCAACCAAATAACGCCGTTCTCGAACTACGCCAACAACGTTTGGCCGTATCAACTCGCCCTTTTAACGCCCGCGGCGCGACAGTCGAGCGCTGCCCAAGGTGCCAAGTAGCGAAAACTCACTGCTGCTGCCAGTGGGCCCGCCCACAACAGTCCAAGATTCGATTTTGCTTATTGATGCACCCCAAGGAACCACTAAAGCCAACCAATACCGGCCGTATTATTGCTGAGATCCTGCCTAGTACTAGTGCCTTTTGTTGGCAACGAGTTGAGCCAGATCCAGCCTTCTTAGCACTGATACAGGATCCGACATTACAGCCATTTATTGTTTTTCCCGGTCAGTACAGTGAACCAGAGCGGGTGTGCGAGCAGGTTGAAATAGCGGCGGGGAAAACGCCACTATTGATCCTATTGGATGGCACATGGAAACAAGCCAGAAAGATGTTCCAAAGTAACTACCTTAATGACTTACCCGTGCTATCAATCAATCCAGAACAGCTGAGCCGTTATAAGCTACGCAGCGCGGCGCATGATCATCAGCTGGCCACTGCCGAAGTTGCAGCGCAGGTCTTAGCGGTTGCTGGTGAACCCTACAACGCCCAAGTGTTGGACGCCTATTTCCAAGTATTTTCGCAGCGTTACAATGCCGGAAAAATGAAAAAGCTCGCCGTCAGTGACAGCGAGCCTTTCCAATTTTTGCAACAGGTTAACGCTGAATTATAGATTCAAACGCTGCAATTCCGCTTCCAATTCTTGTTGCGCTTTTTGTGCTTTAAACTCTTCAAACATGGCCGCTTTGCTTTGTGGATCCACATCTGCTTTTGCACTAATTAACAGTGCATCGAACAACTCTTGGGTTTTGGTTGGGTTCATCGTTACCAGTGCACATAATTGCTTGGCACTGTCGATGGTAGCAAAGCTAACATGCTTGGCCATTGCCCCATTTAGGCGTTGCGCCGTCACCGTTTTTACTACGTTTTCAAAGGTTCCAGCGGTTTCAATCCCAGCCGTTGTATCGCTCTTTCGAGCGTAATTTTTATCCATTACAGAAACACGTAATTCAATCTGTTGCGCCAAATCAGCACGGGCAGCAGTCACAGCTTGAGATTTATCGATCTGCATATTGCCAGACCACGGTACACAGGTAGCGGAAGCCAAACCATTCTCTTCAGCTGGGCTAAACACCCACTCTGGTACATTATCTGTCTTATTAAACTGTTCTTGGATGTCCGCTTTTTCGTTGCTAGTAGAGCTACAACCGCTCACGGCGACAGCTACTAAAGCTGCAATACATAACTGTTTCATTATCATTCCTTTATAAAAATTTTTTAGGCATTAGAGCCGCTGTACCACAATGTGATTCGCATCCTGCGCATGGAGTGAAACCGTTTCTTGCTTCAATTTCAGCGTCAGATAATTCATTAAGTCGGTAATGCTGCCCATAAAGCGCAGTTGCACTAGGTGCTGATCGGCATCGGTTTGTAATGAAACCAAGGTGACCCCGGGTACCTGCTGTAGTCGTTGTTGCAGCTCTGCACGCGCAAGCAACGCGCTAGGAACCTGTATCTGTCGCTGAGGCCCACCAAGCTGTACCTGATGCATCATCGCATCAAGCAACGATTGCCTAATCGTTGTTTGATTTTTAGGTAGTGAGGTGTGCGCTTGAAGTAGCTCACGCTCAAGGTTCGGCATTCCGACTGGTAGGGTTAGTAGTTCTGGTTCATTGCTCCACTGAGCAAATTGCTGTCCCCACAAATCCCTTAAACCGATATCTAATCGCAATTGGGCTGTGTCCGGCTTTACGTTATGTATCGCAGATGTGACATCAAGAATAAGATCGGCAGCATCTGGCGTGAGAACACTGGCCATACCCCAATTTAGCAAACGATCAGAAAGTTCTGACTTCAACCATTGCTGCTCGCAATTGATGTAAACCGAAGGCGAACCCAGCATCATCACAATACGGTCAATCTGCTCAGACATATTAAGCGCCGTGACTTGAACCTGTGCAGTCAACTCTAAGCCTTGATTATCCAGTGGCCGTTGCGCCAATTGTTGCCACTGTTTAACGAAACCCTGAGATTGGGTAATCAACATAGTGGCGGCTGCATCGGCAAACCGCTGCTGCTCAACCACACCTCCTTGGCTGTACTGTTGGCTGTTTACCAGTACCCCAACCACCTGTCGAACCGCACGAGTAAGTGCATCGTTTTCAGCGGCTTGTCGTGCTGTTAATTCGCCTTTAGGCCAGCCTTCACCGACCACTGTTACGCTGTGAACCTCCGGTACGTCGTCGTCCCAATCGACCGCCCATTGGTCATCAGCGTGCGACTGCATTGCCGTTAGTGTGCCTTTAATACAGGTGTCATTACCGCTAACTTGGGCAGGTTCAAACTGAAACTGTTGCTGTTCCAATCCCAATTTAAGGTTTTTCAGGCCAAGTTCGTTCAGGCTTTGCTGGCTTAGTTGCTGCTTAATCTGTTGTTGCCATTGCTGCTTGGCTGCCTCAACCGCTTGGCTACCACGACCATAGCTGCACGCTCGATCGGTTAAGGTCGGCATCACTTCAGTACCACCAAGTTCAAGCGCGTCAACTGAAGTCGAAATACTAAGAACGAGCGCTAATCTCCACATCATCAGGTTCGACTCTTAAGGAAGTTGTTTGGTGTGCCCACCGAAATCGCAAAGATTTTAGCGTCGTTGCCTGGCCGAAAAATGCCATCTTCAGCTTGGCTTTTAATACTCTTAGCCGTTTTGCTGCGTTTCCAGCGTTTGATCATGCCATTAGCACTATGCTTCGACGGCACCACGTCAACTACTCCAATCGGATCGACAAAACCCGCTTCATACTGGAAGATGATCATTGTTTCATGGGGCAGTAAACCGGCATTTTGACCACGGTCTAGGGACACCTGATCCCCTTTAATCCCCAACACTTGTGCGGTTGACGGCATCTCTGACAGCATGCGCGTAAGCATCAGGTCGAAACCACGAGACGCCATGTCATTCAATACTGACGTCACGACAGTCTTATTGGTGTAATCGAAACCGGTGTAATAGCGGCCATTCACTTCAGCAAATGTAGTGGTTTTAGGATCGCGAACTTCGTTTGAATGAACCCGGATCTTGCCCAGATTTGGCGCGCTCATTTTCTCTTTGGTAAAAGGGTCAATAACTGCCGAAGTGAGTTCTAAACCATAGGTGGCTTGACCATTATATTCGCCGTAAAACGTATTGGCCGTTTTAACCGTATCGATCTTAAAGATATAGTCAGTCTTAATGACTCGATTTACCGCTGCCTGTTGAATAACCTCAGCAGCCCCTTGTTCAGCTAAACGCTGAGCTTGCTCAGAAACGACAACCTGATCATCGCGAGTTAAGATCCGAAAGCGGCTAAGTCCTGCAACTTGGTTTTCGAACATCTTACTAAGCTGTAAGTTATCGAGTGACTGCAGTGCTTCAACGCCTTTACCGTCGCCTTCCACCCGATTGCCTTCAAAATAAACGCGAATAATCGGTTTCTTCAACGGGCAACCGTCAACTTCATTTTCAGGGTCAAAGGTACATCGCTCCAACCCCTGCGTATCAAAATAAGGCGGCACCTCAATATCGGCATCGCTAAAGTCGCTTGCATCACGACTTACCGAAGCAGTCGAGCTTCGATTCACAACGGAAACCTCCTCAGTTTGGATCTGGGTTGAATTACATCCCGCCAACGCTAAGGCAATACTGGTAACTACTAGGTGCCGCATCATCAACTCGTTCCTTAAAGCTTAATGGTTTGCATCTGTTTCGCGATCTCAACCACCGCTTGGTCTTGTTCAATCAGCTCATTAGCTTTTTGAGCTAGGTCAACTCGGGTTTGAATGTTGCTCCACTCAGTTTTAATGGCGCCAACTTTGGTAAAGGAGGTCGCTGTCTCAGCGGTCAAGAATTGGCTGTAGCCACCGGACATCAGCTGCGATAACACATAAGCCTGTTCAGCAATCTCAATTGCCAATTCAACGTTCTTAGCAAAGATTTTGTCATTAGCAGCCTCATAAGCCGCTAAACGAGGAGCGATCTTTTCCTCTTGAGTCTTAGCCTGTGCATCAAAAGCTAAAATCGCCGCTTCTAAGCCCGCAGCATCCTTGTCTTTATTCGCATGTAAAAATGACTGAACATCACGATGATTTTCAGCGATGGTGCGGTACTCACTCATCAACTCATACTGGTGCTTAAATACTTCGTTAACTGATTCAGTTCCACGGTCTAAAACACTGTGCACAGGGGTAACTTCAAAGCCTACCGCTTCCATTTCGGCACGAACCATTTCGGTGTACTCAAATCGGTCCATCGTAGCGATCTGTTCGTTGCTCAATTCAGCTGCAGCAGACTCATCACCGGTAGATACACAGCCACCTAAGGCCAGAGCAGCAGTCATTGCTAATACGAGTGGCAGTTTTTTCATCATCATTCCTAGATTGATTTCATTGCTTAGAGTTGTTGGAGCTGGTTAACCAGCTCGGTTGTTAAATTGATTTCAGCGTTGGCGTAGGCATCCTCTAAAGCAGCGTTCCGATCGCCACCAATGCCGTTGTATTTGAGTGGAACATGGATACCGGGGAGGTGTAATGCGTCTTTATCTTTGAGCCTCAGATCCAGCTGTAATTGCGCGACTGTCTGCTGTTGGCGCTTGCCAAAGCGACTCTTGCTTTCGAGCAGCAATAAGTATTGATGTGGTGCGTGCGCCCGTTGGCTTAAACCTGATTGAGCCAATGCTAGATTGAGGCTCGACACTAAGGGAGCTGGTACCCCAGTTGCAATTAGGGCCACTGAATAGTTGTTTTGCTGGCTCGCAAGTTGCTTACGAAGCAACTGAAGTCGTTCGCCATCATCAATTCGTGCTTGTGATGCGAGTATTCGTTGGTTGTGACTGACTGCCGTAGCTTGATGTTCAAGTTCAGCTAGTTTGAGTAGTGCCGCAATACCATCCAGTGTCACCAGATCTTTTAATCCACTATCTAACTGAGCGATACCATAATTAATACGGTCCTGATATTGTTGATAAAAAGAGTATTTATCCACTGCAAGTAGTAAATACATCTGGCCATCAATACGTTGCTGCTCAACGACTTTTGGTTCAACAAAAGTAAGATCTTCGCTTTTCAATAGAATGCTCTGCTGAAAGCTGCTGTGGGTATCACCATTTAGTTTTCTGTCAACCTGAATAACTTTGCTACTCACCGTCGAGACAATCTGGTTACCGATATTTGCCAAGGCTCGCTGTTGCGCCTTTTGCTGATCAATACCCACTCCTACCCCGAACCATTGGTTGGGCTCTGATAATGGAGGATTAACAAACCAAGGCGGAACTTCATTTGCTGAAAGTTCATTCGAATAAACTATCACCAGCGTAAAAATAAGCAGCAGAATTTTTGACAAAGTAATCTTATCTCTTTATTAACATTTACACTGAGTTCACTCAAAAATACGAGCATTAGCCACTGGAGATTAACAAAGCATATAAAGTTAATCCAACAATGCACGGCAAAAAAATCGACATAGTTATAATCATCGACCGTAACAACAGCAACTTTAGTTAATATTCAACTGATAAATTTACAATCAAACCTTGTGTGTTAATCTTGTCGTAACAAGAATTTTTATTTTTTTAGTAATGGACTATTTAAAAAGGTATGAACGAGTCAGTCGGCGTACAAAATTCAAACAAATCTTTTAGGGAAAAAACTCGAGCGGCATTTGTCGGAGTAGTCGGCACAATGATCGGCTTTGGTGCCTGGAATGACACCAAAGATTTGAGTATCAATCTATATGAAGGGGCGTTGGCCCACTTTACCCACAAGCACGAATTTAACCATTTAAATCAGCTACATATAGGTAATTATCTACCCTATGCTGAAACAATATTTGGCACGCCATTAATGGTAAAGGACTCACAACAAGATCCTGCCATTCAGTTTCGTTATTATCCAAAAGATAAGTATTTATTGATTCTTATGACCAAACAGAATCGTATTGAAGGCTATCTTGTCCAATCCAATGAAATTGCAGATGACTTTAAATTAACAGGTCCATTTAATCCGCAATTACCATTTTTGGATAAAGCGTTAGGTGAGCAACCATTTTCCAGTTTTGAATTTCAAGATAATGGCTTTCAATTTGATAGCCATAATCTTACATATTTTATGGAAAAACGCGCACTTGGCGCACAAGGTTTAGATCTCAATCTCTATTTGGGAGTTAGCGACTACCCACAGTCCAACCAAAATTTATTAAGCTCCATCGGCGCGTTAGATAAAGCTGTGATGCTTGATGAAGAAACCGAAACACTTGCTACGATAAATACACTTCGTGCCGATTTTTCTCCCAATTTCTATGGTTTATCCAAGCTTAGCGATCAAGTAGTAGCGGAATCGTTACTAACCAAATATGAATTCAACACTTACCTTTAACGCACACTTGCAAAGGGCTTTCCAAATGCGCTTATCTTGGTTGATCGCTGGTGCTTGTCTTACCGCTGCCACTCCTATCTCCGCCACTGACGACGAGTTCGAACAGTTCAGTGCTAACTATATGCAAGAATTCGAACAATTTAGCATGAGCTATATGGATGAGTTTGAGCAGTACCAACAACAATATCTCGCCGCACTCGACCAATACCGTGGCACAGTACTGAGTAATTGGGACGATGGCGCCTTGAGCGATAACAAGGCCTATGTCAGCTACAGTGACGATCAAAACATTCGTACTCAAGTCGACTTTGATCAGCAACAGGTGGTTATCTCGGTTGTTCATGAGCCAGGACAGACGCCCAGTCCACAACAAATCCAGCAACAGCTAGATAAGCTAACTCAGTTAACGGTTGCACAAGCCGCAGCTAATGATCCCATTGAGTCTACCAAAGGCAGTGTTAGCGCTTCTCAACAAGCTGTGGTGCCATCGTTAAACCAAGCCAGTAAAAGCGACCTCGACAAGATGTTCGCGTTAGCCACTGTGGCAACTCGGGAGCGTCATTACGATAAAGCGAGATTGGCAACGCTAGAAAAGCAGATTGAACAACAAGAGCAGGCTAGCGCCATCGCTTTAGAACAACAGCTAGCAGATAACCAACAAGATGGTGAGCTACGACAAGCTCAAGCTCGAATCACCCAACGAGCCAAACAACGCCAGACCAAATTGGCGCAAGAGTATGCTAAAAGAATCAATGATCCAGCGAAGAAGCAGATTACCAGTTACACCATCAGCCTGCCCAAGGATAAATTGGAACAGCAGGTACAACCGTATTTGGCTGATGCGGTAACACAAGCAGAAAAATGGCAGATCGATCTATCACTCGTGCTGGCAATTATGCGGGCCGAAAGCAGCTTCAATCCGATGGCCCGATCGCATATCCCTGCTTTTGGTTTAATGCAGATTGTCCCAGCCAGCGCTGGCCTTGATGTCAACCAAACCCTCTTCAACATCAAGCAAAAACCATCATCAACACAGCTATATCAAGCGCCATACAATACCCAAATAGGCAGTGCCTATTTGCATATTCTGAATAGCCGTTACCTTAAAGGTATTACCAACCCCAAAAGCCGACGTTACTGTGTCATTGCCGCTTATAACACCGGCGCAGGTAATGTGGCTAAAGCATTTAATAGTGACCATAGCCGCAGTGTTAAAAAGGCGCTAACCGCAATCAATAACATGCAGCCTGACGAGGTCTATCAACACCTACTCGGTAACTTGCCGTACTCAGAAACCCAAAACTACTTGGCCAAAGTAACCAAGTACGACAGAGAGTTTCAGCAACTTAGGTTATAACTTGCCGCACCAGCAACACCATGCCATCACGGTCGATAACCTCGACCCTGATGCCTTGCTGCAGTTGTTGCTCAGTTCGAACGCGCCATAGGGTATCGCCAATCTGAACTCGGCTTTCACCACTTGGTAATGACTGTTGCAGTACCCAACTACGGCCAATTAATTGGGCTGCCCGATCATTAAGCTGAGGTTGTTCGGTGTGGTCATTGTAACTGCGAAAGAAGCGCCAGTAAGCCACTGTGAATATCACAGCCGCGATTGCGAACAGGATTAATTGATTGGCCCAACTGGTGTCAGGCCAAAAAAACAGGAATCCAGCAATAGCTGCAGCTGCCGCTGCCGCCCCCAATAAAAAACCGCCAATGCCGATGGCCTCGGCACCAAGTAACAATAAACATAGAATGATCCAATGCCATGGCTGCAATTGCGATAACCATTCATTCATCACTTGTTCTGCTCCTGGTGTTTAAACAGCTCTGCAATTCCTGCTACTGAGCCGATCACATTACTCGCTTCCAGTGGCATCATCACCACCTTGCTGTTTTCAGCGCTACCGACGGTTTGCAGCGCTTCAACATACTTTTGGGCAACGAAATAGTTAATGGCACGACTATCTCCTTCACTGATCGCAGCAGATACCACCCGGGTGGCATTCGCTTCAGCTTCAGCCAAACGTTCACGCGCTTCCGCTTCCCGTTTTGCCGCTTCCAGCTGCCCTTCCGCTTTGAGGATCTCAGATTGTTTTTGACCCTCAGCGACCTTAATAGCTGCTTCACGTTCCCCTTCTGCTTCTAAGATTGAAGCCCGCTTTTCTCGTTCCGCTTTCATCTGTCTAGCCATCGCATCAACAAGATCTTTTGGCGGGCTGATATCTCGGATCTCAATACGGGTCACCTTTACTCCCCACGGGTCGGTAGCCTCATCAACCTTAATAAGCAACTGAGCATTGATGCTATCTCGATTTGAGAGCATCTCATCCAACTCCATTGAGCCGAGCACAGCACGAATGTTGGTCATCACTAGGTTTTGCATTGCCAACGGCAGATTATTGACCTCATAAGAGGCTCTAACAGGATCTTGAACCTGAAAGAAGCAGACGGCATCGGTGGTTACTTGGGCATTATCAGAGGAGATCACCTCTTGCGGGATGATATCCAACACCTGTTCCATCATATTCTGCTTTCGACCAATGTTATCCACAAATGGAATAATGACCGTTAATCCTGGCTGCAGAACCCGAGTAAACTTACCAAAACGCTCTACGGTGTAATGGTAGCCCTGCGGTACCATCTTCACCCCTGTAAGCACCAGAATCACCGCAAAAGCTACTAATACAAGGGCAATTACATCTAATCCGAACATGAGTTTATCCTTTTCTCATTTATGTACTACTGCAGAATCTAAAATTGGCGTTCAATATTTCAGCAACTATCATTCCATTGTTGTTCGAATTAACAGCAACTTAATTTCCTATAATTCGAACAAAAAAAAGTTTTCAACACATTTACCCACAGGTGATACGTTGCAACAGCTCATGCAGTTCTTTAGATAAAGTTACACTAACTGCTTCATTAAACTAGGAGGCTTTTACAAAATGAAACGAATAATCCTAATGACTTTGTGTTTATTCGCACTTGGTGCATGTTCCGAACAGAAAGAGGATCTTCAACAAGCAGGTCAGGATGCTAAGGCAGCAACCAAAGATGTGATGGAAAGCGCCAAGGATGCCATGGCTGAAGCGAAAGACGATGCCACTACCGCGATGCAAGACGCCAAAGAAGCAACTGGTGAAGTTTATAACAGCGCTAAAGACTCCGCCTCTGATGCAATGTCTGACGCGAAAGACGCAACCAGCGATGCTTATGACAGCGTTAAAGAATCCGCCTCTGATGCAATGTCTGACGCTAAAGATGCAACTAGCGACGCTTATAACAGCGCCAAAGACTCCGCCTCTGATGCCATGGAGGATGCAAAAGATGCGACCAGTGACGCATACGACAGCGTCAAAGACTCTGCCTCTGATGCCATGGGTGACGCCTCTGAGGTAGCTGAAGACGCTTATGACGACGGCAAACAGAAAGCTTCTGAACTGCTCAACAACGATTAACTCGGCACTTCCCCACTGCAGCTATAAAAACGGCAGCCCCTTCGCTGCCGTTTTGTCGTCTTAATCCCTAATCTAAATTAAACAGACGCTTCTTATCTTCTGGTGACAACTCAGTAAGCGCAGTGGTGCCATCAAAAGCCGTCGCCAGTGAATAAGCTCGTTGTATTGCTGGCCGCCCTTCCAAGCGGTGAAACCACGCTGCTAGATTAGGAAAGTCCTCCAGTTGCTGACTCTGCTTTTGCCACGAGCGAACCCAAGGATGGCAGGCAAAATCGGCAATCGACAACTCACCGCAAATATAATCTTTGTGCTCTAACTGCCGTTCTAATACACCGTATAATCGAGTGGTTTCATTGATGTAGCGCTGTTGAGCGTAGGCGATCGGCTCAGGAGCATAGTGATTAAAGTGATGGTTTTGCCCTGCCATTGGCCCTAACCCACCTATCTGCCAATGTAACCACTGCAAGGTATTGCTGCGTAAACGTGGTTGTTGCGGTAGAAACTGGCCAACCTTATCCGCCAAGTATTCGAGTATCGCGCCAGACTCAAACACCGACAGTGGTCCAGCACCATCATTAGGCGCATGATCAATGATCGCTGGCATGCGATTGTTTGGCGAGATAGCCAAAAACTCCGGCTCAAATTGCGCACCGGCACCAATATTGACTGGCGTGATCTTATACTCCAACCCCGCTTCCTCTAAAAACAGGGGGATCTTATGGCCATTCGGTGTTGGCCAATAGAACAGTTCAATCATTTTCAACGCCTCTTTTTAAAACGATGTTTTACTTCAATAGCTTCACTCACTGTAGCGCACTGAGGTCGGCATACAACCTAGCACTGCGACAACAACCTGAGATGTAAGTGGTTACTTATGACTGTTGAGGTTTACATCAAGCCTTCGGCTCTATCGATTACAGTACTCTTAAGGGGTTATGTCGCGATGGCGACGGCACATTCTTGTATGCATTAGGGGGGAGCTCCGCCCCCATTTGGAGCCCCCCTTGCCTTAGGTCGCAGTCCAAAACGCTTCGCTGAACTGCTCCAATGCGGCAGAAGATCAATCGCGGTAGTGCTTTACCCTTTGTATCGCGACTCGCCTAGCCAGTGCGTTAACAGCCTTACTTATTGGCCAGCCCCTTGCCATACAGCAATAGGTAGACTGCAGGGATCACGAACAACGATAATAGTGGTGCAGTTATCATGCCTCCCACCATCGGCGCCGCGATCTTTTGCATCACCTCATTGCCCGTACCTGCGCCCCAAAGGATCGGCAGCAAGCCAAAGAAGATGGTCGCCACCGTCATCGCTTTGGGGCGGATCCGTTGCACCGCACCATCGAGCAGGGCCTCCCGTAGATCGTTACGATTATTGAGCTGCCCGAGCTGTGTGCGCCTATTAATGGCATTATTAAGATATACCTGCATTACTACCCCAAACTCGGCAGCAACCCCCGCCAGCGCGATCATGCCTACAGCAACGGCAACAGAAAGGTTTATCCCCATCTGCCAAAGCAGCCAAGCGCTGCCCACCAACGCAAACGGTAGACTCAGCATAATAACCAACGCCTGCGTCAATGAGTTGAAGGTCAGCATCAGCAGCAACAAAATCACCGCCAGCATCACTGGGATAACCAGCTCCAACTTTGCTTGTACCCGCTGCATATATTCATACTGACCAGCAAAGCTAATGCTGTAGCGCGGCGGCAAGCTCAGTTGTTGATCCAACGCTGCGCGTGCAGTGGTAATGTATTCACCGATCGAAACACCATCAATATCAACAAAGACCCACGAGATCAGCCGGCCATTCTCACTGGTCAGCATCGGCGCACCATCACGTAACGCTATCTCAGCCAGATTCTGCAACGGTACATACTTACCGGACGAGGTGAGCACCGGTAATTGATTCAATTTGTGCAGATCATCCCGCAGCTCCCGAGGATAACGAATATTGATAGGGTAGCGCTCCTGCCCCTGCACTGATTCCCCTACTGTCATGCCACCAATCGCCAACTGCACGACATCCTGCACTTGAGCTAAGGTCATGCCATATCGCGCCGCAGCGGTAAGATCAGGGTTGATATCTATATAACGGCCGCCTCCGGTTCTTTGCGCGAACGCCGAACGAGTACCTTCAATACGACTGACTATCGATTCAACTTCAGCTCCAATACGCTCAAGCTCCTGCACATTGGCACCGGAGATCTTAATCCCAACCGGAGTGCGTACCCCAGTAGAGAGCATATCGATGCGCGTTTTTATCGGTTGAACCCATGCGTTGGTTATCCCCGGCACCTTCACAGTGCGCTGCAGATCCGCAATCACGTCGTCGATGGTTCGGCCTTCACCCCACTCGCTTGTTGGGGTCAACATGATGGTGGTTTCCAGCATGGTTAATGGCGCTGGATCGGTTGCCGTATCGGCACGGCCAACCTTACCAAACACCCGCGCAACCTCTGGTACGGTCTTAATCAATCTGTCGGTTTGTTGCAGCAGCTCCGCCGCCTTGCCAGCACTTAATCCCGGTAAAGTGGTTGGCATATAAAGCAGATCCCCCTCTTCCAGCTCCGGCATAAACTCTGAACCAAGATTAGCGATGGGGTAATAAGCCGACACCATCGTCAGTAATGCCGCAGCAACGGTGATCTTAGGGAAGCGCAATACCAGTTTGAGACTCGGTTGATACAGACCAATGAGCAATCGACTCAGGGGATTATTACGCTCAGCGGGAATCTTGCCCCGAATGAAGTAACCCATCAGCACCGGAATAAGCGTTATCGCGAGTAAAGCAGACGCTGCCATGGCAAAGGTTTTGGTAAACGCCAACGGATGGAACAGCCTGCCCTCCTGCGCCTCTAATGCAAACACCGGCATAAAGCTCAAGGTAATGATCAACAAGCTGAAGAAGAGCGCTGGCCCAACCTCAATTGCCGCCGTTTCAATCAGCTTCCAATGGGCTTTCCCCTGGGGGGCGTGGCCATGTTGATCGCGATAATGTTCAAGGTGTTTATGGGCGTTCTCAACCATAACGATGGCCGCATCAACGACCGCACCAATGGCGATAGCAATTCCCCCTAAACTCATGATGTTGGCATTAACGCCGATCAACCGCATCGCAATAAAGCTGATTAAAATAGCCAACGGCAGTGAGATAACCGCAACTAAAGTTGAGCGGGCGTGTAATAAAAACAGTAAGCACACCAGCGCTACTACTGCCATCTCTTCGATCACCTTGGTTTTAAGGTTATCGACGGAGCGGAGGATCAACTGCGACCGATCATAGGTGATCCGCAGCTCGACCCCCGTCGGTAAGCCCGACTCAATCTCTGCCAGCTTGGTCTTAATGTTATCGATGGTAGTCAACGCATTCTCACCGAAGCGCATCACCACAATACCGCCGACCACTTCACCTTCGCCGTCGAGCTCTGCTATCCCGCGCCGTGCTGCAGGGCCGGTACGTAAGGTAGCGATATCTTTCATCAATACCGGAGTACCTGAGGCGGAGACGATCCCCAGTGGGATCTCGGCGAAATCGGCCAACGTTTGCCGATAGCCGGTAGAAGTGATCATGTACTCCGCCTCGGCCATCTCTATCACTGAGCCTCCAACGGCGGCATTGGCACTGGCAAGCGCATTCTTTACCGCCAACAGATCCAATTGGTAGAGCGCTAATTTATGCGGGTCCACCACAATCTGATAGGCCAGCTCTGTGCCGCCAACAGTCGCTACCTCCGACACCCCAGCGACACTTTGCAGCTCCAACTTCAAGAACCAGTCTTGCAACGATCGCAGCTGTGCCAGATCGTGCGAACCATTGGTATCAACCAAAGCGTATTGAAAAACCCAGCCCACTCCCGAAGCGTCTGGCCCAAGTGCCGGCGTAACTCCAGTGGGCAATTGCGATTGGGTCTGCGACAGGTACTCCAATACCCGTGAACGAGCCCAATAGATATCGGTACCGTCTTCAAAGATCACATACACAAATGAATCGCCAAACATCGAAAAGCCGCGCACAGTTTTGGCTCCGGGCACAGCAAGCATGGCGCTGGATAGCGGGTAGGTGATCTGATCCTCAACCAGTTGTGGCGCTTGGCCTGGATAAGCGGTTTTAACAATAACCTGTACATCCGACAGATCTGGTAACGCATCCAGCGGCGTGGTTCGCATTGCCTGCCAACCGAGTAGCCCAATCAAAGCAGTAAGCGCCAACACCAACATCCGTTGGCGTAACGAGGCGCGAATAATGGCAGCTAACATCCGTTACCTCCTAGTGGTTGTGGCCAGTATTGGCGCCGCTTAGACGACGTAAACTGCCCTGAATACTGGCTTCCGAGTCCAACAGGAACTGACCCGAAACCACCACCTTGTCACCAGCTTGCAACCCAGCCAACACCTCAGCCTTGCCTTGGCTAATCATGCCCAGTTTGACCGTTACCGATGTAAAACTTTGATCGTCCCGCTGCACCACAACTCGATTATCTCGACCGGTGAGGATCAACGCTTCGGTTGGTACGATAAGTAGGTCCCGACGCGCGCCACCATACAGTTCCACTTCAACCAACGAGCCAGGGCGGAGCACTTCGTCAGCATTATCCAGTTTGACCCGCACCTGCATTGCCCGAGTCACCGGATCAAGCTCGGGATAGATGTAATCGATTATTCCTTCTCGAGAAAATACCCCTTGTGAGGCGGCAGAAACATCCGCATAACGGCCAGCCTCCAACCACGACTGCTCGTTCTCGAAGACATCTGCTATCACCCACACCGTTGCTAGGTCTACCAGTTCAATCTGAGTGTCTCCCGGCTGAATGTACATGCCATCGCGCAAATTTAATTGGCTAACAACGCCATCGGCCGGGGCATAAAAAGGGACCCGATAGAGGCTTGATTTGGTTCGTTCTAGCCGCCTGACAAGCTGCTCATCTAATCCCAATAGTTGCAGCCGCAATCGCGCCTTTCGCAGCAACTCTTGCCCTTGTTCACCACTGCGTTTACTTAAATAATCAAGCGCTTGCAGGTAATCGTCTTGAGCAGTTACCAACTCTGGAGAATAGAGCTGATAGAGCAGGTCGCCTTTCTTCACTCGTTGGCCGACGTTGTGTACCTCCACCTGTTCGACCCAGCCGGTAACGCGAGTATGGATATGCGAGATCGCGTCTTGATTGTATTCAACTGTGCCCAAGGTTTTCAGGTAGCGCCACAATGTCCCATACTCAATCACTTCTGTACGCATCCCTAATGCCTGTTGCATCTGGCCAGAAACATTCACCTTTATCTCATCGCCTGCCGTACCACCAACCTGCACCGCCTCGAGGTCCATGCCGCATATAGGGCAAGTATCACCAGCCTCACCAACAACATGCGGATGCATCGGGCAAATATATTGAGTTACCGAGGCGGCCGTAGCAGCCGAGCTTTTGTCTGTTAGTGAATGCGGGAGGGTCGCCAAAGTTGATGCCGTTGTTGGCTGATGGTTATGACCTGCATGGACATCAAGCGCTGGGTTCGGCTCATTAATAAACATGTTACAGATGGGGCAACGGTCATTGAGCTCACCGGTCTGTTCTGGATGCATCGGGCAACGGTACGGCGCCGCTGGCTCTTTGCCAAGAAGTTGGTCCGCGGTTGTAGCTTGCTTTATCGCTGCAGCAGCTGGGTTAGGCTCATTGATAAACATATTACAGATGGGGCAACGGTCATTGAGCTCACCGGTCTGCTCTGGATGCATCGGGCACCGGTACGGCGCCGCTGGCTCGTTGGCGCTAGTCGCTGTTGTTGCTGCTGTTGTTGCTACCACGGCAACAGGCATCATCGTCCCTATGGCTAGCACTACGATGAGTATGCTCTTGAGCAAAATAGTTATATTCATAGTGTGACTCCCCCCGAAGTCGTTTTCGATTCCGGTGTTAGTGCTGGTGTGCGTGTTTTTGCTCTAACTTCATGCCGCATTTAGGGCACTCGTCATCCGCATTGCCAGTGACTTTCGAATGCATCGGGCAAGCGTGTGTCGCAGCAATTGGCTCTAGGTTCATACCACACTTTGGACAGGTATCGCCGGCCTTACCGGTGATCTTTGGGTTCATCGGACAGGCGTGAGTATCCACCCCCATATGCTGATGTTTCATCTTGCCTTGGTTTGGGCAGTTGTTGCAGCTTTCACCATGGGGACAGCGCTGGCCGTCGGCCTTAGTAGCCTCTAACTTCATGCCGCACTTGTTACAGTCGTCCCCGGCGTGACCGGTCACTTCAGGGTGCATAGGACAAGCATAAGATGCTGCAGTAGCCGCATGTTCAGCGTGCTGAGCATGGGAACTATTATGGTGCTGATGCTCACTGGCTTGAGTACCAAAGGACATCATTAAAACGGCCGCTAAGGCCAAGGAGTACAACTTATTCATGGATCTCTCCGTTATTGCGACGCGAGGCCGCCAAAAGCTCAGTCACAAGTGACTGCTGATAATTACTTTGGGGGTGTTACTGCACTAAACCGACGGAGGGGGGGAGTCAGGAAACAGGTAAACCGAAGTAAAAGAAAAATCAGAATGGCGAGCGGGGATCGCTTCAAATTGAGGTAGATCGGGCAGCAGCGGCATAATAGCGATTTGAGCTAAGCTGATAACATCACATTGACCACAATCACCAGAACAATATTGCGAACTGTCGTGGCAAGGTTCTGGGGTTGCAGCCATCGAATGGCAATCCATCTCAGCCATTGCCGCAGTGGCTGGAAGCTCAGCAATAATATGTACGCGCGCAACAGCACCCTGACAGAGCAGAGTAATGATCAGCATAATTAAACTGACTGTGCGCATCATTGCCTAATAATTAAAGTGTGTGATTTAAGTGTGGCGACAACTTCTGTCTTTGTCTAGTACATGACCAAACCGCTGTGATCCGACTAACGTAACCGTTGTTCGGCAACAGGAAGGAAAACTTCGTTTACACGCAAAGGCTTACCAGCCAAAGCAAAGTCACGACTGCGGCCCCACAGAGGGCTATTAGGCGCTTGCCCAAGCTCTGCAGCAAGTTGTGCTGGACGGCTATGGGCATCGTAGTGATTCACGGTTAACTGTCCAGCTCGCATCTGTTGGTGACTAAAAAGCACCTCACCGAGGGGTCGGTTTCCTAACGCGGTAAAGTCGACTTCAGTGTGATTAAGTGTGCTCAATGGGATCTCCGTTAAGGCATACACCCACGGAACCCCATCCAAACACAGTAGGACTTCACGCAGCCACAATGGGTCACCGCAACACCAACCCACCCCATCTTGTTGGGCCGGTTGTTGCCACTCGCCTAGCAGCGTCACCTCAAAACGACGACACAACGCCTTTAAGCGTAATGTCAGCGACGATTTATCAGTTAACCAATGGTCCATGTGCGATGGCGACATCGGTTGTTGAGCGAGTTCAACGGCAAACATAACCATCCTAAGCGAGCATATTGTGCCAATAGTAACAAAGCCCCAAAGCGGCTAAAAGAGTAGTCGTCAGCAGCACTGTTTTTCAGATAGTATGACAATGAAAATAAACTATTTTTTGGTGTGAAAATGAAATCCCGTCTGTGGCCGTTACTGCTGTTTATTGTTGCTTTTTCTACCCAAGCAGAAGAAACATCTCCAATCCAAGATAATTACGGTTACTACGGCCTAGAACCTGAGATCATTACCAATTACATCACTACCGGCCGTCAACTAGGCTACATCCGCGTAACCGTTGAGTTGATGCTAAAAGATGCGTCGACGATGGCGTTGGTAGAGCACCATGCACCGTTAATCCGTTCCACCATCATCGAAATACTGGGTGAACAACCGGCAGAAAAGATAAAATCCTTAGCCGGACGCGAGGAGATCCGCCGTCAATGCTACGACAAAATAACCACCCTACTAGAAGAAGAAACCGGTAAGGATCTGATCTCCAATCTGCTGTTTACCAAATACCTTTATAGCTAAGGTTGAGCCAAGTAACCGCCCTAATCTTTAGGGCGAGTTTGCAGCCACCATAGCCCCTGCACTATGCCAACAATCAATCCACCGAGGTGGGCGCCGTTGGCCATATTCATAAAGCCGCTAAAGCCCATAACCAACCACACTAACAACATCACTACATAGGGCTTAGGCAACGCTAGTGGCGAACTGGGATCGCGCCAGCCAATAATCCAGCAATAGCCAACTAAGGCGTAAACCACCCCAGATAAGCCGCCAAAGTTAGGCCCCGCCAACAGGTATTGCGCGATATTTGGTAGCGTCCCGGCAACCAATAGCAAAGTCAGCAAGGTACTAACGCCGTGATGACGTTCTACTTTGCCACCGAGCTGCCACCACCACAGTAAATTGAATACCACATGTGCAGCGCTAAAGTGGATCAAGCTTGGCGTAAACAACCGCCACCACTGACCGTTATCCAATCCAGACAAGGTTTCTGGGAAATGAGTTAGAGCGAAAATTGACTGCGCAAAACCAATATTCCAACCAATCCAAATCGCAACGCAAAGCGCCAATATCAGCAAGGTTAAAGGCCCAGCATTGGCTTTAATGGATTGAATGAAATCGCTGCGACCGTAGTTAAAACCAACCGCTTGATCACCACTGTGCCAAGAGGCCTCAAGGTAGCGATCGTGTTCTGGGTTCTCTACGAATCGCTCAAACTCAAGCAACGCCGCCTCAAAGTGCTGTTCATCAGTAACAACCGCATAACCGTTTTCGTCCGCTTGCAACTGCAGTGGTAACCCCTGGCCACGACAGTAATCAATCAAGGCCTGAGCAAGGCGCGGGTTTGCAAATGTCCCGACAATCTTCATGCGCTGGCAGAGGCTTGCTGTTTCGCCCAATCTTCAAAGCCACCGTTCAGGCTATAAACCTGCTCAAAGCCTTGCTCAACCAAATACTGGGCGGCATTCTGACTGCTAATACCGTGATAGCAGACCACCACAACCGGCTCGTCATACTCGCCTTCAAGCAGGAAGCGATCAACGTTGCCCTGGTGCAGGTTCAATGAGCCCGGAATATTGCCTGCGGCAAACACATCTGGTTGACGGATGTCGACAACCTGAACTAAAGACTGTTGTTGCAGCTGGGCAAATTGCGCCAGCGAGATACATTGATATTGGCTCATACAGTTATCCTTTAACGAGTATCAGCATTGTACGGTTTCCCGGCGAACAAGCACAAAAAAAGCGCCGATTAAGGCGCTTTAGAATAACGATTAGGGCTTAATCCCAGTTAAGGATAACCTTGCCCGACAGCCCAGATGCCATCGCATCAAAACCTTGCTGAAACTCATCAACTGGGAATTGATGAGTAATGATTGGGCTGATGTCTAAACCAGACTGCAACAAGCTCGCCATCTTGTACCAGGTTTCAAACATCTCACGACCATAGATCCCTTTGATCACCAGGCCTTTAAAGATCACCTGATTCCAATCAACCCCCATATCACCAGGTGGAATACCCAGCATGGCAATCTTACCGCCATGGTTCATGGTCGATAGCATTGAGTTAAATGCCGAAGGTACACCAGACATCTCGAGGCCAACGTCGAAGCCTTCGGTCATTCCCAGATCGGTCATCACCTCATTCAATGACTCGTTCATCACGTTAACCACCCGAGTGGCGCCCATCTTCTTAGCTAGGTCAAGCCGGTACTGGTTCACATCGGTGATCACCACATGACGGGCACCAACGTGCTTACAGACCGCTGCGGCCATAATGCCAATCGGGCCAGCGCCGGTGATCAACACATCCTCACCGACCAAATCAAATGACAGCGCCGTATGCACCGCATTACCAAATGGGTCGAAGATAGCCGCCATCTCATCGGAGATATCCGCTGGGATCTTAAAGGCATTAAAGGCAGGGAGAACCAAGTATTCGGCAAAGCTGCCTTGACGGTTAACACCAACCCCAACAGTATTGCGACATAGATGAGTCCGACCGGCACGGCAGTTACGGCAATGGCCACAAGTAATATGGCCTTCACCAGAAACTCGGTCGCCGACAGCAAAGCCACGTACCTCTTGGCCCACTGCCACCACTTCACCAACGTATTCGTGCCCCACGACCATCGGCACAGGAATGGTCTTTTGCGACCACTCATCCCAATGGTAGATGTGCATATCGGTGCCACAGATCGCCGTTTTGCGGATCTTAATCAGTAGATCGTTATGCCCCATCTCTGGCATAGGTACATCAACCTGCCAGATCCCCTTTTCTGGGTGAAGTTTGGAAAGTGCTTTCATGGGAATCCTTAAATAATGCCAAGCTCACGACCGATGCGAATAAAGGCTTCGATGGCGTAATCAATTTGTTCACTGCTGTGGGCGGCGGACATCTGCGTGCGGATGCGAGCTGCACCTTTTGGCACCACCGGGAAAGAGAAGCCGATAACGTAGATCCCTTCCGCCAGCAGGCGATTTGCGAATTCAGATGCCAAGGCAGCATCACCAATCATCACCGGAATAATGGCATGATCGGCACCGGCAAGTTCAAACCCAGCAGCGCTCATTTTGCTGCGGAACTGATTAGCGTTGTCCCATAATTTGGAACGTAGGGCATCACCGTCGGCCATCATATCGATAACACGAATAGAAGCGCTCACAATCGCCGGTGCCAATGAGTTGGAGAATAGGTATGGACGCGAACGCTGACGCAACCAATCAATCACCTCTTTCTTACCCGCAGTAAAGCCACCAGATGCGCCACCTAGAGCCTTACCCAAGGTACCGGTGATGATGTCAACGCGATCCATCACTTGGCAATACTCATGAGTACCCCGACCACCTTGACCAACAAAACCAACGGCGTGAGAGTCATCAACCATCACCAAGGCGCCGTATTTATCGGCTAAGTCGCAGATAGCAGCTAGGTTGGCGATAACTCCATCCATCGAGAATACGCCGTCGGTGGCAATCATGATGTTACGCGCACCAGCTTCCTTGGCTTGTTGCAGGCAGTGTTCAAGTTCGGCCATATCATTATTGGCGTAACGGAAGCGCTTAGCCTTACACAGGCGCACGCCATCAATAATAGAAGCGTGATTTAAGGCGTCGGAAATAATGGCATCTTCGGCACTAAGCAGAGTTTCAAATAGGCCTGCGTTGGCATCAAAACAAGAGGAGTAGAGGATGGTGTCTTCCGTACCTAGGAACTGTGACAACTTAGCTTCTAAGGTTTTGTGGTTATCTTGAGTACCACAAATAAACCGAACTGACGCCATACCAAAGCCGTGGCTATCCAGGCCACTGTGGGCGGCAGCGATCAGTTCTGGGTGGTTGGCTAGCCCAAGGTAGTTGTTGGCGCAAAAGTTAACTACCTGCTCACCAGACGTGACTTCAATAGAAGGCTGCTGCGCAGTAGTAATGATACGTTCCTGCTTGTACAGGCCATCGGCTTTAACGTCTTTTAGTTGTTGTTGTATCTGTTGATAAAAAGCTGAGGTCGACATGATGTTCCTTGTAACGTCTAGGGGACGAGAATGGGAATCATCATAGCGTTGCCATTGCCCCAATGCAGCAGCAAAGTGATAGCTGCCGCGGCTTTGGCTGTATCACTTTGCTTACTTTGTGAGGTAAAGCAGGTTAATTATTCAGCTTGAGGCTGGCTAATATCAGATGCTAAATCAGAGTAGTGGGCAACGATGCGGTCAAATTCAGGTTTGAATTGCGGCGTAATATAACCGTGGAACATAGCTAAGATCTGCACCACCCCCTGGTACACCATCGATTCAGTGATCGGCTTATCTAGGTTCTGGGTATACAGGTGACTGATCCAAAAGGTCACCACCATCTTAATGCCTTCCGCAAAAGGAGTAAGCATAGCGGGATCAATCTTCATCGCACCATGATCAATCATCTGCTGTAGATTCTCGATAGCGGTGTTCATTACCTGATGGTGCGACTTAAGGTAGCGCTTGTGCAGCTCCGGATCCCGGGCGAGAATGTCCGATAAACTGGCGTAAACAAAGCGGAAACGCCACATCCCTTGAAACATCTTATCAAGGTAATCCTGCATCAACCCTTCGGTTTGATTATCAGGCCCGTAAGCTGCCGACAAATACTCTTCATATTGATCAAAGATGGCACGGATAATCTGCTCTTTATTACGGAAGTAATAATACAAATTACCTGGGCTTATTCCTAAATGGGAAGCGATGTGGTTAGTGGTTATCGCACGCTCGCCATGTTCGTTAAACAGCTCGCAGGCAGCAGCAATTATGCGATCTTTGGTTTTCATCGATGGTCATCCTTGTCGCAAGCGAATCAAACGCTTACCACGCGCAAAAGGCGAAGTTGTTGGCTAAGTTCAAGCGACTAGGTTAGCACCGCCCTAGCCACAGTTTCCAGTTGTCGAGGTTTTACTGTCATTAACGGGCGAGATTGTATGCGGCTTGGCTATTAACAACTCACAAATTTTCGACATAACCCTTCAAACCTTAGGCCATTTACAGCAATAAACCCCATAACGCCAAATCAGTGCCAATATTTATGGTTTATCACTCACTTTGTCATCGCATCGATTCGGTATGGCGGAGTCATTGGGATACAATTACTCTTTTAGGTCTTGCAGCGTTTAAGTTGCACGATGGGTTACAGCACTTGGACAGATCATTATGAAAATCCTTGTTACCGGCGCTGCCGGCTTTATTGGCAACTTTGTTGCTGAACGCCTACTACAACAAGGCCACCAGGTTGTTGGATTAGATAACCTCAATGACTACTACGAAGTAAGCCTCAAAGAAGCGCGCTTAGCTCGGATTAACTCCCAACCTAACTTTGAATTTGTGCAGTTGGATCTAGCCGACAAAACCGGTATGGCCGAGTTGTTTGCGCAACACCAATTTCAACGTGTTGTTCACCTAGCCGCGCAAGCTGGGGTGCGTTACTCCATCGACAACCCGATGGCTTATCACGACTCGAATCTGACCGGCATGATGACCATCCTTGAAGGGTGTCGTCATAACAAGGTTGAGCATTTGGTCTACGCCAGCTCATCATCGGTCTATGGCATGAACAAAAAGGTGCCATTTGCGGAAAGCGACCGTGTTGACCATCCAATCAGCCTGTATGCCGCCACCAAAAAAGCCAATGAGCTTATGGCGCACTCATACAGCCACCTGTTCCAGATGCCAGTCACCGGCCTGCGCTTCTTCACCGTCTATGGCCCATGGGGCCGGCCTGATATGGCAGTGTTTAAGTTTGCTAAGAAGATCTTGGCTGGAGAGCAGATTGACGTCTATAACTACGGTGATCTTAGCCGCGACTTTACCTATATCGACGACATCGTCGAAGGGGTACTACGCACATTAGATAACGTGCCTACAGCCACTACCGGTAATGCCGCTTACGATAGCGAAGCAGGTACTCCATACGCGCTGTATAACATTGGTAATCATCAGCCAGTGAAGTTGCTCGACTTCATTCAATCACTAGAGAAAGCATTGGGGGTCAAGGCCAAGCTCAACATGATGCCAATGCAACCTGGTGACGTATACACCACCTACGCCGACACCGAACAGCTACAACAAGCTGTTGGCTTTAAACCAAGCACCAGCCTTGATGACGGGCTACAGCAATTTGCAGATTGGTACAAAGCGTTTTAACTGCTGGCCAAGCTCTACTATGATGCGGGTAATTAACTATTTTATTGCCCGCACATGAACCGAATCAGCTACAGCTTACTACTTCTACTACTCACCCCTCTGATCCTGCTCTATTTGGGCTATCGTGCGACAAAAAGCATCGATTATCGGGGTCGCATTGGTGAGCGTTTCAGCTTTGGCCTTCCTAAGCTAGACCAGCCAATTATTATCCACTGTGCGTCTATGGGCGAAACCCTCGCAGCGTTACCGTTGATTCAACGTTTACAGCAACAATACCCTACCTCACCGCTACTGGTAACCACCACTACTCCTACAGGCTCTGCTCAAGTAAAACAGCACCTTGGTACCAGCGTTTATCATTGTTATCTGCCACTCGACTTCAGCTGGGCAACGCGTCGTTTTGTGGCGAAACTAAAACCGAAAGCAGTGATCTTAATGGAAACCGAGCTGTGGCCAAATCTGGTGCATCACTGCTCACGCGCCAATGTGCCAGTGATTGTTGCCAATGCCCGCTTATCCGAGCGCTCTGCGGCAAGCTATCAAAAACTCACCAAAGTGGTGACGCCGATGTTGCAACAGCTAACGGCGGTAGCAGTACAACACGCCGATGACGGCAACCGCTTCGTCGACTTAGGACTAGCGGCGAATAAGATCACCGAATGCGGTAGTCTCAAATTTGATATTCATATTGATGCCACTGCTCGGCAGCAGGGATTGGATGCAGCTGAACAGCTTGGCAATCGTCCCAAGTGGATTGCAGCATCAACTCATCCGGGCGAGTTTGAACAAGCGCTTGCAGCTCATCAACAGCTATTATCTCAATACCCCGATCTGTTACTTATCATCGTGCCCCGTCACCCTGAACAGTTCGACCACGCTGCAGCACTGGCACAAAAAGCAGAGTTCAAGATCCAACGTCGCAGTGAAACCTTGGTGGTAGATAACAGTACTCAGGTGCTGATTGGCGACACCATGGGAGAGCTAAAAACCCTCTACGGTGCAAGTGATATTGCCTTTGTCGGCGGTAGCATGATCGAACGTGGTGGCCACAACCCTTTAGAGCCTGCGGCCTTTGGTAAGCCAGTCTTAATGGGACCGCACTATTATAACTTTCAACAGATTGGTGACGCACTAAAGGCACAAGGGGTGATGAGCACCGTCGATACCGTGGAGGCACTGCAGCTGCAAGTCGACGACTTGATTCAATGTAAAACCGCTCGGGAAGGGATCGCTGCACTAGCACTGGAGTTTGTAGCGCAAAATAGCGGCGCAACCGATAGACAGCTTGAAGTGATTCAAGCCGCTATCTAACCCATTAGAAATTATGGATTGCTGTGGTGACGATTATGGCGAAAATCATCACACAAGCTCAGCTTGGTAACCTTTAAGCAAATGTTGCCAATCACTCTCTTGCCAGTGGATCCCTTTAACTCGCAACGCTTCCTTTTGCAGGGAGCGTTGCAACCGAGCTAGGTTAGCCTGTTGCCACTTTTCGTCTGGGATCCGTAGCTTGCCTTGATCGAAATCGATCAAGTAGAACTGCTGCTCATTAAGAAGGATATTGCGAGCATTAAGATCCGCATGGAATACGCCTTTGTTATGGAAGCGTGCGATAACCCTGCCGAGCTCTTGCCAACGCTCTGAGGTCAGAGGTGCAGTTTTCAATGCCCCAACCAGATCGTTGCAACCCATCAAGCGCTCAGTGATCAAGTCAGCACGGTAGCTAAAACCTTGGCGATCGAGCTTAGCAGCAATCGGTTTACACACTGGCAACTCCAATGCCACCATCTGTTCCAGTAGCATCAGTTCTTTATAGGCACGAGTCGTTTCTAAGCCCGACCACAGGTACACATCTTCAATAACTTTACCCGGCAAACCACCACGGTAGTAATGCCTCAACACGTACTGGCCACCATCAATGGCGAGGAAGTTGGCCGGTTTACGACCACTAGCATCCGAACTGCCGACGATCTTACCATTGCGCTTAAGCCAATCTCGGTCAAACCATTCAAGTTTTGCAGGGCTACCATCAGCCAAAATTAGGGTGGCATCTGAGTGCTCGGAAATGTGCATTGGTGATCCTGTAACGCGGGGCTAAAGTGCGGGAAATTGTCGTCATTGTGGCGTTAGCCTAGCGCGAACGCAATACACTTGGTGTGTTGCACAAATTTAATTACACTTGCGCCATCACGTTATAAGAAACCTCAGCATGTCGATTCCAGCCAATCCCAGCTCCATCTGTATTATGCGCCTCTCTGCCATTGGCGATGTTTGTCACGCGGTGGCGATGGTACAGGCAATACAACGCCGACATCCTCAAGCCCAAATCACCTGGATTATCGGCAAGGTCGAGGCCCAGTTATTGGCAGGTCTAGATGGCGTTGAACTGGTTGTGTTTGATAAACGACTTGGCTGGAAAGGTTATAAGGTGCTTTGGCAACAATTGAAAGGAAAGCGATATGACGTGTTGTTGCACATGCAGGTGGCACTGCGAGCATCTATTGCGACGCTCGGCATTAAGGCCAATGTGAAGGTTGGCTTCGATAAAGCGCGCGCTAAAGAAGGGCAGTGGCTGTTTACCAATCATCAGATCCAGCCCCAGCTTCAGCCACACGTACTCGATGGCTTTATGAACTTTGCCCGCGAATTGGATGTGGAACCTACGACTCCAAGCTGGAATATGCCACTTTCCGCAGAGGATTTGGTGTTTGCCGAGCAGCAAATTACTACTGAGACGCCGACGTTAATCATCTGCCCTGCCGCCAGCAAAGCTGAACGTAACTGGTTGCCGGAGCGCTATGCCGCCATCGCTGATTTTGCCAGCTCACAAGGCCTGCAAGTATTACTTTGTGGTGGCCCGACCAAGAGCGAACAACAACTAGCTAAGCAGATCTGCAATCACAGTAACGTTAACATCAACAATATGGTGGGGCAGACCACGCTAAAGCAGTTATTAGCGCTGTTAAAGTCTGCTTCGATGGTATTGGCACCAGATACCGGTCCGGCGCATATGGCAACCACCCAAGGTACACCAGTAATCGGCCTTTACGCCCATTCAAATCCACTACGCACTGGGCCTTATCTATCTCAACAATTCATCATTAGTTGTTACCAACAGCACATTGAAAAACAGCAAAATAAACCACTAAAACAAATCACATTTGGTGCCAGAGCTAAAGGAAATAACTTAATGGATTCATTAAAGGTTTCTGATGTTAAATATATTCTAGAAAAGATGGTAAAATATAAAAATGAAGAATAACAACCTTAAATTTTTTAAAAAAGATAGCTGGCACGTATGGTATGACGTGTCTATAGCCGACTCCATACCTAGTTTATTATTAAATTTATCAGGACAACATATGGTCGAGCCTGACATGATCATTAAAAATGATAATTTAAAAACCATTTTTCGACATCAAAGTAATATAAATTTAATTATAAAGCATCAAAAATATATAAAATTAAAATATCTTATTAGGGCAAATCTTAATAAAAACAAAAAATTAACAGTAAAGAACGAAGGTATGTTGAGGACAGAATGGGCTAACAATCTACATTTACAATCTAAAGGTATACCAATTGCAAAACCTATAGCTTTTGTAGAGAAAAAAACTGCTGGAATAATAACTGAACAAGCTTATATTGCTGAAGAGATAAAAACCATAGCTAATATAAAAAATTATAACCAAAGCATATATAATGACAATTTTCTTCAGCAACTAGCAACTCTATCTAAAAAAATGCACTCACTAGGTATTTACCATTTGGATTTTCACCCCGGAAATATAATAACAAATAAATTTGGAATTAATTTAATCGATAATGAAAGTATTTACCAGTCATCTAAACCGAATACAGAGATACTTGCTCTTATGCTCGGGATGGTTATTACCGACAAAAAAGATAAAGTCCGCTCTGAATATTTCTGGCAAATTTGCAAATCAACAATTAATATAGACGAAAAATATAAGAGCATATTTGTTTCTTCGTCATGTAAAAAATCAAGAAAAAAAATAAAAAATAAATATTAAAGGTAGTTAACTACCTTTAATATTTTTTAACTTTCACATCATTTTCTTTTCAATTAACATAATTAAAATATGAATTACCTTGATGTGGATTTCTTGAATGCGGTCGGCGTAGCCAAAGTGAGGAACTCGGATTTCAACATCAGCAATATCGGCCATCTTACCGCCGTCTTTACCTGTTAACACTACAGTTTTCATGCCTTGGGCTTTAGCTGCATCAATGGCATTTAAGATGTTTTGTGAATTGCCGCTGGTACTGATCCCAAACATCACATCGCCATCACGGCCGACCCCCTCGATGTAACGAGAAAATACGTGGTCGTAGCCAAAGTCATTACTAACGCAAGATAGGTGGCTAGGATCAGAGATGGCGATAGCACCGTAGGCTGGGCGATTATCACGGTAGCGACCGGTCAGTTCTTCAGCAAAATGCATCGCATCGCAATGGGAGCCACCATTACCACAGGATAGTACTTTACCTTTCGCCTTCAACGAAGCAGCAATAGTTTCTGCCGCTGCTTCAATCTGAGCTAGTTGGTTATCGTCAGCCAGAAATCGATTAAGTACGTCAGCAGCTTCGCTGAGCTCTTGGCGGATTATTTGTTTCATTTAAGACATCCTGTGTGCGGGATTGCCGCAATCTATTGACCTCGAGCGTAAGGCTCGGTCACTAAAAATTTGTTGCTATGATAGCGTTTGATAAAGTTGATAATAACGCTGTTCTACACTTTCTGGCGTAAACTGTGTCAATTTTTGTGTCGCCCGTTGAACAATATCTTTGCTCAATTGCGGCGATTGCAGTAACTGCAACAACCCTTGTTGTAGGGCAATAACATCCCCAGCAGCAACCAATATCCCCGTCTTCTGATGCTCAATCATATCAGGAATACCGCCGGCATCACTGCCAATCACTGGGGTTTGATGTTGCCATGCTTCTAATATCGTAGAGCCTAAACCCTCATTCAACGATGGAAATAGCATCACTTCCATCGCAGCTAAATAGTGACCAATCTCATCCTGATGCCCCATAAACGTCACGTTCGACAAGCCGCTGGCTTGTTGTTGTAACGCTTGCTCATCAGCACCACTGCCAAACAATAAAAACTGCAGTTGTTGGTGACTCAGCTCAAGGTTACGAGCGACCTCTATAGTAAGCTGATACCCCTTGTGGTGAATCAGCTTGCCTACTTGGCCAATAATGGTTTTACCTGCAAACTGTTGTTTGATAGCGGCAACTTTGATTGGATCTGCAGCAAACTTGGAGTAACTGCTGGGAATAATCTGCGTTGGAATTTCTGCCGATAGCTTGGCAACTTGAGTTGCGATAGCGTTACTTAGGCACACTACCTTGGTCGCTTTAGCGTAACCGCGACGAGTTAATCGTTTATTTTTTAACGGATTATCAACTCGGCGCGTAATAATATAACGATTGCCATAAAGCGCATTCTGTAGCGCACACCAATAAACCGCTTTACCATCATGGGCATGCAGTAGTGCATCTCGAGGTAAGGTGCTGCCCAGCCAATGTCCCAATAGGTGGTGGTTGACATGGATAATCTCCACATCGAAACCAACAAGATGCTGATTCAACGGAGAGTCCGCTCGCAACACCATGGTCTGCTTAAGCTTACGCAGGCTAAGGGATTTAATGAGATTCAAGGTTTGGCGTTCACCACCACTGAACCCCTTCGCTAAATTGACGTGGCAAATGTGCATAGCTATCTGTATTTCATTCCGAATAAGCGAACATCAAGTTTACTCTGCTGCTTTAGCTGTGACTAAACTTTTTATCCTGATAAAAAATAATTACCTGGCGTAATTCGCAGCGTATCGATCCAGCCTCACGCTTGTTTGATGCCAGGCAGGTTATACTCTAGGCCAAACCGTAACCAACCCACTTTGAGGCCGTATGTCATTCAAATTACTCATTATCAGCTCCTACAAAGACACTTGGAACAGTGTTCGCCCTGAGGCTGAAATCTTCATCGGCATGGCTAAACTTGGGGTTGATATTACCTTGATGACTCAAGGAGACGCCGATTATGTACCGCGCTTTAAAGAGCACGGCATCAACATCATCGACTATCACCCAAAGAAGAAGTTTCAATGGAGTGCCATCAAGCGGATCCGAGCTGAACTCAAAAGCGGCGCTTACGATGCGGTGTATATGTTTAACAATCGGGCGATCACTAATGCGTTATTCGCAGCGATTGGCCTCTCCCCAAAGATGGTCAGTTACCGTGGCCAAACCGGCAACATTAGCCGTTGGGACCCAACCTGTTATTTAACTCACCTGCACCCACGCTTGGACGGGATCTTATGTGTCGCCAATGCGGTACGTGATGATCTACGTCAGCATGCCTATCTTGCTGATGAGCGCGTGGCTACCGTTTATAAAGGTCATGACTTAGCGTGGTATCAAGATACCCCAGCCGATCTCAGCCAGTTCGGTATTCCTAGCGACGCCTTTGTGTTTGGTTGCGTTGCCAACGCCAGACCACGTAAAGGCCTGCCAGTATTACTGGCAGCCAGCAAAGCGTTACCGGCTGACAGCAACATCCACATATTGCTGGTCGGCGGCGGTATGGATAGCGACGAAGTGCAACAGCAAATTGCAGCGAGCCCAATGGCAGAACGAATTCATTTGGCCGGCTTCCGAACTGACGCACCAGCACTTATCGCCGCATGTAATGCATCTGTATTACCTTCAACCAAACGTGAAGGGCTGCCAAAAACCGTTATTGAAGCGATGGTATATGAAGTAGCACCGATTGTTTCGGATACAGGGGGCAGTGCCGAATTAATTATTCACGGCGAAACTGGCTTGGTGGTTCCACCAAGTGATGCAGCAGCTTTGGCAGCGGCGATGACGACTTTGTGGCAACAACCGGAACGTACGATCACAATGGGCAAACGCGCCAAGCTGCATATCGAACACTCGTTTCATACCCGTCTATCTGCTAAACAAACTAAGTGCTATTTCGCCACTTTAATAGGCTGTGTTTGAGTTAACTGTTGAAAGTCTATACTTAGAGTGTCTCCGGCTTCGGAGGGCTCAGACATGAAACGGCATGATTTTGCAGAACTGCAGCATCACGTTGAGGAGTTGTCGCCCAGTCAGCGTGAACAACTCCTCAATCGTCTGCACTTTGACGGCTCTTCTGCCAGTAAATTTCTCATAGAAAATTATCCAGAAACTTGTCCTCACTGCCGCTCAGCCGAATTGCGCCCATGGGGGTTCAAGCCATGGCTTACCTCGACACCGTTGCAAAGAAAGACTGGGGTAAAGCCTTCAACCCACTAACAGGAACACCACTAGCTCACTTAAGGAAGAAAGAGCATTGGTTGGCATACGCGCAGTGTTTGATTGATGGATTTCCCATTCGGCGTTCAGCTAAAGAGTGCTAAGTGAATAAAAGCACTGCTTTTCTCTGGCGCCATAAATTTCTCAAGTTCATCGCCCATAAACAGCCTCGTCAAGAAAGCAGCATCGTCGAAGCTGACGAAACCTTCTTTTTGAAATCGAACAAAGGTCAAAGGGCGCTCACTAGAGCCGCTCGAGTCCGTGGCGGAGTGAGTAAAACTAAAGGTGGAGGCAGTGCGGACCAAGTCTCCGTACTTATTGTCCGAGATAGAGCAGGCCAAACTGCTGATTTTATGTTGAAAAAAACTCGATACTAGACACGTGGGAGCAGCACTAGGCACGGTGTTAGCAAGAGATGCTTGCCTATGTACAGACAGAGCATCTGTCTATTCGTCATATGCAAATAAAACAGGGATAAGGCATGAAACCATCAAAGCGTCTGGGTCACGGAGCCGCGGTCCGTTCCACATCCAAAATGTGAACGCTTACGACAGTCGCTTGAAAAGTTGAATAGCTCGATTTCAGGGCGTCGCGACCAAATACCTGCATAACTACTTGAGGTGGCAACGAATGTTAGAACGGTATCGGTACCAATTGGACCAAAGGCAGTGCCTTAAAGAAGTTGTTGGATGGGATGCAACAGCTAATTAAGACACAGCCTTTTAATAGGCAATAACAACTAGCAGATTAAGCCGTATTTTGTTGCGTATTATGGCTAACTTCTGCCACAACAAGGCCTGATTTAACTGATTTCGAGGCTTGTTGCTGCTTAACCCACAGACCGAAATATTTGTTAAATACGTAATGGCTTGATTGCACTGCTAACATAAAGCCGTGCTTGCCATCGGCGAAACCCAGCTGAAAGATATATTTGCGAATAAACATCCAGATACTGCTGCAAACGAGCCTCATGATTGATGTACGCCTCCCTCGAGCATGCATCTCTTCAGCCCAGTCATTGGCATAACGCAGTGATTTTCTCATGTATTCGTAATAGTTATCCGACGTGTAGTGCAACATATCGCCGTCTAAAGTTTTAACGTGATGTTCTGCTACCTCTATTTTTTCATGCACCATGGCATTGTTATATTGATAACTATCACGCGCATGCAAGCGTACTACCGCATCAGGATACCAGCCGCTGTGGCGAATAAACTTGCCAAAGAAGTCCGTTAAACGATTAATTCGATATGCCAATTGAGGATCATCATCGACTAATGCTGCCTCAATGGATTGGCGCAGTTCAGCGGTAACGATCTCGTCGGTATCCACCCACAAAATCCAATCAGCACTAACGAAGGTTTGTGCCTGCTGTCTTTGTGGGCCAAAACCGGGCCAATCTTGACTCTGATAAACCTTGGCACCCGCCTTGCGTGCCAGTTCAATAGTGTTATCGGTACTTCCACTGTCTAAAATAACCAGTTCATCGACCCAGTCGACACTTGCTAGACATTGGGAGAAACGAACACCCGCATTCTTAGTTATCATCACACAGGCTAATTTGGGGCGCCCCACCATTGCTCTGTTCTCCAGTTTATTATTGTTCATGGTGTTGGCTAACATTCTCGATCTTATAAGTGCAGAGTAGTGCTGCCTAGCTTGGTTTAAGCTAGTTAAATCAGTAAACTTGCGGCTTGCAGTTCGTGATTGATGTCCCCTTGCAACGGAACTCGTCGGAACTAGCCTATCATTCAAACCAGCGGCACTATCCCGTGTCACCCGCAACCCAGTCTAACTCCATGGTTATGAAAATTAGATGAAAATTGCTATTTCCCATATTCGACATGCCGATACTGGCGGTACCGAGCAGTTTTTAAACCAAATAGCTCATCAACTTGCCGTTGAAGGCCATCATGTGTCGATACTATGCCGAACTCATGCTAACGCTAGCCATCCTAACATTAAATTTGTTGCATTTAACAACTGGGCTCTAGGCCGAGGCCATCGCTTATGGCGATTTGCCAAAGACGTTGAACGTCATATAGGACAACACAGTTACGATGTAGTATTGGGGTTAGGGCGAACATGGTCGCAGGATATTATCCGTGTTGGCGGTGGCTTATATCGCGAACAGATTGGGCAGGGGCAAGGGAAGTCACGGTGGTGGCCCAAAGATATCATCGCACGCCTAATTGAAAAGCGCAGCTTCACCCCATCGAACTACCAACTGGTACTGGCCAACTCTGAACAAACTCGTCACTCATTGGCCAACGAATATCAGATCCCTACCGATAAAATGGTAACCATTCACAATGCGGTAGATATCAGTCGATTTAGTGACAGTATACGATCTGATGCTGGGTTAGCTTTGCGCCAACAATGTGGTTTTAGCGAATCAAACAATGTATTTCTCTTTCTCGGCTCGGGCTATCAACGCAAAGGGTTAGATAGATTACTGCCTGCATTTGCTGAGATAGCCAAAACAGACTCGAATGCCAGATTGATTGTGGTTGGCTTTGAAAGTAGCCAAGCCAGTTATCAGCGGTTGGCAGAAACGCTAAATATCGACCAACAGGTAACATTTTTAGGTGGCCGCAAAGACGTCGAAGTCTGCTACAACGCCGCGGATTGTTACGTTATGCCAACCCGTTTTGACGCCTTTGGTTATAGCGCGATTGAAGCCTTGGCTTGTGGCCTTCCGGTAATTATTACCGATAGTGCTGGCGCCGCTGAAGTGATGCCTAAGGCTCTTACTACCATAGTTAGCAACAATGAAGACACCATTCAAGCTGAACTGGTTACGGCGATGCAGCAACACAGCGGCAAAGCCAAACAAGTCCAATTCCGGCAGCAGGCAATTGCTGCAGCAGCAAATAACTCTATTCATGTGGTGATGCAGAAAAACATCGATCAGCTGTTACGCATCGCCGCAGCCAAAAAGCAGAAGGCCGCACAATGAAACTACTTTGGATTAGTCGCTACGTCGGTAACCTAAACGGTTATCGCCCAGAAGGTGAAATTCTTATCGACCTAAAAAAAGCGGGCGTCGATGTTACCTTCATGGGCCATGCGGATGACACCTATTTAGAGCGAATCACAAAACATGGGATCGCAGTTGTCGATTATCAAACCCCTGAAAGCAAATTAAGCTGGGATGCCATTAAGCAGATCCGGGCAGAGTTAAAACGCGGCAAGTACGATGTGGTTCACGCATTCCAAGGCAAAACCATCTCTGCAATGTTAATGGCCGCAATTGGCATCAAGGTGAAAACTGTCGCCTACCGCGGTCAAACGGGTAATATTTTCCGTCACGACCCAAGCAGTTACCTCACTATGTTAAGCCCACGCTTAGATGCTATTACCTGTGTAGCCCAAGCGATCGAAGATGATCTGCGTGTGCGCGTATGGAATCAAAACAACCCTAAAATCACCACTATTTACAAAGGTCATAACGTTGATTGGTATCAACGTCAACCGAAAGACCGCGCCAAAATGGGGATCCCAGAAGACGCCTTTGTTCTAGGTTTCTCTGCTAACGTTCGGCCTCGAAAAGGGATCCATGTGCTGATCGAAGCGGCCAATTATCTGCCAAAAGACGCCAACATTCACATCTTATTGATGGGGCACGGCACCGATGGCGATGATATCCGCCAATTGTGCGATGCTACTCATTTAGGCGCGAAGCTACACACATTGGGCTTCCGCAAAGACATCATAGAGCTTACCTCAATGTGTGATGCCACCACTCTGCCAACTACCAAACGAGAAGGCTTCTCTCGTTCTATCGTAGAATCACAATCGATGGAGATCCCTGCGGTTGTATCGGATACCGGTGGTAACGCCGAGATCGTCGCCGATGGCAAAACTGGCTTCGTTGTGCCACCAAGTGACGCTAAAGCGTTGGCCGAGGCTATTGAAAAGCTCTATAACGACCGAGAGATGTGCAAACAATTTGGCCGTAACTCACGCCAGCGCATAGCCACCCATTTTAACCATGACTTAACCGTAGAGCGTTACTTAGCGTTTTACCATGAGTTGATGGTTTAACTGCAGTAAGCAATGTAGATGCATTATCCCTTTAAGTACAGTGTCCAAAATTTGCACGAGTCCAATGATAACAATTGGACGTTATGGCTCGCCCCCTCAATTGCAGACCAACAAAAAGCGATATTCGAACAACTCAAGCAGCCCAGTTTAAGTGCCGATGAAGAGCTAAAACGTGAACCGCATAAACGCGTTATCCGGCTTGGTAATTCCGTAATAAAATGGCAGCGTTATCGAGACCCACGTCGTTTAATCAAAGCCAATGTACACGCCAACGAGCGCTTAACTCGTAAAGAGGGCGGGATACTACGGACAGAGTGGTTGAACAACCTTTACCTGCAAGAGGTAGGTGTCGCGATTCCTGCTCCAACTGGCTTTGCCGAGCAACGGCATCTTGGTTTGATTACAGCACAAGCGACAATTACCGAATACCTGCCTGACGTTTTGCGCTTGAAGGATCATATTGACGACATTGAGCTGATGGCAGAGAAAGAGCCATGGATGATTGAAGCGATCAATTTAGCGCGGCAGTTGCATGAACTGCGCCTTTACCACTTAGATTTCCATCATCAAAATATCTTGTTTCAAGGCCAGCAGCGTCTGCTCATCGACAATGAAAAGTTGCTTCATACTGAATCACCAAACGTAGCGTTGCACGCAGCAATGCTAGGACGATTAGGCTATGGATTAAGGTACGATCCCGCAGAGCAAAGCCGATATACGGAATTGGCACTTCCTGAAATCGATGTCTGCGCAGTGGAAACATTCCGCCTAGCATTACTGGGAAAAATTACTGGCAAGGTATTAACCGCTTTAGTCGAGCGCTCAGGCCTCTGAGCGCTACATTAAACAGACTAATCTATTGACTGCAGCACCTGTGTCACCGAGATTTCGGTTAAACAACGGTAGTGACCAAACGGGCATTCACGCTTAAAACAGGGGGCACAGTCGATTGGCTGAGAGACAACCACAGAATTGTCAGACAGCGGCGGAGTAAATTCGGGGCTGGAGGACCCATAGATGCCAATGGTTTTGGCGCCGGTCGCGGCGGCAACGTGCATTAAGCCCGAGTCATGGCTTACAACCGCTGTAGCAGCACCAAACAGATCGACAGTATCCACCAGAGCGGTTTTACCGCAAAGGTTGTGGATATCAGCGTGACCACTTACGGCGATCTCATCGCCCGCCGTGGCCTCCTTCGGAGAGCCAATAACCCACACTTGATAGCCTTGCTCAACCAATTGCTCCGCTAAGGCTTGATGGGATGTCATCGGCCATTGCTTAGCGGGCCCGTACTCCGCACCAGGGCAAATACAGACTACTGGCTTATCTAGCGTTAAGCCAAGCTTAGCCAAAGCCTGATCGCGATTAGCTTCATTAAGCTGTAGTTCTGGGTTAAGGATCTCGAATGGTTGTTCAGCGTCGCTGCGGCTCAACCCCAAGGAGATAAATCGCTTTACCGTCATATCAACAATCTTGCCGTCGATCTCTCGCGGTTTACGCTTACGCGCATCGGTTAGCATCCAACTGCGCAGCTCCCCAGAAAAGCCAACTCGGGTAGGGATCCCGGCGAAGAAGGGCGCTACCGCGGCTTTAAGCGCTCGAGGCAGAATCAACGCTTTATCATAACCGTTGCGCTTTAACTGCTGTCCTAGCTGGCGACGGCCTTTAAGGTCAAAATCACCATGCTTAAAAGGCAGATCGATCACCTCATTCACTTCAGCCATACGGCGTACCACTGGCAAAGAGAATGTTGGCGCAAGCACATCGATAATGGCTGCAGGATCATCTTGTTTAATGCGGCGCAACAGGCTGTGCGCCATCACCATGTCGCCAATCCAAGCTGGCCCGACTACCAGATATTTCATTTACGCGTCAGCCCGATTAAGCCACTGCATGTACTCAGACACACCTTCAGCAACGGTTTTGAATGGCTGGTCGTACCCCGCCGCTCGCAGGTTATCCATGCTCGCTTCGGTAAAGCTCTGGTAGCGACCTTTAAGGTGCTCAGGGAACTCAATGTATTCGATCTCACCTTTACCGTGGAAATCGATTACTGCTTCGGCCACGTGGCGGAAAGGTTCAGCTGCACCAGTACCTAAGTTGTATACCCCAGAAGCGGCTTTATCCTGCCATGCCCATAGGTTTACTGCGCACACGTCACCAACGTAAATAAAGTCACGGGTTTGGCCGCCAGGCTCATAGCCTTCATAGGCACCAAATAACTTCGGATTTTCGCCTTTATGCAGTTGGGTATTGAGGTGGTATGCAACGCTGGCCATCGAGCCTTTATGCTGCTCCCGTGGGCCGTATACGTTGAAGTAGCGAAAGCCCACTACCTGGCTTTTCGCCGTTGGTAGAATGCGACGCACGTATTGATCAAACTGGAATTTAGAGTAGCCATATACGTTCAGCGGCTTCTCATTTGCCCGGTCTTCCTTAAACACTGGGCCCATGCCGTATACCGACGCTGACGACGCGTACATAAACGGAATAGCGCGGTCTAAGCAATAATGTAGCAAGGTTTTGGAGTACTGATAGTTAACTTCCATCATGTACTTACCGTTCCATTCGGTGGTGGCAGAACACGCACCTTGGTGGAATACCGCATCGATTGGACCAAAGTCATGATCCGCTTTTACCATTGCCAAGAAATCGTCTTTATCAAGGTAATCAGCGATATCAAGATCCGCTAAGTTCACAAACTTAGTGCCATCTTCGAGATCGTCCACTACTAGGATGTCGGTACGCCCTTGAGCGTTGAGTGCTTTCACCAAGTTGCTGCCGATAAAGCCAGCGCCGCCAGTTACGATAATCATGATAAGTCGTCCAAATCGTTACAGAGTCATCACCCCTTTTAGCAGAGTAATGACAACAGAGCGTGAATACGCCTAATCCCGCCAGTATACCTCGTTGCTTTTTTTCACTCCAAGCATTGCCGCCAATACGTTCAAGTAATATTTTGGATACACTAGATAAAATTTGAAAATTGGTACGACAACAGTGACTCAAAAAGCGATTTATCCCGGCACCTTCGATCCCGTGACCAACGGCCACCTAGATCTGATTACCCGCGCCAGTAAGATGTTTGACCAGGTGATCGTAGGTATCGCCGCCAGTCCATCCAAACAGCCGCTTTTCACCCTAGAGGAGCGGGTTCAATTGCTTGAACAGGCCTGTTCAGAGCTCAATAACATCACTGTAGTGGGTTTTTCAGGATTGCTGGTCGACTTTGCCAAACAGCATGACGCCCGGGTGTTAGTGCGTGGCTTACGTGCAGTCTCGGACTTTGAGTATGAGTTTCAGCTCGCCAATATGAACCGGCGGCTCGACCCCAACTTAGAGAGTGTCTTTCTCACCCCTGCTGAAGAGTTCAGCTTTATCTCATCGTCCCTGGTGAAAGAGGTGGCTCGACATGGTGGCGACGTAAGCCAGTTTGTGCCGACTCACGTAGAACAGCAGTTGTTAAAGAAGCTTGGTAAGTAACTACCGCTGGCATTTACCACAGAATACGGTAGCGCGTTGCCCCAATTTTATCTCTTGCAGCGAACTACCACAGCTATCACACGGTAAGCCTCCGCGCCCATACACATGCAGTTGTTGCACAAAGTAGCCCGGCTTACCGTCGGCATTGGTAAAGTCTTTAAGGGTGGTACCACCCTGCTCTATCGCCTTCGCCAAAACCAGTTTTACCTCTTCGACGAGCTTAGTCAGTCGCGCTTTGCTGACGCTGCCACACGCTCGTTTTGGATTAATGCCGGCAGCAAACAACGCCTCATTGGCGTAGATATTGCCCACACCAACAACAATTTTGTTGTCCATCAACGCCAGTTTGATTGCCCGCGTTTTACCTTTAAGCGCTTGCACTAAGTGCTCGACATTAAAATCATCAGTTAATGGCTCTGGCCCTAACTGCTTAAGTAGCGGCTGCGCCTCAATCGGTAACGCCCACCATATGGCCGCGCCAAAACGCCGTGGATCATTTAGCCGTAACACCGCTCCACTGCTAAGCACAATATCGAGATGGTCATGTTTTTCTGCTGTTGGCGCTGGGTTGAGCACCCGCAAGCTGCCGGACATACCAAGATGCAGGATAAGTGTGCCCGCTTCGGTATCGAGCAGTAAATACTTAGCTCTGCGCGTAACCGAGCGAATGGTTTGTCCTTCTAGGTGGCTGATGGTTGGGTCAATTGGCCAACGTAACTTGGGGTTACGCACTATGACCTTATCAACTACAGCTCCAATAAGGTGAGGGCTGATCCCCTGTCTAGTAACTTCAACTTCCGGTAACTCTGGCACTGTCGTACTCCTTAAGGCAGCAAGGTTTCCATCTCTTGATTCACTAAGCGCCACCACTGATCTTGGCCGTGGATCTTGATCGCCGCGATATGAGGATAGAGCAAGGCAGTCTGTGGGTAAGACCCATCATCAAGGTAGACATCAACAATAATTGGCTTCGGTGGCAACGGCGATGGTGGGGCAATCGGCACCATCTGTGCATTGCGCCATGCCATTACTAGCTGTTGAATGTGCTCGGTTGGCGCTTCTGGGTTACTTTGCCACTGGTTGTTATCCCGTTCGATAACAAGCTTGGCAAACACCAACGATTGCAACGTCGCCTCTTGTGGCAGCAAAGGGAAGCTATTGTTGTTTTGAGTGAGCTTCCCTGTCGCTAGTAACAGAAAGCCTAAGCCAACGATCAGCAAAATAAGCATGTTGTTGTACTTTTTACGCTTTATACTCATTCGCGATCCCGTCTAGGTTATTTCGAAACCATATATAATTCCCAAATACTTTGCTACGACTACCGCTTGCTAGCGAAAACCTTTTGGAACATTGGCACTAATATCTTGTTACCGGACTCACTCAGATGATCATCGTCCTGATAGATCGGAAACCCATTCTGGCTGGCTGCACAATGTCCATCAGCACACAGATAGGGTAAAGGATCCAAGATGGTGACATCACATTGCTGCGCTGCTTTGTCTTGCGCTGACCATATGAATGCATGCCGCTGATGATAATCTTCCAGCGCTATTGAGATGGCTTCAGGCTTAGTGCCAAACATCATTTCAAGTGTCAAAGCACGACTCATGGTATCCGGTACGTGAGATGGCATCTCTGGGATTGGTCTGACGGTATAAACTGGCCGTTCATCAGCCATGCGACAAAGGCTATCGACTAACTTACCTTCAAACTCAGTCAGAAATGCCTCTGTAGGCGTCTCGTACTTTTCACTAAAATATACGACCGGTCTTTGATAGTAATCATGGCCTATCTGTTGGTCACCAAAGGCGTAGTACGACCCTCGATTAATAACCACAAACGGAACATCCGAATCGATTGCAGCGGTTTGCCCAAACAACCATTGGTTAAACTCACCGCAGGCGAGTTCTGTTCTGCTTTTAGCAACTTTCACATCGAACAAGGTTGGACACATAGAGAAGGTGCGCCCCAATATGCCCATGCCTGTTGTTGGCAATGCGTGTTCGACCGCTGTGGTTAACGCACTGGCATGACTATCACCGACGACAATAGCTTGAATATTATCACCACCATACTGGCACAACGGATGCTCGAGCCCCAACGGCGCATGACATTCACGGCGTCGCGGATTGATATTCACCCGCTCTTTAGCAATCAGCTCAATCTGTTCTGTCAGGTTGGAGCTAGCTTGTTGATAGTAGCCCCACAAAAACACTGCTAATACAGCGGAGAACGTCGCGGCTCTTAGCATAAAAGTAGTCTTATTCGAACCTAAACGGACGCCATTTTCAATCAAACGATACGATAGATGCCCAAGCAACGCAGAGAGAGTAAGTCCAGCCACAATAAACAATGGCTCTTGCAGTGCATCAGCATAAAACAAGGCAACACAAACCGGCCAATGCCACAGGTATATTGAATAGGATCGAGAGCCTAGCCACTGCACCACAGGATTGGCAGAAAAAGGAGAGTTCTGACGTTGCGCAGACATCACCAACATCGTGCCGATAATGGGCAGCAACGCATTGTACGACGGCCACAAATCCGCATCATCGAACAGGAAGATACTAACCACAATACATGCGAAACCAGCAGACTCCATCAGCTTTGGATGACGTGGAACTAATTGCATCTTAACGCTAAACCACCACACCAAGCCGCCAGCTAACATCTCCCATGCTCTTGTTGGCAACAGGTAATAACCTGCCTCTACCCAAGGTTTAACTGCTAACGAAGACAGCACCAAAGAACCGAAGAAACCAACAATCAATAGGTTTTTGATGCCTGCATTGCCCCACAGCCGATGGGCTAGCATTAGCAGTAACGGCAGCAGTAGATAGAATTGCCATTCGACAGACAACGACCACGTATGCAGCAGCCATTTCCCCTGCGAAGCTGAATCAAAATAGCCTGCTTCTTGCCAAAATTGGAAATTCGACCAAAACCCCATTGCACTCAAGGCATGCGCTTTAAGTTGATCGTAATCGATTTCTGGCAGCCATATCGAGCCAACAACAAGCAAAGTAATGCAAAGCCCAAACAAGGCAGGGATAATCCGCTTCGCTCGCGCCTTATAGAATTTTAATAAAGAAAACTGCTTTCGCTCAAGAGCCGTCGCAATGATCCCAGTCATTAGAAAACCGGAAATCACAAAGAAGACATCCACCCCAACAAGGCCACCATCGACCAGTGGCACGCCGAAATGAAAGAGTACGACAGAGATAACTGCCCAAGCTCGAAGCCCATTGATGTCGTAACGAAAAAGTTTGGTGTTCACTGCAGACCTATAAAATAGCTCATGTAGTGCCAAGCGAAAGCACTTGTATTGCCCCGAAGCTAATGGCAATCATCATCTTTTTACTAAAAAAAAGTCAAAAAAAACCGGCCCAAAGGCCGGTTTTTTAAGAGTCCAAAACCAATTACTTGATTTTAGCTTCTTTGTACAAAACGTGCTGACGAACAACTGGATCAAATTTCTTGATCTCAAATTTTTCAGGCATTTCACGCTTGTTTTTGTCAGTTGTGTAGAAGTGACCAGTACCAGCAGAAGATACTAGACGGATTTTCTCACGAACACCTTTCTTAGCCATCGTTTAACTCCTTAAACCTTTTCGCCACGGGCACGCAGTTCTTGCAGAACTACTTCAATACCCTTCTTGTCGATGATACGCATGCCTTTAGCAGACAGGCGCAGCTTAACGAAACGCTTTTCGCCTTCAACCCAAAAACGATGGGTGTGCAGGTTAGGCAGGAAACGACGCTTGGTGTGGTTCTTTGCGTGGGAAACGTTGTTCCCGGTTACCGGACGTTTGCCGGTAACTTGACATACTTTAGACATTTCAGTCTCCAATTCTTTAGCTCGAGCATCATTGTGCCTCGTATGGCCGTCGCCCGAGGACACACGAAGGGCGCATTTTATACAAGATTGATAGGCAAAGATCAAGCCGCCCGAAGCAAAAAGATGCTTCAGGACTATAACCAACCTCGTTCGGCAAATGAGCAGCTTTGTCCACTGCCCACTACCAAATGATCTAAAACCGGCACATCAATTAGCGCGAGCGCTTGTTGGATACGACCAGTGATCTGACGGTCTGCATTACTCGGTTCACATACCCCAGAAGGGTGGTTATGAGCCAAAATAACTGCAGCCGCATTTGCAGCCAAAGTGGTTTTCACCACTTCACGTGGATGAACCGTGGCTGCATTTATTGTCCCGATAGACAGGGTATTCAACTCGATCACTCGATGCTGACTGTCCAACAACAAAAGTAAAAACCTTTCTTGTTCAAGACCTTGCAGTTGAATCTGAAGGTAATCACGAACCGTTTGGGGCGAGCTCAAAACCGAGCTACGAGCCACCTCACAGGCCAGATATCTCCGAGCCAACTCCAATGTGGCCTGCAATTGTACGTATTTAGCTTGCCCAAGGCCACGATATGAGCAAAATTCCTGTTCAGAAGCTGAAAGTAATTGAGCTAGGCCACCAAATTGTTGCAATAAGTTGCGTGCTAATTGGACCGCACTGCAACCGGCAACGCCGGTGCGAAGAAAAATGGCCAAAAGTTCAGCGTCACTTAATGCGGTGGCACCCTGTTGCAGTAATCGTTCTCGCGGGCGCTCTTGTTGTGGCCATTGAGATATCGGCATAACCAATCCTTATTTCCATATTGCCGACTGCAAACGGCGCTGTGGTATCGTATCAACCACTAAACGAAAAACGGCATAAACATGAGTCAAGTAAAGACAAGAATCCTACTTGGGATCAGCGGTGGCATTGCCGCCTACAAAGCCCCTAATTTGGTCCGTAGACTGCGAGAGCAAGGCGCAGACGTACGCGTCGTGCTAACTCAAGGTGCAAAGGCGTTTGTCACCGAAATGTCACTACAGGCCGTTTCTGGTTACCCCGTAGTAGCTGATGTTTTAGACCCAGCCACGGAGTCGGCAATGGGCCACATCGATTTAGCTCGCTGGGCCGATCAGATCATCATCGCTCCAGCTAGCGCCAACTTGATTGCTCGCCTAGCACAAGGCATGGCAGACGATCTGCTGACCACCTGCGTATTAGCCACAGAAGCACCGGTAATGCTTTGCCCAGCAATGAACAAGGTGATGTATCAACACCCTGCCACCCAAGCTAATTTAGCGCTGTTGGCTCAGCGAGGTGTCGAACTCTACGGCCCTGCCAGTGGCGACCAAGCCTGTGGCGACGTAGGTCCTGGACGCATGCCTGAGCCAGAAGAGATCGCCTCTCATTGGGCCCAGTCACAGCAACCGCAAAGATTAGCAGGCAAGAAAGTGTTACTCACCGCAGGTCCAACCCGCGAAGCATTAGACCCGGTTCGTTACATCTCGAATCACAGCTCCGGCAAAATGGGCTTCGCTATTGCGGCCCAAGCAGCAAAAATGGGTGCCGAAGTAACCGTGGTGGCCGGCCCAGTTTCGTTACCAACGCCAACTGGGGTTACCCGGATTAACGTTGAATCAGCTGAACAGATGCTCAACGCGGTTATGGCAGAAGTGGTCAACAATGATGTGTTTATTGGTTGTGCCGCCGTGGCTGACTACCGAGCCGCCACTGTTGCAGCAGGCAAGATAAAAAAATCCAACGACAACATGACCGTTGAACTTATTCGCAACCCTGACATATTGGCTACGGTTGCAGCACATCAAAGCCGCCCATATACCGTTGGATTTGCAGCAGAAACTAACAATGTGGAACAATACGCTCGCGATAAACTGAGCCGAAAAAAGCTCGATCTTATTGCCGCTAACGATGTTTCAAAATCAGGGCAAGGTTTTAATGCCGACAGCAATGCGCTAACCCTGTACTGGCACGATGGCGAACGCGACTTGGGCTACAGCAGCAAAACTGAGCAAGCCCAACTACTACTCTCCACCATAGCGGAACGACTGCCTGCCGATGAAAACGCCAATTGAACTGAAGATCCTTGACCCTCGTTTAGGAACAGAATGGCCACTGCCAGATTACGCGACTCCTGGCTCTGCTGGTATGGATCTACGCGCCATGTTGGATAGCTCGTTAACCCTACAACCGGGCCAAACTGAGTTGGTACCAACCGGCATGGCCATCCATATTGGTGATACTGGCTTAGCCGCAACCATCTTGCCACGCTCTGGCCTTGGCCATAAAAAAGGCATTGTGTTGGGCAACCTCGTTGGCCTTATTGATTCTGACTACCAAGGGCAGCTATTTGTCTCTTGTTGGAACCGCGGTAACGAAGCCTTCACCATGGAACCGGGCGAGCGCATCGCCCAGCTGATGTTCGTTCCTGTGGTTCAAGCACAGTTTAATATCGTTGCGGAGTTTGACGCGTCTGACCGCGGCGAAGGTGGCTTCGGCCACTCTGGCACCAAATAATAACGAGATAAAAAATGGCCACTAATAACAAAAAAAGCCGTCGCGACCACATTCTCGAGTGCCTAGCTAAAATGCTAGAAACCTCGCCAGGCAAGCGCATTACTACTGCTGCGTTAGCCAAAGAAGTTGGCGTTTCAGAAGCGGCGCTATATCGCCACTTCCCTTCAAAAGCACGTATGTTTGAAGGCTTAATTGAGTTTATCGAAGACTCGTTGCTGTCTCGTATTAACCTGATTTTGGTGGATGAGCGTGACACCATGGTGCGTATTCAGCTGATCCTACAACTGCTGCTAACCTTCTCGGAACGCAACCCCGGCATCACCCGCATCATGACTGGCGATGCTCTGGTTAACGAACAGGAGCGTCTACGGGATCGTATTCATCACCTGTTCAACAAGATTGAGACTCAGCTGAAACAAACCCTGCGCGAGAAAAGTCTGCGTGAAGGCCAAGGCTTCTACCTTGAAGAAGGCATGCTAGCTAACCTCCTACTCGCATGGGCTGAAGGTCGCATTGCTCAGTTTGTTCGCAGTGACTTCAACGACCTGCCAACCGCTAACTTCTCTGAACAGTGGGCCTTTATCCGCAAGCAATTGCTGCAAAGCTAATCGCTTGAATGCCCCGTAGAGATAAAAAAGGCGCTCAATTGAGCGCCTTAGTTTTATCAGTTAGTTAACCGTTTACGCGATGCCATACTGATCTCGATACGCCTGTACCGACGCCAATTCCTGCTCACGTCCCGGTTGAGTTGCCAAATAGTTGATCAGCTCTTTCAGAGTAATAATAGAGATAACCGCACAGCCAAAATCACGCTCAACTTCTTGGATGGCAGACAGCTCTCCTTGGCCTTTTTCTTGACGGTCTAGTGCAATCAATACACCCGCCAGCTCAGCGCCATTGGCTTGGATTATCTCCATCGACTCACGGATAGCAGTACCGGCAGTGATCACATCATCAACCAGCATCACCTTGCCGGTTAGCTCTGAACCAACCAAGTTGCCGCCTTCGCCGTGATCCTTTTTTTCCTTGCGGTTAAAGCAGTACGGCAGATCCATATCGTGTTGATCCGCCAGTGCTACTGCCGTAGTAGTTGCAATGGGAATGCCCTTGTAGGCAGGACCAAACAACAGATCGAAATCGATGTTGGCATCCACTAATGCTTCAGCGTAAAAACGACCCAACTTGGCCAAGTCACTACCGCGGTTAAACAAGCCAGCATTAAAAAAGTAAGGGCTGGTACGGCCAGATTTCAGCGTGAACTCACCAAAGCGCAGTACATTACGTTCCAGTGCGAACTCGATAAATTGTTGTTGGTAGGCTTTCACTTTCGCTCCTGCTAGTTATTGTTATGGTAATCAAAAAGAAGCGGCCAATTGGCCGCTTCATAATTCAAATTAATTGTCGTTGTACGCCGCTTTCTGCGCGGCAATTAGCTGCTCAATGCCTTCTTTAGCAAGGGCCATCATCGCGTTCATCTCATCAAAGCTGAACGGTTCGCCCTCGGCGGTGCCCTGCACCTCAATGAAGCGACCATCTTCTGCCATCACCACGTTCATGTCAGTTTCAGCGTTTGAGTCTTCGTTGTAATCCAAATCACACACTGGCTTACCATCAACAATACCCACCGACACCGCAGCAATCTGCTGCTTCAATGGTGATACCTTCAACTTACCTTTGGCTTTCAACGAATCGATTGCATCCATCAGTGCCACACAAGCGCCGGTGATTGACGCGGTGCGAGTGCCACCATCGGCCTGAATCACATCACAATCGATGGTAATAGTGAATTCACCAAGGGCCTTTAGATCAACCGCGGTACGTAAGCTACGACCAATCAAACGTTGGATCTCTTGGGTGCGACCAGATTGCTTACCACGGGCTGCTTCACGGCCATTACGGGTGTGGGTAGCACGAGGCAACATGCCGTACTCAGCGGTAATCCAGCCTTGGCCTTGGCCGCGCAGAAAGCGTGGTACGCCATCTTCAACACTGGCGGTACAGATAACCTTAGTGTTGCCAAATTCAATCAGGACCGAGCCTTCAGCGTGTGCAGTAAAGTTTCGGGTAATGGTAACCGGGCGTGCTTGAGCCGCCGTTCTGCCGTTAGAGCGCATAATATTTAACCTGATTGCGGAAATTGGCAGGCATTATAACGATAAATAGCATCCGATTGCTCAGCAATACCGTTAAATCCCAATTGATTGAAACAGAACCATCTCCAAAACGAGAACCAGCGACTGCGGTGTGACTACCCCCCATCGCCACAGCCCGATATACTTGCCCCAACTTAACGAGTTAGAGCGCACAACTATGATCCACTCAATGACCGCCTATGGTCGCGGCGAACTACAAGCCGATTGGGGCACCGCCTCATGGGAAATCCGTTCCGTAAACCAACGCTACCTAGAAACCTACCTACGTCTGCCAGAGCAGCTGCGCAGCCTAGAGCCGGTATTGCGTGAACGTCTGCGTAAGCGTTTAGCGCGCGGTAAAGTGGAAGTAAACCTGCGTTTTGAGTTGGCTCAAAAGACCGACACACTGCAAATGAACGAAGCTTTGGTTGAGCAGCTCATCGACAAAGCTCACCAGCTACATACCATGGCTGGCATCGGCCAGATCCAACTGGTTGATCTGATGAAGTGGCCTGGTGTACTTGAAGGCGGCAGCCAAGACATGGGCGAGGTGAGCAAACAGCTACTGGTTAAGTTTGACGCAGTAGTTGACGACTTCCTTGCGGCTCGTGGCTCTGAAGGCGATGCGCTTGAAGCGATGATCCAACAGCGCTTAACAGCCATTACCGAGCAAGCGGCTTACGTTCGCGAGCGCATGCCAGAAGTGATGGCGTGGCAACGTCAACGACTCACCGACAAGTTAGCAGAAGTAAAGGAAACCCTTGATCCTGCTCGCATCGAACAAGAGATGATTTTGTTGGCGCAAAAGCTTGATGTAGCTGAAGAACTAGACCGTTTAGATGCTCACGTAGCAGAAACCAAGAAAGTACTGAAAAAAGGCGGCGCCTGTGGCCGTCGCTTGGACTTTATGATGCAAGAGTTTAACCGCGAAGCGAACACTCTAGCCTCTAAATCCATCAGTGCTGATATCACCACCGCAGCAGTAGAGCTTAAAGTGTTGATTGAGCAAATGCGTGAGCAGATCCAGAACATCGAGTGATGTTCGCCAGCGCCACAATGTTACAACAAGTAACTGAAAGCCATCAATTTTGATGGCTTTTCTGTTTGTAAGTGTTCGGGAGTTATTGCTACAGCCAGGCAATAAACAGTGACTAGAACCATATCTAGGCACAGCACAAAGAGAGTTGCGCCAATCTAGTCACCCGTCTAGGCATGACTTATGAACGACAAGCAGATAAAGGCTTTCTTACGATCTAGCGAGTGCGGAAGGAAGCGAGTAGGCAACTGCCTGTACTTACGGGTACAGACATCAAACTCAGCGAGTTGAGAGTTTCGCTGTAGCCTCAACGGGAAGCAACGCGCCCTTGCATTGGAAGGGGGCGGATACCCCGCTGTGACTCTGGCAGATGCCATAAAACAGAGGGTCACCACTGGCGAGGATGGTGATGTTCTGGCCCTTGGTATCCTTTAGCAGCTGCGTCAGCCAAGGCTTGAGTGGCATCTGCAGTTGACGGCATTCACCGCGTGGCTGGTCAGACTTAGGCAACCATCGTCACCCATGCCGACCACATAGAGGGTTGATTGGAGGCCGTTGTGCGTTAGCGCGCCCTCCAGCAACCCTCGCTCAGCGGCTTGGTGGGCAGCTTCGATGGCACGGGTACGGCCGCTCGCTTTGGCCGTGTCAATAACGCTAGGCTCGCTGATTAAGCAGCGTGGGGTTACGCCAAACGGCCGCATACGACGCTAACTTAAGCCGGTCACATCATATTGACGTTGGTGACGATGTTGGCACCGTTCTTTAGCGCCTCAATAACGCGTTCGGTAGCGTGGTCGCTGAAACGAAACAGCTTGGCAAATTCAAAGTCGCCGCTGGAATGGCTGGCCCAACGCACCACGTTTCACTGCGCCGGAGTAAAGTTGTTACCACCGTGCTGGCTGACGATCTCGCGATCAATTTGTGCAAAGAAGTCGCCCTCAATCTGGCGTCCCTGCTAAGTGATTAGCTTCATGATATCCATAACAGACTCTAGGCTTTGGCCACCGCAAGGCATTCACCGTCGAAGTCCAATAGCTGAACCTCGATGGCGACCTCTTGGTGGGCATAGGAAAAACAGTTGTCAGCGGCCTGTTGACACAGGCACTGAAAGAAAGTGAATTGCAGTGGGGCCGGCACCAACTCAAACAGATGACGGCCGGTATTAGAGTTGGCGACACGCTGGCAACTCGCGTCGTCACCGCCGACCTCGGCGAGTGATTGCGCCACCTGGATAAAGCCGAAGTTAACTCAAGCGATGATCTCGTTCTCACCTGCTTGAAAAATTGCGCTTTACCGTGTTTTTTCACCGCTTAACTTTGTAAAACCTCATCAATATAGGCGACAAACCAAAGCAACAAATCATCCCCACTTGGAGGAAAAGATGATGAAAAAATGCCATTTGGCGCTTATAGTCACTGCCGCAATGCTCGCAGGCTGTGGCAATGATTCCGACAACACTGCGCTCCCGCAGCCAACTCCCGAACCGGTGATCGAAGATCCCACTCCGACTCCCGATCCCACGGAGGAAAACCTCAACGACTACAACAGCATCAATATCGCAGTAGCTCCAGATCAGCAACTCGGGGGCTCCATTACCGTCAAGATTGGTAAATGGGTCCCTTGCGACAGTGACTACCCGACGTTTTGTACCGATGATGGCAAAAACAAAGAGACCGAATTCGATTATCAAAAATACCAGGTAGAAACCGCGGATTTGGCTCGAGTGCTTGGCAAGAGCATTCGCCCAGATATTATGGCTGATGGTCAATTTTCACTACTAGACATGGCGCTTTATCTCGGTAAAACGCGCGAAGATCTTGAGGTGACCCTAGGTGAATTTAACCCGCAATTGGACACCTATGAATTCACTGTCTCTTACGACTACAACCGAGATGGCAAATTCTCCGTCGATGATGGCAGTGAAAACTTCCAAAGCCCCGATTGGTGGCCAGCCAACCACTACTCCAACGGCGAGTTCCTGCGTGACGTCAACGACGCCCCAATGGAAGCCTATTACAATCGCGCCGATACCATGCCGGTACAGGTGGACCAGAACTTCCGTTTACGTCCCTACAGTAAATACATGACCGAGCGCCGCCAATATGTGCAGCGGGCAGAAGTAGAACGCCGTGAGGCTGCAGGCGGTAAGGTTATCGTACCAAGGATTGAGGTCGACTTCCTTGATGGTCGCGGCTACGTCACTATTGCCACTAACGTTGAGGTCAATAACTACAACCTGCGTCCCGACACCTATCAAGATGGCGTTACCACCATCGCCGATGCCTTGATGACTCTGGCAGAAGATATGGATATGGACGTCGGCCTAACCTGGTGGCCTGTTACCACCAACGATGCTCCGATCTACTCCTATGCGTTGTCGCGGGTCAACAACCAAGTGGCTCACGGCTATTGGGGCTGGTTGATGTTTGTTGATGGCAGCCCAAATGGCGAAGCCACCGCAGACCAAATAGCGGGCTTCAAGAGCGGCGACTTCAACGCTTCCATGAACTACATGAGCATTGCCGACATCACGGCTGCGCCTGAGGGCAGTTTCTGCCCCTGGCTAGGCAAGCTTGACGAAAAGAAGGCTCGCGCGTGTAAGGAAGACTTTGCCCAGAGCTTTGGCGGCAACTTCGTCCACATCATGCCGGACAATTGGGTGATTGATAATCCACCAGAAGTCATCAGTTTTAAGTGGGATTATCAAAATACGCTTTGGCATACTCCGGAGTTCTTCTGGGACGATGGCCAACTACCTTGGTATGACATCAGCCAAGCCGTAAAACCGATGGACGACAGTCACTTTGGTTGGGGGATCGCCGACTGCGCTGTATGCCACAGCCAAGAAAATACTCACGTCACCGGCGACTCACCGGCGTTGAGCGACACCACTCGCCCCTACTACTGCGCCTCCTGTCACGGCAGCAATGGAGCACCACAAGGCCATGGTGAAATGTCGCGTTGCCATTGGTGTCACACTAAGGAATACGCGCCCAAACAGCATGGTGCCGCAAGCCTTAGGGTTTCAGCCGAGGAGGTAGAGTGCTGGCAGAATTCGAGCCAATCCACGCCATGCGCCAACGCCGCCACAATGATGATGAAGCCCACCGATAAAGCCGATAATGTCATTGAATACAGTAGCGACCGCATGTTCCCAGTGAACTCAGACTGGTCCCAGAGTGCGGACTTCCCTGACCCATACTCTTGCCTAACCTGCCACCCCAATGAGGTAATGGTGCCGACTTCCGATAGCCATCACCAAGGCTATTAATCTCGCAAGGCTCTAACTAATTAACGGCCACCCGTGAACTCGGATGGCCGTTTTTTTGTACCCGCAAATCGAGTGCTTCCCTAGCCTCTCTACGAGCCAACGTCTCATTCCACCACCGCTTTTGCTCCCACGGGCTTTTACCTGCTCACGATGGATTAGATCACCACCGTTTCGCTCTTGCCCCCTCTTCAACGAATGGATAGCTAGATAGCACCACCTAGCGGTATACGTAGCTGGCTGTCCGTGGTGCCTTCGAACATCAGCGAACTCTGAGCTTCCGATGTCGCAGTTAACAAGCACAAAATACGGACACAAAAAGGCCTGCTACGTTGCCGCAGCAGGCCTTAGATTAAGAAATATAAAACGGTTAGTTAGTCTTTGTTCGGGTGACAGGTCATACAGGAGTACGGATCCGGATACTGCGCATCGGTAAACCAATCGCTGTTAGTGCGCACCTTCATCTCATCAGGGTAGAAACCCCAGTTCCCTTGCCAAGACACGCCTTCGTGCGGAGCCAACATATCGAAGCGAATGTTCTCAGCATACGGAAGATAGAAATACTTTGCCTGAAGCTCCCTTTCCAACTCGGCAACCGCATCGGCATCCGTGGTCGGCACATCAATCGACTCGGCGGCACCAATGAACAACATCGGGTCGTTGCCTCCAGGCTGCGCTTCGGATGCAATCTCACCATAGGTGGTGTGCACCGAAATTGGACCATGGTTTGGCGGCACCACGTCTTCAGAGTGACACCAGAAACAGCGAGCGATTTCTCCATGACCTTCAGGTGCACCATTACTACCATGACACTGCGCACACTGATAAGGCGCGACCACTAACTGAGAGTTGTCATCAACGGTGTAGCTGGTGACGTCATCTCGGATGTAGATTGGGGTTGGATTAACACCTAGGGTTCCCATATCGCCATCAGAGTGGATGCCTTGCAACGAGTGACAATTACCACAGTCGGCAATTCCCCAGCCAAAATGAGTCTCGGTAAGAGGCTTCTTAGCCTCATTGATGTCATGGATAGGGAACTTCTCGTCTCCGCCCACTCGTTTGGAGTCATTTTCGGCATACAAGCCGTACATATCTGTGTTGAACACCTCAAACGAATCACCGGGGTAGTTCACCACCCATACATCGGTAAAGATGTGAGATTCTTTGTCCACAAACCAGTCGGAGATATCGATATCAACCCCGGTTAGCTCAGGGTTACACTCAGGGTTGTCCAAATCCAATTTGCCATCAGGCACTTGTAACGGATTCCCGTTCGCATCCTTTTGGCCGTAAGGGTCATCCTGCCCGGTCCAGTCGCAGTATGAGGGCTTGGTGCCAGCACCAAGCGTGACCATTGCAGTAATGTACTTAGCGTTAAAGTCATTGGCAGACCAACTGGTTCGAGTATTAAACGTATACCCAACCGAGCCGTAGGCTTTTTGCCCATTGACCTCGTTCAAATAGAAATGCTGTACATCAACGTCCGTCGCCAAACGCCCCCAGAAGGTGTAACCAATATCGATCAGTCCTTGAGCATCCATGCTTAGCAGCACATCGGCGAGAGTGATTACCTTATCCTTTTTATAGATGTCCGGACGCAAGTTATGCGGAGTGGCAACGACGTCCTCAAACACCATCATCTCCTGACCTATGGGGGTTACCTCAACCCTTGGGAAAACCACGGTGTTAGCCCCGTATTGCGCCTCAGCCTCATGGCGACGCGTCGCTTCCTCTTTATGGATAGCTTCTCGACGTTTGGTCATCGCCGCACTATTAGGTCGCAACAACACCCCGGAATCGGGTTGAATATGCGCTAGGTCCAAACGCATATACAGCGCTTCACCGCGAGAGTCATACATCACCTCTCGGCGAAACTCACCGAAGTTAATCATGTAACTGGCATACCAATCTGGGTCGGCTTTGTAATCGCCTTCGTCATCAAAATCGCCGTCACCGTTCTTGTCATAAGACACCCAATAACGGTAGGTGGCGATGTCTTCTCCCCACTGATAGTCCACATGAAAATCATCCCGTGTGGCCCCCATGTACAACAGCACATCAGCAAAGTTGATCTGGTTGTCATTAAACACCCGTTGCTCAAATTCTTCCGCCGTCCACAAGGTTGGCAGTAATTCGCGAATATGAGCGGGATCAAGCTGAATTGCATTAGGTGGCGTGCCGCCTTGGAACTGCTGCAGCATGTCTTCACGAGTATTGGTTTCTAGATAGACGTAAATCGGGGTGTTGAGCTCGAACTGCACATCCGGCCCCCACACATTATCGAATACTTCGGAGCCCGTTTGTGGCAGTTGCTCCGCTGGTGGCGTGATAACCGGTTGAGTAACATCTTCATTAGAATTATCACTACCACAGCCGGTGATTAATACCGCGCCGATCAATAGCGGTAGATATTTTAGCTTCATCATTACCTCACAAATTACACAAAAATAAGTGCAATAACGAAGGTATGGCGAAACCTACGCCGAGTTACGGTGAAAATTCACACAGACTGCCGATATAATTCAAGACTTAGCGCTGCTTCAAAGCGGCGTTACTTGCCACTACGTACATTAGAAAACCAACAAGTACTATGACTTTACGAACCATATTGATTTTTATGAACTGCGCCCCAGTTGAAAGCTCGAGAATTGCTACCATTCACCAATGAACATCGAGTTACCAAGCCTCAATACAGCGATGGCACATGGATGAGACACACATGAGCATGAATGCGACCAGCCCTCTTTTGGCTACTTATCAAGACCAATTAAATACCATAATTCAAAGAGCTGGAGCTTGTGATGCTGCTTTTTTACTCGACTTCTCTGAGCCGGAATTCTGGCTAGGTAAAGGATGGTTGAAAGGGATCAAAAACCGAAAATCACTGCTTTACACCAGCCCTGAGCTAGAGCGGTTTATGCACCGAGTTCGTTCTGAATTAACCAAGTTAGACCATGATTTAATGAGGTCGGTAGAGCGCGAGCGTTATGTGTGGAGTCCAGAAGCAACGTCATTCCATGGATATGCGCAGCCATATCGAGAGTATGAAAAGCAGATCACCTTATCCTTCGAACTTCCCGGCTTTCCCCACGTTAAAGCCGGTTGCAACCTATTTTTCGAACTTGGTTTTTGTCAAGATGAAGCCTCAATACTCAGCCACATTAATTCAATAGAAAAAGATCTTCAGATCTTAGCCATCAACATCGCATCACAGCGACTATTGGCAAGCCCTTTGGAAGACTATCAATTACTAAAACCTGCCACGGTAGGTATTATCCGCGATATTGCCAATGGTCTTTCCCGCAAGCAGTTATCCGAAACCCACTTTATGACTTCACGAGGGATTGATTATCACGTGGAAAAGGCAAAGCTAACTCTAGGTGCTAAGAATACATCACAGTTAATTCACCTTTCCCACCAAATGCTAATTATATAAAAATACTCAACCCTGCTGGGGCAAAGCTTAGGGCGAGATCGCGAACATTTATTGAGTTGCGACGGCTAGATTTGACCAGCAAATTCAGAATATCGAATAATTGCTAACGCTCTAATCGCCAGTGTTACCAGTGGGGTTACGACATCGTAGCCCCATTTATTGGCTGTGTCGTAGTTAGCTGTTGAAGTTTATCTTAAGCCTTCGGCTTCACCGATTTCGGTGCTTTTAGGGGACTATGTCGCGGTGGCGACGGCACATTCTTGTATGCATTAGCGGGGAGCTTCGCCCCCTTTGGAATCCCCCTTTGCCTTAGGTCGCAGTCCAAAACGCTTCGCTGAACTGCTCCAATGCGGCAGAAGATCAATAGCGGTAGTGCTTTATCCTTGTATCGCGACTCGCCAAGCTAGCGCTTTAACAGCCTTGGAAAGAGCAACACTTAATTGGTACACAGCCCATTTATTTAATAACCTTGATGACAGTAATGGTGGCAGCACCTTCCCGCCGTTAAGTAACAATCAGCCAACCACATCGAACGTGGCTACCTAGCTCAGTAACAATAAAAGCTTGCGTGTATAGCCATCGTCGAATTATCATAATCGTAATTCGACGATTAACTATAGTGCAGTGTGATGACAACTTCTTGTACAACAGTAAATGTCACAGCCTTTTCAGCGTCAGCGCAGCAGTTGGCCAACGAGCAGAAGTTTGCCGCTTTAGCTAAGGCACTGTCGCACCCAGCTCGAGTCAGAATCATCAAGATTTTGCTCACTCTGGACAATCTTAATGGTTGCCTTAACAGCGATTTGGTCTCCCAACTCGGTTTGGCACAGTCAACCGTGTCAGAGCATCTGCGCATCTTGAAACAAGCGGAGCTGATTAGCGCCGAGCCGATCCCGCCACGGATGTGCTACCGAGTAAATCGCAACAAATTAGAAGAATTTTCCAACCTTTTCAGCGCAATTGTTGACTAAGTCCTAGCCGTTAGTGCTATCACACGGTACAACTAACGCCAAAACAATCGCCTTTCGACGATAAACGAAGATTATAATTATGAACTTTGAAGCAACACAGCCCAAGCTTGGCTTTCTCGATCGCTATCTCACCGTCTGGATCTTCGTGGCAATGGCCGTTGGCGTTGCCATCGGCGTAGCATTTCCACAGGTCGAACAGTGGAACGAATCGATGTCAGTTGGTAGCACCAACATTCCATTGGCTATCGGTTTAATTTTAATGATGTACCCGCCACTGGCTAAGGTGAACTACCACCTACTGGGTGAAGTCACCAAAGATAAGCAAGCGCTGACGCTGTCACTGTTAATGAACTGGGTTGTTGGCCCTATCTTGATGTTTGTATTGGCGATGATCTTTCTTGGCGATCAGCCTGGTTACATGGTTGGCATCATTCTCATCGGCTTGGCTCGGTGCATCGCCATGGTATTAGTATGGAACGACATCGGCGGTGGTAACAAGGAATATGGGGCGGCATTGGTTGCCATCAACAGTGTGTTTCAAATTGTCACCTACAGCTTTATGGCTTGGCTATTTATTACCGTGCTGCCACCAATCTTTGGCTACGAGGGCATGGTGGTTGATATCTCCATGGCCGAGATTGCCCAAAGTGTTGCCATCTATTTAGGTATTCCGTTTCTATTGGGTTTTGCTAGCCGCGAAATATTGGTCAAGCTGAAAGGCGAACAGTGGTACAACAGCGAGTTTATTCCCCGTATTTCACCTATTACCCTGATTGCCCTGCTGGCAACCATCGTGCTGATGTTCAGCCTTAAAGGCGAGATGATTGTTGAGCTGCCAATGGACGTCTTCCAGATAGCCATTCCACTGGCTATCTACTTTGTACTGATGTTCTTCGCCAGCTTTATGGTGGGTAAGAAGATGGGCATTCCCTACGATAAGAACGCTTCCATCGCCTACACCGCTACCGGTAACAACTTTGAGCTAGCAATCGCCGTATCTATCGCCGTGTTTGGCATCAACTCCGATCAAGCCTTTGCCGGTGTAATTGGCCCACTGATTGAAGTGCCAGTCCTGATTGCATTGGTTAATGTAGCACTGCGGATGAAGCGACGTTACGCCATCGTATAAGCCACGCAATACACTATAAAGCCGCTCACTCGAGCGGCTTTTTGCTTGTTATCTCTACTACCTCAACCGTAGAAGCGCAGGCGCTCAACCAACAGATCAACAAAGCCTTGTCGGTCTAGCCCTAACGCCACCGTGGCGTTGGCTGGTTTACCGGTTAATTGATAGCGATCCACTACCGTCATCCCTTGGGTATGTTCACCTTTGGTTTCAATGCCAACCCAGCAATCAACGGTTTCAAACAGCTCTGGGGCTAACAGCCAAGCAATGGTGCAAGGGTCATGCAGCGGCGCACCGGTAAAGCCCCATTTCGGATCTCGGTGGTAGATCATAAAGAAGTCCAACAGCTCCGCGGTTACTTGGGCTACCGGATTATTGATAGCACGGATCCGGTCAATATCTTCATCCATGATCTGCGCTTGATGAGTCACCTCTAAACCACACATGGTGATTGGAATACCGGCCTTAAACACCACCTCGGCCGCTTCAGGATCAACGTAGATATTAAACTCCGCTGCTGGGGTCCAATTACCCAACGTCGCCGCTCCTCCCATCAACACAATTCGCTCAATGTTTTGGTGCAATTCAGGGTGGCTAGCCAACAATAGCGCGATGTTGGTGAGCGGCCCAGTTGGCACAAGCGTAACCGGCTGTGCAGATTGGCGGATCTTCGCTGCCATCAACTCAACCGCAGTTAGCGGTTGCGGCGCAAAGCTCGGTTGTGGCAATGCTGGGCCGTCTAACCCGGTCTCGCCATGTACGTTATCTGCAATTATAAGCTCTCGCGCCAACGGCTTAATCGCCCCACCAGCAACGGCAACATCACTGCGTCCAAGCAACGTTAGTATGCGCAGTGCATTATTGAGCGTCTTATCTGGGGTTTGATTACCAGCACTGGTGGTAACCGCCAGCGGCTTTAGCTCTGGGCTTGCCATGGCAAGAATTAACGCAATTGCGTCATCATGGCCTGGGTCGCAATCAACAATAATCGGGCGAGGCATAAGTTTTCCTTAACAAAAGACATAATCAATCTAGGGGGTAGCTCAGCAGTGTCGCATGTTGATTCGCTTCGCAGGTTGATCAAGGTGGAAGATTTTGCCAGCGCCTAAAAGTTATCGAGATGCCCCCAATCGAATTGTGATTGCATATAGATAAATGTTACTTGGCCGACATAAAAGAAGTAACAGTCTGAACCAAATACGCTTTTACGAATCATCACAATTGGAACCCCAGTCTATATTCGTTATGGTTCAGCTATAACCTGCTCACCCCCTATGATCGAGAACCCTGCGCAAATGGATATTTCTGCACTACTGACCATCCCGGTTGAAATCAAACTTTTACTCTCCGGCATCGGCTTGGTCGTTGCGGCTGTGGGCTATGGTTTGGGGCGACGTTCATTATCGTCATTACAGCAACAACTGACCCAACATCAACAAGAGTTGCAGCAGCAACAGACGCATGAAAATAAGCTCAGCCAACAGTATTTTATGCTGCAAAAGGAGCATGCTCGGTTAAATGGCATAGAGCAAAAATATGAGGATCTGCGCACTGAGTTGGTTCGATTAAAAACCCTATTTGCCACCGCCGACGCTGAACTTAACCATGCTAAAAACAATTTGTTGAGCAGCCATCAACAGGCGGAACAGCTGCAGCGCAGCAACACCGCCAGTAGCGAAGCCAATGTTGAGTTAAAGACTCAGCTACAGCAGGCACAAACCGCGCTTGAAGAGAAACAAACCAGTTTCCGCACCCAAGCAAACAGTGCTCAACAGCGCGAGCAAGAGTTAAAAGCAGAGTTAACCCAAGCCCGAATCAAGTTGGAGCAGGCACAGATTGAGCAACTGGCATTAACCACCGAAAATCAAGAGATCAAAACCTCGCTGCAAGAAAAGCAGCTGCACTTCGCTGAGCAAATGAAATTGCTTGAGCAAAGCAAAGCCGAGCTCAGCAAACAGTTCGAGCAATTGGCCAATGAAGTCCTCGATAAAAAGGGCCAAGCGTTTAGCCTGATGAACAAGGAGAGCATGGCCAACATACTTTCACCTATTCACGCCGAGCTAAAAGGCTTCAAAGAGAAGGTGGAAACAATCCATACCCAAGAAACCGAGCAACGGACAAAATTGCGTACCGAGCTAGAGAACCTGCAAAGCCTCAATCAAGCCATCAATGAACAGGCAGATCGCCTCACCAATGCCCTGCAAGGACAGAAAAAGATACAGGGCAACTGGGGCGAACTGATGCTCGAAAACGTATTGGATAATGCCGGTCTCCGTCTTGGTAGCGATTATCAGCGTGAGCAAAGTTTCAATACCGAAGATGGCCGCTTGCGCCCCGACGCTGTGGTGTATCTGCCCCACGGTAAGCACTTAGTTATCGATGCTAAAACCTCGCTCAATGCCTATACCCGCTTTGTTAACGCCAACGATGAACTGGAACGCGCCGGCGCCATAAAGCAGCACACCATAGCGGTGCAAGAGCGCATCAACGAACTCGCCAGCAAGAACTACGACAAGCTACCCGGGCTAAACTCGCCGGAAGTGGTCATTATGTTTATCCCAATCGAGTCTGCCTACGTTGAAGCATTGAAGGCCGATGAAACCCTGTTCCAACGCGCGTTAGAACAAAATATCTTAGTGGCTACTCCAACCACCCTGCTAACCAGCCTTAACATCGTCCGCCAGTTATGGCGCTTTGAAGATCAAAATAAACACACCGCCGAGTTGGCTAACCGAGCAGAAAAGTTTTACGACAAGCTGCGGCTATTTTTGACCTCAATGGAGGCGGTAGGCAAGCAGATGGATAACGCTAAAAGCAGCTACGACAAAGCATTAGGGCAACTGTACCACGGTCGCGGCAACCTGATTAAACAGGCGTCGGAATTCAAAGATCTTGGGGTTTCAGTGCAGAAGGAGCTACCGGCTGAGCTAGTAGAGAAAGCCCACTTAGAGCTGGATAACGGCGAAACACCGCCACGGCTGGTGCCAGCACCATCAGCTTAAGTCATAAAAAACAGACAAAAAAATATCAGCCAATTGGCTGATATTTTTTTACGGAGGATGATGAGTCTAGACTCGATTAAGTTGCTCTTACGAGCCCGCTGCTGACGTGTTACCTAATCTTGTTTCGACAATTTGAGAATACCTCTGTTTGAGCTCAATGCCAATAAGACAATATCAATCACAGTTATCGATTTTTTAGCTCGCCAGCTCACGAACGGCATTCGCTCCACCAAAGCCAACATAGGGGCGAACCAGCGACCTATAATGAACAATTGTGTTGGCACGAATTTTTTGCAAAAGTTGGTCAAATCGCTGCTGCGTGGTAGAGTTGCCCGCTTTATTTTATTCCACGCCTTTTGCGCTTGGAATGGGACTTAGTACGGCTTGTAGTTGAGCCAATAACGTCAGGATCGCATTCACCATGGCTCGTCGTGGCAATCTGTTTATTCTCGCTGCCCCAAGTGGTGCAGGAAAATCCTCTTTAATCAGTGCACTACTGCAAGATGAACCGGCCGACATGCAGGTTTCGGTATCACACACCACCCGTTTACCGCGTCCCGGTGAAGAGGATGGCGTGCACTACCACTTTATTACGGTAGAGCAGTTTAAAGATCAGATTAACCAAGGGCACTTCTTCGAATACGCTGAAGTGTTTGGCAATTTCTATGGTACTTCTAAAGTTACCATCGAGCAGACCTTACAAAACGGTATCGACGTATTTCTCGATATCGATTGGCAGGGCGCTCGCCAAGTCAAAGCGCAGATCCCTGATGCCCTTGGAGTGTTTATCTTGCCGCCGTCACGACAAGAGCTTGAACGCCGACTCAACAGTCGCGGCCAAGACAGTGCCGAAGTGATTGCCGATCGGATGGCGGAAGCCGTTGCTGAAATGTCCCATTACGATGAGTTTGACTACCTCATCGTAAATGATAATTTTGATGATTCGCTCGCCCAGTTGCAGGCCATCGTTAAAACTCAACGTAACCGCTTGTCTAGGCAGGCAGAAGCGCACAGTGTTATGCTTGCAGGGTTATTGTCGCAATAACGCTTTTCATGTACACTTTTGCGTCATTTTTTAAATCGTTTTTTAGACACAGGAGTTCCTCGTAATGGCACGGGTTACTGTAGAAGACGCCGTAGAACAAATCGGCAACCGTTTTGACCTGATCCTGGTCGCTGCTCGTCGCGCCCGCCAACTGTCTGTACAAGGCAAAGAAGCGCTGGTTGACGAGGAAAACGACAAGTCCACCGTCGTGGCGCTGCGTGAAATCGAGCAAGGCTTGATCACCTCTAGCACTCTGGATGACCAAGAACGTCAAGCTGAGCGCGAAAAAGAAGCCGCCGAATTGGCTGCTGTAGCTGCAATTGCAGAGGGTCGCACCCTGTAATTTTGGGAGGTCGCCGTTGTACCTGTTTGAAAGCTTAAAGGAACTGGCTGCCAGTTATCTTAATCCGGAGCAGGTGGAGCAGCTTACCCAAGCTTACATCACTGCTCGGGATGCCCACGATGGGCAGATGCGCTCCAGTGGCGATCCCTACATCACTCACCCAGTTGCGGTTGCCCGTATACTGGGTGAAATGCGTTTAGACCACGAAACGTTGATGGCGGCGCTGCTACACGATGTCATCGAAGATACACCGACTACCAAGGAAGATCTGGCCGAGCTGTTCGGTGAAGATGTTGCTGAGTTAGTGGAAGGCGTATCCAAACTCGACAAACTCAAATTCCGCGATCGCGAAGAAGCTCAAGCCGAAAACTTCCGCAAAATGGTTATGGCCATGGTGCAGGACATTCGGGTTATCTTGATCAAACTCGCCGACCGCACCCACAACATGCGCACCTTGGGCTCTCTCCGCCCAGACAAAATGCGCCGAATCGCCCGCGAAACCCTCGAAATCTATGTACCACTGGCTAACCGCCTTGGTATCCACAACGTTAAAAACGAACTGGAAGATCTCGGTTTCCGTGCGCTTTATCCAATGCGTTATCGCGTTCTTAAGAGCGTGGTTGCCGCTGCCCGTGGTAATCGCAAAGAGTTGATGCATAGCATCGAGACCGCCATTCAAGGCCGCCTCGAAGACGCCAACATCCCTGCGACCGTGCAAGGGCGAGAAAAAAACTTATTCTCCATCTACAACAAGATGGTGAACAAGGAGATCCAGTTCCAACAGGTCATGGATATCTACGCTTTCCGTATTACGGTGAAGAACATCGATACCTGTTATCGTGTCTTAGGCGCCATGCACACCCTATATAAACCACGTCCAGGCCGCTTCAAAGATTACATTGCTATTCCCAAAGCCAATGGCTACCAAAGTCTGCATACCTCACTATTTGGTCCCCACCAGTTACCGGTTGAGATCCAGATCCGTACTGAAGATATGGATCAGATGGCAGATCGCGGTGTCGCTGCGCACTGGCTCTACAAAGACGATGATGATTCCAATGCCGTTACTGCAACCACCACCCAGATCCGCGCCAGAAAATGGATGCAGACGCTGCTGGAGTTGCAACAAAGTGCCGGTAATTCATTTGAGTTTATCGAGAGTGTAAAGAACGACATGTTCCCGGACGAGATCTACGTATTTAGCCCTAAAGGCCGAATTCTAGAACTACCAACCGGGGCCACGGCGGTCGATTTTGCTTACGCGGTTCATACCGATGTTGGCAACGAATGTGTCGGTGCACGAGTTAACCGCCAAGCCTACCCATTATCGAAGCCGTTGATCTCAGGCCAAACCGTCGAAATTATTACCGCACCGGGTGCTCGCCCGAATGCCGCTTGGCTCAATTTTGCCGTTACCGGTAAGGCTCGTGCCAAGATCCGTCAAGTGCTAAAGAACGTAGCTCAAACCGAATCGGTTACCTTGGGTCGACGTCTGCTCAACCATGCTCTTGGTGACGTGCGTTTAGAGGAGATCGATCAGGAGCGGCTCAATCAACTGATTGAAGAGTCGAACTTCAATACACTCGACGATTTACTTTCTGCGATTGGTCTTGGCGACATCATGAGCTTGGTCGTAGCACAACGTCTGCGCGATGAGTTTGAGCTGCCAACCAGCAGCAAAGATAAGCTACCGATCAAAGGCGCTGATGGCATGCTGGTTACCTTTGCCAAATGTTGTCGACCTATCGAGGGCGATGACGTTGTTGCCCACGTCAGCCCAGGCAAAGGCTTGGTGGTCCATATTGACACCTGCCGTAATATAGCCAAAAACTTGGAAAGTGAACCGGAGAAATTCCTACCGGTGCAGTGGACGGACGGGGCAGATACCGAATACCTTACGGAATTGCGGGTTGAGATTGTAAACCACCAAGGCGTGCTTGCTAAGCTAACCTCGGTCGTTGCCAGCGCGAAAGCGAACATCCAACACCTTAATACTGAAGATCGAGATGGCCGAACCTATCTGATCACCATGACCCTTACCGTAACCAGCCGGGTTCATTTGGCGAATGTGTTGCGTAAGATCCGGGTGATGCCAGATGTCATTAAAGCCGCTCGCAGCCGAAACTAAAGGAAGCCACATGGCAGAAAAAGTGATCATCGCCACCGAGAACGCCCCAGCGGCCATCGGTACGTACTCTCAAGCAGTTCGAGTTGATAACACCGTTTATTTATCCGGTCAGATCCCGCTGGATCCTAAGACCATGGAAAAGTGCGGCGAAGACTTTGATAGCCAAGTAGTACAAGTGTTTGAAAACCTAAAAGCAGTTTGCGAAGCCGCCGGTGGCTCTTTGCAAGATGTGGTAAAACTGCAAATCTACATGCTCGACCTAGCTAACTTTGCCAAGGTTAACGAAGTGATGGCACAGTACTTCCAGCAGCCTTACCCTGCTCGCGCTGCTATTGGCGTCAAGCAGCTACCAAAAGACGTATTGGTAGAGATGGACGGTGTGATGGTGTTGTAACACCACTAATCCAGTTTGAAAGAAACGGGGGCTTAGGCCCCCGTTGTTGTAGGAGAAAGCCTCAATGAGCCCAGAACGTTTAGCCCGCATTAACGCGATGCTCGATAACCGTCAGATCGACCTCACTATCTGCCTTGAAAATATCCATAAACCCCATAACTTATCAGCGGTAATCCGTACCGCCGATGCCGTTGGGATTGGTGATGTGCATGCGATTTGGGCTGCCGACGCTGGCCGCATTTCCAACCACAAAGCCTCTGGATCCGGTCAATGGGTGGATATCCATAAACACCCATCAACTGCGGAAGCCATTGCTAACTTCCGCGCCCAAGGAATGCAAGTGGTGGTAACCAACCTATCCGCTACCGCCAAGGATTACCGACAGGTCGATTACAGCAAACCAACCGTATTGATGATGGGCAACGAGCGTGACGGCATCACTGCAGAAGCCGTTGCATTAGCTGACCATGAAGTGGTGGTGCCGATGGTTGGCATGGTGCAATCCCTTAACGTTTCCGTTGCCGCTGCCCTTATCTTGTATGAAGCTCAACGACAACGCAGCGAAGCCGGTATGTATGGTAGCCGTAAGATCGATGAGCAAAAATGTCAGCGGATCCTGTTTGAAGGTGGCCACCCGATCTTTGCCCAAATCTGCCGACAGAAACAGATGCCGTACCCTAAAGTAAATAAATTAGGCGAGATTGAAGCGGATGATGCTTGGTGGCAACAGGTGCAGATGAGCAAAGAAGCGTGGCAACACTTGGACGATGAATAGCATTACCCTCAGTGCTGAATTAGATTCGAAATTGACTTAAACTATTGTATTTACTGATATGTTTTATAATCAGAACACGCTGTGCTGTTTTTAAAACCATTATTTGACCTAAATCAATAAGTTCTAATGTAGCGACCTCAAGGTCGCTTTTTTGTTTCCAAAGAAACAATAATCAGGCAAAAATGAAAAAAGGGTGTCCATTGGTGTAAGTTCTGTGCACCGAATCACGACAACAAATTAAAGAGCACAGTGAAGTGCCTACAAGCAACCTCAGGAATGGATAACACGATGAGCATAAAACCGAAACTGCCACTAGAGCACCTAATTCACTGGGAGCAACAGCAAGGAAGCACCATCTGGTTGCGCCAACCGCGTGAGCGTAAACTGCACGACACCACCTGGACAGAAGCTTTAAAACAAGTAACGGCTCTGGCCGGCGCACTGCGCCATCTCGGCCTCCAGCCAGGTGATAAGGTAGCCATCCTATCCAAGAACTGCGCGGAGTGGTTCATTACCGATTTAGCTCTGCAAGCCGGTGGTTTCATCAGTGTGCCAATCTACCCAACCGCCAGCGAAGACACCGTCCGCTATGTGCTCAACCACTCCGGTGCCAAAGCGGTTTTCATTGGTAAGCTCGATAACCCCGAAGCAATCAATGGTGCCATTGCTGACACCTTGCTCCGTTTTGGCATGAACTATCAATCGCTGCATACCCAATACGACTGGCAACGACTGCTTACAATGGCCGAGCCCATTGAGATCGAATTAGCTCAACCTGAGCAGATCATGACGTTAATCTACACCTCGGGCAGCACCGGCAATCCCAAAGGTGCACTGCTGAGTTACGGCGCATACTCCTACGCCGCCGATATCATTCAGAATGAGCTTAATGCTAACCCTGATGATCGCGTAATCAGCTACCTGCCGCTAGCACACATTACCGAACGAACCTACGTCGAAGGTTCAGCTATCGCCTCTGGTGCTACTGTCTATTTCCTTGAGAACCTGCAAACCTTTGTCGATGACGTCAAAGTAGCCGCGCCAACCCTATTCCTATCAGTACCACGGCTGTGGACGCTATTCCGACAAAACATCATCGATAAGGTGGGTCATTCAAAGCTCAACTTGTTGCTGAGCTTGCCTCTCATCAATAAGTTGGTTGCAGCGAAGATCCGCAAGCAGCTTGGGCTCGATAGTGCCCGGATGCTTGGTTGCGGCTCAGCGCCAGTGTCACCATCGTTACTGCAGTGGTATCGCCGTATTGGCATGGATATCGCTGAAGCTTGGGGTATGACCGAAACCGCAGGTCTGGGTACCATGAACACCCCATATCGATTCGACAAACTGGGCACCGTCGGCCGCGTTCCCCTCAACTGTGAAGTAAAGCTAGGCGACAACAACGAACTGCTGTTCAAAAGCCCTTCATTGATCGACGGTTACTACAATAATGACGCAGCAACGGCGGAAGTATTCGATGCCGATGGCTACTTTAAAACCGGCGATCAGGCTCAAATCGACGACGATGGCTACGTCAGCATCACTGGGCGTATCAAAGATAACTTCAAAACCGCCAAAGGGAAGTTTGTCTGCCCAGTGCCGATTGAACGTAAGTTATCGCAGAACCCGCATATCGAATTAGTGTGTGTTATTGGTTCGGGACAACCCTACCCTGCTGCAGTTGTTCAGTTAACCGAAGGAGCGAAGTTACTGCCCAAAACAGAGGTCGAGCAATCTCTCACGGACACTATGACCGAGATAAATGTCTTGATGGAAAGTCATGCTACGTTAGGCGGAGCGCTGTTGATTGCAGAGCCGTGGACGGTTGAGAATGATGTGATGACGCCCACGCTAAAAATCAAGCGTCATGTAGTGGAGCAGCGCTTCAACGAGAAGATTGGATCGTTGCGTAATGAACAAATCCAGTGGCAACAGCAATAACATAAGAGGCTGATCTGTTGGGGTGGTGGTGCTATTATCTGGATAAATACACAGTATATTTGGAACAGCTAAGTGACCATCGCCACCCACGACACCTTGTCGGAATTGCCGATCACCAGCCTTAAAGGGGTGGGTGATAAGCTGGCTGAAAAGTTAGCACGGATTGGTGTGCGCACTGTGCAGGATCTGCTGTTTCATCTGCCTATGCGCTACGAAGACCGTACCCAACTGTGGCCTGTAGCTTCGGTTTTGCCAGGGCAACATGCTACCGTCGAAGGGGAAGTGGCAGACGCTCACGTCAGTTACGGCCGCAAACGGATGCTGAGCGTTACCCTCGTAGAAAACAGCGGTACCGTAGTGCTGCGCTTCTTCAATTTTGCAGCCGCCCAGAAAGATGGCTTCAAAGTTGGCACTCGGGTGCGCGCCTTTGGCGAGATCCGCGCTGGGATGAAAGGGGCTGAGATCATCCATCCGGAGTATCATATCCTTGGGGAGCGAACCCACCCATTGCTGGAGGATGCATTAACGCCAATCTACCCCAGCACCGAAGGCCTCAAGCAAGCCGGTTTACGCAAGCTCACCACCGAGGCGTTATTGCTACTGAAGCATCACAACCTGCCAGAGCTGCTGCCTGATGGCCTCTATCCCAATCAATTGTCGCTAACCGCAGCACTTCATTATGTCCATCGTCCGGATCCTGACGCAAATCAACAGCAGCTGCTCGACGGGCAACATCCAGCCCAGCAACGATTGGTCATGGAGGAGCTACTGGCACAAAACCTATCCATGTTACAGCTGCGCCAACAATGCGGCGGCCAACATGCACTACCACAGCAGGTCGACCCCCAACTTGAGCATCGCTTTTTAGCGCAATTGCCGTTCACCCCCACCAATGCCCAAACCCGAGTTTTAGCAGATATCCGTCAAGATCTGGCTCAGAGCGAGCCGATGATGCGCTTGGTCCAAGGTGATGTCGGCTCAGGTAAAACCTTAGTGGCAGCCCTTGCGGCGCTCACCGCCATCAGCAACGGCCATCAGGTCGCGCTCATGGCTCCAACCGAGTTATTGGCTGAGCAACACGCCATCGCCTTTCGCAATTGGCTTGAACCACTTGGCGTCGAAGTCGCTTGGTTAGCAGGCAAACTGAAAGGTAAAGCACGCCAAACCTCATTGGGTGCCATCGCTTCGGGTGAAGCGAAGATGGTGATAGGAACCCATGCCATCTTCCAAGCACAGGTTGAATTTGATCATCTCGCTCTTGCCATCGTCGATGAGCAACACCGCTTCGGTGTCCATCAACGGTTGGAGCTGCGTGAAAAAGGCCATAAAGAGGGCCGCTATCCACATCAGTTAATTATGACCGCCACGCCGATCCCGCGCACCTTGGCGATGACCGCCTATGCCGATTTGGATGTCTCAGTTATCGACGAGCTGCCACCAGGACGCACGCCAATCACAACCGTCGCCATTGGCGATACCCGCCGCGACGACGTCATCGAGCGGGTTCGCCAAGCCTGTACCGAAGGTCGCCAAGCCTATTGGGTCTGCACTTTGATTGATGAATCCGAGGTGCTGCAGTGTCAGGCAGCAGAAGACACCGCGACCGAGTTGGCAGAGCGCTTACCACAATTAAGTATCGGCTTAGTGCATGGGCGAATGAAAGCCAGCGAAAAGCAGGAAGTGATGCAACGCTTTAAAGCGGGTGAACTGCACCTGCTCGTAGCAACCACCGTAATTGAGGTTGGCGTAGACGTGCCCAACGCCAGCCTGATGATCATCGAAAACCCCGAGCGACTAGGTTTAGCTCAGTTACACCAGCTGCGCGGTCGAGTTGGCCGTGGTCGAGTCGCCAGTCATTGTGTTTTGCTCTATCACGGTCCATTGTCGAAGACCGCACAAGCGCGACTCGGGGTGTTACGCCAAAGTAACGATGGCTTTCTTATCGCCCAGAGAGACTTAGAAATTCGTGGCCCAGGCGAAGTATTGGGTACCCGTCAAACCGGTTTAGCGGAACTTAAAATCGCCGATCTGGTCCGAGATTCAGAGCTGATTCCACAAGTCCAACGTTTGGCTGGCCATATCATGCAACATTTCCCGGAACGCGTGCCCGCCATCATCAATCGTTGGCTCGCAGGCAAAGAGATCTACTCTCAAGCATGATCCGGATCGATTAAGCTGTGATCTATCCTAGACTCTTAATCAAAGTCGGACACAATGGACGTTCACCAAGGCAACGGTAGCCACAGGTATGTATTCAAGTAAAAAAAGTAACAACATCAATAAAATCGCAGTCGGACTTTTGGCACTTACCGTCATCGTATGTGCTATTGGTTGGTACTTTCTTAGTCGCCACCCGCAATCCGAACCCATTGTAGAAGTGGAGCCTATTGCGCCAGTGGAGATCGTTGAACCCACTTTGCCAATCGAGCCGTTACCTGTCGAACCGGTAATAGAACCTATCCCAGAGCCGGAGCCGGAACCAATCCTCGAGCCAGAACCGGTGGCCGAGCCAGAACCAGTTATTGAGCCGGAACCAGAGGTAGTAGTGCCGGAGCCAGAGCCGGAACCACTGCCGCCGCTCAACAGTTCCGACGATATGGCCACATCGCTGCTTAACGACATCTCTGATGGCATGCGAATCAACGGTACCTTACGTCAAGACAACCTGTTGCGTCGGCTAACCATGTTTGTTGATAACTTAACTTCTGGTGAGGTAATGCGCAGTCAAGGGCCGCTGCTGCCGCTCATCGACTCCTTCCCAGTGATTGAGTTAAACAACCGCATCTTCCTCGATCCAGACGGCTATCGTCGCTTTGATCAGATGGCGGACTTTTTGTATCGCTTAGATGAAGAGAAGACCAGTGACGCCTATTTATTGATCGAGCCGTTACTGGAAGAGGCGTACCAAGAGTTAGGCTACGAACAGGGCCAGTTCCGTAGCACTTTGTTTACCGCTATCGATCAGATTTTGGCGGCACCAGAAACTGACAGCCCACTGGCGTTAACCAGCCCCAGCGTAAACTACAAATTTGAGGATGAATCGCTCGAATCGCTGCCTGACGCGCAAAAGGTGATGTTGCGAATGGGCTCGACCAACACCCGCAAGGTGAAGTCGTTCCTGAAGCGATTTAAGGTTGCACTAAACAACTAGTCTTAGTTGTTAACCAACAAACCAAACAATGCCACTCGCTCAACCGCCAGTGGCATTGTTTGGCTGTGTACCAATTAAGTGTTGTTCTTTCTAATACAGTTAAAGCAACGGCTAGACGAGCGCCGATACAAGGGGTTAAGCACTACCGCCGTTGACCTTCTGCCGCATTGGAGCAGTCCAGCGAAGGGCGTTGGACTGCGACCTAAGGTAAGGGGGATTCCAAAGGGAGCGAAGCTCCCCGCTAATGCATACAAGAATGTGCCGTCGCCACCGCGACACCCTCCCCCAAAGCACCGAAATCGGTGAAGCCGAAGGCTTAAGATAAACTTCAACAGCTAACTACGACACAGCCCATTTTTTGTTGCGGTATCGTAGTGGTGGCAGCGCGTTATGACGTTAAACCTGCAGATTGAAGGTAACCGGGCCATCATTGACTAACGATACCTGCATATCGGCCCCAAATTCACCGGTTGCCACTAGCATATCGCTGTCGCGGCAATAGCCGACAAACTTCTCATACATCAGCTCGGCTTCGGCGGGGTGAGCTGCGCTAGAAAAGCTCGGCCGTAAGCCTTTATCGGTATCTGCAGCCAAGGTGAACTGGCTTACCACCAGCAAACTACCACCGGCTTGGCGTACATTTAGGTTCATCTTATCGTCAGCGTCAGCGAAGATGCGGTACTTCATCACCTTGTCAGCCAGCTTCTTCAGCTTGGCGTCATCGTCGCCCTTTTCAACACCCAACAACACCAGTAAGCCGCCGTCGATCTGACCAACAATTTTATCTTCCACTTCTACCTTGGCGCGGCGCACCCGCTGGATCAACGCAATCATTGAACTCTCCTAACGCTAAAAAGCGCTTATGGTGCAATCATTGATGAACCGCTGTCGAGGGGGCGTCCTCATCTTCAACGAAATCTGCAGGGTGAGTAGTAAAATATTCTGGGCAAGCCGCGGTTACCGTGGCGCCAAATAACACGATGAGCCATGACAGATAGATCCACACAAACAGGATTGGAATCACCGCCAGCGCACCGTAAATCGCTTCATAAGAGGGAAAGGTCGTGACGTACCAAGCAAAGCCCTTCTTACCAGCCTCAAACAGTAATGCGGCAATGGCACCACCGGCAGCAGCGTGAAGTAACCGTACCTGAGTATTGGGCACCAATAGATACAGCAACGTGAAGGCCACCACTGACAGTAAAAACGGCAACTTGGACAACAACATGGTCGAGAGCGTGGAGACATTAGGATCAGCAAACATCTGCAGCGACAGCACATAGGTGGTCATCGCTAGACTGGCACCAATCAAGATTGGCCCCATGGTGAGGATCATCCAGTAAAGTGAAAACGAGAACACCCAGCGACGCGCTTCTTTGATAGCAAATATTCGGTTCAGCGACTTGTCGATATTGGCAATCAGCAAAATGGCGATTACCGCCAGCGATAGAATCCCGACGGCAGTCATCTTTGAAGCGTTATCAACAAATTGTCCCATATATTGCTGCACTACATCGCCCGCAGCAGGAATGAAGTTATTAAAGACAAAACCTTCGAGCTTAGCGCGGGTTCCAGCAAAACCGGGGAACGCCGAAAACACCGCCAGCCCCACCGACACCATCGGCACAATACTCAGCAGAGTTACGTACGCTAAGTGGCCGGCGGTGATCTGCAATCCGTGATTATGACAACGCTTGCCGACATACACCACAAAGCCCAAGCTCTTGCGCCAACGCCATTGTTGTAATCGTGCCAATAAATCCATTTTTCTCTCCGATATTAAGGCGTTGAAATCTATGCTACTGATAACAGTAATGCTATGGCGCATCTTACAACAATAAGGCAACATAACAGCCTATAGTTTCTATCTAGTTTTAAGGAAGTGAGTACCATGGCAGAGCAAGGTTCCGCTGGTAATGTTATTGCCGCATTAGCGAGTTTCTTTTTTCCCGGCTTGGGACAGCTGATCCAAGGCAGGATTCTGCCTGCGTTGCTGTTCTTTATCTTTGTTGCCGGTGGTTATGGTGTCGGTCCATTTCTACTTTTCATTCCCTACATCATCGTGATCCCACTGCACATCTGGTGCATCATCGATGCAGCTAAATATAAGCCATAAGGAGTTTGGCCATGAGAGTTCTATTGTTAGCGATGGCAATGATGCTGTCTGGTTGCCAAAGTGCTTACTATGCTGCGGCAGAACAGGTTGGCTACCACAAGCGTGAAATTTTAGTCGACCGAGTTGAAGCGACCCAAGAAAACCAGCAAGAAGCTCAAGAAGAGTTCAGTTCCGCCCTTGAGCAGCTGAAAACCTTGGTCGACTTTGATGGTGGCGATTTAGAAGCGGTCTACGATAAGGTTAAAGGCGAGTACGATGACGCCCAAGCTGCCGCCGATGACGTAAGTGACAGCATCGACGCTGTCGATGGTGTAGCTGAAGCGATGTTTGCCGAATGGCAGGATGAGCTAGAACAGTACGAATCAGCAAACCTACGCCGCAACAGTGAAAAACAGCTGCGTGATACTCGCCGCCGCTACGACAACATGCTAAAAGCGATGCGTCGCGCTGAATCAAAGATGGAGCCGGTACTGAAGCGCCTTAATGACAATCAGCTCTACCTAAAGCATAACCTCAACGCCTCTGCGGTAAGTGCTATTGGTGGTGAGTTTACCAATCTTCAAACTGAGATTAATCGCTTAATCAAAGAGATGAATAGCGCCATTGCTGAGTCAGACCAATTTATCGCAACCCTAAAGTAATGCGAATAGGGTAACGATATTAAGGCGCCTACGGGCGCCTTTGTTGTCTTATACTGCCAGTGGTATACACTGCGCCGCCTAGCGCCTAACAACCCAATGCAAAGAAGTGATGACCATGGAAAAACGCCTTAATAAGTTTATTAGTGAATCTGGCTTCTGCTCCCGTCGTGAAGCAGACAAACTGATTGAACAAAGCCGCGTTACCATCAATGGTCAGATCCCAGAGCTGGGCACCAAAGTGGGCCCGGGCGATCGGGTTGCCGTCGATGGTCGTACCATCAAAGCCAGCGCCAGTGACAAAGCCGATCGGGTTTACATCGCTTACAACAAACCGATTGGCATTACCTGTACCACCGAACGCGATGTATACGGCAATATCATCGATGCCATTGGCCATAAGCAACGCATCTTTCCTATTGGTCGTTTGGATAAGCCCTCTGAAGGCTTGATCTTTCTTACCTCCGACGGCGACATCGTTAACAAGATTCTACGCGCCGAAAATGCCCACGATAAAGAGTACATTGTTACCGTTGATAAGCCGGTCAGCGAACGCTTTATTGAACGCATGAGCCGTGGAGTCCCAATTCTGGGAACGGTAACTAAACCATGTAAATGTGAAGTGGTGAGCCGCTTTGTGTTTAAAATCATCCTCACTCAAGGCTTAAACCGTCAGATCCGCCGTATGTGTGAGTATTTGGATTACGACGTAGTAAAGCTGAAGCGCAGCCGCATCATGAATGTTGGCCTCGATGGACTAAAGCCTGGGGCATGGCGTAACTTAACCGAGCAAGAGATGGCTGAGATCAACAGCGCTGTGGCCGGTTCCAGTAAAACCGCCGCCAACACCACGCAACCAAGCGCCGACTACAACTCACCACGCCGAATCAAACCACAGCAGGATAAGCCACGCTCTGGTAACCCGCGGCGCCCAAGTGGACAAGGTGAAGGTCGTGGGGTATTGGATAAGCCTAGCGGACGCTCAGGCGGTGACAACCGCCCTTCTGGCAGCAAACCCAAGGTGTATGTCAACCCAAATGCCCCAAAGGGTTCACACAAGCCAAACAAGCCGGCCAAACCGAAAGCTGGCGGCAGTACGCTTAAATTGAAGCGCAAGTAACGTATCAATACATAGCAACGGACAACCATCAGGTTGTCCGTTTTAGTTTATGCCACCCCAAATAGATATCGCTCTGCTCCCGCTCGCATAATATCAACACCCACTTGTGGCGCCGCGCAGATAGTCAGTGAAAGCCATTATTGTTAGCTAGACTTCACGCCAAGGTGTGATTGCAGCAAAGAGCAGAATCATACCTAGCGAGCTAAAGCCTCTTCTCAAAAACACCTCATCACACACCGTAGCAACGTTCAGATTGGCGTTTAGTTCTGTTATTCACCAACCCAAGGAAGAATAATGAATACTCAACCACTTAATGAACAATCGTTGATGGAGTTACAGGGTAAGGTCATCGGCGATGTTAGCGGCGCCATGGGCCTGTTGATGGCTTACATTGGCGACCAAGCTGGCGTCTATACCGAATTAGAAAGGGCGGGTGCTTGCAGTAGCAATGAGTTAGCACGACGAACCGGGCTAAATGTACGCTACTTGCACGAATGGCTATGTGCCAACGCGGCTGCTGGTTACATCAATTACAACGCCACCGAGCAAACCTTTTCTCTCTCGCCCGAACAAGCCGCCATCTTCGCGCACGAGGGCGAACCCACCTGCATGCAGGGCTTCTTTCAATCGGTGCTGTCTCAATTTGAAAGTCATGAAGACGCTGTCGAGGTATTTAAAACCGGCAGAGGCCGTGCTTGGAGTGAACAAACCCCTTGCTGCTTCTGTGGTACCGATCGCTTCTTCCGCCCCGGCTACGATGCCAATTTGGTATCAAATTGGATCCCGTCGTTGGCTGGCGTTGAAGCCAAACTAAAGGCAGGAGCAAAAGTAGCAGACATCGGCTGTGGCCATGGCTCGTCAACGATCCTTATGGCGCAGTCCTACCCCAACTCCACCATCATCGGCATCGACTTTCATGGCCCTTCCATTACTACCGCCAAAGCAAAAGCAGCCGCTGCAGGGCTGACCAACGTCGAGTTTCACCAAGTGGCAGCCAAGGACTTTACCCATAAGGACTTTGACCTAGCTTGCATCTTTGATGCCTTGCACGACATGGGGGATCCAGTTGGTGCCGCTAAACATATTAAAGAGAGTCTTAAACCTGATGGCAGCTTTATGGTGGTCGAACCCGCAGCAGGCAATAAGCTAGAGGATAATTTGCACCCTCTTGGAGGGATCTACTATGGCTTCTCAACCACCGTATGTATACCGACATCTATGGCGCAAGAGGTAGGGCTTGGTCTTGGCGCGCAAGCTGGGCAACAACGACTTACCGAAGTGCTTCATGCTGCCGGTTTTAGCACCGTTCGTCGCGCCAATGAAACACCAACCAACATGGTTTTAGAAGCGGTGCGATAAGCAATACCGATTTGCTAGATACAAAAAAGGCACCCGAAGGTGCCTTTTCTTATATTCGCAGCAGAAGATTACTTCTTAGCTAGACGGTTATCGCGCTTACGCTCGTTTTCAGTCAGTAGCTTCTTACGAATACGGATGTTTTCTGGGGTAACTTCAACCAATTCATCGTTATCGATGAATTCCAGTGCTTGTTCCAGAGTCATCTTAAGCGCTGGGGTCAGAGTCTGAGCTTCGTCAGTACCGGAAGCACGTACGTTGGTCAGCTGCTTGCCTTTCAGGGCGTTTACAGTCAGATCGTTATCACGGCTGTGAATACCAATGATCATGCCTTCGTATACTTCGGTACCGTGACCGATCATCATACGGCCGCGCTCTTGCAGGTTGAAGATGGCGTTAGTCAGTGCTTTACCAGTTGCGTTAGCAATCAGTACACCGTTCATACGTTGGCCAATTTCACCGCCCTTGTGAGGGCCGTACTGCAGGAATGAGTGGTAGATCAGGCCAGAACCAGAGGTCAAAGTCATGAACTCAGTCTGGAAGCCAATCAGGCCACGAGAAGGCATGATGAAGTCCATACGAATACGGCCTTTACCATCTGGAGCCATATCGGTCAGTTCAGCTTTACGCAGACCCATTTTCTCCATGATGGAACCCTGATGCTGCTCTTCAACATCGATGGTTACGGTTTCGTACGGTTCTTCAACCTGACCATCCACTTCACGCATGATTACTTCTGGGCGAGATACCGCCAGTTCGAAGCCTTCACGACGCATGTTTTCAATCAAGATACCTAGGTGTAGTTCACCACGGCCAGATACTTTGAACTGATCTGGGTTAGCGGTTTCTTCAACGCGCAGAGCAACGTTGTGCACCAGTTCTTTTTGCAGACGCTCAAGGATGTTACGGGAAGTAACGTACTTGCCTTCTTGGCCACAGAAAGGAGAGGTGTTTACCTGGAAAGTCATGGTTACGGTTGGCTCGTCAACAGACAGGGCCGGCAACGCTTCGACTTCGCTTGGGCAGCAAATGGTGTCAGAGATCTTCAGCTCGCCCAGACCGGTGATAGCGATGATGTCGCCCGCTTCCGCTTCTGGCACTTCGTGACGCTCTAGGCCCATGTAGCCCATTACCTTGCCAACTTTACCGTTGCGCAGGTTACCGCCAGCACATTCGATGGTTACTTGCTGGTTTACCGCAACTTTACCACGAGATACACGGCCAACACCGATCACGCCCAAGTAAGAGTTGTAGTCCAACTGAGAAACCTGCATCTGGAAAGAACCCTCTGGGTCACCAGCTGGTGCTTCTACTTCATCAACGATGGTTTGGAACAACGCCGTCATGTCTTCTGCGGTTTCGCCTTCTTCAACAGAAGCCCAACCGTTCAGCGCAGAAGCGTAAACTACTTTAAAATCCAACTGTTCGTCGGTCGCACCCAGGTTGTCAAACAGGTCAAATACCTGATCCATAACCCACTCAGGACGAGCACCAGGCTTATCAATCTTGTTGATAACTACGATTGGCTTCAGACCCTGCGCAAACGCTTTTTGGGTCACGAAACGAGTCTGTGGCATTGGGCCTTCTTGGGCATCAACCAACAGCAGTACGGAGTCAACCATAGACAGTACGCGTTCTACTTCGCCACCGAAGTCAGCGTGTCCAGGGGTGTCAACGATGTTGATGCGGTAGTCATTCCACTTAATGGCGGTGTTCTTCGCCAAAATGGTAATGCCACGCTCTTTCTCGATGTCGTTGGAGTCCATTACTCGCTCATCTAGATCGACGCGTGCGTCTAGGGTGCCAGACTGGGACAGAAGTTTATCAACCAGGGTTGTTTTGCCGTGGTCAACGTGGGCGATGATCGCCACGTTACGTAGGTTTTGGATGCTCAAAGTGCTCTCTCCGGGCAAAGGGGTAAGAAACGCTAGACCCAGTTTAGGTCATCACGCCGAGACAACCCCTTCGTGGGGTAACCATAATTTAACCAATACAAAACTCCCTTATCGTTGACGAAATAGGACGAAAACAATAAAGGATCAAGATTGGCAGGCTATTTTGGGCGGCAAGTGTAAAGGAATAGGGGCGAAACTGCGACATTTAACCGCCAATTGACGATTATTTTTTAATCGGTCACAGTGATAGACTTATTTACGGAGCGAGTTTGCTCCGTCTTTACCCCTTTTTAACGTCGCATCGATATCGTTGCACCATAAAAGCCACAAGCACCAACTTGGTGCAACAGCAGTTAAAACCAGCACCATATTAGTGCGAATGGATTTTTAATTACATCAGGGATAGAGGCAAACAGATAAAAATCAACAACTTAACTTTTTGGCACGGTAATCGCTTTAACGTGTTCAACAAGTTGGTTTGCCAAAAGAATTATGCCATTGGAGGCACTAAGTATGTCTGTCGAAAACGTCTTGCAACTCATTGAAGAAAACGAAGTGAAATTTGTGGATCTGCGCTTCACCGATACCAAAGGTAAAGAGCAGCACGTGTCTATCCCGACCAACCAGATCGACGCTGACTTCTTTGAAGAAGGTAAAATGTTCGATGGTTCCTCTATCCAAGGTTGGAAAGGCATCAACGAGTCCGACATGATTCTAATGCCTGACGCGACAACTGCAGTGCTTTGTCCTTTCACTGACGAAGCAACCCTAAACGTACGTTGTGACATCATCGAGCCAGCCACCATGGAAGGTTACGACCGTGACCCGCGCTCTATCGCTAAGCGTGCTAAAGCATTCATGCAGTCTACCGGCATTGCTGACGACGTATTCTTCGGTCCTGAGCCAGAGTTCTTCCTATTTGATGACGTGAAGTACAAGACCGACATGTCAGGCTCTATGTACAAAATTGACGCTGAAGAAGCAGCTTGGAACTCCGACAAGGATTACGAAGGCGGTAACAAAGGTCACCGTCCTGGTGTTAAAGGCGGCTACTTCCCAGTATCACCTGTAGACTCCTCACAAGACATCCGTTCAGCCATGTGTCTAGTACTAGAAGAGATGGGGCAAGTTGTTGAAGCGCACCACCACGAAGTAGCGACAGCTGGTCAGAACGAGATTGCCACCCAATTTAACAGCATTGTTGAAAAAGCTGATGAGATTCAGGTGATGAAGTACGTTATCCATAACGTTGCTCATGTATACGGTAAGTCTGCCACCTTTATGCCTAAGCCAGTAGTTGGTGATAACGGCTCGGGCATGCACTGTCACCAATCACTAAGCAAAGATGGCGTAAACCTGTTTGCTGGCGATAAGTACGGCGGCCTGTCTGAAACAGCCTTGTTCTACATTGGTGGTATCATCAAGCACGCTCGAGCTATCAACGCTTTTGCTAACGCTTCTACTAACTCCTACAAGCGTTTGGTTCCTGGATTTGAAGCTCCAGTAATGCTGGCTTACTCTGCCCGTAACCGCTCTGCCTCTATCCGCATCCCAGTGGTACCAAGCCCGAAAGGCCGTCGTATTGAGGTGCGCTTCCCAGATCCAACCGCTAACCCATACTTGGCATTCTCGGCTATGTTGATGGCAGGCCTAGACGGTATCCAGAACAAGATCCACCCAGGCGAAGCGATGGACAAGGATCTGTACGACTTGCCGGCAGAAGAAGCAGCTGAGATCCCAACCGTAGCGTCAAGCTTCGAACAAGCGCTGGATTGCTTGGATGCTGACCGTGAGTTCCTGACCGCCGGTGGCGTATTCTCTAATGACTTTATCGATTCTTACATCGAGCTGAAGAGCGCTGAGATTGAGCGCTTGAACATGACCACTCACCCGGTTGAGTTCGAGATGTACTACAGCGTTTAATGACGCTGTAAGAGAGGTTAGGCTTCGCGGGTAATCAAATAACAATAATAGCCCGCAACGCCATAACAGAAACCCACTCCATTGCGAGTGGGTTTTTTTTAACCACTAAAACCTCTACACTAAAAGCTGACTAACTATCGGAGTTTACGAATGAAACTGCGGGTTCTAATGCTTTTACTACTGGCACTTCCTGCCAGTGCAGAGATCTATAAGTGGGTCGATGCTGATGGCAAGATTCACTACGGTGACAAGCCAGTCGCTGGGGCGGAAAAGGTAGTACCAAAAGAGCCGATGACCGCAACGTTATCGCGTGCCCCGACTACACCAACTCAAACACAGCAACCGCAAACTTCTCCTGCGCAACAACGTATCTCCTACAAGGTCAAATTCACCGCACCAGATAACAACGCCACCGTGCGTAACAACAACGGTCAAGTGCCCGTCAGCATCTTTCTCAAACCAGAGCTGGCCAGTAATCATAGATTGCAGCTGTTCTTGGATGGATCAGTTATACGTACCCTCGGCGGTGGCGGCAATTTTGTCCTAGATGACATTGACCGCGGTGAACACCAACTGCAAGTTAAGGTAATTGATAAAAGCGGCAAAATACTTGCATATAGTTCTAAACGAACCCTGTTTATGCACCGCCAATCACTGCTGATGCCTAGCGGCAGTAAGCCTATAGTGAAAATCCCACATAATTAGTGTGGCCGCCATTGCACCATTTGGGTGCAATGGCTATGGTGGGGCAATAAGCCTTTGGAAGGAACCACCATGGATCTGGCCGTCGCAATTACTGACAATCTATCTACTGCGGTATTAGTGCTCGATGCTAACCGCACCGTAGAGTACGCCAATAGCGCCGCCGAGCAGCTGTTGGCACTCGGCCAGCGTCGCATGCAAGGGTGTGCGATCACCGATCTCTATCAGCACCTTTCGGTCGAGCATTCAACACTAATGGCGGCTTTAACCGGCGACCAAAGCCAAACCCTCTATGCACTTTCTCTAGCCACCCTTGATGGCCGACACCACACCATCGATCTCAGCTTCAGCCCGTTGCCCGATGGCAATACCATCATCGAAGCACGCTCCATCGATCAGCAACATCGCATCAGCCAAGAGCTACAGCAGTATGCGCAACACCATGCAGCCCAGTTGTTAGTTCGAGGCCTAGCCCACGAAATCAAAAACCCTCTTGGCGGTTTACGCGGTGCGGCTCAGTTACTGCAGATGGAGTTGGAAGGGAACGAGCTGCAGGAGTTTACCGGCATCATCATCGAACAGGCCGATCGGCTGCGAAACTTGGTCGATCGCTTATTAGGGCCACAGTATCCAGGGCAATGGCAGAGCACCAACGTTCACCGTTTGCTCGAGTCCAGCAGTCAATTATGTATCTTAGAAGGTGAAGGTAGTATTGAGGTGGAACGAGATTACGATCCCTCCATCCCCGACTTTCTGATGGATGCCGAGCAGCTCGAACAGGCGATCCTCAATATTATGCGCAATGGCTGCCAAGCCATGCACAATCGTGGCACCTTAACCGTACGAACCCGCAGCAAAGGGGCAATGACCATCGCCGGAACTCGCCATCGCCAGATCGTTGCGGTCACGATTGCCGACACCGGCCCGGGGATCTCCTCGGAAGTGCGTGACACCCTTTTCTACCCGATGGTAACCGATAAGGCCGATGGCAGCGGTTTAGGGCTATCGATCGCACAAAACATTGTTAGCCAACATCAGGGCCGGATTGACGTCGAAAGCTGGCCAGGTCATACCGAATTCACCATCTACCTTCCACTGCGATCAACCAAGGAGCACGTATGAGCGAACAAGTCTGGATCCTTGATGATGACAGTTCCATCCGTTGGGTATTGGAACGAGCGCTAAAACGCGCAGAGATTAGCAGTGCCAGTTTTGCCGCCGCCGACTCCTTAGCCGAGGCCTTGCTTACCGATCAACCCCAGGTGATCATATCCGATATCCGCATGCCAGGAACCGATGGCTTAACCCTGTTGTCGCGGATTAAGCAGACCCAGCCCGACCTACCAGTGATCATCATGACCGCCCATTCTGATCTGGACAGTGCGGTTGGTGCCTATCAGGCTGGGGCCTTTGAGTACCTGCCCAAACCGTTTGATATCGACGAGGCGATCGCATTGATCCGCCGTGCCATAGAACACAGTATCGCCCGCCAACCAACCAAACGTGTTAAGCACACCCCACTGCCAGAGATTATTGGTGAAGCGCCGGCAATGCAGGAGGTGTTCCGCGCTATCGGTCGACTCGCTCGCTCCTCCATCAGTGTGTTGATTAATGGTCAATCTGGTACCGGTAAAGAGTTGGTCGCCAGTGCCCTGCACAAACACAGCCCCCGCGCCGATCACCCCTTTGTGGCGTTAAATATGGCTGCAATTCCAAAAGATTTGATTGAGTCAGAGTTGTTTGGTCACGAAAAAGGGGCCTTTACCGGTGCTGGTGGTCAGCGGACTGGCCGCTTCGAACAAGCCAACGGCGGCACCCTATTCTTGGATGAGATTGGGGATATGCCATTGGATGTGCAAACACGATTGTTGCGGGTACTGTCCGACGGTCAGTTCTATCGGGTTGGCGGCCATTCACCAGTAAAAGTAGATGTGCGTATCGTTGCTGCGACCCACCAGAATTTAGAGAGTCGAGTTAAAGACGGTCAGTTCCGTGAGGATCTGTTTCACCGCCTCAACGTGATTCGTATCCAGCTACCGGCTCTGAATGAACGGCGGGAAGATATCCCCGCGCTCGCCCACCACTTCTTACGTGGCGCTGCCAAAGAGTTAGGTGGCGAGCCAAAACAACTTAGTGCTGAAGCACTGCAACAGCTGAAGCTATTTGCGTGGCCGGGCAATGTCCGTCAACTCGAAAACGCCTGCCGCTGGATGACGGTAATGGCCTCCGGACAAGAGATCCTAGTTCAAGATCTGCCACCAGAGATCCACACCAAAGCCACGTCGGGCTTTCATGGTGAGCAATTGGACTGGACCGAAGAGCTGGCAAACTGGATGGACTCGACCTTGGCCAATGGTGATTCCAACCTACTCAAGCAAGCACTGCCAGCATTCGAACGCACCATGCTCACAGTTGCGTTGCGCCATAGCGGAGGCCATAAACAAGATGCCGCCAAGCTGTTGGGGTGGGGACGAAATACGCTAACGCGCAAACTGAAAGAGTTAGATGTAAAAGCCTGACATTTTTATTCCATTAACCTGCATAAAAAGTCATTCGTCAGGTGCCAGCAAATGCACCATAAACAGCCCTTAGCAAAATGCTGTTTATGGTGAGAACTGCTGAAATAAATTACTGCATTTGCTCACGAAAAGAACCATTGGACAAAATGACCCAAAGTTATCGACCCAAGCTAGGCAAATTAGGATACAAAGATTCGGATAAACACAATTATCCATAAACCCCCGCTAAACCAACAACAACCTCGTAAGTTACGCGCACTAAAGCCAAAAAGTCCCAACGAAGCGTTTATTAAGCAGCCAAATGCAACGCAATGGCCACTTTTGCAACACATTAATTTAACGAGCGCATTGTTGTTTGAATCAGAATTCTGATCGAGATCATATTTGTGCTCTCTTTCAAATTTCCCCCATCAGAAAAACGATCTAGATCACATTTCGCCCCCTCAGCGCATGGAGAATGGCCTCATTCCTTCCAGTTTTGGACGGTAAATCAGTGGCTAACTTATGCAATAAAGTGCATAGATTAGCTTTTGTAGTCAGGTATCCCCAAGGAGATACGATGAAATCCCATACCCCTGCGCGTGACCGCCGCGATCTGTTGAAGCTACTAGTTAGTGCTCCGATCGCAGCTACCGCCGTTGCGGCGGCTCCAGCCCAAGCACAGGCAACTGTTGCTAGCGAGAGCAAAACCGCTAACTACAGCGAAACCGACCACGTACGTCGCTACTACGCGACCCTACGCGGCCAATAACGGAGTATTCACGCGATGAAATTGACTCGTAATATCACTGCGAAAGTTGAAGGTTTAGGCCTTAACCGTCGTCAGTTTTTGAAAAACGCTGGTGTAACCAGTGGCGGTATCGCTGCAGCTTCTATGCTGGGCACCGGCATGATCAAGAAAGCTCATGCATCTACCGCAGTAAACCCGAACGCACCAGTTGAAATCAAACGCACCATCTGTTCCGGCTGTGCCGTGGGCTGTGGATTGTACGCTGAAGTACAAAACGGCGTTTGGACTGGACAAGAGCCGGCCTTCGACCATCCCTTCAACCGTGGCGGACACTGTGCAAAAGGTGCCGCGCTACGTGAGCATGGCCACTCTAAAAAACGCGTTAAGTACCCAATGAAGCTGGAAGGCGGTAAGTGGAAGAAACTATCTTGGGACGATGCTATCGCTCAAGTTGGTGATCTGATGCTGAACATCCGCGAAGAGTCTGGCCCAGACGCGTTGTACTTCATGGGTTCCGCAAAGTTCTCTAACGAAGGCTGTTACATGTACCGCAAATTTGCGGCTATGTGGGGCACCAACAACGTTGACCACTCTGCACGTATCTGTCACTCCACTACTGTAGCCGGTGTTGCTAACACTTGGGGTTACGGTGCAATGACGAACTCGTTCAACGACATTCGTCACGCACAGGCTATGTTCTTCATCGGTGCAAACCCTGCAGAAGCTCACCCTGTTGCGATGCAGCACATCCTGACGGCTAAAGAGCGCGGTGCTAAGATCGTAGTTATCGATCCACGCTTCTCTCGCACAGCTGCTCACTCTGATCACCACGTTGGCATCCGCCCTGGTACCGATATCCCATTCATCTACGGTATGTTGAATGTGATCTTCGAAAACAACTGGCAGGATCAGACTTTCATCGACCAACGCGTTTGGGGCATGGAAGACATCGCTCAAGAAGCGAAGAAATTCCCTCTTGCAGAAGCGGCACAGATTTGTGGCGTAACTGAAGACTCTATCTTCCAAGCTGCTAAGATCATGGCTGATAACCGCCCTGGTTCTGTTGTTTGGTGTATGGGTGGTACTCAGCACACCGTTGGTAACGCCAACACCCGTGCTTACTGTCTGCTGCAGCTGGCCCTAGGTAACATGGGTAAGTCTGGCGGCGGTACTAACATCTTCCGTGGCCACGATAACGTACAGGGCGCAACCGATTTAGGTCTGTTGTTTGACACCCTACCTGGTTACTACGGCCTGTCTACCGGCGCTTGGACTCACTGGAGCCACGTTTGGGATCTAGACAAGAGCTGGGTTGACGGTCGTTTCGATCAAGGCGAATACCTTGGTAAGAAGCCACAAACCACTCCTGGTTTGCCATGTTCTCGCTGGCACGATGGTGTACTGGAAGACAAGAAGAAACTGGGCCAGCGCGACAACGTTCGCATGGCGTTCTTCTGGGGTCAGTCAGTAAACACTGAAACTCGTCAGCGTGACGTACGTGACGCACTGGACAAAATGGATGCGGTAGTGGTTGTTGACCCTTACCCAACTATGGCTGGTGTAATGCACCGTCGTAGCGACAACGTATTCCTGTTACCAGCATGTACTCAGTTCGAAGCTGAAGGTTCCCTGTCTAACTCTGGTCGCTCTGCACAGTGGCGTCAGCAGGTAGTTGAGCCTCTGTTCGAATCTAAGAACGACTTGGAAATCATGTACTTGCTATCTAAGAAGCTGGGCTTCGCAGAGCAGTTCACCAAGCGTATCAAGGTGGTAAACAACCTGCCAGTAGTTGAAGACGTAACTCGCGAAATCAACCGCGGTATGCTGACCATCGGTATGTCTGGTCAAGGTCCTGAGCGTATCAAGGATCACACCATGAACTGGGGTAAGTTCTCTGTTGAGAACCTGCAAGCCATGGGTAACGACTTCAAGGGCGAAACCTACGGTCTGCCTTGGCCTTGTTGGGGTACTCCAGAGCAGAAGCACCCTGGTACTCACATCCTGTACGATACGTCTAAGCACGTATTACAAGGTGGTGGTAACTTCCGTGCTCGCTTCGGTGTTGAACGTAACGGCGAAAACCTGTTGGCTGAAGGTTCAGCTCCAGTAGGTAACGAGCTAGGTGACGGTCACCCAGAATTTACTGCCGACATGCTGAAACAGCTGGGTTGGTGGGACGAGCTGACTGCTGCTGAGAAGAAAGAAGCAGAAGGCAAGAACTGGAAAACCGATTTGTCCGGCGGTATCCACCGCATCGCGATGAAGCACGGTTGTATCCCATTTGGTAACGCCAAAGCCCGTTGTAAGGTTTGGACCTTCCCAGATCCAATGCCAGTACACCGTGAGCCGCTGTACACCCCACGCCGTGATCTGATCGCGAAGTACCCTACTTACAACGATATGCAAGTACACCGTCTACCGACCCTGTACAAGTCTATCCAAGACAAGGTTATTTCCGACAACCTAGATAAGAAGTACCCACTAGCAATGACCTCTGGTCGTCTGGTTGAGTACGAAGGTGGTGGTGAAGAGTCTCGTTCTAACCCTTGGTTGGCCGAACTGCAGCAGAACATGTTCATCGAAATTAACCCAGTAGACGCGGCTGACCGTGGTTTACGTGACGGTGATACCGTTTGGGTTGAAGGCGCTGAAGGTGGTCGCATTAAGGTTCAAGCTATGGTTACTCCTCGCGTTAAAGAGGGTGTTACCTGGATGCCTTACCACTTTGCCGGTGTGATGCACGGCGTTGATCTGGATTACCCAGAAAGCGGCGATATCAGCACTAAGCCTTACGTTGTTGGCGAATCTGCTAACACTGCCCTGACCTATGGTTACGACCCAATCACTCAGATGCAAGAGACTAAGTCTTCCCTGTGTCAGATTGAAAAAGCGTAAGCTAGCTAGGAGATAAGCCGAAATGGCCACAATGAAATTTATGTGTGACACCAAGCGCTGCATTGAATGTAACGGTTGTGTCGTAGCTTGTAAGAACGAAAACGACTCTGCTCTGGAATGGGGCATTCAACGTCGTCGCGTAGTAACCATCAACGATGGTCAACCAAGCGAAGCGTCCATCTCTGTAGCTTGTATGCACTGCTCTGATGCGCCGTGTATGGAAGTTTGCCCAGTGAACGTATTCAGCAAGACCGAAGACGGCATTGTCCAACACGACAAGTCTCGTTGCATCGGTTGTGGTTACTGCTTGTACGCCTGCCCATTTGGCGCACCGCAGTTCCCTAAACAGTCTGCGTTTGGCTCTAAAGGCAAGATGGACAAGTGTACTTTCTGTGCCGGTGGTCCAAACACCGAAGCTGGCTCTGCTGAAGAGAAAGCTCAGTACGGTGCAAACCGTATCGCAGAAGGCAAACTGCCAATGTGTGCTGAGCTTTGCTCAACTAAAGCACTGCTTGGCGGCGACGCTGGCATGGTTTCTGACATCTACCGCGAGCGTGTAGTTGCCCGAGGCCACAAAAACGCCGGTTGGTCTAAGTAAGACAGGTAACGGGTGGGCCTAGGCCCACCCGTTCTTTTCGGAGTTTTTAAGATGTTATCAAAGACTTTTAAACCGCTACTGATGTTGGCGGCTTTGTTGTTTTCGGGCTTAGCGCTAGCAGATGCTGCTAACGTTCCAGAGCAAGCTGGCAACCAAGCTGAAGTAGTATGGCAAGCACTGCAACAGGGCGCAGAAGGTCGTACGACCAGCACCGCCCCATTCGCTAAGCAAGCCATCAACAGCTACGATCCAGCGCTGCTGGAAGTGCGTAACAACTACCTGAGCTACGGCATCTTTGCTGCATTCTTCGGTATGATTGGCGCGTTCATCGTATTCATCGCAGTGAACGGTATATCCAAACTTTCCGACGGTTTCTCCGGCAAGCTGGTATACCGCTGGAGCAAGTTTGACCTGTTCATCCACTGGCTGGGTGCTATCCCATGTTTGCTGCTGATCATCACCGGTCTGACCCTGCTTGCAGGTAAATTCCTGATTGAACCATTCTTGGGTCAAGCGGTATTTGCTCAAATGGGCGCACTGGCTAAACCAATCCACGACTACATGGCGATTCCGTTCATGTTGGGTTGGTTGCTGATGAGCGTTAAGTGGGCAAAGAACCAGATGCCAGAGAAAGCCGATATCGGTTGGATGCTGGTTGTTGGTGGTTACATCAACTTTGGTCCTTTCAAAGGCAAGCACCCGCACGCGGGCTTTGCGAACGCCGGTGAAAAGATGTGGTTCTGGACCTTCGCTCTGGGCGGCGCTGTAATCAGTGCAACTGGTGTGATTCTGCTGTTCCCTGATCTAGTAGAACCGAGCCGAACCCTCAGCTTGATCTCGCTGGTTATCCACGGCATCACCGCTATCGTACTGACGGCATTTGCCGTTATCCATATCTTCATGGCTACCGTTATGTCTGAAGGTGGTATGGAGTGTATGGTTTCTGGTTACTGTGATGAGAACTGGGCTATCCAGCACCACGATCTGTGGTATGACGAAATCAAAGCGAACGGCACCCTAAAATACAAAGGTGAGTAACCCTCACCGGCGTTAGCCTGTCGCAATATCATTAAGCCTCGACCTTGGTCGGGGCTTTTTTTGTAATAAGTAAATGACTTACGGCACCAACCCCGACGTGCTAAAACGTGAACCAACGGCGCTGGTAATTTTAATCTGAGCTACAACCTCACCTATGTGCTGAGCTTTGACGAGGTATTGGCCGACGGCAGCGAGCTCGAGTTAACCACATTGGTGAGGTTGACGACGATAAAGATGCTGCTGCCACCGGCAGCATCGATTCGATGACCTCTCTTGCTCTTAATCCCAGCTACCTCGTTATCCACTGGCACTTCACCCTCGGGGCTAACAACGTCCTTGATGAAGAGCTGCCATTCTCAGCAGCCAGCTTCCAAGGTTACGACACCACCACTTACTCTGCTCAAGGTCGTTGAGTCTATGGTGAGATCGGCTACTGATTATAAGCTAATGAATAAAGGTCATATTTGGTAATTAAAGCTAAACCATCTCAAACAGGAGGGCCTTGCCCTTCTGTTTTTGCGTTCAAAAAACAACCTATTCTGCAATTGTGATCGCAATTTTAACAATCAAATCTGGCGGCGGTCACATTACCCTACACCAAGCCTGCGCAGCGACGGCGGCTAACGATAAGATGTATTCATCAGTCGACTATCAAACCAATGCTTGTGTTTGAGCTCTCGGCAACCGAACAATCGTGAGAAAGAGCCCCCTATGTCTATTGCAGAACGCGCCATCAATAATGCTGCTATCAATAAAGCTGCCGAGATCACCACTCCGAACTGGATGTTGCGTGGTATGGAAGGCTTGATGAAGCACTACACCAAGCGTCACTTATGCATGGATACTCGCTCTTGCGAAAGCATCCCCGCGCCACGAGAGGGGCATAACTACACCCTCTACATTCATATTCCTTTTTGTCACACCCTGTGTAGCTTCTGTACCTTCCACCGTTTTCTATTTAAGGAAGAAAAGGCACGCGCTTACTTCAAGGCGCTGCGCCAAGAGATGCATATGGCTAAGACGTTGGGTTACGACTTCCACGAACTGTACGTTGGTGGCGGCACTACCACGGTCTTAGTGGATGAGCTTGCGAAAACCATTGAATTGGCAAAAACCCTATTCCCATCGATCAAAGAAGTATCAGTTGAGTCCGATCCACTGCACTTAACTTCAATGGAGTTCACCCAACTACACGGCTTAGTTGACCGTCTGTCTGTCGGGGTGCAGAGCTTTGACCGCGGCATCTTGGAAAAAACCGACCGCCTGAAAAAATTCGGCGAACCAGAAGTAGTGTTTGAAAAATTGGCCCGTGCCAATGAAAACTTCCCAATACTGAACTGCGACATGATCTTTGGCTTTGAAGGCCAAACCCCTGAGGTGTTAGCAAATGACATCGCCACCTTAAAAAAATTGGGGCCACGCCAGATCACCACCTACCCATTGATGGTATCTGATCTCACCAAGCGTCATGCACAAACCAAAGGTGTTACCAAGGCCCAGTTAGCGAACCAAAACCAAGATATTCGCAGCGACTACGAACTGATCTTGAACGAGCTGCGCGGTGAATACGAACAGTTAACGGCATGGTCATTCGGTAAGAGTAGCGAAGAGGCCTTCGATGAGTATGTAGTAAACTGCGACGATTACTTGGGTCTGGGCTCAGGCAGCTTTTCGTTCCTGCACGATAACCTATACGTAAACAGTTTCTCCTTGCGTCGCTACCAAGAGAAGATTGAAAACGGCCTGATGGGCGTTGAGGCCACCAAGGCTTACTCCAAACACGCGACCTTACAATACCGCTTCCTGCTCAGTGTATTCGGCGGCCGTTTGAACAAGCAGTACTTCAAAGAGAAGTACGACAGTAACGTTTACACCAGCCTAACCAAAGAGATGGCGTTTATGCACGGCATCGGCGGTTTTGAAAAAGACGCCAACAACCCAGACGTACTGCAAGCCACACCAAACGGCTTAATGATGGGCTTAATGATGATGAAAAACTTCTATACCGGAATGGATAACGTGCGCGCAGAATTGCGCCGTCCGCTCAAAAAAGAAGACATGTAATCTTTTCTACAAATTAACAACAGGCACCCTCGAGGTGCCTTTTTTCTTTTATACTCAGGTTCATACTTGTTTATTGCCGCCGCGGCAGAGAGTTTTTATGGCCAACACCCTGATCATCGCTAACGTAAACTGCGATCAGATCCTTCGCCTGTCACGCCCACTACAAAGTGGCGCTCGTATCCACTACGAAGCGCAGGGCCATCGACTTGGCGGTGGAGCAGTAAATACTGGTTTAGGCCTAGTTTGGGCCCAACATCAGGTAACGTTACTGAGTCAGGTTGGCGAAGATAAGCTGGGTGACTGGCTGATTGAACAAGCAACCGAGCTGGGATTTAACTGCAACCTAGTCCATCGCCATGTTGGAGATACTCAGGCGTTGCAATTGTTGATGGAGCCAAACGGTGAGCGGACTATCTTACGTCCAAACCGACCTCGCCTCATTCTCCCCAATAGCTTTGACCCCAGTCCGTACGACTGCATCTACGTCAATTTGTCTGCTGAAGGGTTGCCACGCTTACTCCGTCACGCCATCAACAGCAACGCCTTAGTGGTGTCGCAGCTGCCCAAAGATTTGGCCCAGCGCCCTTGTCACTACCTACTCACCAGCGCTGATGACTTAGCCCAACACAACGTCGACGACCCATGGCAGTTTGGCCTGCAAATTGGGGGGCCACAGTTGCGAGCATTTATCGTAACTCAGGGAAAAAACGGCGCTATCGCCTACACTTCCCAAGGGCAACGACATTGCAGCGCGGTCGCAACCAAAGTGGTCGACAGTACCGGTGCTGGTGATTGTTATGCTGGTGGGTTGATCCATGCACTGACAAAGGGTCTACCATTACAGCAAGCGATGGAGTACGGCGCACAGTGGGCTGCCTATGCGGTAAACAGCAACAGCTCCCTGCCAGATCACAGCTTACAGCTATATTTACAGTCTTAACGACGTCATCGTTGCGTCGACACCAAGGAAGGTGAAATGACGTACACCCAACATCCACCTCATCATCAAGCTCTACCGGCACTGCTTAGCGCAATGACGGTAGCACTCATGTTGCAGCTACTTAGTGTCGAGCCCAGTCGCCCCTATCTTGGTTGGTTGATTAGCGCCATTATCATTACCCCAATTACGGCATGGATCACTTGGCGACGTTCCACAACTAACGCCCTTGGTTACCTAATCTGTGCCTGCTCGATCACCTTAGCACTGTCGCTCATCGCGCAACCCTACCCCGAAGCCAGCCTGATTATGTTGTTGATGGTGATCCCAACCTTCGCCCACCAACCTTATTTGATAGTACTGTGGGTATTGCCGTCGCTGCTGGTCTACTCGATAACCATTGAGCTCAATATCTGGCTGCCGGTATGGGCCATTGGTGCAACATTACTATGGTATCAAAGCGGTTTATGGCAGCGATTTGCTAAGCTCAAGCAGATCGAGCAGCACCGCCTTAAAAGACAACTGCAGCGTCACAATAATTACGATGCCATCACCGGACTACGTAATAAGCAGTACTTCGAAAAAAGGCTACGGCAATCGGTGTCGGAAGCCAAACGCAGTAAAACCCCACTCAGTCTCATCGTGCTTGATATCGACTACTTCCGCGCTTACAACGAACACTACGGGAACGAGTATGGCAACAGCTGCCTTGAGCAAGTGGCTCGTCTCATCAAAAGCGACTCACAGCGCCAATCCGATCTGATTGCACGGCTTAATGGCGGCAACTATGTACTATTGCTACCTGGCACCGATAAACACGGTGCCAATCGGCTGGCCATGCAGATCTTAGATCACCTTGCGCGCACTAAGTTGGAGAATCAAGGTTCTCCAATAAGTCGATATGTCACGCTAACCCAAGGTATCAGCCAATGGCAGCCAGGGGTCAACGCTGAGCAGTTATTACACCGAGCACAACTGGCAATGTTCCAGGCGAAACATTCCGAAACCGGCCGCACCACTGTGGCTTAGCGTTGTCAGTAATGCCACTCCAGGTCACTAAGCCACTACTCACCAGCGAGAGCGCTTTATTTTGATATCTTTATTCTAAACCTGCGAAAAACAAGGCCGTAAACATCATCTAACTTGGTTAATTAAAAATACCAATATACTATTTTAATTTTTTAATAATCTTAGATTTTTTATGTCTTGGATAGCAGAATAATAAATCACCACACCCCGTGAACACCACTCACCACACTGATCACATTTAGTTGTGATTTTTTACTTAAAATGGCTACCAAATAGAATTTAATTTAGTCAGGAATATTTATGAAAAAGCTTATTTCAGCAATGGCATTAGTTTTATCTTTTGGTGCATCAGCTTATGACGAAGGTAAGCATTACATCGACCTAAAAGACGGTGGTTTCGACGCTCCCAACCAAGTGGTTAAGGTGTACTCCACTAACTGCCCGTTCTGTTACAAGTACGAAAAAGCGGTTATCCCTAACTACGTTAAAAATTTGCCAGATGGCATCAGCTACGACGCCTACCACATCACCACTAAGCCTCCATTTGGGCTAGAAAAAGCCACTGCCGTGGCCGTAGGTAAAGTACTGGGCGACAAGCAGTACAAGAAAGTGAAGATGGCTTACTACAAGCAAATTCACGCTCTAAAGAAAAAGTTCAGCTCAAGCGAAGAAGCGACTCAGTTTGGTATCGATCAGCTGGGGATATCTAAAGCAGAATTCGACAAGCACGCTGCCTCGCCAGAAGTGGCTAAATTGCTGAAAAAGTGGGACCAAGGCTTAGAAGTTGCCAAGATTAAAGGCATTCCTGCCATCGTCGTTAACGGCAAATACCTGATCAATACCCAGTCGGTCACCAGCATGAAGATGTTGGACGAGTTGACTGCTGAACTGCTGGCTAAGTAAGGGCACCTTGATGAATCCAATTAAAGAGGGCTTTGGCGCGCTAAAAGGCGCCCCAGCTCAAACCTTAGCACAATGGCAAAACCAGCGTTGGCTGTGGTTTGTAATGAGCGGCGCGGCACTGTTTTTGATTCTATCTGCGATGGGCTACTTCCAGTGGTTCCTAGAGATGGACCCATGTGAAATCTGCGTTTACATTCGCTTTAGCCAGTGTTGCATCTTGTTTGCCGGCCTAATCATCGCGATCCAACCTGGCAACAACATCCTTAAAGTTGTTGGCATGGCACTGGCGTGGTACGGCGTATTGCAGGGCATGGCGTGGTCGATTGAACTAAATGCACTGCATGACTCTTCCCATGCACTGGATGACGTAATGGCAACTGGTGGTGACTTGTTCGCAGCGGGTGGCGGTGGCGGTGCTTGTTCGACTGAACCTCACTTCCCACTGGGCTTGCCACTGCATGAGTGGTTCCCGTACGAGTTCCAGCCATCTGGTATCTGTGGTGAAGACGATTGGTCACTACTGGGCTTGAACATGGCACAGTACTGCATTATTGCGTACAGCTTCTTTACCATCGGTTTGGGTGCAGCCACCTTTGGTTGGGTGCGTAACTTACTGAACAAATAGTTCGCACAAGCTTCATCGTCACAGCAAAACGCAGCCAATTGGCTGCGTTTTTTGTTGGTACCGATTAACTCCGTCTAAACCGGGCATATGCTGCGCCAGCACTAACTGCATCAGTATCGGCACAATAGTCCACTAGTCACCAAGCCGACTAAGAAAATCAAATTTGAATTGATGCTAAAAAACTGAGCTTGGCTCGAAACAGCCAATTATTTTGTATTCCGATAGATATACTTCACATAGTAAATCAAAAATAAGTAGATAATTATCATTTTTTAAAAATGGTATTTTGATTATTTAAATAGCTTTATTTTATATTTGAGTTACTCGCTAATTTAAATAATTAATAAGTGAGGTTAAAAATTGTGTGACCGATGCCTAATTCATTATTAAACAATCCAACTAATATCCATTTCGAATTAACAAATAATAAGTTTATTTCGGAGAATATAATGAAAAAAACTCTTCTTTCCTCTGCGATTGTCGCAGGCCTTACGTTGGCAAGCATCGCCTTACCTGCACAAGCCGCTGGCTTTAAGCCTGCCCCAGCAGTGGGGCAATTAGGCGCTATCCTGGTTAACCCATACGGCAACTCACCACTAACTGCGATTTTAGACTTGGGCTCTAAGCGCCCAACCAATGTCACCGTTACGGTGCACGGCAAAGGTAAGAACGGCGTTGACATCTCCTACCCAGTTGGCCAACAAACCATCAACAGTCACGATGGCATACCGCTATTTGGCCTCTACGCCAGCCACAACAACGCGGTAACAATTGATTATGTGCTCGATGGTAAAAAAATCTCCGAGCAACATAAAGTACTGACCTCCAGCATCAATAACCGTTACATGGACAACCGCTCCATCAGTGAGATGCAAGTAGCCGACGTTAAAACCGTCGCAAAAGGCTTCGAGGAACGCCTCTACCTAGTCAACACCCATACTTACAATCAGCAAGGTTCCGATCTGCACTGGTCTGGTCAAAAAGCCAAAGATGCCGGCATCTTTGAAGGCTCGCCAGCAACCGGCTCTATGCCGTTTGATAACGCCCCAATGACCTACGTTGTAGATACCAACGGCGATGTTCGCTGGTGGTTAAATCAAGACGCAACCTACGATGGCACTGCATTAGATGTAGAGAAGCGTGGCTACTTTATGGGCTTCCACGACAACGGCAACGGCAAGTACACCTTCGTACAGGGTCAACGCTGGGGTACCTTCGATCTGCTCGGCCGCATTGATGATCAGCGTTTACCGCGGGGCTACATTGATGCATCTCACGAAGCCAACGTAATGCCAAATGGCCATACCCTCGTGCGTGCAGCCAAAGCCAACTACGTTAACGCCGAAGGCAATATCGTCCACACCGTACGTGACCACATTCTGGAGCTGGACAAAGACGGTAATCTGGCTGATGTCTGGAACCTAGCCGAAATCATGGATCCATATCGTGATGCTTTGTTAGAAGCGCTTGATATGGGCGCAGTATGTTTGAACGTTGATATCGATCACCAAGGCGAAACCGGCGTAATGGAAATCAACGCCCCATACGGAGATATCCCTGGCATTGGCGCCGGTCGAAACTGGGCTCACATCAACTCGGTAGAATACGATCCAAAGGACGACTCCATCATCCTGTCGTTCCGCCACCAAGGTGTTGCTAAAGTAACTCGCGATAAAGAAGTGAAATGGATTCTGGCTCCAGCTGAAGGTTGGAATACAGAACTGTCTGCTAAGTTGCTCAAGCCGGTTGATGCCAAAGGAAAAGCGATTGAATGCTCTGAAAAAGGCGTATGCGAGGGAGATTTCGACTTCTCCTACACCCAACACACTGCTTGGTTGAACAACACCACCGGCAACCTAACCGTGTTTGATAATGGTGATGGCCGCGGCCACGAACAGCCAGCAATGCCTACCATGAAATACTCACGCTTTGTTGAGTACAAGATTGACGAAGACAACATGACCGTCGAGCAAACTTGGGAATACGGTAAAGAGCGTGGTTACGATTGGTACTCACCAATTACCTCCAACGTCGAATACTTCGAAGATAAGAACACCATGTTTGGCTTTGGTGGCTCCATTCACCTGTACTCGCCAGGCCAACCAACGGTGGGTAAAATCAATGAGATCGACTACGACACCAAAAAGGTGATGGTTGAAATCGACATGCTGTCCGATAAACACAACTCCCCACACTACCGCGCTAGCATAGTCAATCTAACCAGCCAGTTTGGTAAGTAACCGCAACGGTTGACGATAAAGCCTCCCAGCGGAGGCTTTATTTTATTTAAAGACAGTACCTCATGTACTGTCGTCGCCGCGAAAAGAATATCAAAAGGTATTTTTTTTCGTTATCAGCACACATTTTCGCAGCCATCATCACAGCCCATTCATCTACTTTACGGCCATCTTTTATTACCCGATATACCGCACTACAACATTTGAGTGATCTCGTTACTGTGTGATTATTTCGTCCCAACCGAGACTCGAATGACCGTTAAAGACTGTGTTAAAGACCTCTCCGTTGCCCACCTAGAGTTGATCATTTGTTTGATTCAACATGGCAATGCCAGTGCAGCTGCAGACGAACTGGGCATGAGCCAGTCGACCATCAGCTACCATTTACGGCGGCTGCGTACCATATTCGACGACGAGATGTTCATTCGAACTGGCACCGGGTTGAAGCCAACAGAGCGCTGCAAGCAGATTGGCCTTATCGCTACCGAGCTGGTTACTCGAGTGCACGAAGAGCTGCTCCATGCTGGCCATTTCGAACCAAGCTTAATCAGCAAAGAGATCTTTATTGTTGCCGATGACACCGTATGCAATTGGTACGGACAACTGCTGCGTGAGATCCAGCAAACCATGCCTAATACACAGCTGTGCGCACGCCCATGGAATCTGCACTCGATGTTCGATCTCGACAACGGTTCCATTCACTTCGGCATCCATGTGATGCCAATCGGCAACAAAGGCATCTACGAAGTCGAACTCGCGCCCTGCTTGCGTACCATTGTGGTTCATAAAGATCACCCATTGGCCAGAAAAGGCTATGTCGAGTTAACCGATCTTGGCCACTACCCAGTAGTACTCAACGACCTTGCTGGCTGGAACAACAACGGTAACTCCATCCTTGAAAAGGTTACCGCCGAGCATAATATCAATATGCGTATCGTCGCCCGCATCGGTTACGTCGGCAGCATCTATGACGCCATTGCCGACAACCACACCATTACCTACACTAGCCTAGCTGCACTGCCAGACAGTCTAGAAAACCATGTCGTGTTACTGCCACCGGATGAACTAAACCGCCATAAAGCCAGCTATCGTTTGTACACCAGCCGTGCCCGTTATGGTTCGCAAGAGACCACCTATTTGGTTGAGTTTATCTCCAAATCCTTTAACCAATTCATTCAACGAAAATTCAATCGTCCTGAACTGGCTGAGATCCTGCCGGTGCTATTAGCATCCTAGCGACGAGGACAACAAAAAGGACGCCGCAGCGTCCTTTGATTGTTGGCCGTTACATATTTGGATAGTTGGGGCCATTGCCCCCCTCTGGCACTACCCAAGTGATGTTCTGGCTTGGATCCTTAATATCACAGGTTTTACAATGAACGCAGTTAGCAAAGTTTATCTGTAACTTCGGCTCACTGCTCTCCTCACCAACGATCTCATAGACCCCTGCAGGACAATAGCGCTGCGCCGGCTCGGCAAATTGGGCCAAGTTAACCGCCACCGGGATAGCCTTATCGGTTAAACGCAAATGACAGGGCTGATCCTCTTCGTGGGAGGTATTGGAGACAAACACAGAAGAGAGACGGTCAAAGCTGACCTTACCATCAGGCTTAGGGTAACTAATCGGCGTTGCGTCAGCCGCTAAGGTCATCGCCTCATGGTCGTAAGTCTCATCTTGTAGGGTCAGCGGCAGCTTACCGCCAAACCAATTCTGTTCGATGTAGTTGAACGCGCCGCCCCCCATGGTGCCAAACTTGTGCAATGCCGGACCAAAGTTACGGCTACGGTAGAGTTCGTCATACAGCCACGAAGCCTTAAAGTGGCTGGTAATTTGGGTAAGATCCAAACCGCCAGCAGCATTACCCGCCAACGACTCAGCCACCACATCAGCTGCCAACATGCCGCTCTTCATCGCAGTATGGCTACCTTTGATCTTGGCAAAGTTAAGAGTGCCGGCGTCACAACCAATCAACAAACCACCGGGGAAGTGCATGTCTGGTAGTGAATTAAAGCCACCTTTGGCGATGGCTCGGGCACCATAGGCAATGCGTTCACCGCCCTCAAGGTACTGCCGGATCTGCGGGTGGGTCTTAAAGCGCTGAAACTCTTCAAACGGACTAAGGTGTGGGTTTTTGTAGTTCAAATCGGTGATCAAACCAACCAACAGTTGGCCATCGTCGCCGTGATACAGGAAACCACCGCCGGTGGCGTCGTGTTCGGCTAACGGGTAACCAGCTGTGTGGATCACTAACCCTGGCTGATGCTTGCCTTCCGGTGCCTGCCATACCTCTTTAATACCGAGGCCGTAGTGCTGTGGTGACTTATCTTTATCTAAGCCAAACTGTTCGATCAGCTGTTTGCCTAGATGACCACGGCAACCTTCGGCAAATAAGGTGTAACCGGCACGTAGTTCCATCCCGAGCATATGGCCATCTTTGGGCTCACCGTTATGATCAAGTCCCATATCACCGGTGATAACGCCTTTGACGATACCCTGTTCGTGAATAATCTCAGCAGCGGCAAAGCCAGGGTAGATCTCAACGCCAAGTCCTTCGGCCTGCTCAGCTAACCAGCGACACAGATTACCGAGGCTAATAATGTAATTGCCGTCGTTATGCATGGTTTTAGGGACAAAAGCGTTGTTGAATTTGGTTTGGCCATTGGCCTTCAACATATATATTTCATCGCCACTAACGGCGGTTTTCAGCGGTGCGCCAAGATCTTTCCAGTCAGGAAGCAGCTCATCCAAAGCACGTGTTTCAAACACCGCACCAGATAAAATGTGAGCACCCACTTCGGAGCCTTTCTCGACCACACATACGTTCAACTCTGAATTGAGTTGTTTTAAGCGAATAGCACTGGATAAACCGGCAGGGCCGGCTCCTACCACCAGTACGTCAAATTCCATTGACTCACGTTCCATAGCAACCTCTACGTCATCGCCGCGTAACCGCGGCCACTGCTTATATATGCAGCCATCAGCTTACTGAAAAAGTGATTAAGATCACAGGGGTAGTAGTGTCATACTAAGGTAATAGCTCAGCCATCTGCGAAAGCTGAAAAACAAGCCGCACAGGCGGACAAACTGTGATCTAAGTAGATTGTGAACCGTACTGGCTATACTTTACACTACGTCTTTGTGAACCGAGCTAATGCCCCTACGTCACTCATGATAAGGAGCATTAGCCGTGGCCTCGAGCCACCAGGGCCGACAGCGAAAGCCACCGAGCCTCCCGTAACTATTGGAAAGGTGACACATGCAACAACTGGAAGATCGGTTCGGCCGGAGGTTTCACTATCTCCGTTTATCGATTACCGACGCCTGTAACTTCAAATGCGAGTACTGCCTCCCCGACGGTTATAAACCCGAAGGTAAGCCACGCCATTTGCAATTGGACGAACTGCGCCGAGTAATGACAGCATTTGCTCACTGTGGCACCCGTAAAATCCGTATTACCGGTGGTGAGCCAAGTCTGCGTAAAGACTTTGAGCAAGTGATTGAAGCAGCAGCGAATACCCCCTTAATCGAAACCGTAGCTACCACAACCAATGGCTACCGTTTGGCCGAGCACGCAGCCGAATGGCAACGCCGAGGCCTACAACAGATAAATGTATCCGCTGACAGCCTAGATGGTCGTGATTTTGAGCGAATAACCGGCGACAGTCGCTTCGATTTAGTGATGAGAGGGATCGATCGGGCGCTTGAACTTGACTACCGTCGAGTCAAGATCAACGCGGTACTATTGAAAGGCCACAATGCCGATCAACTGCCGCTGTTTTTGAACTATATCCGCGATCGTAAGGTCGATATTCGCTTCATCGAATTGATGGAGACAGGCCTACATCACGATTACTTCAAACAGCACCATCTAGCCGGTGCCGTTATTCAACAGCAATTACTGCAGCAAGGGTGGCAGCTGGATCCCGCTGATAAAGATGCTGGGCCAGCACTGAATTACAGTCACCCAGATTACGCTGGGCGGATCGGCTTAATCATGCCGTACGCTAAAGACTTCTGCGCCAGCTGCAACCGCTTACGGGTTTCCTCCACCGGCAAACTGCACCTGTGCTTGTTTGGCGAAGCTGGCATTGAACTGCGCGACCTGCTCGGCAGTGACAACCATATTCCAGAGCTGCAGCAACGCCTCCATCGCGCGCTGATCAGCAAACATGAAACACACCACCTGCACGATGGTGATGCCGGTGCCACGCCGCATCTGGCCTCCATCGGTGGTTGATAAATTACAGCAAGAGACTGAGACACATTATGGGACACCTTTCACAAGCGAACTTTGTACCACTGAACGTGGCCGTACTAACCCTATCTGATACCCGTACCTTGGAAAACGACAAATCAGGTCAGTTCTTAGTAGATGGTTTAATTGAAGCGGGCCACAACGTGGTTGAGCGGAAGATCATCAAAGACGACAAGTACACCATCCGTGCAGTAATGTCTGATTGGATCGCCTCTGAGCACGTCCAAGTAATTATCTCTACTGGCGGTACCGGCTTCACCGATCGAGACTCCACGCCTGAATCAGTAGCGCCACTATTTGATAAAGAAATTGAAGGGTTTGGTGAGCTGTTCCGCCACATCACCTTCCTTGAGCTAGGCACCAGCACCGTCCAGTCACGCGCTATTGGTGGCATGGCCAATCGCACTGCAATCTTCTGCTTGCCTGGTTCTACTGGCGCCTGCCGTACCGGTTGGACCAAGATCCTGAAAGAGCAGCTGGACTCAACTCACCGTCCATGTAACTTCGTTACCCACCTGAAACCAATTGCCAAATGAGCGAATTTACTCACATCAATGAGCAGGGCCAAGCACACATGGTCGACGTTACTGAAAAGGTAGCAACCGAGCGTGAAGCCCGAGCTGAAGCGATCATCAAGATGGCGCCAGACACCTTAGCGATGATAATGAACGGCGAACACCACAAAGGTGACGTATTCGCGACGGCTCGCATCGCTGGCATCATGGCAGCAAAGAAGACGTCCGATCTGATCCCATTGTGCCACCCACTGATGCTAACCAAGGTTACCGTTGATCTGATCCCAGAGCCGGAACATAGCCAAGTTCGCATTCAGAGCCTATGTAAGCTGGCTGGCCAAACCGGTGTTGAGATGGAGGCGTTAACCGCTGCCAGCACCGCCGCACTAACCATCTACGACATGTGCAAAGCAGTACAGAAAGATATGCTGATTGAAGGCGTTCGTCTGCTTGAGAAAAAGGGCGGCAAGTCCGGCCACTTTAAGGTTTAACAAATGATCAAAGTACTATTTTTCGCTCAGATCCGTGAAGTGATTGGCTGCGATAAGGTTGAGATTGAAGCCACTACCGGTTTAACCGCTGATGCCCTGCGCAAGCAATTGGTTGAACGTGGCGATAAATGGCAGCTTACCCTTGGTGAAGCCAACGTCTTGGTTGCCGTTAACCAAACCCTATCTGGCTGGGAAACCGAATTGTCTGACGGCGATGAAGTCGCTTTCTTCCCACCGGTTACCGGAGGCTAGTTATGGGTGTGGTGCAAACCAAAGATTTTGACGTTGCAGCGGAGTACGCCAAGCTGGCCAACAACCCAGCCTGTGGCGCTGTGGTCACCTTCGTCGGTAAGGTACGTGACTTTGGCGACAGCAAAAACGTCTCAGCGATGACGCTTGAACACTACCCTGGCATGACCGAGGCAGTACTCGAGCAGATCGAGGTTGAGGCTCGTGCCCGCTGGCCCTTGGATGATGTCACTATCATCCATCGTGTTGGCGATCTGCAACTGACCGATCAGATCGTATTTATCGGTGTCTCCAGCGCCCACCGCAAGGCCGCCTTTGCTGCCTGCGAATACCTAATCGACTTTTTGAAAACCCGTGCACCGTTCTGGAAGAAAGAAACCAGTAACGAAGGCACCGTTTGGGTAGACGCCAAGGATGCCGATCAACAAGCGGCGGAGCAGTGGCAACGCTAACGCTTAGTTGTAGTTATCGCTATAATCGGGCTCCCATCTAGGAGCCCTTTTTTATGCCCGCATACCAGCTTGTTGCCGAACATCCCAACTTTATCGTTATCAATAAAAGCGCCGGGGTGCATTTTCATAGCCAAGATGGCAGCGCTGGTGTCGTTGCTCAGGTTGAAGCAGACCGCAACGAGAAGCTCTATAGCGTACATCGGCTCGATACCCCAACCTCTGGTTTGTTGCTATTGGCACGCAGCAGTGCAGTAGCTGCCACGTTAAGCCAGCAGTTTGCTGAGCACAGCATCGAGAAACGTTATTTAGCACTGTCGACCGATAAGCCCAAGAAGAAACAGGGGACTATCGAAGGTGGCATGGCTAAGGCTCGTCGCAGCCAATGGAAACTTACTCGGGCCAAAGACAACTACGCCACTACCCAGTTCGTCAGTGCGTCGGTTAAGCCGGGGTTACGCGCCTTTTTGTTACGCCCTTTATCGGGTAAAACCCACCAAATCCGGGTCGCACTCAAATCCATCGGTGCACCAATTCTAGGGGATGCGCTATATGGTGGTGTCGAGTCTGATCGCACCTACCTCCATGCCTATCAATTGGTTTTTTCGCTCAATGGTGAGCAGCATGAGTTTACCCAAGCACCAAGCTGTGGTGAGCACTACCTTAGCGACGAGTTAACGGCATTACTGCAACAGTGGCAACAACAGCAACCAAGCTGGCCGAAGCGTTAAGCATTACTAAAGATGGAAGTAAGCATATGATTGAAGCAACCCAATGCCGATTACGCCCACTGGAAACCACCGATGTGGAGGTGTTCTACCACTGGTTACAGGATCGGGATGTTACCCGCTACAGCGTTACCCAGTTTACCAAGCCACAATCAAAGGGAGCGTTGATACAGTGGCTGGCCAGCATTAATGAACAACGTAATGCGGTATCGTTAGGGATTGAATGCAAGCACAGCAACCGACTAATTGGCTATGCCGGCTTGGTTGGGATCAGTGACATTAACCACAGCGCAGAGTATTTCATTCTCATTGGTGACAAGCAGTACTGGGGCCGAGGCATTGCCACCGAGGTTACTCGGATGGTGACCCAATACGGTTTTAGTAGCCTCAACCTACATCGTGTCGAACTAACTGCCTTTACCACTAACCCCGCGGCACAACGAGCCTATGAGAAGGCCGGTTTCCAGCACGAAGGCGTATTACGTCAATCCGGATATCGAGATGGTGCTTATCACGACAAGGTGATGATGGCGGCGCTAGCCAACGAATGGAACAACGACCAATAAAATAGGCTGTGTACCAACTAAGTGTTGTTCTTGCCAATGTTGTTAAATCACTGGCTAGGCGAGTGTTGATACCAGGGGAAAGCACTGCCGTCGTTGATCTTCTGCCGCATTGGAGCACTCCAGCGAAGCGTTTTTGACTGTGACCTAAGGCAAAGGGGGATTCCAAAGGGGGCGAAGCTCCCCCTAATGCATACAAGAATGTGCCGTCGCCACCGCGACATAACCCCTTAAGAGTACTGCAATAGGTCCAGCCGAAGGCTTGATATAAACCTCAACACTTAACTGTGACAAAGCCATAAAAAATGCCCTGCGCAACTGGCAGGGCATCATCTTGTCACCGATAGGCAACGGCTGTTCAACCAGCTATCGGATAAATTTGTTGTAGATAAACAGCACTATCAATGCACCGACAGTGGCGGTGAATAAGCTACCGATATTGATGCCGTTGACGTTACTAAAACCAACAAACCCCCCGACAAAGCCGCCAACAAATGCGCCAACGATGCCAAGCAACATCGTCATAAACCAACCACCACCATCATTGCCCGGCATCAACCATTTAGCCAATGCGCCTGCGATTAATCCTAAGATCACCCAAGATAAAAATCCCATACTGTCGCTCCATAATAATCAACTCATCATCAAGCATAGCCAGCGCAAACAAAAACGCCCTACGTAAATGCAGGGCGTTTTTCTTCTTAGATCAACATCTAGAGCTAGCCAGAGCAAACTGGACAATTGAGTCGTTTAGGCAGCTTCATCTCGCGAAACTCCATGGTCATGGCGTCGATCATTAAGATACGGCCAGAGAGGGTTTTACCCATGCCACTGAGCTGCTTCACTGCTTCGGTGGCCTGCAAGCAGCCAACCATGCCCACTACTGGTGCTAGAATGCCGGATTCAACGCAACTTAACTGCTGATCACCAAACATTGCAGAGAAACATTGGTAGCACGGCTTATCCGCAGCATAATCTAATACCGTCACCAACCCTTCCATGCGGATAGCCGCTGCGCTGATCAACGGCGTCTTGCTGGCAAAACAGCATTTATTCAACATTTCGCGAGTGTTGACGTTGTCGGTGCAATCCAGCACTACCTCATGCTGCTGCACCTGCTCCGCCAGTTCAGGCTGTTCCAGCAGGCGATCAATCACATTAACGGTAACGTGTGGATTAAGCTGACGCAGCTCAATCGCCGCAGATTCCGCTTTATTGACGTTGATGCGAGCATCGCGATGCAATACCTGACGCTGCAGGTTGGACAACTCAACGTGGTCGAAATCCACTAAGGTGATCTCACCAATTCCGGCGGTCACTAGATATTGAGTTGCAGCACAGCCCAAACCGCCGGCACCGATTACCAATACCTTGGCTTGCTTTAACGCTTCTTGGCCATCCATATCAAAGGCACGGATAACAATTTGACGGTTATAACGCAGCAGCTCCTGATCAGAAAGAATATCCTCCATCAGTGACCCCCAAGGACGCCATTGAATGGTTCTACTTGAACCGTTTCGCCCGCCTGCGGATCCTGCTTGTTTTGTGGGATCACAATAAAGCAGTTCCCTTTGGCCATTGAGGTGGTCATGTCAGAGCTCTGTGCACCGGTAGCTGCAACTTGGAGGCTGCCATCCGCCGCTTGGCTTAACACGCCACGTTGGTACTCCTGACGGCCTGGGCCTTTGCGCAATGACGTTGTTAGCGTGGCATTGAGCAGCAGCTTGGTTCGCTCGGATTCACCACCAAGATGAGACAGCATCGGTTGCACTAGCTGGTAACAAGTCACCATCGACGAAACCGGGTTACCCGGTAAGCCGAAGAACCAGCTGTTGGCGAGCTGACCAAAAGCAAATGGTTTACCCGGCTTAATGGCGAGCTTCCAGAAGTTCACCTGCCCCAACTCATCAAGCACGATTTTGATGTAATCCGCTTCACCAACAGAAACACCGCCAGAGGTGATCACCGCATCCGCCAGCTCATCGCCTTTGGCAAAAGCCGCTCGAACCAGATCAAGATCATCAGGGATAACGCCCAGATCGATCACCTCAACATCCATGGCTGTAAGCATGGTGCGCAGTGCATGACGGTTAGAGTCATAGATTTCGCCAGCTGCCAGCTCAGTGCCCGGCGCCTTTAGCTCATCACCGGTAGAAAATAGTGCCACCTTCAACTGACGATAAACCGGCACCTGAGCAACGCCAACGGTCGCCAATACGCCAATGGCGCCAGCATCAACTCGTTGCCCTTTGGACAACACTTGCGTGCCCGCGTTGAGCTCACTACCGCGGCCGCGAACAAATTGAGCATGACGAACGTCAGCCATAAAGGTGACTTGATCGCCAGCGGCTTCGGTTTGCTCCTGCATCACAATGGTATCAAGCCCTTCAGGCAACAAGGCACCGGTCATGATCCGCACGCATTCACCCACTCCACATTCCCCCGTAAACGGGATCCCGGCAAAAGACTTACCAGCAACCGTTAGCGTGGCGCCGGCAGCAACTTCACTGCTTCGAACCGCATAGCCGTCCATCGCGGAATTGGCGAACGGCGGCAGATCGATAGCACAGTAGATATCGTCCGCTAAAATCCGCCCCGCAGCTTGCTCTAAAGCAACGGACTCAACCTGTTGAATGGGAGTTATCTGCTCGCGCATCAGCTCCAACGCTTGTGCCGGCAACATTAGGCCTGGCTGACTACAACAATCGCTCACTTGTCTGAGATCCTATTGCTAAAGAGAAAGTGATGACGATTATGCCACCACCGAATGAGATTTATCTTATGAAGATCACGAAAGACTTGCACCAAAAAAAGATCTGCCTATAATTTCGCCCTCGCTCGCCAACAGGTAGCGTAAACAAGAAGTCTGGGTTCCCTCACCCCAGTAAACTAAAAAGGTACAACTTGATGCTTCAACTCTCAGCCGCGCAACAACAGCGCGCACTGCTGATCTTAGTCAGCTTTCACGTCGTTATTATTGCTGCCAGTAACTACTTGGTGCAGCTGCCATTCCAACTGTTTGGCATGCACACCACTTGGGGCGCTTTCAGTTTTCCCTTTGTGTACCTCGCGACTGACCTAACGGTTCGGATCTTTGGTACCCAGTCAGCTCGTAAGATTATCTTCGGCGCCATGATGCCTGCATTGGTGATCTCTTATCTGATATCAGTAATGTGGTTTGAAGGTAACTTTGTCGGCCTGTCCGCCCTGTCTGAATTTAACACCTTTGTCGCTCGTATCGCCTTTGCGAGCTTTGCAGCCTACTTATTTGGCCAGTTAATGGACATCAAGGTGTTTGCTCGCTTGCGCGCTAACAAGCGTTGGTGGCTCGCCCCAGCAGGCTCAACCATCTTTGGTAACTTTATCGATACCTTGGTGTTTTTCTCCATCGCATTTTACGCCAGCAATGATGCCTTTATGGCCTCCCACTGGCCGGAGATAGCAACCGTAGATTATGGATTCAAGCTTCTGATCAGTTTGTTTCTATTTTTGCCGGTCTATGGCGTATTTTTAAAAATTCTGACTGATAAGATTCTGGTTTCGAACAAGCATCGTTTTCAGGAGAATTAATGAACCATCCATTCGACGCCTCATGGCAGCAACTTTGCCATGCTTGGGCCGAAGCGGCAGGACGCGACGGAGCCCATGATGTAAGCCACATCGAACGAGTTGCCGTGGCTGCCAAGCAATTAGCCCAAGCCGAAGGTGCCGATTTAGCGGTGGTGTTACCGGCAGCATGGCTACACGACGTGGTATTGGTTGATAAGCGTGATGAGCGTCGCGATCAAGCCTCTAAGCTGAGCGCCGATAAGGCCATTAAGCTGTTGGATGAGTACGGTTACCCATCTCAACACTTGGATGCGATTCACCACGCTATCGTGTCGCATAGCTGGTCAGCTGGCGTACCGTGCGAAACCATTGAAGCTAAGGTGGTTCAGGATGCCGATCGATTAGACGCGCTCGGCGCCATCGGTTTGTCTCGCTGCTTAATGCTTGGTGGTCAGTGGGAGCGAGATCTTTACCACCCAACAGATCCACTAGCTAAGCTACGCTCCCTGGACGATGACAACTTCAACATCGACCACTTCTTCGTCAAACTGCAACACCTGCCTGGATCTATGACCACCGAAGCCGGTAAAGCTGAGGGTCAGCGTCGTTGGCAGTTTATGCAGCAATATCTAGATCAGCTGATGCTGGAACTTGGCCATGGGTGAATTGGCGTGGCGTCACGGCTCGATTGATGAAGTGGTGGCGCTAAGCCTACAGATCCCTGAGTTCGATAACCCCTATGGCGCCGACGAATACCATCGTCGGTTGCAAGAGGGGCGTTATCTAATTCAGATTGCTGAGGTAGATGGGGAGGCCGCAGGTTTCTACGCCTCTTACGCCAACTCTCCACAAGAGCTCTACCTGTGGATGAGTGGGGTTGTGCCACAGTTTCGCGGCCTTAAGTTAGCCTCAATGTTGTTAGAGGGACTACAACATTGGGCCAAACAGCAGGGCTTCGAACGGATTACGGTAAAAAGCCGCAACCGCTATCCTGCCAAGTTGCGGCTATTACTCGGCAATGGATTTCATATTGTCGAGCTGATGAAGAAAGGCGACAGCTCTCTCGATTATCGCATTCGATTTGCCAAACACATTGGTGCGTAATTACAGCTTCGATAACTGCTGCAACAGGCATCATCGACCAACCAAAGGCTAGCGTTACGCTAGCTTTTTAGGCTGTGTTGCAGTTAGCTGTTGAGATGTATTTCAAGCCTTCAGCTTTACCGATTATGGCGTTTGAGAGGGCTATGTCGCAGTAGCGACGGCACCCAAAGGTGAGCTTCTCGGGACCACTCCAATGCGGCAGAAGATCAATAGCGCTAGTGCTTTATCGCTCGTATCGGAACACACCTAGTCGATGCTTTAACCGTATTGGTTAGCACAACACTTCGTTGGTACACAGCCCTTTTTATGGCTGTTACTAGGCTAGCTGCAGCACCTTATCAACCAGTGCATCAACGCTCTGAGCTGCTTCACCGATGTCACCGGCCAGCATATAAGCAGGGGATGAGACCACTTTATTGGTGGTATCGACCGCCACTTGTGCCACGCTGCAGCTTTGGTGTTGTCCGCCCATCAGCGTATACGCTGCCGCCGTATCGACATCGTCACCAATGGTGCCGACCGTGCCTGCCCCCACAATCTGCGGCAACATAATCGGTGCAATACACAGATAACCACTCACCTTACCGGCATCGACAAAGGCACGACATACCTGCTTCACATCGTCGGCCACATGCATCCCAGTACCAGCATGGGCAAAGTCACAGAGATTCTTTGCTGCACCAAAGCCGCCTGGAACAATCAATGCGTCAAACTCAGCCACATTCAATTCAGCAATCGCTTTAACCTCGCCGCGAGCAATACGGGCAGACTCAACCAGTATATTGCGCATCTCCGCCATTACCTCTCCGGTAAGATGATTAATAACGTGCATCTGATTTCTGTCTGGCGCAAAGCACTGCACCTGTGTCCCAGCTCGCTGCAGGGCCAGCAGGGTAAGTACCGCCTCATGTACCTCAGTGCCGTCATACACCCCACAACCACTTAAAATTACCGCGATTCGTTTCATGGCAGACTCCTTGTTATTCCACAAATTTTGCGTTTTTAGTGCGGTTAGAAAAAATCGTTTTAACAATTTTATGTTACCACTATAGAACTGATGTTTTTTTGTGCTAAGTTACATCTCGACATAACCTAAGCTGCTTAATAGTTGTTCCTTTATCCGCTCGTTACTGTCAAGGATGACACGCAATATCCACAGTTGTAGTTGTCGTATTATCCAAATCCGATATCTCTTAGATTTAAACCGGTAATCCGCATGGTTACTGGACTTCAATCCTGCTTGGCGATCAAGATCACAAAAATAAAAATCGTTATCCACAGTGACTGTTCACAAAGTTATCCACAGATTTTCACCAATTCAATCACTGGCTTGGAAGTGATGGTCGTGGCATCCTAGTCCTTTACTCAATAACTCAGTCCTGACCATGTCCGACCAACCCCTGATCCTCGTCGATGGCTCCTCCTATTTATACCGCGCCTTCCATGCGCCACCACACCTAACCAACTCAGCAGGAGAGCCGACTGGAGCGGTTTATGGCGTGGTAAACATGTTGCGCAGCTTAGTGCGCCAATATAAGCCTACTCATATGGCGGTCGTGTTTGACGCCAAAGGCAAAACCTTTCGCGATGAGATGTACAGCGACTACAAGGCTCAGCGTCCACCGATGCCTGACGATTTGCGCAGCCAAATCGCACCGCTGCACGCCATTATCGACGCCATGGGGCTGCCGATGATTGTTCACTCTGGCGTCGAAGCCGATGACGTTATTGGTACCTTGGCGCGCCAAGGGGAAGCCGCTGGCTACGACGTATTGATCAGCACTGGCGATAAGGACATGGCTCAGCTGGTGACCGATAAGATCACTTTGGTCAATACCATGACCGACACCGTGCTCGATCCAGCTGGTGTGGTAGAGAAGTTTGGTGTCGGCCCCGATCTAATCATCGATCTGTTGGCGATGATGGGCGACAAAGTCGACAATATCCCGGGCTTACCCGGTGTCGGTGAGAAAACCGCCTTGGCAATGTTGCAAGGGATCGGCAGCTTAGAGCAGATCTATCAAGACATTGATGCTGTGGTACCACTAGGTTTCCGGGGCAGCAAAACCATGCCTAAAAAGCTGGCTGAGCACAAAGATGCGGCATTCCTATCTTACCAATTAGCCACCATTAAGATTGACGTTGAGCTCGAACAGGGCCCCAATGATCTTGATATCAAAGCGGCCAACAATGATGAACTGGCCAAACTGTATGGTCAGATGGAGTTCCGTCGCTTATTAGCTGAAGTGCTCGATAACGGTGCGGCGGCACCTGCTGCTACCAAAGTGGATGTGCAAACCGGTGAAGTGGCAACGGTTGAAGCGATCGAGGTCGACTATCAAACCATTTTGACCGAAGCTCAGCTAGATCAGTGGATAGCCAAACTGACAGACGCCGAGCTGTACGCCGTTGATACCGAAACCACCAGCATCGACTACATGGCAGCCAAACTGGTTGGTTTATCATTTTCGGTAAAAGCCGGTGAAGCAGCTTACCTGCCATTGGCCCACGATTATGACGGCGCCCCAGTACAACTAGATTTCGACGCCACTTTAGCTAAGCTCAAGCCGCTGCTGGAGGATGACTCTCCGAAAAAGATTGGCCAAAACTTAAAGTACGATATGTCAGTACTGGCCAATTATGGCATCACCCTACGCGGCGTTGCCTTCGATACCATGTTGGAGAGTTACTGCTACAACTCCACCGCCGGTAAACACAACATGGATGACTTGGCGCTGAAGTACCTCGGCCATAAGACCATCAAGTTTGAAGAGATAGCCGGTAAAGGGGTTAAACAGAAAACCTTCAACCAGATCGAGCTGGAACAAGCGGCGCCTTATGCTGCAGAAGACGCTGACATCACCCTACGTCTCCACCAAACCCTGCAACCACTGCTGGCCAGTGTGCCAAGCTGTGAAGCGGTATTTAATGAGATTGAGCTGCCACTAGTTACTGCCATGTCAACGATGGAACGTAATGGGGTTATGGTTGATGGCGATATGCTCCATCAACAAAGCAGCACCATTGCGATGCGTTTAAATGAGCTTGAAGCCGAAGCCCATAACATTGCCGGTGAAGTCTTTAATCTGGCCTCGACCAAGCAATTGCAAACCATTCTGTTTGAAAAGCTCGAGTACCCAGTACTAAAGAAAACCCCTAAGGGAGCCCCCTCTACCGCAGAAGAGGTGCTGCAGGAGTTAGCGCTGGATTACCCACTGCCCAAACTGCTATTGGAACATCGCTCACTGGCCAAGCTGAAAAACACTTATACCGATAAGTTACCTGAGCTGATCACTGCTGCGGGACGGATCCACACCAGTTATCATCAAGCGGTAACTGCCACCGGCAGGCTTTCGAGTTCAAACCCAAACCTGCAGAACATTCCAATCCGTACCGAAGAAGGACGCCGTATTCGGCAAGCTTTTATTGCCCCAGCAGGCTATAAGCTACTGGCTATCGATTACTCTCAAATCGAACTGCGGATCATGGCCCATCTCTCTGCAGACAAAGGGCTGTTGGATGCCTTTGCTCATGGCAAAGATATCCATCGCGCCACTGCTGCTGAAGTGTTTGATGTCGAATTTGATGACGTAACCACAGATATGCGTCGCAAGGCCAAAGCGGTTAACTTTGGTTTGATCTATGGCATGTCCGCCTTTGGTTTAGCCAAAGAATTGAATATTCCACGTTATGAAGCGCAGGAGTACATCGATAAATACTTCGATCGCTACCCTGGGGTACTGAAATACATGGATGACACCCGTGCCCAAGCACACGATCAGCAGTTTGTTGAAACCCTGTTTGGCCGTCGCTTGCATCTGCCTGAGATCAACGCCCGCAACAAGATGCGCCAACAGGCAGCCGAGCGGACAGCCATCAACGCGCCAATGCAAGGAACCGCGGCTGATATCATCAAAAAAGCGATGTTGCTAGTACACCAATACATCAACAACCAAGAACCCGCTGAGATTAAGCTATTGATGCAGGTACACGATGAATTGGTGTTCGAGATTGAAGAGGGTGTGATTGAAAAACACCAAGCTCATTTGGTTAAGTTGATGGAATCAGCGGCGGAATTAGCAGTCCCACTGATCGCAGAAGCGGGCCTAGGCGACAACTGGGACGAAGCTCACTAACAGTGAGCACTTTGCGACCCAAACCGCAGATTTATTCAGTTGCTAGTGAAAGCGCTTTACCCTCAACAACAGGCTTGGTTAAGCTTCGGGGGTAGGGTACAGAGGTAAGATGTTCTATTGCTGAACAAATTGCACTTCGGTGTAATGAACTTCGGTTAATCTTTCAAACCTGTTTTTGATTGACCCCTTGGGTCAGTCGCCAGAATTGGCACCTCAGTCTTCTTTGAAGACTGGGGTTTTTTTGACTCTAAAATTCACCAAAGGAAGTCGTTAGTAAGTTTAAATAACGATTTTTCAGACCAATACAGTGCACTCAAAAATTTAGAGCAAAAACTTTAACTCGGCTAAATGTTGCGCTATAGTTAACACGTCAAGTCGCCCAATGGGTTAGTTGATATTGTTATCGTTTTTTAAAAAGCTTCTCCCCAAATTAGCTTTTAATGTTCCGGTGTTGAGCCTTCTCAACACCGGTTTTTTTTGTCTTTTTTCGCTACTCAGACAATCCAGCTTCAATATCACTGTGACGCTGGAACCAACCATTAAGTACTCGCAGAGCAGGCTCGCGACCGGTACCCTTCAACGAAGAGAACAGCTGAATGGTGATCTCACCGCCAAGCTCAGACAGGTTTTCTTTTACCTTTCTTAAGACCTTGTTCTTCTCTGCCTGTTTTAATTTGTCTGCTTTAGTTAGCAGTACCAGTACCGGCATTTCAGCAGCAACCCCCCAAGCAATCATATTTGAATCGAGATCTTTCAATGGGTGACGTACGTCCATCATCACCACTAAACCACGTAAGCACTGACGCTCTTCAAGGTACTGAGCGAGCTTCTCTTGCCACTGCAGTTTCATCTCTAGCGGAACCTTGGCAAAACCATAGCCCGGCAGATCGATTAGGCGACGTTCATCGTCTAAGCGAAACACGTTGATCAGCTGAGTACGACCTGGGGTTTTACTGGTGTGTGCCAGACCTTTGTGATCGGTCAAGGTATTAAGGGCACTGGACTTGCCAGCATTAGAGCGACCGGCAAACGCGATCTCCATACCCACATCTTCAGGTAGGTGGGTAATGTCTGGGGCACTAGTTACAAAACTGGCCCGACGAAAATCAACAATTTGATCAGTCACTGTGTTCTCCATTGATCCAGATCGACCGCCATTCCGTTTTAAGTCACAGAATTAAGTAGCTATTCGATCTGGATCTAAATTTGTGTAAAATGCGATGCGCATGCTCCCTCTAGTTTATCAGGCGAGCGATGCAGCAGGGAATCAAATCGCTCGCGATAATACAAGTTGGAACGTTATGAAAAAGTTTGCAGTAGTTCTGGCCGCAGTAGCGGCAATCTCCACCCCAGCCTTAGCCGCTGGTGACGCCGAAGCTGGCAAAGCCAAAGTTGCAACCTGTACGGCCTGTCACGGTGCCGACGGCAACAGCCCGATCGACCTCTATCCGAAACTTGCAGGACAGCATGAAGGGTACCTGCTAAAACAACTTATCGATCTAAAAAAAGCGGCCACCAGCGGTGGTAAAGAGGGTCGCAATGATCCGGTAATGAGCCCAATGGCGATGATGCTTGCAACCGAGCAAGATATGGCTGACGTTGCGGCCTACTACGCAGGCCAACTAACCAGTGCCGGCAACAGCGATGACGCTGAATTAATTGCCGCTGGCGAGAAACTCTACTTAGGTGGCGATCCAGAGCGTCAGGTTACCGCCTGTGTTGCCTGCCACGGCGTCACTGGCCAAGGTATGCAACTAGCAGGTTATCCATCACTAGCTGGACAACACACTTCATACCTCAAAGCTCAACTTGAGAAGTTCCGCAGTGGTGCTCGTAATAACGACATGAACGGTATGATGAGCGACATCAGCAAACGTCTCAGTGACGATGACATCAACGCCTTGTCTCATTACCTCAACGCCCAATAGCGTTTTGCTTAACAATAACAAAGGGAGCCTCAGGCTCCCTTTTTAGTTTGCTGTAGCGCTAATTTAGTTTGCAGAACTACGCTTGCGATCAATGACAGTAACCCCATCAATCTCGACTATCCATCGATCGCTAACCAAGTAACAACAAAGCCACTCAACCGTAATTTCATTAGAATATCCTTACTCCAGTCAGGTGGAGAAACGAGACACTTTTGCTCCCCAATAGTGGTAAGCACTAAATGTGGTTAGCTATTTTGGTCAAAATAGCAATGAATCGCAGTCGGCCTCCCATTTAGCCTAAATATCAACCCAAAAATCATGTAAGACATTGACCATTAACAAGTTAAGGGTTTCCCCCTTTTATTTGTTAACATTTGAGCATTAATTTAACTTTTTTAGTGACTTAGAAAAATGACACTCGCACGTGACACAAATCACCCTGCAAAAAAAGTTGCGATCTAAGTCAAAGCAGGTAAAGTGAGCTCCAACAAGAGTTGGTACCACTGCTGCGAAAGCACAGGCACACAGGATGTGAGCACGGCAACCGACCTGTCAGGAGTTAGACCAGATCGTAAGATCTGCCCCCAACGGACTGGGACAACACGGAAGTGTTACTCATAATCGTCAGGATGACGAGCTCGCCGGATTGGCTGAGTAGTAAAGGAAGACATCCATCAAGGATGAATAAGAAAGTGTCAGGATTGACCAAAAACAACATTTATTGCACGGAAGCTCAATTCAATAAATGGACTAGACTGGGAACGTCTCTTCGCGGGTAAGGATGCTCGGATAATAAATTGGAGGGGTGTCAGCTGACACCAATAGGCGACAGAGCAATCTGTCGCCTTTTTTATTTCCTGCTGGTGCCAATTCCATTACGTATTTAAGCTGTTATTGCGACGAACAGATCGCATCAAACAAACCACCCGCTCCAACTGCTAGTCGCGCTAACCGTGCACTCGTAAACGCAGTTTGGGGGTGATTTAAACCAGCAACAATGATCAAAGATTTAGTGGAATTGGTATTATATACTCGCCTAACCACCGTTATGTTAGGAATGTCCATGCTCTGCCCGCTGTGCCAGCACATTGATCCGCAACACTATCATCAAGATAAACGCCGCCATTACTTTCAATGCCCGCAATGTAAGTTAGTGTTTGCCGATCCTGCAGCATTGCTGCCTGCATCAGCAGAAAAGCAGATCTACGACCAACACCAAAATAACCCAGATGATCTAGGCTACCGCAAATTCTTAAACCGCTTAGCTGCGCCACTGCTGCTACGCCTGCCGTTGCAGCAACAAGGCTTAGACTTTGGCTGTGGTCCAGGCCCAACCTTATCGCTAATGCTTGCTGACGCGGGGCACGAAATGGCCCTCTATGATCCCTATTTCGTTCCAGACCGCTCGCCACTCAAGCAGCAATATGACTTTGTTACCTGCACCGAGGCCATTGAACACTTTTACCAACCGCGCCGAGAATGGCATCTGCTACTCAATTTGATCCGCCCCGGTGGTTACCTTGGCATAATGACCAAACTGGTGCGCAATAAGGACGCGTTTGCACAGTGGCACTATAAGAACGATCCGACTCACGTCAGCTTCTTCAGCGAAGCAACCTTTCGTTATTTAGCCAAACAACACAACTTACGCTTAGAAATCCTCGGCAACGACATCATTCTGCTGCAAAAATCAGCATAATCTGGTAGAGTCGCCCGCCCAAACGGAGACAGACCCTATGACTCGAGCTAAACGATCTCGCAAAGTGAACACCAATGGCCCCGCTCGCCCACCAAGGGAAAAGAAGCAAGCCAATGTTAAATTCAGCAAAAAAGCCGGTAAAGGCCAAGCTACTGGCAGTCGCCACAGCGGCGCTGAAGTACGTGCCGCCGTTACTGGTGCCAACGTAGAAAAGAAAGACCCACGCCATGGCAGCAAAAAGCCTATTGCTTTAGTTATGGATGCAGCGCAAGCATCTGTAGTTAAACCCGCGATGAAGCCAGAGCAAGAGCTCGCCAAACTTGAGCAGAGCCCACGTCTGAGCCAGTTATTGGATCAGGTTGAAGGTGGTGAACTGCTAAGCCAAGCGGATCAGTTCTGGTTAGACAGCACCTTAGCGCGCATTGCCGTGCTGATGGATCAGCTTGGGATCAGCGATGATCTGCCAGCAGAAGAGCCAGCGGCTCCAGTAAAATCGAGTACTACCGATAGCGAACTCGACCTATTCGAGCAATTCGAACAAGGCAGCGACCTACTCGACCAATTTAAAGACTAACGGTTTAAGGTCTACGGGAATTATAGGCATGTCCGTACAGGGAAGTTTAATTGTTGCGGCTATCGCCATTGTGGTGGCGTTGGCCGTATACGCGGCCATTTTGTGGCGCAAAGTAGCACAGCAACAACAACAGCGTAGTACCAAAATCGCAGCGCGACAGCTGCACCTGCAAGAGCAGATTCAGCAAATCGCCAAAGCGGCGCTAGCAGAACAGTGCCAGCCAGCAGAAGCGGCGCTGCGGTTAGTTAACCTACTCCGTGCCGTGCCCGGGGCCGACTCTGAGCGATTAGCTCAGCAATTCCCCCACCTCCAAGCCCTTTATGATGCCATCAGCACACAGCCAATCTTAGAACAACGCAAAGCGTTGCCTAAGCTGGAGCGCCGTAAGCTGGACATGGAATTGGAGCATCACCAAGCAGTTCTTGGTCCTGCAATTAGCACAGATGTAGCTATTTTGGCGGATAGTAGTTGGCGCGCACAGTCCCTCTCAAAATAGAGATCTTGAACAAATCCATTCACTTGTGATTTTTTGAGCTTGATCCCATCCTGTTAAAGCCCGTCAGTCATAACGTGGCGAGATTGCGTAAAAGGTGCATAATTACTGCAACCTGAAAGAGGAGAGCTTAGGTGCAGGACAAGATCAGTTGGAACCAAGCGTTGATTGAGAAGTATAACTACTCCGGTCCACGCTACACTTCCTACCCAACCGCGGTAGAGTTTCATAAAGAGTTTAGCGAGAATGATTTAGCACAAGCGATCGTCGGCTCAGATAAGCAGAACCTGTCTCTGTACATCCACGTGCCGTTCTGTCACAAGCTGTGTTACTACTGTGGCTGTAACAAGATCATCACACGTCATGCCCATAAGGCCGATCAGTACCTTGATTACCTAGAGCGTGAAATCAAAGCTCGTGCTCCTCACTTTCAACAGTACAACGTTACCCAGATGCACTGGGGCGGTGGTACACCTACCTTCTTAAACCCAGAGCAGATCCGTCGTTTGACCAACCTGCTAAAAGAGCAATTTAACTTTGCTGACGAAGGTGAATTCTCAATCGAGATTGATCCTCGTGAGATTGAGATCTCAACCCTGGACGTATTGGCAGAGGTTGGTTTTAACCGCATCTCTGTTGGCGTACAGGACTTCAACAAGAAGGTTCAGCAAGCGGTTAACCGCGAGCAGGACGAACAATTTATCTTTGACCTGCTCAAAGCAGCCAAAGAAAAAGGCTTCAGCTCAACCAACGTCGATCTGATCTACGGTCTGCCACACCAGACTCCAGAGAGCTTCAACGAAACCCTTGAGCGCATTAAGGCCTTGGCTCCAGACCGTCTAAGTGTATTTAACTACGCTCACCTGCCGCATCGTTTTGCTGCACAGCGTAAGATCCACGACGAAGATCTGCCAACCCCAATGCAAAAGCTGAAGATCTTAGAAAATAGCATCAACATCCTGACTGAAGATGGCTACCAATTTATCGGTATGGACCACTTCGCTAAGCCAGATGATGAACTCGCTAAGCTGCAACGCGCCGGTAAGTTACACCGTAACTTCCAAGGCTACACCACTCAGCCAGATGCGGATCTGCTGGGACTTGGTGCTTCGGCTATCTCGAGCATTGGCAACGCCTACGCTCAGAATGCAGTAGATCTGAAAGACTACTACAACACTATCGATGCTCAAGGCACCGCCTTGATCAAAGGTTGCTCACTAGAACGCGATGACTTTATCCGCCGTGCCGTGATCAAACAGCTGATCTGTCACTTTGAAATGGATAAAACCGTTATTGAACAAGAGTGGGATATTAACTTCGATGAATACTTCGCTACCGATATTGAGCTGCTTAAGCCATTTATCGACGACGAACTGGTTCAACACGAAGGTAATATTATCCGCGTTACCGCTACCGGCAACTTGCTGATCCGCAACATCTGCATGTGTTTTGACCGCTACATGCGTGAAAAAGCCCGCCAGCAGCAGTTCAGTCGCGTGATCTAAACGCTCGCACTAAACATTGCGATAACAACGGCGCCCCTTGGGCGCCGTTTTTGTGTTCAGCGATAGCCTCTCGTACACTAGCAGTAACTAGGACTACCGTACCAAACCTAAGGAACAGGTTGATGAGAGTCGCGCTACTACTGCTAACCGCACTGCTTTGCAGCTGTGCTAATTCCCCCGCACCTCAATATCAAGTTGAACAACTATTGGATGATAGCTGGCAGCTACAGCTAGCTAGCCAACCGACGCTGGCACAGCGATATGGTAATGTCGCAGCTGCCAGTCAATTGGCGAATCTCAGCCCGGAAAACCTTAGCGCCATCGCCACTAAGCAACAGCTACTGCTCGACCAAGCCAACGCCATTGATGTTGCCCAGCTCAACTTGGAGCAACAAGCCAATCTCGCCATCGTTAAACATCAGCTGCAAAATGGCGTCGATAGTTATCGCTATCATGAACACTATCGACCAATCTCTGCCGAGGGTGGCTTTCATACCTACCTAGCGCAAATGGCGCGAGGTCAGCAGCTGAAAAATGAAACCCAAGCGGCAGCTTATCTTGCTCGTTTAGAGCAAATACCACGCTATTTCACAGAGCAAACCCACTGGCTACAGCAAGGGATCAACAGTGGCAACACGGTGCCTAAGGCGGTACTAATAGGGTTTGAGCAGAGTATCGATGCATTTATTACGGCCCCGGTAGACAACATCTACTATCAACCATTTGCCAACCTCAGCGACGACTTCCCCAATCGCAGTCAATGGCAGCAACGAGGCTTAGATGCAGTAACCACCAAGGTCGTGCCAAGTTATCAGCGCTTTGCAGCGTTCTATCAAAACCACTACTACCCTGCAGCAAGAAGCAGCATTGCCGCCAGTGCATTAGTAGATGGCAACGACTATTACGCCAATCGCGTCCGCCACTTCACCACTTTAAATATGACCGCCGAGCAGGTGCATCAACTTGGACTTACCGAGGTAGCACGGATCCGCAGCGAAATGGCGGCGGTCATTGAGGAGTTGGATTTTCATGGCAGCTTCGCTGAGTTTCTAACTTACCTACGCACCGACCCACGCTTCTATCCACAAACGGCCAATGAACTGCTGTATTACGCCGCCCACCTGTCCAAGCAAGCCGATGCGATGCTACCAAAGTTCTTCGCTACACTCCCCCGCACTCCCTATGGGGTGAAAGCTGTACCAACCGAGATAGCCCCTAAGTACACCACTGGCCGCTATTCAGGTTCCAGCGGTAATGACCAACCAGGATACTATTGGGTCAATACCTATGCTCTGGATAAGCGACCACTGTACGAGATGGAAGCACTAACTCTGCATGAAGCGGTTCCTGGCCACCATCTGCAGATCTCCCTTGCCTCAGAGTTAGCGTTGCATCCACTACGCCGTAACTACTACATCAGTGCCTTTGGTGAGGGTTGGGGTTTATATTCGGAAAAACTAGGACTAGAAGGGGGGTTCTACCGCGATCCCTACAGCAATTTTGGACGTTTAACCTATGAAATGTGGCGGGCCTGCCGTTTGGTGGTTGATACCGGTATGCACGCGCAAGGGTGGAGCCGTCAACAAGCCATCGACTATCTAGCCAGCAACACTGCATTGTCACTACACAACGTCACCACCGAAGTCGACCGCTACATTGGTTGGCCTGGGCAGGCCCTTTCATACAAAATTGGCGAATTGACTCTATGGCGTTTACGTCACCATGCAGAACAACAGCTTGGCGAGGATTTCGACATCCGCCAGTTTCATGATCAGATACTCAAAGGTGGATCACTACCAATGACTCAACTAGAACAACAAATTAATGCGTGGATAGCCGCGCGGCAAGGAGCATAACCATGGATAAAAAAACCGAAGTAGAAGCGGCGGTATTACGCCGTTTGTTGGCTCACCTCGATGCCAACAAAGATGTGCAAAATATCGATTTGATGATTTTGTCCGGCTTTTGCCGTAACTGCCTATCTAAATGGTACAAAGCCGCTGCCGACGATCACGGCCTAGACGTAAGCGATGATGATGCCCGTGAAGCCATCTATGGTATGCCTTACAGCGAATGGAAGGCCAACCACCAACCTAAGGCGACCGATGAGCAACTGACAGCTTACAACGCCCGTCAGCATAACCTAACCACATGACCGATAGCGTTACTGTTACCGAGCTCTGGCAACAGGCTGAGCATGGCAACTTTGCTGGCGTAAAAGGGGTAAACATCCGCTACTGCATTGTGCGCGCGCCCCAAAGCCGTGGAGCTATCGTATTGTGCAGTGGCCGTATTGAAAGCTACATGAAGTACTGGCCATTGGTGCAGTGGTTATATGACCAAGGCTATAGCCTCTATTTGTGGGATCATCGCGGCCAAGGGTTATCAGAGCGGATGCTTACCAACCGGCACATTGGCCATGTACATCATTTCCGTGATTACGTGGCGGATATGGTTAAGTTCGTCCGCGAACGCGTTACTCCAGACAAACCGGCCCAACGCTACTTACTAGCGCACTCGATGGGTGGCGCCATTGCCGCATTATATCTGCATCAATACCCGCACCACTTCGATAAGGCACTATTGTCGTCGCCAATGTTTGGGGTACAACTACCGGCGCCAAGTTGGGTGATTTCACCACTACTAAGCGTGTTGCATCAGCTCAGGCCGGAAGGGTATGCCGTTGGTGGCCATAACTACCGAGCCATCCCCTTTGCTGACAATGACAACACCCATGACGAAAACCAATACCGTGCATTTCGACAGCTTTACCAAGATAGGCCTGAGCTGCAATTGGGGGCACCAAGTGTACAGTGGATCCGGCAAGCGTTAGCGCTTGAGCAGCAATGGCCTCAAATTCAAATAGAAACTCCGACGGTAGTGGCGATTGCCGGTGCCGATACAGTGGTAAATAACAAGGCGGCTAGGCTCTTTGCACAGCGTGGTCAACATGAACTTATCTGCATTGATGATGCCATGCATGAGCTATTGATGGAGAGTGACGACTATCGTCAGCCACTACTTAATCGGTTGTTGGAGTGGTTTGCGCCCCAGCCCCTGCACGACCTCGATGACGCAACAGCACCAGCAACTCATCCAGTGAGCGAGGAGCGCTAAGCAGATGCCCTTGAAAGCGTTGGCAACCATGTTGGCGTAGCATCTGGTAGCAAGACTCTTCATCAACACCACTGGCCATCCATTCCAGCGATAAGGTTTTGGCAACATTAGCTTGCGCCAGTAGCAGTGCTTCGCTGCTGCTGTCGCCTTGGTGACGCAGATAGCGGGCATCCAGTTTAATCTGACTTATTGGTAACTGTTGTAACTGCGATAGCATCAAATAACCGGCTCCAAAGTGATCAATGGCAATGCGCACATTCAATGCCTTGATCTTCTCCAACACTGAAATAGTTTCTGGTGTCAGTTGCGGCAAATAGTACTCAGAAATCTCCAGTACCAGCATTTGTGGCGCCAGCCCTTGCAGTTCTAAATGGTATTCAAGTCGAGATACAAACTGCGGCCATGACAACTGGCGTAAGCTGACATTCAACATCACCTCATCCAAACCATAACGACGCAACACCGCCAAATCACGACAGGCGGTAGCCAGTTGCAACTCCGCCAGCGCCTCAGCTAAACCGTAGCGCTCAGCCACCGGTAAGAACTGCCCTGGGGGGATCTCACCGCGCTCAGGGTGGTACCAACGGATCAATGCCTCAGCCGCATGCAGTTCACCACTGCTATCGAGCACAGGCTGGTAGTGCATATTTAACTCACCTTGTGCTAAGCCACGGCTAAGGGAGTCACGCAACCAATAACGCTGGCGCGTCTTTTGTTGCACCTCATTGGAAAACAAACGATAGCTGCCTCGACCCAGTTCTTTACATTGGTATACCGCTAACTCCGCCTGAGACAGCAGCACCTCGGGATCGAGCTTGGAGCTTGGTTGAAACACGCTGATGCCGATGCAGGTACCAAGATAAACTTGGGTGCCGTTAACGACCCACGGTCGCTCAAAACACTTCATCAACTGCTCAGCAAATAGGTTTACCTGTGCGACCACCGGTTGCTGGTGTGGATCGATGCCGCCAATCAACACCACAAACTCATCGCCATGAAGGCGATGGATTAAACTGGCGTGACCAAAACGTTTCTTGATCCGAACCAGTACCTGCTTTAGCAACTGATCGCCATCAAGGTGGCTGAAGCTGTCATTAACCAGCTTAAAGTCATCAATATCGAGGAAGAATAAAGCACTATAACCAACCCCATCGTCGGTTCGAACCAGTGGAATGAGGCTATTAACCAACCCTAATCGTGCCACCGCCTGATCATCATCGGCACCCTGTAACTTACGATTCATCTCATCGGTGATATCAACATGGCTGCCAACCATGCGACTGGCTTTGCCGGAGCTATCCCAATCAACCACCATGCCGCGATCCATAACCCAGATATAGTGACCATCACGATGGCGGAGACGGATCACGCTCTCCATGATGCCGGACTGTCCATCCAGATGTTGTTTTAGCAAAGCTAAGGTGCGGTCTTTGTCTTCTGGGTGGATCCGTTGCTCCCAAGCGTCATAGCTGGATGACAGTTCATCATCGCGGTAACCAAGCATCGCCTTCCAGTGGTGTGACAGGTAAACATGGCCATCACGAACATGCCAATCCCACACCCCTACCTTCATCCCTTCAATGGCATACAACCATCGTTGCTCACTGGTTACCAGCTGCAAATAGCCTTTACGCACGCGATTGTTGGACTTATACAGCTGATGCCAAAACTTGTGCAGTTCGGCAATCGGCCCCAACTGTGGCGGCGGTAGATCCGCTTCACCAAGACGACGAGAGGCTTCGGTTATTTGTTTAAGTGGCACGATGATGGTGCGATAGCTTAGCCACACCATGCCGCCAACCAACACCAAGCCTATGCTCCACAACTTAACCAGTCGTTCGATAAACAGATGCTTACTGATGCTATTGAGGCCAGTGAGATCTTGTTCTAGATAGATTAATCGTGGTTCAAGGTGAAGTTTTAATTGCTGCAAGGGGTAATAGATCTGCACGCTGGCGCGCTCAGGTTTTGATTCAATCACGTAGTGGCCACTGAGCAGCGACTGTCGCGCCAGCTCTGATTCAAACCCATCCAAGAGGTTTTGCGCTTGGCCGCCGCGCCAAGCCGAACTAGAGCCAAGGTAGATCCGTTGTTCGCGGTCGATAATCGCCGCTTCGAGCAACTCCTTATCTTGCGACCACGACAATAAACTCTGCTCGGCAACATCGCGGATCCGTGCGGTTCCCGATGCCGCCAACAACTGTTCAATCTGCCGAGCCTGCTGTAACAGCAATCGCTGCTGAGCCTGATGCAGGTGGTTGCGCATCATGTCTCGGCCTTGGAGAAAATCAACCAACACCAGTGCAGATAGACACAGCATCAAAGCCAACGGCAAGCACACCAATAGCGAAAGCTTTGGCGACAAATATTTGCTTATACGATGGTCTGAAGCCACTTAATATCCTTATTTTTGTTCGGCGTTGGGCATCATACTCCGTTATTGATGTTGCTCCAAAGTCTTCGCCGCTCGTCGCGACCAAAAACGATGGAGCACAATAGTAGCCAATTACATCGGTGACTATCACCAATCTAAGCGTCCTGTTAAGCAGATTCAAGCGAACGCTGAGTCTCGTTATTTTCAAACAGGGTTTGCATCACGCTGGCAATATGCAGACGGCTGATGCGACCAACAACCTGTTGGTTTACTACAACCGGATAATCCTGATACTGACTAAGGTGTGGTGCCTGCTTATTACCGTTAGGGTTGATAAGAGCACCTTGCTGATTCACCGGATACAGCTGCTGTGGAGCAATGCAGATCTGCTCAGCGACGGTAAGCACCATCTCATTACCATTAATGCTGGTTACCTCGGTAGACATCACATGCTGTACCAACCGACCCTCATCGCGACGTTGATAATTATTGCGCCACAGATCCACCATCACGTCGTGGTGGGAAAAATAGCCAATCACAGCTAGGTTAGCATCAACCACGACGGCCCCCTCAAGTTGCAGCCGTTGCAATTCTGCGCAGGCGGCAGCAACGGTTTGATCGCCACGCAGTAGCAACGGCTTAGCATCCATTATGTCGCTGATCCGACGTTGTCCTAGCGGTAAGGCAAAAGCTCTGAATTTCTGTGAGAAGTCGATAACGGTGGCGGTTGAGGTTGCCGTAGCTTTTGGTAATGTCCGGAAGATAGTGCGGTAACCTAACCCAACAACCACTGCGCCACCAACGATGTTACCGATGGTTACTGGAATCAGGTTGTTAACGATAAAGTGGCCCCAAGTAAGGTCGGCATAAACGCTACTATCAACTCCCAAAGTTAACCAGAATTCCGGCCCAGCAGTTGATTGAATCGCAATCCCCAGTGGCACCATAAACAGGTTAGCAATGCAGTGTTCAAAACCAGAGCTAACGAACAACGCCACCGGCATCATCATCAACATCGCTTTGGTGCCAATATTCTTGGTGCTGAAGGTCATCCAGATAGCCAAACACACCAACATGTTACACAACACCCCCAAGCTAAACGCTTGCAGCGGTGAATGGTGCAGTTTGTGTTGGGCAATATTCAGCGCGTTTAACCCCCACTGGCCAGCGCCATTGGCGTACAGCTGCGCGCCCATCACCAAAGCTACCAAAAAGGCGGCACCTATAAAGTTACCGACAAAAACCTTGGCCCAAGTACTTACCAGTTTACTGGTTGAGATCTGGCCATTAACTCGGTTAATTAACGACAGTACCGTGCTGGTGAACAGCTCTCCGCCACAGACCACAATCAAGATCAATCCCAAGCTAAACGCCAAACCACCAATCAGGCGATTAAGACCCCAACCTAAACTGGCGTTACCGGTAGTTACTGTGGTGTAAAACACAAAAGCCAAACTGATGAATATCCCTGCCATGATAGCCAAGCCCATCGCAACCCCGGTCGGTTTTGACGTTTTGCTCATGGCAAATATCTCCGCCTGCTCCATCATTTGCGGTGGAGAAAACTGACTTGGTTCCGGTTTCCCTAGTGCGGGTATAGACATGGCTACCTCTGAGTGACACATTCACAATTGAATTGGATTACTGAACAGTGAAAAACCTCGGCAGCTTACGCGTGCAAGCACTTACATATGAAATTGATAATGCTGAGGATAGCTATCAAGGGAATTGATGGTGGATAATGACTGACAGTAATCTTCCTTGATATCGACGAGTGCCTCCCATGACGTTTTCATTCAAACAGCTAGCTGTATTCGAGGCGATTGCCAAAACCGGCAACGTAAGCCAAGCCGCCGACGAACTCGCGCTAACCCAATCTGCAACCTCAATGGCACTGATGCAGTTAGAGAAAAGCCTTGGTAAACCGCTGTTTGAGCGCAAAAGTAAGCGCATGGCGCTAACCACTTGGGGCCACTGGTTGCGACCTAAATGCAAAACCATATTGCATGATATCAATCAGATTGAAGCCAGCTTTGCGGAACAACAGATCCTCAATGGCGACATTCGCGTGGCGGTAAGCCAAACCGCTGCCGAGCATATTTTCCCATCTGTTATCAAAAATATTGATGCTGATTACCCTCAACTACGCATCGCCTTGTCGGTGAAGAATTCAGAGCAGGTGATAGAGGGAATCCGCAACTATCAATATGACCTCGGGGTCATCGAAGGCAATTGCGACGACAGCCAGATAGCCCAACAGATCTGGTGTCGGGATCACTTGATGATTGTTGCCAGCAAAAACCACCCTTATGCCCGCTTTAAACGCGTTAGCTTAAGTCAGCTGGAGCAAGCAGAATGGGTCCTACGGGAACAGGGCTCTGGAATCCGTGCGATATTTGAAGAGGCGATTGAGGGCCATCTCGATCAACTTAATGTACGCCGAGAATTTGAACAGATAAGAGTGATTAAAAGCTTGGTAGCCAGTGGCACCTACCTGTCGTGCTTGCCTTACTTCGATGTAAAGCACGCGATTGAGAATGGAAACCTGATTGAGTTAAAGGTACCGGCGCTAAACATGAGACGGTCAATGACCTTTATTTGGCGCGCCGATGCTATCGATAACCCACTACGAGACTGCATTAAATCGGAATCGCTGCGATGGATTAAGTCGATGCAGATCGAACCGGTAAATAGTTAAAAACAAAAAACGCTGACTTAGGCCAGCGTTCTTTTTATCAAGCAATACAACTCTATGTATTACGCCACTTGGTTGGCATCTGTTGCTTCTTGCTCAGCGCTGCCACGGTAACACAGGCCCTGCATTAGGTTAGCGATGTGACCACGGTTAACCAAACCAATAACGATGCCATCTGCCACAACTGGGTACTGCTTAGGTCGTGAGACCTTCATGTTGCGGATGCGCTGCTCTAAATCAGCGTCAGACATATTCAGCATCATGCCGCTGCTATTAACTGGATATAGCTGATCGTGATCGATGCTCATGTACTCTGCCAGTTGCAGCACGCTATCGCTCCCACGAACGGTGTGCACTTCAGTCGTCATCAAAGAAGCTACGCTCACCGCTTGTTGCTGCTTGGCGTAATCAAGGCGCCATAGATTTACCAGCAGATCGTGCACCGAGAAGAAACCGAGCAAACGCTTGTCGGCATCAACAACTGGCGCGCCCTGCACATTAGCTTGTTCAAACTGTGCTAATGCTTCAGCAACAGACATATCTGCAAGTAAAGTTAGCGGGTTACGCTCCATTACATCAATAATCAAATGGTCATCTAATACCATAACGTACCCCTTAACGAGCCTAGGTTGCGGTGAGGTGTTCGCACCTCAACAAATCAATTCAAGAGAAGTAACCGGCGTTTATCACTAAATGACTCTCGTCGCCCTCCTCAACTTGGCTCTACGGTATATTTCGCCTTCACATAAATGAAATTGATTATGTTGAACATCATCATCAAGTTATATGATGAAGGTTCAGCAGCTTTTTTATCCCCGGAGGAACCATGCGGTTCTCGCTTAAACAACTGTCCATCTTCGAAGCGGTCGCTCGTACCGGTAGCGTCAGCCTCGCAGCTGAAGAGCTAGCTCAGAGCCAGTCAGCCGCCAGTATGGCACTGGCTCAGCTAGAGAGGATGTTGGGACACCCGTTGTTTGAGCGCCAAAATAAACGCATGGCACTAACCGCTTGGGGCAATTGGCTCCGCCCTAAAGCCCGAAAAATATTGTTGGATATAGGCCAGATAGAGTCAGGCTTTGCGCAGCAGGAGATCATCAGTGGCGAAATCAATGTGGGCGTTAGTCAAACCGCTGCCGAGCATCTATTCCCCGAGGTAATCCGCGATCTCGACCGTGACTTTCCAGCACTCAAAATCAACATGGGCGTTCAGAACACCGATCAGGTGATCGAGGGAGTACGTTCTTTCCAATACGATTTTGGCATCATTGAGGGACGTTGCGACGATAACCAGATCCAGCAAGAGATCTGGTGCTACGACCACCTCGCTATTGTCGCCAGCAGCAATCACCCCTATGCGCGCTTTAAGCAGGTAAGTTACGCTCAATTAGAGCGAGCTCAGTGGGTGCTTCGCGAACGCGGATCAGGGATTCGCTCCAGTTTTGAAAGCGCGCTGCATGGTCACATCGAGGATCTTGATGTATGGCGCGAGTATGAACAGGTGCGGGTGTTAAAGAAGCTGGTAGCAGAGGGGTTATACCTGTCCTGCCTGCCCTACTTTGATATTCGCGACTGCGTTAAAAGCGGTGAGCTTATCGAGCTGAACGTACCCGAGCTCAATATGAAACGGCCACTAACCTTTATCTGGCGGCGTGATTCGCAAGTAAATCCGCTACGAGAGTGCATCACCCTGCAGGCTCGACGTCTAGCGAAAGAGCTGCAAGAGAACAGCTAACTGATCACATTATCAGTAAAGTTGATGTTGCTAATGATTCAAAGCTGAAGGTATTTACGCTGTTTGGCTGTCACCTTTTTAACGTAGTTTTGAGTCTCTTTGCGGTTGTGGCGATTGGTTAAAAACCAATAGAAGTCGGTGCTCGACATCCGATTGATACGAGCAATGGCGTTGCGTTTATTGCCTTGTGGGTTCAGGCTCTTCCAAAGGTTGCCACTGCCACCGTTGTAACTCGCTATCACCGCATATTCGAGCTTGAGCGGATCATCGATCCCCTTAAGATAACGCTGCTGCAAGATCCGCAGATAACCAGCTCCCAAGTCGATATTACTTTCGGGTTGATAGAGATAAGCTGCAGATGGTGTGTGTTGATAACCCTTAATCAAAGCGAAGTAGTCTCGCCCAGCGGTATTGGCTTTAACTTGCATCAAACCAAGAGCATTAGAGCGAGAACGTGCCATTGGATTAAAGGAGCTTTCGGTCTCCATAATCGCCATCACTAATGATACCGGCACCTGATGCCGAACGCTGGCACTCTGAGCAAAAGCAACGTACTTGCCACCGGCGATCTGAGTATGATTGGCACTCATGGGGATAGTCACCCAATAGCGTCCATTCTCGTAGCGACTGCGCTGCAACAGATGCTTCGCATAGCGTTGGGCACGCCATTCAAACTCTATCGGCTTGCCATCGGTATCGAGGATCTGATTATAAAAAAATGGCTTTTTGCTGCTATTAACCAAACCAAAATCATTAGCGGTTTGGATATCGATTTCGTTCGGATCAAATTGGGTTAACAGCAGCCGCACTATCGATTGCTGCAGGGCGGCTTGAGAAACCGCATCGATGTTGATTTCACCACGAGCGAAGTCGGCCTTAACTTGTCCGCCCTGTTCGTCGTGCATCTGCAGTAAGCTCGGCTCAACCCCGCGGTCAAACTGGAAGCCGCTATATTGATCGCGCCGATACTCTTGCAGCAGTGTCGCTACGTCGTCTTCGTAATGCGTAAACTCAGTAGCTAAAGTTGTTGGGCTTAACGCCCACAGCAACATTATCGTTAATTGCGCCTGCAACACCTTCATGGTTAAGCCGATAACGCTTATTTACGCGTTGCTTCCTGCTACATAGCCAGATGCCCAAGCCCACTGGAAATTGTAGCCCCCAAGCCAACCGGTAACGTCCATCACCTCGCCAGCAAAGTACAGGCCATTAACGGTTTTACACTCCATTGTTTTGGACGAGATCTGATCAGTGTCGACCCCTCCTAGGGTGACCTCGGCGGTACGATAACCTTCGTCACCTGCTGGCTTCAATTGCCATCCATTAAGCGTTGAAGCGATGTTATCCAGCTGCATCTTGTTGAGCTGGCACAGCTGCTCGTTCGGCCACTGTTGCTTAGCCATCAAGGCTTCAGCTAGTCGTCCGGGTAACCATTCGCTCAGTACCGTTTGTAACAACCGTTTCGGATGTTTCTCTCTGGCTTGAGTAAGTTTGTCGCTAACGTCGTCGCTCGGCAATAGATCAACGGTAACAGGCTCACCCACACCACGATAGTTGGAGGCTTGCAGCACTGAAGGGCCAGAGATACCACGGTGGGTAAACAGCAGTTGCTCAGTAAAGCTTGGGCCTTGGTTCGCGCTCACGGTGGTGGTCAGTGATATACCGGACAGTGGCTCAAAGTGCTGCTTATCTTCCGGCTGCAATGTTAGCGGTACTAAACCCGCTCGGGTTGGCATCACGGTTAAGCCAAATTGCTGCGCTAATTGATAGCCGTATGGAGTTGCTCCCAGCTTTGGCATCGACAACCCCCCGCTGGCAACAATCAACGACTGACACTCAAACAAACCATTGCTGGTTTGCACGCGAAAACCAAACTCGGTGTTGACCACATCATTAATATTGGTACGCAAGCGAATGCTGGCTTGGCCTTTATCGCATTCCGCTAGCAGCATCTTAACGATATCTTTTGCGGAGTCGTCGCAGAACAGCTGGCCATGATCCCGCTCGTGGTAGCTGATGCCGTGCTCACACACCATCGAGATAAAATCCCAGTTGCTGTACTGCGCTAAGGCCGACTTTACAAAGTGAGGATTTGTGCAGAGGAAGTTGCTTGGAAGCACTTCCATATTGGTAAAGTTACAACGGCCGCCGCCACTGATGAGGATCTTCTTACCCGCCTGTTTGGCGTGATCAAGCACCACTACACTGCGGCCACGTTTCGCTGCGGTTGCTGCCGCCATCAATCCGGCCGCGCCAGCGCCAATTACCACTACATCGCACTTCATTAACTCAAAACCTCTGTTCTACTCTCGATGCCAACGCCATTATTCAGAAACAACAAAGGAGCGCCGAAGCACTCCTCATATTCCATCAAACCGAGTTACTGCGGCGCAGTTTACTCTTGTTTCATGTCGCGGCCAAGCAATGCCATCGCAGCTTCTTTTACCGGCTTGTGTTGATAAAGCACATGGTAAAGCTGCTCGGAGATCGGCATTTCGACCCCCTGACGTTTGGCTAACTCGTAAACCTCTTCTGCATTGCGATACCCCTCAACCACTTGGCCAATATCGGTCATCGCTTGCTCAATCGCTTTGCCCTGCCCTAAGGCCATACCAAAGCGACGGTTACGGGATTGATTATCGGTACAGGTTAGTACCAGATCACCCAAACCAGCCATGCCCATAAAGGTCTCTTTATCGGCACCTAACGAGCAGCCTAAGCGACACATCTCTTGCAGACCACGGGTGATCAAGGCGGTGCGCGCATTAGCACCAAAACCGATGCCGTCGGACATACCAGCGGCAATTGCAATCACGTTTTTAACCGCACCACCCAATTGCATGCTGACAAAGTCTGGGTTGATGTAAACCCGCATCCAACTTGGGTTATGCAGTAAGCCAGCAATGTCTTCAGCAAAACTCTGTTCCGTTGCAGCGAGCGAGATAGCAGTAGGCATACCAACCGCCATCTCTTTAGCGAAGGTAGGTCCTGAAAGTACCGCTAACGGTACCTCATCTCCCAATACCTCACGCGCAACCTCTTGCAGCAGGCGACCGGTTTTCGGTTCAAGGCCTTTGGTTGCCCACACCAAGCGGGTGTCCGCCCGCATCAATGGCTTGGCACGGCGAAGCACCTCACCAAATACGTGGCTTGGTACTACCACTAAGACATTCTTAGCAGCCGCTAATGCCGCTGCCAGATCCGATTCAATCACCAGTGGTTCAGGAAAAGGAGCGCCAGGCAGAAACTCTTCATTGCTGCGATCGGCTGCCAATCTCTGCATATGATCCATTTCATGGCCCCACAACATAGTGCGGTGACCATTACGGGCAAGAGAAATAGCAAGAGCGGTGCCATAAGACCCCGCCCCTAATACCGTAATTTCGGTTTTTTCAGTCAACGGAAAACTCCGGTTGATTAAGCGTCAGCTTGTTCTGCTGCAGCTTCTTCTTGACGCTTTTGCATGTACTGAGCAAACAGCGCGTCGAAGTTAACTGGAGCCAGGTTCAGTGGTGGGAAAGTACCACGGTTAACCAGGCTAGCTACTGCTTCGCGAGCGTACGGGAACAAGATGTTCGGGCAACCAGCGCCCAGAGCGTGTGCAAGTTGCTGCTCTGGCAAGTTAGATACAGTAAAGATACCAGCCTGCTGAACTTCTGCCAGGAACGCAGTTTCTTCTTCAACCTTAACGGTTACGGTGATAGAGATAATCACTTCGTAAGTATCGTCAGCCAACTTGTTGCTACGAGTATCCAGATCCAATTTAACTTCTGGCTTCCACTCTTTCTGGAAGATCGCTGGCGAGTTAGGCGTTTCGAAAGACACGTCTTTGGTGTAAACGCGTTGGATTTGGAATACTGGTGCTGCTTGTTCGTTGTTTGCTGCTTCAGACATTGTCTTAACCTTTACTATAGTTGTCGTTTTATCGGGCAGTCCATCGCCGATCTAGTCCGTAATGACCAAAACCGCGGTGACTCTAGTTTCAAGGCATTTACCCTACCTCGAAACCGAAACAAAAATAAAACTGGAATTACCGTTTTGAGGTTACGGTTGGCAAATTGGCATTATTCCATTCGGTCATGCCGCCCTGCAGGTTGTACACCTTCTCAAAACCAGCTTGCACCAGCATTTTTGCTGCTTGGCTTGAGCTGATCCCAGCGTTACATACAACAATGATGGGGGTGTTCTTAAGGTTTTCAACCTTGCCAAGTTGATTATTTTTGATTTGCGCCAGCTCGTGGTGAATGGCATTAACGATGTGCCCTTTTTTGAACTCATCTTTCGAACGAACGTCAACAATCTTGGCATCTTCACGGTTAATCAGTGCTGTCGCCTTAGCGTGATTAACAGTAACAACGTTGTTCAATTTCCCTTGTACGAAAGAGACTATCACCATCACAAACAACGCTAACCAAATGGCGCTCATCAGAGCATTGTTAGCTATAAAATCGGTATATTCTTGCATCGTAGTGCCTATCTCTGCGGTCTAACTGAATCGAATTAAGGTCGCTAGTATACTCAAAGGAAAAATCGCTGTGTGATGAAATGCTCAACCACATGCGACTTAATTCTCATTTTTTTGGCCAGCTCATCCAATATGTCTTAGCGTTGAACTGGTTCAATTGAGCTTGCTCGTTATACACTAACGTTTTGTGCCTGTAACGAAGTATCCCCTAAGACTTCTAAGTTGCCCAAGGACTTACAATGACCATCGCCAAGAAAACGCTCGCTTTACTGATTCTCGACGGCTGGGGCCACCGCGCACCAACCGACGATAACGCGATCACCACTGCCAACACCCCAAATTTAGATGCCTTGTGGCAAAACAACGCCGCTGGGCTGATCTCAGGCTCAGGATTGGATGTGGGCCTACCGGATGGTCAGATGGGTAACTCTGAGGTTGGCCATATCAACATTGGCGCAGGCCGCATCGTCTACCAAGAGCTTACCCGCATAGGTAAGGCGATTAACGATGGTGACTTCGACCACAACCAAGCGTTAGTTAAGGCCGTCGATGGTGCCATTGCCAATAACGGCACCGTGCACGTAATGGGCTTACTCTCCCCAGGTGGGGTACACAGTCATCAAGATCACATCAAGGCGATGATCAAGATGGCCGTTGCTCGTGGCGCCAAAGAGGTCATCCTGCATGGTTTCTTAGATGGTCGCGATACGCCACCGCGCAGCGCCGATGCTTATATCGATGAACTAGAAACGCTGTTTACTCAACTAGGCAAAGGTCGTTTTGGCTCCATCATCGGCCGCTACTACGCCATGGATCGAGATCAGCGCTGGGATCGTGTCGAGAAAGCCTACCGGCTGCTGACAGAAGCTTACAGTGAAGCTCGTTATGAAACTGCCTACGAGGCACTAGCCGCAGCTTATGAACGCGATGAAAACGATGAGTTTGTAGCGCCATCGGTGATTGGTGAAAATGCCCCTATCGTAGATGGCGATGCCCTGATCTTTATGAACTTCCGCGCGGACCGCGCTCGACAGCTCACCCGTACCTTCACCGACCCTGCTTTTGATGGTTTCGTCCGCCAGCAAACACCGGCATTAGCCAGTATGGTAATGCTGACGCAATATGCTGCCGACATCGATACCACCTGTGCCTTTCCGCCAAACTCATTGGTCAATACCTTAGGTGAAGTGTTGGCGAAGGCCGGCCGGACACAACTGCGCATCAGTGAAACCGAAAAATACGCCCACGTTACCTTCTTTTTTAACGGCGGCATCGAAGCGGAATTCCCCGGAGAACAACGCATCCTGATCAATTCACCAAAGGTGGCTACTTACGATTTAGCACCAGCGATGAGCAGTGCCGAACTCACCCACAGTTTGATCGGTGCCATCGATGGCGGTGAATACGACGTCATCATCTGTAACTATCCTAACGGCGATATGGTTGGCCATACCGGTGACTTCGATGCTGCAGTTAAAGCCTGCGAAGCGGTCGATAGCTGTGTTGGTGAAGTCATCAGCGCACTGCAACGCAATGGTGGCGAGTGCATCATTACCGCCGATCACGGCAATGCCGAGCAGATGAAAGACGCCAACACTGGACAAGCGCATACCGCTCACACCAGCGAGCCGGTACCGTTTATCTACGTTGGCCGCGAAGCAACCGTGCGTGCCGATGGTGTTCTCTCTGATATAGCTCCAACCATGTTGGAACTTATCGGCGAAGAAATACCGACAGAGATGTCTGGCAGCAGCTTGTTAAAACTGAGTAGCTGATGTCCGTACGTCGCGCCTTTACTGTATCCCTGACGGCTCTGTGGTTAGCGTATAGCCCATCGCTGTTCGCTGATGCCACCAAGCAAGAGCAGCAGCTACAACAGCTTACCGAGCAGATCCAGCGTCAACAGACGGCGCTATCGCAAGGGCAAGTAAACAAAAATAAGCAGTTAAAGGCGCTGCGAAATTCCGAAAAGGCCGTTAGTAACAGCACCAAAGCATTGCGCCAAAGTGCCAGCAAAGTGGCCGCGGCAGATGCCCAACTGAGTAAGCTGAAAGCAAAACAAACCGAGCTTGAACAGCAGCGCCAAGCGCAACAGCAGCAGTTGGCAGTGCAGATCCGCAGTGCTTGGATGAGCGGCAATAATGATGGTACCGCTATCCTATTGGGTAACGATGACCCGGCGCAGCTAGAGCGGATGATGGTCTATTACCAATACCTCAATGACGCACGAATAGATGCTATTGAGGTGGTTAAAAGCACCGAAATTGAGCTGGCCGAGGTCGCCCAAGAGCAACAACTGGTTCGCGATAAACAAGCGGCGCTGCACGAACAACGGCAACGGCAACAGCAGCAATTAAAGAAAGATTTAGCGCAGCGTGAAGCCGTACTAAAGGATCTACAAAAACAGCTTAATCAGCAGCAACAACAGTTGGTCAACATGCAAGAAAACCGCGACGTTCTTGCCGCGGCGATTGAACAGGCTCTGCAACTGTTAGCCCAAAGCCAATCGTACAATGGCCTTAGTAACAATGGTTCATTGCCATGGCCAATCAGGGCTAAGTTAAGTAAGCGTTTTGGTAGCCACCGTCAGGGCCAATTAAAATGGAATGGTTGGCTACTAACGACCTCATCCGGCAAAGAGGTGAAAGCAATCAGTAGCGGTCAGGTGATCTTTGCCGACTGGCTCCGTGGCTTTGGTTTGGTTGTGGTCGTCGATCATGGCGAGGAATACCTTAGCCTTTATGGCCACGCCCAAGCGCTATTAAAACAAGTAGGCGATCCCGTCAGCGGCGGTGAAGTATTGGCATTAAGCGGCAATTCCGGTGGCTTAGACCAACCAGGTCTATACTTCGAAATACGTCATCGCGGGCGCGCTATCGATCCCAAGCCATTCTTAAAGAAAGGCTAATTAATCACAGCCCCCGCTACAGTTCAGTGGGGAGCCGTGATGCAAAAACTCAATACCTTACTGGCCGGCATACTGTTATCAGCCTCGTTCGCATGGGCTGAACAGACAATTCAGACGGAACTGACAGCGCCGACATCGGAATCTACCCAACAACTTATGGCTCAAGTTGAGCAGCTTATCGACAGCTATTACGTCGACGAGGTAGACAAGAGAAAGCTACTTGACGGTGCTATTAAGGGCATGTTGAGCACGCTCGATCCAAATTCGACCTACCTTACCGAGCAATCATTGGAGATGCTACGCAGCAGTAATCGCGGCCACTACTACGGTTACGGCATTGAGGTTTCGACCAGCGGCGATCAGGTCGAGATTGTCACCCCACTGGAGGGTTCATCCGCCGCCGCCGCGGGAATACTGCCCGGTGACATACTGTTGCGGGTGGATGAGCTAGTGGCTGATCCCAGCGACATGGAACCGTTGATCAGCTATATCAAACAGGCCAGTACCGCCGACCGTTCACTGCTATTGACCCTGCAACGCCACAGCAATCTACAACCACTGCAATTTGAGTTAGCTCCATCGCCAATTACGGTCAGCAGTAGTCGCAGTCTAGTACTTGCAGATCAGGTGGGTTACTTGCGGATCTCCAGCTTCAACAGACGTACCGCTATCGAGGTGCGTCGCTCCGCCTTTGCGCTAAGTAAATTACCGCTCAAGGGGTTAGTGCTGGATCTGCGTAACAACCCTGGAGGATTGCTTGATTCAGCGGTACGTATCGCCGACATTTTTATCGATGACGGCACCATCGTTACTACCCATGGGCGCTTTAATGCCGCTAACAGTGACTATCAAGCTACCTCATTTCATCTGTTTGCCCAGCTGCCGATGGTCGTTCTAATTAACCAAGGCAGCGCCAGCGCCGCCGAGATTGTCGCCGGTGCATTGCAGGATCATGGCCGTGCCCAGCTAATGGGACAACGTTCGTTTGGCAAAGGGACGGTGCAGAGTTTAATTCCACTTGTTGACGACGGTGGCGCCATTAAGCTCACCACCGCTCACTATGCCACCCCAAACGGTACCTTTATTGATCAAAAAGGAATTGAACCTGACTTTTCAATCACTTTGGCAGATGAACAGCAAGAGGATATAGTGATCGGTCTAAACTTGGAGAATCAATGGACCGATGACCCTCAAATTTTCGCTGCTTACGACTACATTATGGATAACCAAAGCCGTTAAATGGTTGGTTTTATCACTGCTTTTAGTTGGGAGTGCCACCGCTGCGCAGATGGCGTTGATTATCGATGATGTCGGTGAGCGCGCCCTAGATAAGCAAACCCTAGCGCTACCACACAAAGTCACCCTATCGTTTTTACCCCACAGCCGCTTCGGCCGCGATTTCGCCATGTTAGGGTGGCTGCAGCAGCGAGAACTGATGCTGCATCTGCCGATGGCCACCGTAGGTGTGAAAGATCCTGGGCCATGGGCAATCACCCCAAACCAAGATAAATGGCAGGTACAGTATCGGGTAAAAAAAGCATTGGCAGACATTCCCTTCGTTACTGGCATCAATAACCACATGGGCAGCGCCGTCACGCCAGATCCAGAACGGATGGCTTGGGTTATGGAAGAGATTGCAAAAAAGCCGATGTTTTTTGTCGATAGCCTCACCACCAGTGATAGCCAAGCCCATGCACAAGCCCTACGTTATGGCATTGACTCGATTAAACGCCATGTGTTCCTCGATCCCCAACCGGGGATTGAGGTGTTAGAGCAGCAATGGTTACGGGCACAAACCATCGCCCTAAAATATGGCAAGGTGGTGGTGATCGGTCACCCCTACCCGGACACCATGGCTTTTTTGCAGCACAAAATTCCGCAATTGGATCAAATAGAGTTGGTGTCGGTCGCTGAGCTCATTAGCAACGAGCGTTTAGCTCAGTCACAAGTTCAGCAACCAGCAACACAGTAACATTACTGGTGTGCACACAACTTACTGCCGAGCCCAAAGCGGGGTTACTTAAATAGCTGTACTTTATGTGCCGTAAGCTCGCGCTCGGCCATTAACCGATTCAATAACGCCTGAGTCAACATGCCGAAGCCACGGTAAAAGCCACTATTGGCCCCCATATCGATGCACTCCAGCAAACGGGGAGCCCACGGCATCAGGTGTTGTTGCAACAACTCATCCACGGCAACCAGCTGTTCATTCGCCAATAGCTGCCCCAATACCCCCAGCAGTAGCCCAATGTGATCGTGGGGTTGATGGCTATCTAAGTTCACCTCAACCTGCCAGCGCTGTAAGAAGGTCAACAATGCCTGCGTAGAGGCACCAAACAGCAAGTTTTCACGGTCAGTGTATACGCTACCCCATGGGTATGCCTGCATCTCACCAGGGCCGATAAATAAGCGGTAATAGTCACGCTCAATCTGCTCATCGGTCAACTCATTAAGTGAGGATTGGATCAACTCAATCGCGTGCTGATGCGTTGTCGCATCACCGAGTTGAGGCCAACTACGCAACAGCGTTCCCGCGCGAAAATCCGCTAAGAACTCCGTCGTTGGCTTATTAAAGTAAAGGTTGTGCAGTACACCACTGATGGCACTGGCGTACGGTAATAAATCGGTCTGAGTCATACGTTCCTCGTCAACGAAAAGGCCGGTATGCGCTAGCATCCGGCCTTAATAATTACAGTATCGTGGCAGCTATTAGCTGATCACACCTCAAATGGGTTGAGGTGACTAGCAGTGCCTTTACCTGATACCGGGTTAACCTTAATAATTAGGTTAGGATCAGTAATGCTGGAGCTTGGCAGACCTTGAATGTCGGCGTTACTACCATACAGAGCACGCAACTCGTCGATAGTGCCAAAGTCGATAGCACGCAATGGGCAAGACTCGACACAGTGTGGCTTACGACGGCTGGCCAATGGGATGCTTAAATCGGTATCGATGTGATCGTAACAACCATCACACTTGGTCATCACACCACGGTCGTTATCAAACTGTGGAGCATCGTACGGACAGGCACGCTCACAGCTTTGACAGCCAATACATACGTTCTGATCAATGTGAACCAAACCATCTTTCTGGCGCTTATGACAAGCACCGGTTGGACAAGCCTGTACACATACGGGGTGCGAACAGTGGTTACAACCAATCGACGCGTAATAGCTGAATACACCACTAAAGCCTGTGAATGCGCCCTTACCGTTGGTACCCATGGTACCGCCGCCAAATTCATACACACGACGCCACTTACCTTCAACCGGCATCAGATTGGTTGGCTCGTTGCTACCATCTGGCAGAATACTGCCAGTGGCTAAACGGGAGTTGTCGTCCTTACACGCCACGTGGCAGGTCTTACAGCCAGTGCACTTGGTGGTATCGATGAAGAAACCAAATTGTACTTGTTCAGTCATATTCTAAATTCCCACTAAATTAAGCGTTGGCTTTGTAAAGTTTCACGCGGATGGTGTGCTGAGTGTTACCACGGCTAACCGGACATGGGTGGTACTTGGTTAGGGTGTTTACACAACCGCCCGAATCAACCTCACCGGCAGCACTGGCTTTGTACCAAGCACCTTCTGGCAATGCGACAACACCAGGGGCAACGCGTGGGGTAATACGCATACGGATCTGCAGCTTGCCGCGCGGGCTTTCCATGATGACTTCATCACCGCTGTTAAATTCGCCGGCATCAGCTGGGTTAACCCAAACGCAATCCTCAACCGCGTCACGCAGCCACTTAACGTTGTGGTACGAAGAGTGAGCACGCCCTTTGGTGTGATAGCCACAAACCTGCAATGGGTAGTTTTCTACTTCCTCTTTGCCTTGAGGGGTATCGTCATCCTCAAAGCCTTGCCAGTGCGGCACATACTTTGGCGTTGGGTCGATCATATCGACGTGAGTAGACGCATCGCGGTCATCAGCAACAAAGGTGTCACGGCGAGGGTTATCAATCGCCCACTTGAACGAGAAGATCTCAATCTTACCGGTGGTGGTGCTCAGCGCCGCCCCTTCATTAACAAAGCTTTCCAGTGTTAAAGGGCCACGATCCGGCGCATGGCCACGGAAGAAGCCTTTCGCCTGCGCTTCAGCGTAGGTTGCTGGCAGGTTCAAGGTTGCATTCTGCGATTTGGCTTTGGTTTGCTCGTACAGCTCGTCTAACCACTCGCTAGCGTCGGCTTTGCCATCGGTATAGGTGCTAACGTCACCACCGGAAGCCTTAACAATGCCCAAACCAATGTCGTACATAGACTTAGTTGATTCAAAGAATGGCTTCAACGAAGACGACATGTAGGTCTGGTAGCCAGTCTCGCCAGAAGAGTACGAGTCATCCGCGATATCGTTAGACTCCATCCAGGTCGAATCTGGCAATACGTAGTCAGCGATCTCTGCGGACGGGGTTAACCAACAGTCAGTTACCACAATCAGCTCAGCCTTAGATTCATCTTCTAAGATTGGGCGAGTGTAGTTAATGTCACAGTGCTGGTTGATCAGGCCGTTACCCGCCGAACAGAATACTGCTTTGATGTCAGTACCCAGTTTCTCGTCGCGTTGCAGCTCGCCGTCTTTGTTGTAGATTTTGACGCCATGAGAGCGGTAGTCCATATCTTTACCGTCTTTAACTGCTTCAACCCAGTCAAAGAAACACAGTGAGGCTTTGCTGCCGTCTTTGTCAGCGTAGCTGTAACCCATGCCAGCGGTGTTGTGGCGGAAGTTGCTTGGCAACTCACCAGTGTTAGTACCCGCTTGGCCAAGCTTACCGGCTAGGATAGACAGCATGTACAGCGAACGCATGGTTTGCTCACCAGCCGCTTGACGGTTTGGACCAGCACCGATCTGAATGTATGGGTTGCTTGAAGCCATCAACTCGGAGGCAATCTCACGCAGCTTATCCGCTGGGATACCACAAATCGCTTCAGCCCATTCGGCGTCTTTAGCGCCTTTTTCGTAGTCTGGTGCAGTGCCGGTAATCGCATCAAACTTACCGCTACCAAGGATGTAATCCTTGTAGTTGTTCGCCGCCATCTCATCAACGGTAATAGCAATAGTGCCATCGTCATGCTTAGGCTGCAGGGTTGGATCGGCTGCAATCGCGGCACGGATAGACGCGGCATCGTAACCAACGGTGTAGCTGTTCAAGAAGTCACGAGAGTTCAGTTCAACCCAGCTGTCGCTGTGGTCTTCATCACTGCCCTTCATCATCTCGTAAGCGATAGCTGCAGCCATGGCACCATCGGTACCCGGACGAATTGGCAGCCACTCATCTTCCTTACCTAGGTTCGAGTCGGTGTAGCGTGGGTCGATCATGATGGCTTTGAACTTCTGACCGTTAGCACGACGCTCTTCGACCGCCTTCATAAAGTCGATCTGCTCACCGGAGCCAGACATGCGCATCTCAAACGGGTTAAAACCAATGCCCAAGAAGAAGTCCGCATCGCGGATGTGGCTATGGCGAGTACCTGAGGTTGCACCGTGACCAAAGGTCGCGCCGGCGGTTTCAGTTAATGCAGCCCAAGAGTAGTTGGAGTAGTACGCCAAGAAACCGCGCTCGCCACCAGCACAATCCAATGCACGACGGATACAGTTACCGGAAGCGAACGAGTAGTACGCACCAGAAACGTAGTGGTGGTAGATAGAACGTGGACCGTGATCGGCTTTCAGCTGAGCCAGCTTAGTACCAATTTCGCTAAATGCGGTTTCCCACGAGATCTGCTCCCATTGGCCTGCACCACGTTTAGTACCAGCGACACGACGCAGTGGAGTTTTCAAACGATCTGGCGCGTAGTTGCGTTGACGCAGTGAACGACCGCGCAAACAAGCACGCACTTGGTGGTTACCGTAATCGTCGCTCTCAGCCCAGTCGGTTTCAACTCGAGTACATACACCATCTACTGAGTACACTTTCAGTGGACAGTTAGATCCACAGTTAACCAGACAGGCAGTCCAGTTCAGCTGCTCTTCAGCTGGCGCCACTGGCGCTGGGGAGTCAGAACTTTTGCTGCCACAGGCTGTGATGCAGCTTACGGCGCCAGCGGTGGCGCTCAATTTCAGAAAATCACGTCTTTGCATGATAAAACCTCAAATAAATATTACAGGGCGTAGCTGAAGGTCAGCATTACTGTGTGGGCAACGTAGTTGCTGTCCATCTCGCCTAGGGTGGTGTAACTGCTGCTCGCCACGCTGCCGTAATCGGTGTCGTAGTAGCGTTCGTAGCCGTAGCTCGCTTTCACCTTGGTGTTAGCGCTTAACTGATATTCCGCGTAAACATCAACGTTGTGTGACCACGCGATATAGTCGCCATACAGGTTGTTGCCACTGATCTCGGTCTCTGATTCGGACTCGTTAAAGCCGTAATCCAAACCGATAACCAACTTGTCTTGCAGCAAGCCGTGGTAACGACCGCCAAAACCGGCGTGGCTGAAGGTGTCGTTGCTATCAGTGCCGTAGCGGCTTGAGCTGTTGCGATCACTCTGTTGCGAATCAATCCACTGCTGCCCGGCAAACAGGTGCAGGCTCAGCTGCGGCAACGGTTGGTAGTTGACGCTCAAATCGAAGCTGCTATCGCGAGACTCTTTTAAACCGAGATCGGTGTCGCTGTAGTCGTCTAAGGCGTAACGCACATTAAGATCGACACTGAGGTTATCCAGCGGAGTGTGGCTGGCGCCAAAACGCAGCTGTTGACGGTCGCGATCGGCCAAGTGGTATTTGCGCAGCACGGCGTTGTCTTCGTCACTGGTGGCTTCATCCGCTTGGTAGTCAGAACCGTCACGACGGCTGAATTCCGCATCTAGGCTTAAATCCCACTGGGTTAAGCGGTCGTAGCGCACACCGGCAAAGAAGCGATCTTCTTTGGTTTCTTCCTTAACGGAATCGGTTTGCTCTTTATCGATGCCTTGGTAGCCACCATTGAACTTGATCCCTTTGGCCAAGCGGTAATCTGCAGCCACTTGGTAGGCCAAGCGTTCGCTATCCATCGCCACGTTCTCAACCGCTCGGCCTTTGTTGGCGTCGTAATCGAGTGATTGGTACAAACGGATTGGGGTTTTGTTGTCGCGATCGCGGTAGTCGATCTTAGTTTTGATGCGTAGATCGGCACTGGCGCGGTGGTTCCAGCGGGCGTTGATATCTAAGGTTTCCACCTCAGCGTCGGCGCTGTGGATCCCCGCTGGCACACCTGCGGTGCTGACGAAATCCTGATCTTGGCTCATCCAGCCTTTGACGATACGGCCGCTAACGATGTCGCGCTCAAAGCGATACTGGCCATTGACGATCACTTGGTGTGATTCGTTTTCTGGTTCGTAGGCTTGGATGCTGCCGCCGCTCATGGCGTCGATGCCGTTGTGATCGTTGTCGAACTGGCTGCCTTGGTATTTCACCCCGGCCAACCAACGTTCACCCATCAACTCACCACCCGCCACTAGGGTTTGGGTATTGTGATCAATTGGTGCCACGTAGTTGATTGGCAAACCACTGCTGTCGCCACTTGGTAAGCCGATAAACTGGCTCGACTTCACCTGTTGGCCGCTCTTGTCTTCGTTTCGGTATTCAACAAAGCCACGCCAAAAATCGCCTTTGAGCTCGCCGCCCAACAGCCATTTTTCACGTTTCGTTTCAAGGGTTTCGCCGTTCAGGTTACCGCTGTTGATGATAACGCCTTGGTTAATGCCGTACATGGTTTGCGCTTTGTCGCTGCTCACCTGCAGGTTGCTTTGGTAACCGGCATGCACACCAAACTGGTCGTTATCGAAACGTCCATCGACGCGGCCGGTCTCAAGACCAAAGTCGGTGGCGTGCAGCTGGATCCGGTCACCGTTATTCTGCGACACAAGATCTGCTTGCAGCGCTGCCGCAGTGCCGTCTTCGTCGCCACTGCGGTTGGCTGCACGAGCGTCGTCGGCGTCAACGCTGAGCAATGACACCCCAACGCTACCGCTGTCGTGATTTGTATCGCAACGCTTACAAGCCCACTTATCGGTGTTGAGGTTGGCGGTATTGGCCTGGTTTAGGTTGAAGCTGGCTGCCTGTAGCGCCCCCACATTAAGCATCGCCAGAGCGACCAGACTGAGTTTCATCTTCATCGTCTCTCTCCTTTACTTACGCAGGTAGTTGCCACTTGGGTGGTTAGACCCGTGGATCTGGTTGTGGCAGTTGAGGCAGCTTTGGCCTGAGGTGAATACCCCGTCTGGCTGCTCAACATTAAACTGGTGACCGTCCGGCTGGTGACAGTTCTGACACAGCTGTGGCGCTTTGCGCTTAAGCAGGTTGTCATTCACACTACCGTGCACGTCGTGGCAGCTGCTGCAGTCATCAATCACGCTTTCGTGTTCCCACAGGAATGGGCCGCGTTTTTCCGCGTGACAGTCGTAACAACTGTCATTGATGGTGGTTTGCTTGAGCGCAGCATCAGACAGAGAGCCGTGCGGGGCGTGACAGTCGCTACAGACCATATTGCCGCCATCGCGACCGGTGCCCAGGATTGGGTGAGCACTGCGCTTGTGCATATCGGCCCGCTGCTCGCTGTGGCATTCCACACAGGTGGCCACTTGATTGCTGCGGTTCATGATTGGGTCTTGCGCAGTGTGAACGCTATGACAGCTGACACAGCTAACCTCTTCCTGCACGTGCAGGGAGTCATGCCACGCCATGCGTTCACTGTCTTGGTGACAGGAGAGACAGACGCTGTCTTGCAGCTCAGCAGAGACGTTACCGTTGGCAGCAAAGCTGATCATCGGTTCGTTTTTGCCACGATGCTTGCCTTGGGGGCCATGACAGGATTCGCACTGCAGCTTAGCCATTGGGCTGTTGCTGTGGTTCAAATCGCCGTGCACGCCAGCAAAGATTGCAGTAACGCTGTCATTCTTTTTGTGACACATCAGGCAGCCATCGGCGCCTTTATTGGAGTAGTGGCCTGCTTGGAATTTATCCAACAGTAGGGCTTGAACACTATTACCCTCGGTAGCCAATGCAGACATCGGGACACTGATTAGCACCCCTAAAGTAAGCACTCGCATTAACTTATTTAACTTCGCCATCATCGATCCACTAGGTTGTAATACAACAATTTGGGCATGGCGATTCTGTCAAGAAAGCAGCTTAGAAAAAGTAAACTATGTGCCTTTTCCCATTGAAAAATCCCCCACTTTGGAGGTATTGACGAATATTTTTTTCGAAAAAAATGACTTTTAATATCGAGAAGATGCCTTTGGCGTGAAGAACAGCACAATTGTGGTGCAAGTTGATCCATAGTCACGAAAAAACGGCTTACGTCTTCAACTCGCAAAGGCATCGAACTGCGGTAAGCAATAGCAATCAGCACCACATCAACTTGAACTGAAGTCAGTTACAAATTAATGCAAATTGTGTAACGAGTTCGACACTTAACCAACAGACAAAAAGGGCAAAATAAGGGATAACGGGTGAGGACGGGTAGCGCCTTAACGGTAACAGCGACGACTACGTGGAAGCAGAAGGTGCGGTAGTCGTTTCCAAATCGGTCAATATCTGCAGCGCGACCGCGTTGTTGTTGCCGCAAATCCAATCACAAGCTTTAAAGTCACTGCATACCTGCGGCCGTTCTGGCTTACCAAAGATGGAACAGAGGTTATCGGTATTGAGATATTTACAACGCTCCCCTGCGGGTTTGTTGAGAGAGCTGATTGACGGGGCGATGCAGCAGGCGCCGCAACCGAGGCGGCATTCCATACGGTTACCCTTCCATCGCAATTTTCAGCTTCTTGATGGCATTTTTCTCTAGCTGCCGGATCCGCTCAGCAGAAACACCGTAGTGAGCAGCAAGCTCATGTAATGTTTGCTTCGGTTCGTCTAACCAACGCGCGGTGAGGATCTCTCGAGAGCGATCATCCAGAGTATTTAACGCATCGCGCAAACTGCGTTGCGACTGTGCTTGATGATCCTCCGCTTCAATCACATCGGCGTGATTAGAGTTGTCATCTTGCAGATATAAGGCCGGAGCATAGCTGCTGTTGTCATCATCGTCGTCGTTACCAAGATCAAAGGCAGCATCTTGGGCGGCAAGACGAGCTTCCATCTCCATCACCTCTTTCGGTGATACACCAAGCTCTTCAGCAACGGTATGAACCTCTTCGTTACTGAACCAACCCAAACGTTTTTTTGCCTTTCGCAGGTTGAAGAACAACTTACGTTGCGCCTTAGTGGTGGCCACCTTAACGATACGCCAGTTTTTCAGCACATATTCGTGGATTTCAGCCTTGATCCAATGCACTGCAAATGACACCAAACGCACACCAACATCCGGATCAAAGCGTTTTACCGCCTTCATTAAACCGATGTTGCCTTCTTGGATAAGATCCGCTTGCGGCAAGCCATAGCCAGAGTAGCCACGGGCAATATGTACCACAAAGCGAAGGTGCGCCATGATCAACAACTTGGCACCGTCGATATCACCGCCCACCACTTGGCGGGCAAGGTATTGCTCCTCCTCGACCGATAGCATCGGGATGGCATTGACCGCTTGGATATAACTTTCCAAGCTGCCGTGTCCCTGTGGGACCACCATTAATGCCATATTCGGTTTGGATTCGCTCATTTGTTACCTCAGATACCTGCTAGGGAACGCAGTTTAACAGACTGTCAGGTGCAAGTTAATGCACCAACCACCAGAGCCCTTCTGACTCTCTTAACGAGCGTAGGTTCCCACTGGGATTAAGTAACAGATGTAAGAAAAGATTATTGCGGTTCGATGGCCCGTAAATGACGGCGTACCGAAACATAGGCTCCTAACCAGCCCAGCCCACAGGCACAACCGAGTAACCATGCAACCTGAGAACCAGTTAAACCATCGAGGCGCAGTTGGCTATCGTAAAGGCTTAATAGTTGCGCTACGGCGCTATCAAGCCACAGCAATAAACCATTAACCAACACCAGTGCCAGCATTGCTGACATCAACCCAAGCCAAAGACCACTATAGAGAAACGGTCGACGGATAAAAGCTTCGGTAGCACCAACCAACTTCATCACTTTGATCTCGTGAAAACGCTGCATGATACCCATACGAATGGTGTTAGCAGTGATCAGCACCACCGCCACAATCAGCAGCAAACTTAACGCCGAGCTCGCCCTCTTGGCGGTGTCAGAGAACGCCTGCAATCGTTCCAACCAGTCTAGATCCAAACGAGCTAGGCTTACCTCCGGCATCGATTGCAGCTGTTGTTGCAATACCTTTACCGCCTCACCGCTGCGATAGTTAAGTGAAGGAACCACCTTAACCACGGCCGGTAACGGATTATCGTCGAGATATTGCAGTGCATCAGCAAAGCGGCTGTGAGCTTGAAACTCCGCCAGCGCCTGCTGTGACGATTGATGCTCAACTTCTATTAATTCCGCCATCCCCCGTAACTTGCTAAGCAGGCGTTGTTCGCTTGCAGCCGGTAGATCCAGTTGCAGGAATAGATTGATCTGCGAGCTATGCTGCCATTGTTGTTCAACCTTAGCGGCGTTGTTTGATAACGCTAGCAACAGCGTCGGTAGACTTAGACTGAACCCTAACACCAGCATAGTCATTACCGATGTCATTGGTGTTTGCCACAATTCACCTAAGCTGGCCACCAGCTGTTTGGCATGTTGCCCTAAAAAGCTACTGAAGCGCCGCCCAGTCGATACCTTTGACTTAGTTCGCTTCATGCCACCGCCTCTGTAGACAATAACCGACCTTGTCCCAGAGTCAGGGTGCGGTAGCGCATGCGAGCGATAAGACCGAGATCGTGGGTTGCGATTAACACGGTGGTGCCGGCACGATTAAAGGTTTCAAACAAACGCAGGATCTCCATCGACAATTTAGGGTCAAGATTGCCGGTGGGCTCATCCGCCAGCAATAGTGGCGGTCGAGCAACGACAGCTCGGGCAATACCGACCCGCTGTTGTTCACCACCAGAAAGCTGCATCGGCGCAAAATTGGTTTTGTCGCCGAGGCCAACCATCTCCAGCGCCGCCTCAACTCGTTTGTTGATTTCGCGGTCGTGGAACCCTTCAATCAATAATGGTAAAGCGACGTTGTCGTAGACACTGCGGTCCATCAACAGGTTGTGATCTTGAAAGATGATGCCGATGTTACGACGCAGGTAAGGGACAGCACTGCGGCTTAAGGTGCCGATGTCGTGATCATTAACCAACACCTTCCCCATTGTTGGCTTTTCAATCGCTGTGATTAGCTTGAGCAGGGTACTTTTACCTGCACCACTGTGGCCGGTTAGAAATGCCATCTCTCCCCGTTGAAGGTGAAAATCGACATTTTCTAACGCGGTTTGACCACCGGGGTAGATTTTACTGACCTGCTCAAACCGGATCATAGGGGCGCTTATTCCTGTTCGCTAAAGAGGGCGTCGATAAAGGTATCGGCTTCAAAAGGTCGAAGATCATCAATACCTTCGCCAACACCTATGTACCGTACTGGGATCTTAAACTTGTCCGCAAGTGCAAAGATCACTCCACCTTTGGCGGTGCCGTCTAATTTGGTCAAAGTTAAGCCGGTAAGGCCAACCGCCTCATCAAACAGTTGCGCTTGACTGATGGCGTTCTGGCCAGTGCTGGCATCTAACGTCAGCATCACTTCGTGCGGTGCATTTTCATCCACCTTCTTCATCACCCGGACGATCTTCTTCAACTCTTCCATCAGGTGAGATTTATTCTGTAGGCGACCAGCAGTATCGGCGATCAGTACATCAACATTGCGGGCTTTCGCCGCTTGGATGGCGTCAAAGATAACCGAGGCGCTATCGGCACCAGTGTGCTGTGCAATAACTGGAATATCATTCCGTTCGCCCCAAACCTGCAACTGCTCAACTGCAGCGGCACGGAAGGTATCACCGGCAGCCAACATGACCGATTTGCCTTCAGCCTGGAACTGTTTTGCCAACTTACCAATGGTGGTGGTTTTACCCACGCCATTTACGCCAACCATCAGCATCACGTAAGGGCCATTAGCATTATCAATTTGCAGTGGCTTATTTACCGGTTCAAGGGTGGTCGAAAGCTCTTGGCGCAGATACTGGAACAGTGCATCAGAATCTTTCAACTCACCAAACTCAGCGCGCTTGGTTAGGCTATCGATAATGCGGGTGGTGGTTTCCACGCCAACATCGGCCAACAACAGTTGTGTTTCTAATTCTTCAAACAGCTCTTCATCAATCTTTTTGCCGCGAAATAACGCCACAAAACCACCACCAATATTGGCACTGGTGCGGCGTAGGCCAGCCTTCAGTCGCGCAAAAAAGCCCTGCTTTTCTGGACGTTCTGCAGTGTGACTAGCTCCATCTTGCTTAGCTTCTACTTCTTCCGCCAGACGTTTCGCTTCGGCCTCTTCCGCCAAACGTTTCGCTTCGGCCTCTTCCGCCAGACGTTTCGCTTCAGCCTCTTCCGCCAGACGTTTCGCTTCAGCCTCTTCCGCCAGACGTTTCGCTTCGGCCTCTTCCGCCAGACGTTTCGCTTCGGCCTCTTCCGCCAGGCGTTTCGCTTCGGCCTCTTCCGCCAGGCGTTTCGCTTCGGCCTCTTCCGCTAGCCGTTTCGCTTCGGCCTCTTCCGCCAGGCGTTTCGCTTCAACCTCTTCCGCCAGGCGTTTCGCTTCGGCCTCTTCCGCCAGGCGTTTCGCTTCGGCCTCTTCCGCCAGGCGTTTCGCTTCGGCCTCTTCCGCCAGGCGTTTCGCTTCGGCCTCTTCCGCCAGGCGTTTCGCTTCGGCCTCTTCCGCCAGGCGTTTCGCTTCGGCCTCTTCCGCCAAACGTTTCGCTTCGGCCTCTTCCGCCAGACGTTTTGCTTCGGCCTCTTCCGCCAAACGTTTCGCTTCGGCCTCTTCCGCTAGCCGTTTCGCTGCTTCATCGGCGTGGCGCTGAGTCTCCGCTGCAGCGGCAGCCTGTTGCTGTATTTGTGCAGTTTGTTCAGTTTGGCGTTTTTCAGCCGCAGCAGTTTCAGCCTGACGTAACGCTTCGGCATCAGCGATGGCCTTTTGCTGCGCCGCTTCGTCAACGGTGGAGGTTACATCGGTCGGTGATGCAGTTTCATCAACAGTGGCTTGTGCCTCTGCAGTTTGCTCTGCCGCTTTTTTGTCGCGGCGGAACCAAGAAAAGAAGCTCTTGGCCATATTTTATGTCCTTTACCTTGGTCGAGGCTGCCCACATTGGCCCTCGCCCTGCTAAAATAGCGAATTTTTCTGGGAACATAGTTTACCCAGAAATAGGTCAGGATCCGAGGTCATCATGGCAAGAGTGCGCCGTTCCAGTAATAAAAATGACAGCGCCAGTCGCAAAGGCAATGGTCAGATCCGCATAATTGCGGGCCAATGGCGTGGGCGACGCCTACCGGTAGCCTGCGTAGAAGGGTTGCGACCAACCACAGATCGTGTTCGCGAAACCCTGTTTAACTGGTTAATGAACGATATCGATGGCGCCCGTATCCTCGATTGCTTTAGCGGCAGTGGTGCGCTTGGGCTTGAAGCATTATCACGTTATGCCAGTCATGCCACCTTGTTGGAGCTCAACAAAGACGCAGCCAGACAGTTACAGAAGAACCTGGCCGATCTCAACGTAGATCACGCCGAGGTGATCCATGGCGACTCGCTCAGTTACCTCGCTAAGAGCGCTTCACAGTCGTTTGATGTGGTTTTTCTTGATCCGCCGTTTCGCCAAGACCTATACGATAGATCCATTGCCGCCCTAGAAGCTAACGGCTACCTTGCGGAGCAATGCTGGATCTACGTCGAATCGGAAGCGGAGTTGGCACAGCTTGAAGTGCCGTCAACCTGGCTACTGCATCGTGAGAAAAAGAGTGGCCAAGTACTCAGTCGCCTCTACCGAAGAGGTTAACGATACCAATCCGATCGATAACTAATTACTAGACGTTTTAATCGTTTGAGAACGTGCTATCGAGTTTGCAGCTAGAGCTAATAGCAGCAAACTCAATCTCTTGTTTGATACAATTCCCCGGCGCACTAAAAGCCCAAATACTCAATAGGACTGGTATGAATACGTTGTTATACCTAGCTAAAACTTCGATGGCGGTAGTATGGTTTCTGCTACTGGCAAACTTAATCTGGCCTTGGCCGGATCCCTATGAACAGCTGCTTCAACTGTTGTTGCAGTTAACCATTGTTGGCCACATCGCTTGTTGTGCAGGTTTTCGGGTACGGCAGAAAAAACCGCTCACCTGGCTTATCTATCAAGATATATTGCTGTTTGGCGTTTTCGCCATACTTAGCTGGCGTTACGCTGAGCCACAAGACAGCTAGTTTGTGCCAGTTATGCCACGCTAAGATCAACAAAGCCGCCCAATGGACGGCTTTGTTGTAACAGGCTAACGCTCGTTACTTGAGATATTCAGCGACGCCATCAAGGAACATCTGTACTGAGATCATAACCAGCACCATCCCCATCAATCGTTCAATTGCAATCAAGCCGCGCTCACCCAAGATGCGGTGGAATACGCCAGAGAACAACAAGATGGCTGAACTGGCTGCCCACGCTCCAAACAGTGCAAATGACCAATCTGTCATGCGAGTTGGATCCGTATGAGCCAGCAGCAATAACGCCGCCAATACCGATGGACCAGCGATTAACGGAATAGCCAGTGGTACCACAAATGGCTCTTGCCCGCCGTCATGTCCCAACACCCCACCTTCCGTTGGGAAGATCATCTTAATCGCAATTAAGAACAGAATGATGCCACCGGCAATAGACACGCTTTCTGCACGCAGGTTCAAGAAGCTAAGAATCGCTTCGCCAGTGAACAAAAACAGGAACATGATAACCAAGGCGACAATTAACTCTCGGATCAACACGTTACGTCGACGTTTCGGCTCAACATGACGCAATACCGACATAAAAATAGGCAGGTTGCCTAGCGGATCCATAATCAAAAACAGCATTACTGCCGCAGATAACGTTTCCATTCTATTCCTTCACTTATAGCTAGTGTGGATGACAATAAACTCACCCACAAGGTTAATGGTGTAGCGTAGTTAGCTACCAATTGTTCGATTAAACCTTCGATTATTTCCACTAATTCAGTGTCTGAATAATCTGGGTATATTTATTCGGTAAGAATTGGGCGACACACTATCAGTAAGGGTAGAGAACTCAAGCCATTCTTAACCTGATTCAACGTAAATCGAGATAACCAGCACTACATCCCTGTTATACAAGATTAAGGGGGTAGGGTAATGAGTGGCGAAAAGCTGAACGAACAAGAAAAAAACACCAATTTACCGTTGCCCTTATGCCATTTTTGATTGGTTCTTATGCAGAAATGCGCGATTATACGGTGGTGTTACTCTTTCTAGTGATATCTGCAATTCAATGATTAAAACCGTCCCACTTCACCAAGTGACCATCGGCATGTATATCACCGATATACCCGGCCATGATGAGCTTGGGATCCGGCAAAAAGGTCTCATTAAAGATCCACGTATTTTGCGTGTGATGCAGCAACGAGGTGTTATGTCGGTAGTTGTTGATTTGAGCCAATCAACCATCAATCCAACGTTGAATATGGCCGCCAAGGTCAAGGCCAAAAAAGTTACGGTACGGAAAAAAACATTCGAAGAGCTTCCTCAAGCTCGTAAGCTTTATCGACAAGCACGTAAGTTACAACAACAGACGATGGAGAGCCTATTTAAAGGTGATGCCATCAACCTGGATGAAGTTGGTGCTACAGCGGATGAATTCATTGAAAGTGTGTTTCGCAATCCAAGCGCACTTAGCTGCTTAAGACTGATCAAACAAAAAGACGACTACCTACTAGAACACTCCATCGGCGTCGCGATTTTGATGGTGATGTTTGGTCGTCAGCTCGGCTTTAGTGGTCAAGAACTGCACCACCTTTGTGTTGGTTCACTGCTGCACGATATAGGCAAGATCAAGGTACCGGAAAAGATCCTCAACAAGCCGGGAAAACTGTCTGAGCCCGAGTTTATTATTATGCGCTCTCACGCGGCCTACAGCCGTGACATCATGAAAGCCACCCCAGGTCTTAATCAAATCAGCCTTGATGTAGCCGCTCAGCACCACGAGAAGATAGACGGTAGTGGTTATCCTGCTGGTCTGTCAGGCAATCAGATCAGTAAGTACGGCAGAATGATTGCCATCTGTGACATCTACGACGCCCTGACTGCAGACCGTGTTTACCGAGATGGCATGACGGGGCCACAAGCGATGAAAATCCTACGCAATATGACCCCAAATCAGCTCGATGAGGCGTTGTTGCATCAGTTCATTAACTGCGTTGGGGTATACCCTCCAGGAAGCTTTGTTGAACTATCCAACGGCATGATCGCAATCGTTATCGATGCAACCACGACACCATTACTGCCAATCGTGAAAGTTATCTACAGCACTCGCAGTAATACACACGTAATGAATGAAGAGCTCGACCTTGCCCTCGCTGGTACTAACGAGAAAATTGTACGAGCGGTGAAACCGGAAGAGTACCGACTAGACCCGAGAAATTACCTATAACTCTATGCATTACTTAATCGCCAGCCTGTTGGTTTTAGCCTTCGGACCATTGCTCTATCACGGTCTACGTCAACACACTCGGTTCCTAAATGGGATCAGCGCATTTGTGCTGGTGGCATTAAGCGGCTTGGTGCTGTTCGATATCTTGCCGCATCTGTGGCAACAGGCGGGTTGGTCGATAATACCCTTTGTATTATTGGGGATAGCCGGCCCTTCAATCGCAGAAAAACTATTTAGCAAGGTATCCAACTACACCCATAACATCACCTTGGTATTGGGTCTAGTCGGACTGCTGATCCACACCATCACCGATGGCAGTGCTGTCGCCCTAGCACAAGAAGAAACCAATGGCATGTTGGCGCTCGGGGTTGTCCTCCATCGCTTGCCGGCGGGGTTAGCGATTTGGTGGCTACTGCGCCCTGCCTTTGGCCGCATGGTTGCTGCAACCGTGCTATTGATGATGATGGTGCTAACGGTAATTGGCTTCCTCGCTGGCGATGAATTACACCACCTATTTGCTGCAGACCAATTAGTCTGGCTGCAAGCCTTTGTAACTGGTTCAATAATGCATGTGCTGCTCCATCGTCCTCATGAACATCACCACGATGGTGAACACGACCATAGTCACAGTCAGCGCTCTAAATTAAGTTCCGGCCACTACATTGGTGCCGCCATTGGGGTGCTATTTTTATCTTCAATGATGCTGTTCTTTGGACACAGTCATCATGATCACGACGATCCAAGTGGGCATGTTGAAGAACATCAACTGCACCTGCACGAAGGCGAACACGCCCACTGATCAGTGGGCACTAGCCATCAGTGCAGATGGCTAGTGCTTCCCTTTAATCCACTGCAACATTGGCGCGAGTTAGCTGACGCATATCTGCCCCTGTGGGTTGTTGCATAGTGCGTAGCTCGAACTGCGGTAAAATCGCCAAGGCGTGATCGAATATATCTGCCTGCAGATCTTCATATTGTTCCCAACGGGTGTCGTTACTAAAGCAGTAGATCTCAATAGGTAGCCCCTCTGCCGAAGGTGCTAACTGACGTACCAATAACGTCAATTGTTGATGCACCATAGGGTGGTGTTTCAGATAAGCCACCAGATAAGCGCGCAGACAGCCGATATTTGTTAACCGGCGACCATTGGTTAGCTGCTGTGGGTTTGGCAGCGCCGCATTGGCTAGGTCAAGCTCGACATGTTTTGAATCTAAGTAGGGCTTTAATAGGTTTATCTCTGCTAACCGAACTAACAGTTTTTCATCAACAAATGCCACCGAGTGTTGGTCGAGCAGTAATGACCTTTTTATGCGGCGCCCGCCGCTTTCTGACATACCGCGCCAGTTACGAAACGCATTGGAAACCATCGCATAGGCCGGCACCATAGTGATGGTTTTATCCCAGTTCTGTACCTTAACCGTAGTTAGGCTCACCTCTATAACATCACCGTCGGCACCAAACTGATCGATCTGAACCCAATCACCACGGCTAACCATGCCATTGATGGAGAGTTGAATCCCAGCCACAAAGCCGAGAATAGTGTCTCTAAAGATCAGTAATAACAGACCAGTAGCAACACCAAGACCAGACAATAGATATAGAGGCGACCGCCCCATTAACGCTGACAGTGCTAAAATAAGGCAGATCAACACCAGAAACAGTTTGCTCAGCTGCACCATGCTTTGCAGTGGTAAACGCCGGCTTAAACTGTGATTAACTAAGGCATCAAAAGCGGTGTCCAATACAGAAAACAGTAACATGGCTACAACCACTAACAACCATAGCTGCAGCAGCTTGTCGGTTTGCTGGTGCAACCATGGCCACGGCTGCGCAGTTAACGGTAGCCCCCAACCAAACACCACGACAGGCACCAACCGAGCAGCTTTATGTAGAACACGATACTTTTTGAGCCCACGCTGCCATGGTCCTGTGAGTCGAAGACTTAACTTGGTCATTAGACCGCTGGCTATCGCCAAACTGATTCGCTGTGAGAGCCAAGCAACAACCATCAATACCGAAACCAATAGTAATGCTAACAATGGCCCGTCGGCACTAACAGGTATACCAAGACCGGTTAACCATTGGCTAAACTGCTGTTGCAATACCATCCCCACCCCACCCTTAGAAACAAAATGCTCAAATCAGAATACAAATTCACCAGCAAAAAGATAGCGATGAACCGTTTTCGATTGATATTAATCAGTTAAATCAAATAGGGGTTTTCCAACTGTCACATTCAACTTACAATTGCAGCATAATCACTACTGATTATCGCGCTTCGATGGTAGGTAACACTGACACGTCGACGATCGATCAGAGCAGCATATGGCAGCACATTACCGTTAACAGTGTTGTTTCAGCTATTTAGTCTTTACTGCGCCAACTAGGAAGTAACACATGGGAATTCAAGCAATTATTGTCGACACCGCCGGTACGACTACCGATTTTTCCTTCATCAAGGAGGTGTTGTTTCAATACTCTGCCGAGGCCTTACCTACTTTTTTGCAAGAGCATCATAACGATTTTACTGTTGCCGCATTACTGCAAGACGTGCGTCGGATCAGCAACCAAAACAACGCCGATTTAGCGCAAATCACATCGTTGCTGTTAGAGTGGATTGAGCACGATAACAAAGCGACGCCACTTAAAACCTTGCAAGGACTGATCTGGCAGCAAGGTTACCTGAAGGGTGACTATCAGGGGCATATCTTTGCGGATGCCGCAACGGCACTGCAACAGTGGCAGCAACAGGGTAAACGCCTTTACAGCTATTCATCTAGCTCAGCAGACGCACAGGAACTGCTGTTCCGTTACAGCGAGCAAGGTGATCTCAGCAACCTGTTTTACGGTCACTTTGACACTAACTTAGGTCAGAAAAAAACCGTACAAGCCTACAAGAACATTCTCAATACCATCTCGTTATGGCCACGTCAGGTGTTGTTTGTATCTGATGACCTAGAAGAGCTTAATGCCGCCGCTGAAGCCGGTATCCAAACCTTACAAATGGTTCGTAAGGATGGTCTGTTTACCGGTAAGCACAGCGTTCACAACAGCTTCGATACCATCAAACTGTAACCGATTAATCGTTACAACAGGGGCGCCCATTAGTGGCGCCCTTATTTGTTTCAGATTTATGCCAGTTGCAGGTGTTCTGTCATCTTAGTGCGAATATCTGTAGGTATTGGCGCTGCACGTTGATGCTCGTAGTCGAAGTGCACCATTACCGCCAAACCTTGAGCAACGACCTTATCGTCTTGCACCACCTGCTGGGCAACCTCAAATGAACTGTTTCCGATCTTACTGATGCTGGTTTGTATCAAGACCGGTGAGCCGTAATAAATCTGAGCCACAAAATCGACGCTGATCTTAGCCAAAATAAGGTTCCAACGTTTTAGATCAAGCGTAGGAACAAACAGCTCAAAGATCGGCGTCCGCCCCTCTTCAAACCACACTGGTATCACCGTGTTGTTGATGTGCCCCAACGCATCGGTTTCCATGAATCGCGGGGTTAGCTGTAACTCGAACATCAAGCCGTCCTTACCTTATATGTCGATATGTTGTTCAAGCTACATCAAAAAAGGCTCCACTTGGGAGCCTTTTAGTTAGATGTGAAGATTACTCTGGTCGAACGACCTTCTTATACATCTGTTCAATCTCAGCAGCAAAACGCTGATTGATCACTTTCCGGCGTAGTTTCATCGTCGGTGTGATTTCACCAAGCTTCATTGAAAACTCACGGTTCATCAGGGTAAATTTCTTAACCTGCTCGAATTTAGCCAGTTCGTGTTGAACCTCTTTAAGGCGTTCCTCAAACAGTGCGATAACCTTACTATTTTCGAGCAGCTCTAACTTATCTTTGTAGGTGATGTTACGTTCTTTAGCCCAGTGCTCCAACGCCTCAAAGGCAGGCACAATCAATGCGGAAACGTAGTTACGAGCGTCAGCAATAATAGCTACTTGCTCTACCATCGGCTCACGGGCAACCATGCCTTCAACTCGCTGCGGCGCAATATACTTGCCGTTCGAGGTTTTCATTAGCTCTTTGATGCGATCGGTAATCACCAACCGACCACGCTCGTCTAAACGACCGCAATCACCGGTTCGTAACCAACCATCTTCAGTAAAAGCTTCAGCATCAGCGTCGGGACGATTGTAATAACCCCGCATGACCGTATCACCACGAACCTGAATCTCATCGTTATCGCTTATTCTAACTTCGACATCTGCTAATGGGGTACCGTTGGCACCGATACCAATATTACCCGGACGACTGGCAGAGATCGTCGCAGTAGTTTCGGTCATGCCGTAACCACAGATTACAGTCAAGCCAACCGATTGGAAGAAGCGGTCAACCTGAGGATCCAATGCCGCACCGCCACAGGGCATCATATTTAACCGCCCACCTAAGTTATTGCGGATCTTCGACAACACCAGTCGGTCAGCCAATATCCACTTAAGTGTTCGCCACGGACCAAAGCGCATCTCGCCTTGATCCTTGAGGAAGTGATTTAAGCCCTGCTGTAATGCCCAATGAAACAGACGTTGTCGTGATTTAGGTGCTTGATTGACCTTATCCATTACCGCCGAGTAGATCTTCTCATACAGACGCGGTACTGCAGCCATCGCATGAGGCCGAACCTCAGTTAATGCGCCTTGAACATCACCAGGGTTAAGCAAATATGCATTGGTTCCACCTTGGCTTAGTGCATATACCGTCCATGCACGTTCAAAGACATGAGACAGAGGTAGGAACGCTAGTGAAACATCACCTTTATGGAACGGAATAAACTCGCAGTGCTGACGAATAGCGCTGGCAAAGTTACGCGAGTCCAGCATTACCCCTTTGGGTTCACCTGTAGTACCTGAGGTGTAGATAAGGGTAAACAGATCATCAAGGTGCACGTCATCAATACGAGCGTCCAAGCCAGCTTGGAGATGGTGGTGATCACCATCCAACAACTCCTGCCAACCGTGAATTGCGATAGCACAGTCTACCTTCGCTAACTCTTTATCCATCAACACGATGTGTTGTAGCTGCGGACAATCAGCGACAATAGCTAGCGCTTTTTGATATTGCTCTTGCCCTGCAACAAAAAGTACTTTAGCCCCAGAGTCATTGATAATGTACGCACTCTGTTCAGTGGTATTGGTTGGGTAAATTGGCGCACTGACCGCACGAATTTGTGCCGCAGCGATATCGGCAATGGTCCATTGAGGGCTATTCTGTGCAAAGATCGCGATCTTGTCTTGTACCTCAAGTCCTAACGCTAACAGTGCACGTGAGATCCCATCAGCAAATAGACCGAACTGCTGCCAGCTAATATCTTGCCACTGGTTATCAGATTGATAACGCAACGCTGGGGCATCGGGCATCTCCTGCATCCGTTGACGCAACAAGGTCACCAGATGAAACTGCTCTAATGGTGTTTTCACACTAACTCCTGAGGGTTTGTTAAGATTGAGCGTACAAGCGTTCGCTTTATAACATGAATATCAGCGAAAACAGAGCAGATCAGCACTGTTGCTGCCAAATAGTAACGCCACAGTTCACGAAATCAGCAAATAGCATTGAAAGCAGCCAACAACAAATTAGGACAAGTCCGACTTAAGAAAAATAGACACTGTTGATATGTGACTTTATGCTCATCTAAAGGCTTATGCCAAAGAGTGTTCGCAGTTTAAGTAACCGCTTGAGCAAGTATCAAAACACGAAGAAGCCCGCCCCTTTCGGCGCGGGCTTCGAGCTAACTGTAGCCTAGCTGATGTCGTGGCGGCCTCAACTATTTTGGCGCAGATACGAAAAAGCCCGCTCCTTTCGGGGCGGGCTTTGAGCTAACTGCAGTCTGCCTCATGTCGTGGCAGCTTCAATCATTTTGGTGCAGATACGAAAAAGCCCGTTCCTTTCGGAACGGGCTTTCTCTAAATAAGTGTCTGACGATGACCTACTCTCACATGGGAACTCCCACACTACCATCGGCGCAACTGCGTTTCACTACTGAGTTCGGCATGGGATCAGGTGGGGCCACAGCGCTATTGTCATCAGACAAAAAACATAAATTTGGTAAGCTGACTTTCTCTACAATCTCACAAGCTCTGCGATATCCGCAAAACCACTTGGGTGTTGTATGGTTAAGCCTCACGGGTCATTAGTACAGGTTAGCTCAACGCCTCACAACGCTTACACACCCTGCCTATCAACGTCGTAGTCTTCGACGGCCCTTTAGGGAACTTATAGTTCCAGTGAGAACTCATCTCGAGGCTCGCTTCCCGCTTAGATGCTTTCAGCGGTTATCGATTCCGAACTTAGCTACCCGGCAATGCATCTGGCGATACAACCGGAACACCAGAGGTTCGTCCACTCCGGTCCTCTCGTACTAGGAGCAGCCCCTCTCAATTCTCAAACGCCCACGGCAGATAGGGACCGAACTGTCTCACGACGTTCTGAACCCAGCTCGCGTACCACTTTAAATGGCGAACAGCCATACCCTTGGGACCGACTTCAGCCCCAGGATGTGATGAGCCGACATCGAGGTGCCAAACACCGCCGTCGATATGAACTCTTGGGCGGTATCAGCCTGTTATCCCCGGAGTACCTTTTATCCGTTGAGCGATGGCCCTTCCATTCAGAACCACCGGATCACTAAGACCTACTTTCGTACCTGCTCGACGTGTCTGTCTCGCAGTTAAGCTGGCTTCTGCCTTTGCACTAACCTCACGATGTCCAACCGTGATTAGCCAACCTTCGTGCTCCTCCGTTACTCTTTGGGAGGAGACCGCCCCAGTCAAACTACCCACCAGGCACTGTCCGCAATCCCGATAAGGGACCTACGTTAGAACATCAAACGTACAAGGGTGGTATTTCAAGATTGACTCCACTTCAACTAGCGTCAAAGTTTCATAGTCTCCCACCTATCCTACACATGTAGGTTCAATGTTCAGTGCCAAGCTGTAGTAAAGGTTCACGGGGTCTTTCCGTCTAGCCGCGGGTACACAGCATCTTCACTGCGATTTCAATTTCACTGAGTCTCGGGTGGAGACAGCGTGGCCATCATTACGCCATTCGTGCAGGTCGGAACTTACCCGACAAGGAATTTCGCTACCTTAGGACCGTTATAGTTACGGCCGCCGTTTACCGGGGCTTCGATCAAGAGCTTCGACCGAAGTCTAACCCCATCAATTAACCTTCCGGCACCGGGCAGGCGTCACACCGTATACGTCCTCTTACGAGTTTGCACAGTGCTGTGTTTTTGATAAACAGTTGCAGCCACCTGGTATCTGCGACCGCCAATAGCTTAGGGAGCAAGTCCCATCACCGTCAGCGGCGTACCTTCTCCCGAAGTTACGGTACCATTTTGCCTAGTTCCTTCACCCGAGTTCTCTCAAGCGCCTTGGTATTCTCTACCTGACCACCAGTGTTGGTTTGGGGTACGATCTCTAATTACCTGAAGCTTAGAAGATTTTCCTGGAAGCATGGCATCAACTACTTCAGTGCCGTAGCACCTCGTCATCGGCTCTCAGCCTAATGTTCACCCGGATTTGCCTAAGTGAACAGCCTACTACCTTAAACGCGGACAACCATCGCCGCGCTAGCCTAGCCTTCTCCGTCTCTCCATCGCAGTAATTAGCGGTACGGGAATATTAACCCGTTTCCCATCGACTACGCCTTTCGGCCTCGCCTTAGGGGTCGACTCACCCTGCCCCGATTAACGTTGGACAGGAACCCTTGGTCTTCCGGCGAGGGAGTTTTTCACTCCCTTTAACGTTACTCATGTCAGCATTCGCACTTCTGATACCTCCAGCAGACTTCTCAATCCACCTTCAACGGCTTACAGAACGCTCCTCTACCATGCTTATAAATAAGCATTCGCAGCTTCGGTGACTAGCTTAGCCCCGTTACATCTTCCGCGCAGACCGACTCGACCAGTGAGCTATTACGCTTTCTTTAAATGATGGCTGCTTCTAAGCCAACATCCTGGCTGTCTAAGCCTTTCCACATCGTTTCCCACTTAGCTAGTACTTTGGGACCTTAGCTGGCGATCTGGGTTGTTTCCCTCTCCACGACGGACGTTAGCACCCGCCGTGTGTCTCCCGTGATTGTACTCATTGGTATTCGGAGTTTGCATGGAGTTGGTAAGTCGGGATGACCCCCTAGTCCAAACAGTGCTCTACCCCCAATGGTAAGACACGAGGCGCTACCTAAATAGCTTTCGAGGAGAACCAGCTATCTCCCGGTTTGATTGGCCTTTCACCCCTAACCACAGGTCATCTCCTAATTTTGCAACATTAGTGAGTTCGGTCCTCCAGTACCTGTTACGGCACCTTCAACCTGCCCATGGCTAGATCACCGGGTTTCGGGTCTACACCCTGCAACTACGACGCCCAGTTAAGACTCGCTTTCGCTACGGCTCCCCTATTCGGTTAACCTCGCTACAGAATGTAAGTCGCTGACCCATTATACAAAAGGTACGCAGTCACCCAACAAGTGGGCTCCTACTGCTTGTACGTACACGGTTTCAGGTTCTATTTCACTCCCCTCACAGGGGTTCTTTTCGCCTTTCCCTCACGGTACTGGTTCACTATCGGTCAGTCAGGAGTATTTAGCCTTGGAGGATGGTCCCCCCATATTCAGACAGGATATCACGTGTCCCGTCCTACTCGATTTCACACTAAAGTCGTTTTCGTGTACGGGGCTATCACCCTGTATCGCCAAGCTTTCCAGCTTGTTCCACTAACTTCTAAAATGCTTAAGGGCTAACCCCCGTTCGCTCGCCGCTACTAGGGGGATCTCGGTTGATTTCTTTTCCTCTGGGTACTTAGATGTTTCAGTTCCCCAGGTTCGCCTCATTAACCTATGTATTCAGTTAATGATACTTGCTTATGCAAGTGGGTTTCCCCATTCGGAAATCGTAGACTCAACGGTTGTTACTACCTAATCTACGCTTATCGCAAGTTACTACGTCCTTCATCGCCTCTGACTGCCAAGGCATCCACCGTGTACGCTTAGTCACTTAACCATACAACCCCAAGGGGTCTTGCTTTCGCAATACTGACAACAACTTGCAAGTCATTGTTAGTAATATGCCGCAACCAAATGTTTTCGTTAGTTACACGCTCCGGGTAGGAGGTGTAACGCCGGATATCTTTAGACACTTGTAAGATTGTTTATTTAGAAACTCTTACAGTTTCTCGAGAAAATTTTATCAGCTTTCCAAATTTTTAAAGAGCATGTCATTCATAAATGAACAACGAGCCAAAATCATTAAGTCAAAGACTTAATGATTTCAGACAATCTGTGTGAACACTCAGCGCAAAACAAGTAATCATGTCGTTTAAGGAGGTGATCCAGCCCCAGGTTCCCCTAGGGCTACCTTGTTACGACTTCACCCCAGTCATGAACCACAAAGTGGTGAGCGTCCTCCCCGAAAGGTTAAACTACCCACTTCTTTTGCAGCCCACTCCCATGGTGTGACGGGCGGTGTGTACAAGGCCCGGGAACGTATTCACCGTAGCATTCTGATCTACGATTACTAGCGATTCCGACTTCATGGGGTCGAGTTGCAGACCCCAATCCGGACTACGACCAGCTTTATGGGATTAGCGCACTATTGCTAGTTGGCAACCCTTTGTACTGACCATTGTAGCACGTGTGTAGCCCTACTCGTAAGGGCCATGATGACTTGACGTCGTCCCCACCTTCCTCCGGTTTATCACCGGCAGTCTCCCATGAGTTCCCACCATTACGTGCTGGCAACATAGGACAAGGGTTGCGCTCGTTGCGGGACTTAACCCAACATTTCACAACACGAGCTGACGACAGCCATGCAGCACCTGTCTCAGAGTTCCCGAAGGCACACGTCCATCTCTGGTCGCTTCTCTGGATGTCAAGAGTAGGTAAGGTTCTTCGCGTTGCATCGAATTAAACCACATGCTCCACCGCTTGTGCGGGCCCCCGTCAATTCATTTGAGTTTTAACCTTGCGGCCGTACTCCCCAGGCGGTCTATTTAATGCGTTAGCTTTGGAAGCCACTCCTCAAGGGAACAACCTCCTAATAGACATCGTTTACGGCGTGGACTACCAGGGTATCTAATCCTGTTTGCTCCCCACGCTTTCGCATCTGAGTGTCAGTCTCTTGCCAGGGGGCCGCCTTCGCCACTGGTATTCCTTCGGATCTCTACGCATTTCACCGCTACACCCGAAATTCTACCCCCCTCTCAAGGACTCTAGTTTGGCAGTATCAAATGCAGTTCCCAGGTTGAGCCCGGGGCTTTCACATCTGACTGACCAAACCACCTGCATGCGCTTTACGCCCAGTAATTCCGATTAACGCTTGCACCCCTCGTATTACCGCGGCTGCTGGCACGAAGTTAGCCGGTGCTTCTTCTGCGAGTAACGTCACAGCCAACGGGTATTAACCGTTGACCTTTCCTCCTCGCTGAAAGTGCTTTACAACCCGAAGGCCTTCTTCACACACGCGGCATGGCTGCATCAGGCTTTCGCCCATTGTGCAATATTCCCCACTGCTGCCTCCCGTAGGAGTCTGGGCCGTGTCTCAGTCCCAGTGTGGCTGATCATCCTCTCAAACCAGCTAGAGATCGTCGCCTTGGTGAGCTCTTACCTCACCAACTAGCTAATCTCACTTAGGCTTATCCAATCGCGGAAGGTGCCGAAGCGTCCCCTCCTTTCCCCCGTAGGGCGTATGCGGTATTAGCAGTCGTTTCCAACTGTTGTCCCCCTCGACTAGGCAAATTCCTAAGCATTACTCACCCGTCCGCCGCTCGACGCCTAATGAATCCCCCGAAGGTTCATCATCATCGTTTCCGCTCGACTTGCATGTGTTAGGCCTGCCGCCAGCGTTCAATCTGAGCCATGATCAAACTCTTCAATTAAAGATTTGATTTTTTGTCCAACTCCTAAGAGCTAGACACTCAATGAATACTGAATTTCGTATAGTCACTCAGTAAATATCGAGAAAATGATGATTTCTCAATTCTACGTGAGTGCCCACACAGATTGTCTGACAAATTGTTAAAGAGCAGTTCTTGCGAACTTGGCTTCGTTGCCGAAGCAGGAGGCGTATAATACGCTTTCCTATTTCCCCGTCAAGCTCTATTTTTAAAGGCTTTTCCGAGTGTCGATTTAATGCTCAGCAGCTTACTTGGTAAGTGACTGTGCCCCGTCGACAGATGCGCATTATAGGGAGATTCTTTGCTGCCGCAAGCGCTTATTTAAATAAAGCTTTCAAGCGGATGATTTATGAGCTGAATGTAGTTTATTACAGCAATAATAAATGAAATATGTGTTTGAAAGGCTATAAATAACTTCACTAGCGGTGCATCAGCTGGCGAGAGTAAGTAGTAGTAATTAAAAAACAATCACAGTAAAAATAGATGATGTACAGTAAGTAAGCAGTTACAAACCAAAGATCTTGCGCGCAATTCAAAGTCACTATCTGCTGAAATCATAAATCAAACTAAAACTTCGATACCCCAACGTTACTACTGCTAGATATGAAAGTGGCCCGTTAGCTAATAATTCAAATATTCTCACTGCCATTGTTTCGTTCAATATACATTAGGTGAGAAGCGTTGATTTTATTAGTAGAAATATTGGCCGCAACAATCAAATGAGACGCTCACTATTCAAGCAAAAAAATAACACTACAGCCTTATATCACGACATTATTAAATAACGGGTTTAATTAACAATAAATAGCAGGAGCCAATAGCAACAATCTAATTTAGAACAATCAATTTAATAGCAATAATATTAACATATATTTTGAACGAGCACGAAAAAGCCCGTTCCTTTCGGAACGGGCTTAATCTAAATTCGAGTCTGGCGATGACCTACTCTCACATGGGAACTCCCACACTACCATCGGCGCAACTGCGTTTCACTACTGAGTTCGGCATGGGATCAGGTGGGGCCACAGCGCTATTGTCACCAGACAAAACTGGGTGATGTATTGCAACATCGCTACCGCTCTAGGAGCCGTAACTTAAATTGGAGTCTGACGATGACCTACTCTCACATGGGAACTCCCACACTACCATCGGCGCAACTGCGTTTCACTACTGAGTTCGGCATGGGATCAGGTGGGGCCACAGCGCTATTGTCATCAGACAAAAAACGTAAATTTGGTAAGCTGACTTTCTCTACAATCTCACAAGCTCTGCGATATCCGCAAAACCACTTGGGTGTTGTATGGTTAAGCCTCACGGGTCATTAGTACAGGTTAGCTCAACGCCTCACAACGCTTACACACCCTGCCTATCAACGTCGTAGTCTTCGACGGCCCTTTAGGGAACTTATAGTTCCAGTGAGAACTCATCTCGAGGCTCGCTTCCCGCTTAGATGCTTTCAGCGGTTATCGATTCCGAACTTAGCTACCCGGCAATGCATCTGGCGATACAACCGGAACACCAGAGGTTCGTCCACTCCGGTCCTCTCGTACTAGGAGCAGCCCCTCTCAATTCTCAAACGCCCACGGCAGATAGGGACCGAACTGTCTCACGACGTTCTGAACCCAGCTCGCGTACCACTTTAAATGGCGAACAGCCATACCCTTGGGACCGACTTCAGCCCCAGGATGTGATGAGCCGACATCGAGGTGCCAAACACCGCCGTCGATATGAACTCTTGGGCGGTATCAGCCTGTTATCCCCGGAGTACCTTTTATCCGTTGAGCGATGGCCCTTCCATTCAGAACCACCGGATCACTAAGACCTACTTTCGTACCTGCTCGACGTGTCTGTCTCGCAGTTAAGCTGGCTTCTGCCTTTGCACTAACCTCACGATGTCCAACCGTGATTAGCCAACCTTCGTGCTCCTCCGTTACTCTTTGGGAGGAGACCGCCCCAGTCAAACTACCCACCAGGCACTGTCCGCAATCCCGATAAGGGACCTACGTTAGAACATCAAACGTACAAGGGTGGTATTTCAAGATTGACTCCACTTCAACTAGCGTCAAAGTTTCATAGTCTCCCACCTATCCTACACATGTAGGTTCAATGTTCAGTGCCAAGCTGTAGTAAAGGTTCACGGGGTCTTTCCGTCTAGCCGCGGGTACACAGCATCTTCACTGCGATTTCAATTTCACTGAGTCTCGGGTGGAGACAGCGTGGCCATCATTACGCCATTCGTGCAGGTCGGAACTTACCCGACAAGGAATTTCGCTACCTTAGGACCGTTATAGTTACGGCCGCCGTTTACCGGGGCTTCGATCAAGAGCTTCGACCGAAGTCTAACCCCATCAATTAACCTTCCGGCACCGGGCAGGCGTCACACCGTATACGTCCTCTTACGAGTTTGCACAGTGCTGTGTTTTTGATAAACAGTTGCAGCCACCTGGTATCTGCGACCGCCAATAGCTTAGGGAGCAAGTCCCATCACCGTCAGCGGCGTACCTTCTCCCGAAGTTACGGTACCATTTTGCCTAGTTCCTTCACCCGAGTTCTCTCAAGCGCCTTGGTATTCTCTACCTGACCACCAGTGTTGGTTTGGGGTACGATCTCTAATTACCTGAAGCTTAGAAGATTTTCCTGGAAGCATGGCATCAACTACTTCAGTGCCGTAGCACCTCGTCATCGGCTCTCAGCCTAATGTTCACCCGGATTTGCCTAAGTGAACAGCCTACTACCTTAAACGCGGACAACCATCGCCGCGCTAGCCTAGCCTTCTCCGTCTCTCCATCGCAGTAATTAGCGGTACGGGAATATTAACCCGTTTCCCATCGACTACGCCTTTCGGCCTCGCCTTAGGGGTCGACTCACCCTGCCCCGATTAACGTTGGACAGGAACCCTTGGTCTTCCGGCGAGGGAGTTTTTCACTCCCTTTAACGTTACTCATGTCAGCATTCGCACTTCTGATACCTCCAGCAGACTTCTCAATCCACCTTCAACGGCTTACAGAACGCTCCTCTACCATGCTTATAAATAAGCATTCGCAGCTTCGGTGACTAGCTTAGCCCCGTTACATCTTCCGCGCAGACCGACTCGACCAGTGAGCTATTACGCTTTCTTTAAATGATGGCTGCTTCTAAGCCAACATCCTGGCTGTCTAAGCCTTTCCACATCGTTTCCCACTTAGCTAGTACTTTGGGACCTTAGCTGGCGATCTGGGTTGTTTCCCTCTCCACGACGGACGTTAGCACCCGCCGTGTGTCTCCCGTGATTGTACTCATTGGTATTCGGAGTTTGCATGGAGTTGGTAAGTCGGGATGACCCCCTAGTCCAAACAGTGCTCTACCCCCAATGGTAAGACACGAGGCGCTACCTAAATAGCTTTCGAGGAGAACCAGCTATCTCCCGGTTTGATTGGCCTTTCACCCCTAACCACAGGTCATCTCCTAATTTTGCAACATTAGTGAGTTCGGTCCTCCAGTACCTGTTACGGCACCTTCAACCTGCCCATGGCTAGATCACCGGGTTTCGGGTCTACACCCTGCAACTACGACGCCCAGTTAAGACTCGCTTTCGCTACGGCTCCCCTATTCGGTTAACCTCGCTACAGAATGTAAGTCGCTGACCCATTATACAAAAGGTACGCAGTCACCCAACAAGTGGGCTCCTACTGCTTGTACGTACACGGTTTCAGGTTCTATTTCACTCCCCTCACAGGGGTTCTTTTCGCCTTTCCCTCACGGTACTGGTTCACTATCGGTCAGTCAGGAGTATTTAGCCTTGGAGGATGGTCCCCCATATTCAGACAGGATATCACGTGTCCCGTCCTACTCGATTTCACACTAAAGTCGTTTTCGTGTACGGGGCTATCACCCTGTATCGCCAAGCTTTCCAGCTTGTTCCACTAACTTCTAAAATGCTTAAGGGCTAACCCCCGTTCGCTCGCCGCTACTAGGGGATCTCGGTTGATTTCTTTTCCTCTGGGTACTTAGATGTTTCAGTTCCCCAGGTTCGCCTCATTAACCTATGTATTCAGTTAATGATACTTGCTTATGCAAGTGGGTTTCCCCATTCGGAAATCGTAGACTCAACGGTTGTTACTACCTAATCTACGCTTATCGCAAGTTACTACGTCCTTCATCGCCTCTGACTGCCAAGGCATCCACCGTGTACGCTTAGTCACTTAACCATACAACCCCAAGGGGTCTTGCTTTCGCAATACTGACAACAACTTGCAAGTCATTGTTAGTAATATGCCGCAACCAAATGTTTTCGTTAGTTACACGCTCCGGGTAGGAGGTGTAACGCCGGATATCTTTAGACACTTGTAAGATTGTTTATTTAGAAACTCTTACAGTTTCTCGAGAAAATTTTATCAGCTTTCCAAATTTTTAAAGAGCATGTCATTCATAAATGAACAACGAGCCAAAATCATTAAGTCAAAGACTTAATGATTTCAGACAATCTGTGTGAACACTCAGCGCAAAACAAGTAATCATGTCGTTTAAGGAGGTGATCCAGCCCCAGGTTCCCCTAGGGCTACCTTGTTACGACTTCACCCCAGTCATGAACCACAAAGTGGTGAGCGTCCTCCCCGAAAGGTTAAACTACCCACTTCTTTTGCAGCCCACTCCCATGGTGTGACGGGCGGTGTGTACAAGGCCCGGGAACGTATTCACCGTAGCATTCTGATCTACGATTACTAGCGATTCCGACTTCATGGGGTCGAGTTGCAGACCCCAATCCGGACTACGACCAGCTTTATGGGATTAGCGCACTATTGCTAGTTGGCAACCCTTTGTACTGACCATTGTAGCACGTGTGTAGCCCTACTCGTAAGGGCCATGATGACTTGACGTCGTCCCCACCTTCCTCCGGTTTATCACCGGCAGTCTCCCATGAGTTCCCACCATTACGTGCTGGCAACATAGGACAAGGGTTGCGCTCGTTGCGGGACTTAACCCAACATTTCACAACACGAGCTGACGACAGCCATGCAGCACCTGTCTCAGAGTTCCCGAAGGCACACGTCCATCTCTGGTCGCTTCTCTGGATGTCAAGAGTAGGTAAGGTTCTTCGCGTTGCATCGAATTAAACCACATGCTCCACCGCTTGTGCGGGCCCCCGTCAATTCATTTGAGTTTTAACCTTGCGGCCGTACTCCCCAGGCGGTCTATTTAATGCGTTAGCTTTGGAAGCCACTCCTCAAGGGAACAACCTCCTAATAGACATCGTTTACGGCGTGGACTACCAGGGTATCTAATCCTGTTTGCTCCCCACGCTTTCGCATCTGAGTGTCAGTCTCTTGCCAGGGGGCCGCCTTCGCCACTGGTATTCCTTCGGATCTCTACGCATTTCACCGCTACACCCGAAATTCTACCCCCCTCTCAAGGACTCTAGTTTGGCAGTATCAAATGCAGTTCCCAGGTTGAGCCCGGGGCTTTCACATCTGACTGACCAAACCACCTGCATGCGCTTTACGCCCAGTAATTCCGATTAACGCTTGCACCCCTCGTATTACCGCGGCTGCTGGCACGAAGTTAGCCGGTGCTTCTTCTGCGAGTAACGTCACAGCCAACGGGTATTAACCGTTGACCTTTCCTCCTCGCTGAAAGTGCTTTACAACCCGAAGGCCTTCTTCACACACGCGGCATGGCTGCATCAGGCTTTCGCCCATTGTGCAATATTCCCCACTGCTGCCTCCCGTAGGAGTCTGGGCCGTGTCTCAGTCCCAGTGTGGCTGATCATCCTCTCAAACCAGCTAGAGATCGTCGCCTTGGTGAGCTCTTACCTCACCAACTAGCTAATCTCACTTAGGCTTATCCAATCGCGGAAGGTGCCGAAGCGTCCCCTCCTTTCCCCCGTAGGGCGTATGCGGTATTAGCAGTCGTTTCCAACTGTTGTCCCCCTCGACTGGGCAAATTCCTAAGCATTACTCACCCGTCCGCCGCTCGACGCCTAATGAATCCCCCGAAGGTTCATCATCATCGTTTCCGCTCGACTTGCATGTGTTAGGCCTGCCGCCAGCGTTCAATCTGAGCCATGATCAAACTCTTCAATTAAAGATTTGATTTTTTGTCCAACTCCTAAGAGCTAGACACTCAATGAATACTGAATTTCGTATAGTCACTCAGTAAATATCGAGAAAATGATGATTTCTCAATTCTACGTGAGTGCCCACACAGATTGTCTGACAAATTGTTAAAGAGCAGTTCTTGCGAACTTGGCTTCGTTGCCGAAGCAGGAGGCGTATAATACGCTTTCCTATTTCCCCGTCAAGCTCTATTTTTAAAGGCTTTTCCGAGTGTCGATTTAATGCTCAGCGACTTACTTGGTAAGTGGCTGTGCCCCGTCGACAGATGCGCATTATAGGGAGATTCAGATCAGCTGCAACCCCTATTTCGGCAAGATTGCACTGACCGAACGGAATTCAATCACAATGGAGTTTTGTTGGCCGATATAGGTTAAATACGGCTAAAGAATCGAGACTCTTGTTCAACTGTCGCATTGGTAGTTGGATTGGTTAGCTTAAATATGACGGTTACTACCGGTTTAGTTAAGCTACCTGGTTCGATAGCGATGCTGATTGGTACCGTTAGCACCTCACCACCATTAATTACTACTTGTTGCGGCCCTTGCCACTGGTGACCATCAAGTTGTAGCAGCGATAGGTTAAAGATCTGCTGCTGTTCACTCTTATTAATCAACTTCAAAGTGTAGACGTTTTCAATCAGTCCGGATGCATTCTCTCGATAGAGACTGTTACGATCTCGCAGTACATCTAACTGCAGTGGCGATAGGTTTACCAACATATAGAAGAAGGCAGCCAGTATCACCGCAAAGGCAACGCCGTATCCGATCAACTTAGGTCGAGCCACATTACTCTTGCCGCCATTTAGATTTCGTTCGGTGGTATAACTAATCAGCCCCTTAGGGTAGTGCATCTTAGTCATCACTTCGTCACAAGCATCAATACAAGCACCGCAGTTAATGCACTCATATTGCAGTCCATTACGGATGTCGATTCCTGTAGGGCACACCTGAACACAAAGGTTGCAGTCTATACAGTCTCCCAGACCCAACGCTTTATGGTCTTGTTTACGACCGCGAGGACCGCGAGTTTCACCTCGATCGGTGTTATAGCCAACAATAAAGGTATCGGTATCGAACATTACCGATTGGAAGCGCGCGTACGGGCACATGTGTAAGCACATGATTTCACGCATCCAACCAGCATTTCCGTAAGTCGCTCCGGTAAAGAACAGAGCCCAGAAGTAGACGGTAAAGGTCGCGCTACCGCTAAAGAAATCGATATAGAGATCGCTAGTGCTATTGAAATAGGAAAGGAACGTTAATGATGTTAGTAGTGAAACTCCAATCCATGCACTATGTTTGGCGGTTTTACGCCACAGTTTATCCCAGCTCCATGGAGCTTTATCCATCTTGATGCGTTTATTACGCGCACCTTCAATCTTCTCTTCGAACCAAATGAATATAAAAGTCCAAACCGACTGTGGACACATGTAGCCACACCAAACTCGACCAAGAAAGGTGGTAACAAAGAATAGACCGAAGGCAGCCATCATTAAGATGAACGCTAGGAGAATGAGGTCTTGTGGCCAGATAGTAAGCCCAAACACATGGAATTTGCGCTCAGCCAGATCAAACAGCACTGCTTGCCGCTCACCCCAAGGAATCCACGGTAATACAAGAAACAACAACATCATTACCCACCCCATGCGACGACGCAGTTGAGTCCAGATCCCATCGGTTTTGCGGACGTAGATGCGATTGCGCGGATTAAAACGGTCGACATCTCCAACGTCTACGGTTTTCACCTTGATCGTTTGCGACTTTTTTTGAGGGTGTTGTTGCTGGCCCATACTGACGAACCTTCCTAGTTACTGCTCAGAAATCGCAGTATATCAGTCAAGGTTGTGCAAAAGCGTTGAATTCACATTCAATTTGATAGGTATCAAACGTGCGAACAACTTTTCTACGCCTAAATTGAACCTCAATCACCCCCGTTCTTATCAGCGGCAACGGCATTTTTTTCATTGGTGCTTCGATACACTAAGGTAAACAACAATCCATATACTCTGGCTATTATTAATTGCGGTTGTGAACAGACACCAATTAATTCATAATCAATTACAAATTACGTAAATTTAAACCTTACTGCAGACTCATGGCGTTTCGATTACTGTTGATTAGCACACTCATTTTTTTTAGCGGCTGTACCAGCCTAAATCAAAACTTACGACCGCAATCTTTTAACAGCTATGAAGACTTTTGGCCGGGACCTGAAGGCGGTGTTGATCTAGTCTGGGCTACTCGTGATCTCAGAACCAAAACAGCGGTAACACAGAAACTACTTAGCTATGACAACGTCATTATTGATCGTGTTTGGCTGGTGCTCGATAAAGAAGCCAATTACGACAACATTAGCCACGGTGAAGTTAAAGCGTTAGCTGATTACTTAATCGAACAGCTGGAAAGACGTATATCCAAAAGCTTTACCGTTGTTAAGCAACCTACCGAGAAAACCTTCAGGATAAGTTTAGCGATAACCAATATTGAAACTCCTAACCCGATATTGACAGTAACCAGCAGTATCCTGCCGTTTGGTATTGGTATATCTGCAGTATCGGAGGTTGTTACTGGCGAGCCCACTAATGTCGGCGCCGCAACTATTGAGTTGAAGGTCAGTGATGCCATTAGTGATAAACCACTGTTTGCTGCAATCGATAATAAATCTGGTGAGAAAAGGTTGTCAGGAATTTTTGACTCAACCAGCGATGTGCGGGATGCCATCGATTTCTGGGTAGATCGATTAGGTCATACCCTCAAAGATGAAGCGCCTAAATGGCATCGGTAATAGTAATGTGATCAACAGCCTGCCACCGAGAGTAAGCAGATCCCCCAATGCTACCAACACTCAAATTAAAGCCATTAAAAAAGCGACCTAATGGTCGCTCTTTTAGAATATTGTTAGCTTTTACCAGCAAACTTATTCAACAGTAACTGACTTAGCTAAGTTACGTGGTTGGTCAACATCGGTACCCTTAATAAGAGCAACGTAGTATGACAACAGCTGCAGTGGCAGGGTGTAGATGATTGGCGCAATGAACTCATCGCAATGAGGTACTTGGATTACCTTCATGGTGTCATCGGATTCAAACTTGGCATCGATATCAGCAAAGACATACATCAGGCCTCCACGAGCACGAACCTCTTCCACGTTGGAGTGCAACTTTTCCAATAACTCATTGTTCGGTGCCACAACGATCACCGGCATATCAGCGTCGATAAGTGCCAGTGGACCATGTTTCAGTTCACCAGAGGCGTAGGCTTCAGCGTGAATGTAGGAGATCTCTTTAAGCTTCAATGCACCTTCCATCGCGATGGGGTACTGATCGCCACGACCAAGGAATAGAGCATGCTGCTTATCGGCAAAGTCTTCTGCTAAAGCTTCGATCTCATCATTCAGCGCCAGCGTTTGCTCCACCTTACTTGGCAAGGTTTGCAGGCTCTGAACCAGCTGTGATTGGGTTTCAACCGACATACCGTTGTATGCGCCAATAGCACCTGTGAGCATAGCCAGCGCAGCTAACTGCACAGTAAAGGCCTTAGTAGAGGCAACCCCAATCTCAGCACCGGCTTTCATCATATAAGCCATATCAGATTCACGTACTAACGATGAACCTGGCGCATTACAGATGGTCAACGATGCCATGTAACCCATCTCTTTAGCTAAGCGTAGCGCAGCCAAGGTATCGGCTGTTTCACCGGATTGAGAGATGGTTACCAGCAGTGAGTTAGGGAACACATGACTTCGGCGGTAGCGGAACTCAGAGGCTATCTCAACGTTACAAGAAACATTAGCGTGTTGCTCAAGCCAGTACCGAGCAGTCATGCCAGCGTGATAGCTAGTGCCACAAGCAATAATCTGTACGTGCTTAACCTTCGCCAGCAGCTCAGCAGCGTTGTCACCAAATGCTTCATCGATCACTTTACCAGCAGCTAATCGTCCCTCGAGGGTGCGCTGCAGAGCCGTTGGCTGTTCGTAAATCTCTTTCATCATGTAGTGACGGTATTGGCCTTTGTCACCGGCGTCATGGGTTACGGTCGATTCGGTGATCTCACGCTCAACAGCATTGCCATCAACGTCATAGATGTTAACGTCACGGCGAGTTACTTCAGCGACATCCCCCTCTTCTAAGAAGGCAAAACGACGGGTTACTGACAGCAGTGCCAGCTGATCAGAGGCAACAAAGTGCTCACCGACGCCATAACCGATAACCAGTGGGGAGCCGGAGCGAGCAACAACCAAACGCTCAGGTTGACGACGATCCACCACCACGGTGCCATAAGCGCCTTCCAGCTGCTTTACTGTCAGCTGAACGGCAGCTAAAAGCGAGTCAGCGGATTTCATCTCATGGTGCACCAAGTGAGCAATCACTTCGGTATCAGTATCTGAGCTGAATACGTATCCCAAAGCTTTTAATTGAGCACGGAGTTCGTTGTGGTTTTCAATAATACCATTGTGTACCACCGCTATCTCATCATGAGATACATGCGGGTGAGCATTGCGTTCTGAAGGCTCACCGTGCGTAGCCCAACGAGTGTGGGCGATACCAGTGCCACCAGACAACGGCTGTTCAACCAGAGCGTTGTCCAGCTCCTGTACCTTACCAACACGGCGAGAACGACCTAGATTGCCAGCATCATCCAAGATAGCAACCCCAGCAGAATCGTAGCCGCGGTACTCCAAGCGCTTTAACCCTTCAACTAGGATCTCCGCTACATCACGTTGTGCTACTGCACCAACAATTCCACACATAAACCCTATACTCCTAAGCTTTTACAGCAGCGCAGATCACCTGCACTCCTTGATATTCTATTTGCTTGCGAACGTCAGCCGCCAAGCGAGTGTCGGTGATCAATCGCGTCACCTTAGCCCACGGCAGTTCAAGATTAGGAATACGTCGCCCAATCTTGTCCGCTTCAACCATCACATTTACCTCACGTGCGACTTCTGCCATCACTCGAGATAAACCAATTAATTCGTTAAAGGTGGTGGTACCACGCTCAACATCAATGCCATCAGCGCCAATAAACAGCTGATCAAAATCGTACGAGCGCAACACCTGCTCAGCCACCTGACCTTGAAACGATCCCGAATGGGGATCCCAAGTGCCACCGGTCATCAAAATGGTTGGCTCTGGTTCCAATCCTCGCAACGCTTCGGCACCGTTAAGGGAGTTGGTCATCACCACCAAACCGCGTTTGTGTTGCAGCTCTGGCACCAAGGCTGCTGTGGTGCGGCCACTATCGATTACGATGCGCTGATAATCACCGATCTGGGCCGCTGCAGCTTGACCAATAGCCAGTTTGTATTGCGACACTTTATGGAGCGGGTCGTCGCTGATCACCTCTTGCGGCATCGCCACTGCACCGCCAAACCGACGCAGTAACAACCCTGCGGTTTCCAGTGCGGTTAGATCTTTACGTACAGTCACTTCCGAAGTCGCAAACTCACGCGCCAGCTGATCAACGCTAACTTCGCCTAGTTGATTAACCAGATTGACGATATTGTGGCGGCGCTGTTGAGTGTTACGTTTCGACATCGGCACTAAGTTTCATTTTGAAAGTTGTGTAAGTATATATCGAAACTTAAAGGGTGCAAGCGAAGCCAGATAAGTGGCGTCAACAAAATTACTGCAATGTTTGGAATTCAACCGCCACATATCTATAGCTTTAGGTTATTTATCGATAGGTTACCGCTAGAGTCTGGCAGGCAATACAGCGTAATAAATCAAAAGCTAAGCTTCATACCAATGAATACTCTATAAACACTCTATAGATAAGAGCACCAATACTAATGAGCACAACAAGACAGCCACATAAGCTTTTGGGTTAAGTTGAGTATTTAGTCAAAATAACTAGCATTAGCGTCAAAATTCGAACAACAAAAGCAATAGAGGCCAGTGTGAAAACTTCCCACGCGTTACATGAAGACCTATTTTCTCTAAGTATTGGGGTATTGGTATTGTCCGTTGCGCTAGTGATATTAAAACAAGCTGGGGTGTTAGTTGGTGGGGTAGCAGGCTTGGGATTGCTAATCAGTCAACTCACCGATGTTAGCTTTGGTTTACTATTCTTTGCCCTAAGCGCGCCATTTTATCTAATGTCGTGGTTTCAGATGAGCCGCAGCTTTACCGCTAAAAGTCTGATGTGTGTTGGTGCTATTTCAATGCTATCAGAGCAACTGCAACACAGCGTCGTCATCCAAGGATTAACTCCATTAGCCGCAGCAACCATTGGTGGAGTGTTATGTGGTTTGGGGATATTGGTATTATTCCGTCACAACGGCAGTGCCGGTGGTTTTAACGTATTAGCTATCTTCTGTCAGGAACGGTTCGGAATCCGTGCTGGTTACCTACTGATGGGCTTAGATCTGTGTATCTTAGTGGCAACCATGATCTGCTTCGGGGTTAAAACCCTACTGGCTTCGGCATTGTGTATCGTCTTAATGAACTTAGTGATAGGCCTAAATCACCGCCCTGGCCGTTATGTCGCCAAGCGACAGCTTGCTACCGGTTAACCGCTTCAGTCGTCACAAAAAGAGCAGCCTTGGGCTGCTCTTTTTGTCGATGCGGAGAGAAACTACTTCTTCACTTTTACCGGTCGCACCCAATTAGCTAGGTGTTTTTGCTTAGTCCGTGTAAGCACTAACTCATTTTCACCAACGTCCTTGGTTACGGTTGACCCCGCTGCGACAGTCGCTCCTTTGCCGATGGTTACCGGCGCAACCAATTGGCTGTCGGAGCCAACGAAGACGTTGTCTTCAATAGTAGTTAGGTGTTTGTTGGCACCATCGTAGTTACAGGTAATGGTACCGGCACCGATATTCACCATGCTGCCAACCTCAGCGTCGCCGATGTAACTTAAGTGACTTGCTTTTGAACCTTTACCCAAGCGGGCTTTTTTCATCTCAACGAAGTTACCTATGTGGCTGTCTTGTACCAACTCAGCCCCAGGGCGTAGACGGGCAAACGGGCCGGCACTACACGCTGGCCCCATCACCGCACCTTCAACAATGGTCATCGGCTTAACTACAGCGTTGTCACCAATGGTGCAGTCTTTAAGGACACAACCGGCTCCAATAACGGCGCCATTTCCGATGCTCACTTTGCCTTCAATCACCACGTTAACGTCGATAAATACATCTTCACCAACATTCAGTTCACCACGAACATCAAAGCGTGCGGGATCCGCTAAGGTGGCACCACTGAGCATCGCCTGTTCCGCTGCTCGAGCTTGAAAGGCACGCTCCAGTTGCGCCAATTGAACGCGATTATTAGCGCCTTCAACCTCAATGGCAGTATGTGGTTGCGCGGTGGCAACGCCACCTGCAGCGGCGGCCATAGCAATTACATCAGTAAGGTAATACTCACCCTGTGCATTGTCGTTAGATAAGTTAGCCAACCACTGTTTCAATGCCTTACCCGGCGCCACCAAGATACCGGTGTTCACTTCGGAGATCTGACGTTGGCTATCGCTAGCATCTTTATGTTCTACAATCGCCTGAACCACACCGCTATCATCTCGGACGATGCGACCATAACCGTTTGGATCATCAAGATTTACCGTCAACAAACCAATGCCATTGTTTGGCTGTACCGCCAACAAACGTTGCAGGGTTTCGGTCTGAATTAATGGCACATCACCGTACAACACTAAAACTTGGCTGTCATCATTCCAGCAGGCTTGGTCAACCGCATGGCCGGTACCAAGTTGTTCCGCTTGCAATGCCCATTCGACGGTATTTTTGCGCAGCGCTTGTTGCAACTGTTCACCACCATGACCATAAACCAGATGGGTTTGGATAGGCTGAAGCGCTGCTGCTGCATCAATAACATGCTGCACCATTGGCTTGCCGGCAATGCCATGCAATACCTTAGGTAGGGCGGAGCGCATGCGGGTGCCTTTACCCGCCGCTAGAATTACAATTTCCAGTGTCATCTTAACTATCCAAATTTAAAAGCTGGCCGAATTATACGCATAGCATCAATATAGGTAAGCCTATTATTAAAAATTAGCGATATCTTACACACTAAGCTTTCGTCTTAAGGCGATAATAACGACCATGCACCTCATTCCTAAAACACGGCTTATCAATGAATTCCCCTTCGGTTGTCCGCGCGCACCTTTACCTATTGCTATACGCCGTACTGATCGCCACTTCATTTCCACTGGCCAGTTACTTAGGACAGAGCTATTCGCCATTACTAACGACCTTGGCCCGATTTAGCTTAGCTGCAATAGGGTTTGTGGTTCTGTTGCAAAAGCAGCGGTTGCTGCGAGGTATTTCAGTATCACAGTTGCTTCGATACAGCGCGATCAGCTTGCCGTTGACGGGATTCTTTTTACTGATGTTTATCGCCGGCGAAAGTGCTTCTGCTATTGATATGAGTAGCATATCTACCACGGTGCCATTATTCAGCGTGTTGTTTGCTTACTTTGGGTGGCGGCAACGCAGCAGTGCTGTTCGTGTTATGGCGCTGCTGCTTGGGGTCTTCGGGGCCTTATGGCTGATAAGCAACGCCAACATTAGCAGTTTAGGGCAGGGTGGTTGGCCAATTGGAAACAGCATATTCTTGGCCGCTTGTGCCTTAATGGGGCTATATCCGTTGATATTAAAGCAGCTGCATCGAGGTGAGCCGATGCTGGTTATTACCGGGTGGTCGTTAATTACCGGTTGTGGCTGGTTAGGGTTAGCCGTTGCTGCAATTCAACCAGCATGGCAACTGCCTACCTCAACGCAAATGGCAGCGATTCTATGGCTGGCGGTTGCCACCACTATGGTGACCTTTTTTCTGTTTCAAAGCGCCAGCATGGTGGTCGGTGGTAGTAGCGCTAACGCCTATTCCCTGTTAACTCCTGCTGCAGTGTTACTACTCAATGTAGGCATGGGTGGTGGGTGGCCACAGCCATTGGTAGCTGTCGGTGTAGTGCCCATCATCGTCGCGCTATTGTGGTTACTGTTGCAGGATAGACAGACATAAAAGGCAATGTCGTAGTTAAGTATTAAGGTTTATATCAAGCCTTCGGCCCTACCGATTGCAGTACTCTTAAGAGGTTATGTCGCGGTGGCGACGGCACCCAAAGGGGGAAGAAGATCAATAGCGATAGTGCTTTATCCTTTGTACCTCGACTCGCCTAGCCAGTGCTTTAACTGCATTAGGAAGAACAACACTTAATTGGTACACAGCCATAAAAAAACGCCGCAAAAGCGGCGTTTTTTATGTGGCTCTGTAAGTTTACTTACCCAGGCCCTTGCGGATAGTTTCAACAACACGAAGCTGCGCCAGTGCTTTTTCAAGCTCCAGTACCACTTTGTCGTGATCCATATCAGCTGCTGGTTTGGCGAGTTGCTCTTGAGCAGCGCGCTTAGCGGCTTCCGCCGCATCAGCATCAATGTCTTCCGCACGAACGGCTACGTCAGCCATCACGGTAAGAAGATCCGGTTGTACCTCAAGGATACCGCCAGAAAGGTAAATTACCTCTTCTTCACCGTGCTGCTTAACCAGTCGAACCATACCGGGTTTGATGGCAGTCAGCAGCGGCATGTGACCAGGGAAAATACCCAACTCACCCATACTACCGGTGATTTGAATCTTCTCAACTAGTCCCGAGAACATCTTCTCTTGCGCGCTAACAACATCCAGATGAACAGTAATTGCCATCTTATCCTCCGGGATTAAACTTTCTTGGCTTTCTCAACCGCTTCTTCGATAGAACCAACCATGTAGAAGGCCTGCTCTGGAAGGTGATCGAATTCACCGGCCAGAATTGCCTTAAAGCCTTGGATGGTTTCTTTCAGCGATACGTACTTACCAGGAGAACCGGTAAATACTTCTGCTACGAAGAAAGGCTGGGACAGGAAGCGTTCAATCTTACGAGCACGAGATACGGTTTGCTTATCTTCTTCAGATAGCTCATCCATACCTAGGATCGCAATGATGTCTTTCAACTCTTTGTAACGCTGCAGGTTAGTCTGTACGCCACGAGCCACTTCATAGTGCTCTTCACCGATTACCAGTGGGTCCAACTGACGAGAGGTGGAATCCAGTGGGTCGATCGCTGGGTAAATACCACGGCCAGCAATCTCACGGCTCAGTACCACGGTCGCGTCTAAGTGAGCGAAGGTGGTTGCAGGAGATGGATCGGTCAAGTCATCCGCAGGTACGTATACCGCCTGTACCGAAGTAATGGAACCGCTCTTAGTGGAGGTAATACGCTCCTGCAGAACACCCATCTCTTCAGCCAGAGTCGGCTGGTAACCTACCGCTGAAGGCATACGGCCTAGCAGTGCAGATACTTCAGTACCGGCCAAGGTGTAACGGTAGATGTTGTCCACGAACAACAGTACGTCACGACCTTCGTCACGGAACTTCTCAGCCATGGTTAGACCGGTCAACGCTACGCGCAGACGGTTACCTGGTGGCTCGTTCATCTGGCCGTAAACCATGGCTACTTTTGACTGTACTTTGTCATCTAGGTTTACAACACCAGATTCAGCCATTTCGTAGTAGAAGTCGTTACCTTCACGGGTACGCTCACCAACACCTGCGAATACAGACAAACCGGAGTGTGCCTTCGCGATGTTGTTGATCAACTCCATCATGTTTACGGTTTTACCAACACCAGCACCACCGAACAGACCGATTTTACCACCCTTAGCGAATGGACAAACCAAGTCGATTACCTTGATACCAGTTTCCAGCAGCTCGGTAGCGCTGGATTGGTCTTCGTAGCTAGGCGCTTCACGGTGGATTTCCCAACGCTCTTCTTCACCCACATCGCCACATTCGTCGATAGGGTCGCCCAGTACGTTCATGATACGGCCAAGAGTAGCAGTACCCACTGGCACCTTAATGGCGCTACCAGTGTTGGTTGCAACTAGACCGCGACGCAGACCTTCTGACGCGCCCATTGCAATGGTACGTACTACGCCGCCACCCAACTGTTGCTGTACTTCAAGCACTAACTTAGAGCCTTCAGTTGCAACGTTTAGGGCGTCGTATACTTTCGGCACGGCATCTTGTGGAAATTCCACATCGACAACCGCACCAATCACTTGAACAACAGTACCTGTGCTCATGATTAATCCTCTGATTCTGTCTTAACCGTTGCGTTAAACCGCTGCAGCACCGGCACAAATCTCACCCAGTTCCTGCGTAATCGCAGCCTGACGAGCTTTGTTGTATACCAGTTGCAGACCGTCGATAAGGTCGCCAGCATTGTCGGTTGCGGCTTTCATCGCAACCATACGGGCAGCCTGCTCAGACGCGGCGTTCTCAACCACACCTTGATAGACCAATGACTCAACATAACGCTTCAGCAGCATGTCGAGCAGTGGCTTAGGATCGTCTGGTTCATAGACGTAATCCCACACCTTTGGTGCATCCTGAGTATCGCCTTTCGGCAACGGCAGAAGTTGATCGATCACTGGCTCCTGCTTCATGGTGTTTACAAACTCGTTGTAAACCACAAAAAGACGGTCCAGTTTGCCCTCGTCATAGGCATCCAACATAACTTTGACAGAGCCGATCAAGTCGTTCAGTTCTGGCGCATCGCCAAAACCAGACGCCTGAGCGACAACGTTACCGCCAAAGCTAGGGAAGAACCCGGCACCTTTGGTGCCGAGGGTGGCCAGCTGCACATCTACGCCTTTCTTCTGCCATTCGGCAGAGGCTTTCAGTACTTGCTTGAACGCATTAATGTTCAAGCCGCCACACAGACCGCGATCGGTAGAAATGACGATGTAACCCACCGCCTTAACTTCGCGCTCTTCCATGTACGGATGCGTGTATTCGAGAGAGCCCTGCGCGATGTGACCGATCACCTTACGCATGCTTTCTGCGTAGGGACGGCTGGCGTGCATACGATCCTGCGCTTTACGCATTTTCGAAGCAGCTACCATCTCCATAGCAGAAGTGATCTTCTGAGTGTTTTTCACACTCGCGATCTTGGTACGGATCTCTTTAGCGCCGGACATCTCTTACTCTCCTATCCTGTTACCAGGTTTGAGTGGCAACGAATTTATCCAATGCAGCCTGCAGCTGACCTTCGATGTCGGAGTTGTAGTTTCCGGTCTCGTTGATGGTCTTCAGCAGATCAGCGTGGTCGTTGTTCACGTAGGAAAGCAGAGCATCCTCAAACGCGCCAATCTTGGCTACTTCAACAGACTTCAGGAAGCCTTTTTCAGCAGCAAAGATGACAACAGCTTGGTCAGCAACGCTCATTGGCGCGTACTGCTTCTGCTTCATCAGCTCGGTTACACGCTCACCGTGATCCAGCTGAGCCTTAGTGGCTTCATCCAAATCAGAGGAGAACTGAGCAAATGCAGCAAGTTCGCGGTACTGTGCCAGAGCGGTACGAATACCACCGGACAGCTTCTTGATGATCTTGGTCTGTGCTGCACCACCTACACGGGATACAGAGATACCTGGGTTAACAGCAGGACGTAAGCCAGCGTTAAACAGGTCGGTTTCCAAGAAGATCTGACCGTCGGTAATAGAAATTACGTTGGTCGGTACGAACGCTGATACGTCACCCGCTTGGGTTTCAATGATTGGCAGTGCGGTCAAAGAACCGGTCTGACCTTTCACTTCACCATTGGTGAACTTTTCTACGTACGCCGCGTTTACGCGAGCAGCACGCTCAAGCAGACGGGAGTGGAGGTAGAAAACGTCGCCAGGGAATGCTTCACGACCTGGTGGGCGTTTCAGCAACAGTGAGATCTGACGGTATGCAACAGCCTGCTTAGACAGGTCATCGTATACGATCAATGCATCTTCACCGCGGTCACGGAAGTATTCACCCATGGCACAACCAGAGTATGGTGCCAGGTATTGCAGTGCGGCCGCTTCAGAAGCAGATGCAACAACAACAATGGTGTTCTTCAGTGCGTCATGTTCTTCCAGCTTACGTACCACGTTAGCGATGGTAGAGGCCTTCTGGCCAATCGCTACGTATACGGAGTAGATGCCAGAATCTTTCTGGTTGATGATCGCATCGATCGCCATCGCGGTTTTACCGGTCTGACGGTCACCAATGATCAGCTCACGCTGGCCACGGCCGATTGGAATCATCGCATCAACAGACTTGTAGCCTGTTTGTACTGGCTGGGATACACCTTCACGTTCAATTACGCCAGGGGCGATAACTTCAACAGGAGAGAATGTATCGGTCTCAATAGGACCTTTACCATCGATAGGTTCACCCAAGGTGTTAACCACACGACCCAACAGGGCACGGCCAACTGGAACTTCCAGAATACGACCGGTGGATTTAACTTTTGCGCCCTCTGCCAAATCGGCATATGGGCCCATCACTACTGCACCAACGGAGTCACGCTCCAGGTTCAGTGCGATGGCGAAACGGTTGCCAGGTAGCTCGATCATTTCACCCTGCATCACATCGGCTAAGCCGTGGATGCGGATAATACCGTCGCTTACAGAAACGATGGTACCTTCGTTACGAGCTTCACTAACAACATTGAACTGTTCAATACGACTCTTGATCAGTTCACTGATTTCAGTGGAATTCAGTTGCATGCTCAAATCCCCAATTAGGATTGCAGCTTGTCAGCAAGGCGATTTAGCTTGCCACGTACAGATCCATCGATAACGGTGTCACCAGCGCGGATAACCACACCAGCCACCAAATCGGAATCAATACGGCAATCTAACTTAACCTTACGTGCCAAACGTTGTTCCAGAGACGCGGCTATAGCTTCTAGCTGCTGTGCAGATAATTCAGTAGCAGACGTTACTTCAGCAGTAACCTCTTTTTGCCACTCTTCACGCATTAACGTGAACTGCTCAGCAACCGCTGGTAGCGCGACTAGGCGTCCATTTTCTGCCATTACTTTAATAAAGTTCTGGCCTTGCTCATCGATCTGCTCGCCGCCAATCTTGATAAAGATGTCGGCCAATTGCCCGGCACTTGTGTAACCAGTCAGCATTGCAGCTACGGTCTTATCCCGTGCTACTTCGGCCAAAAAGGCCAGCATCTCAGTCCACTTATCTACCGCTTGCTTCTCGACAGCAAAATCGAAAGCCGCTTTGGCATAAGGGCGAGCAACAGTGGTCAGTTCAGACATTTAGCCCTCTCCCTTTGCTTACAGCTCAGCGGCAAGCTTATCGATGATGTCAGCGTGAGCTTCAGCATCGATAGTGCGCTCGATGATCTTCTCCGCACCAGCTACTGCCAAAACAGCAACTTGAGAGCGCAATTGCTCTTTAGCACGGTTACGTTCCGCTTCAATTTCCACTTCACCTTGGGCGATGATCTTGTCACGCACCAATACAGCTTCATTTTTAGCTTCTTCGATCATCAACGAGCTACGCTTGTTAGCTTGCTCAATGATTTCAGCTGCTTGCAGCTTTGCTTCAGTCAACTTCTCGGTCGCGGCTTGTTGCGCCAGCTTCAGATCGTTGCCTGCGCGTTCGGCGCTAGCCAAACCATCTGCAATCGCTTTTTGACGCTCTTCGATGGCACCTAATAATGGTGGCCAAACATACTTCATGCAGAACCACACGAAGATGATGAAGGCGATACTTTGACCGATTAGGGTCGCGTTCATATTCACGACGAATCCTCCTCAAAAACCCATTAGTTACTGCACTTTTGCAGCAACAAAAGTTATTGGATTAAAGGGCGAACAGCATGTATAGACTGATACCAACGCCGATCATAGGTACTGCATCAATCAGACCCATCATTACGAAGAAGTTAGTACGCAGTACAGGGATAAGCTCTGGCTGACGAGCAGCACCTTCCAAGAACTTGCCACCCAGGATTGCGATACCGATAGCCGCGCCCATAGCAGACAGGCCCAGCATCAATGCAACAGCGATGTATAACATAGTGAACTCCAGTTGTAGCTAACTTATAAAAGTTAAATTATTGAATTTTATATTCTTAGTGATCTTCACTAGCCATGCTTAGATACACGATCGTAAGCACCATGAAGATAAATGCCTGCAAGGTAATAATCAGGATGTGGAAGATAGCCCAGACCAGCTGCAATGTGCCGCCCATGGTGCCAGCGAACCAACCTAACGAGTACATTAAGGCAATCAGGATAAAGATCACTTCCCCTGCGTACATGTTGCCGAACAATCGCAAACCAAGAGAAACCGGTTTAGAGATAAGTCCAATCAATTCAAGCACAAGGTTGAATGGGATCATTGCCCAGTGATTAAAAGGATTTAGCGTCAGTTCTTTAGCAAAACCACCGATGCCCTTCACTTTGATGCTGTAGTAAATCACCAAAGCAAATACACATAGAGCCATCGCCATTGTGATGTTCAGGTCAGTGGTTGGAACCACTTTAAAGTACGGAACACCAATAGCGGCAGCAGCGGAAGGTAACCAATCGATCGCGATTAAATCCATAAAGTTCATCAACCAGATCCAAACGAAAATGGTTAATGCTAATGGGGCGATGACTGGGTTTCTGCCGTGGAAGGATTCCTTCACGCTCGAATCAACAAATTCCACGATCATCTCGACAAAACACTGAAGCTTGCCAGGAACACCTGTGGTGGAGTTAATCGCTACGCGACGGAAAAGCCAAAGAAAGAAAACGCCGATTCCAATCGAAAACAGCAATGAATCCAGGTTCCAAGTCCAAAAGCAGTACTCACTGGCATCAGCGCTACATGTAGAACTCCGATACTGTAAGTTTTGCAAGTGGTGCAGAATATATTCCTGCGGATTTGCAGCCATGATTCATTCCAATTGTTTTGGTTGAAACAACAATGATGCTATCCAATGCGCAATAAGAGCGACGATAAAACCCCCAATCAGAAAAGAACCTTCTGCTTCGAGAGTGATAAAGGCCGCAGCAAACATCAACGCGGTTAACATCAGTTTGAACGCTTCAGCTAGGAAAAAGAGCAGTACTACTTTTCCAGCGTCCTGAGAGCGCGAACGCCAAAAGACAAATGAAGCGAAGACGTAGTTAGGAACAACTGCAATGGCGCCACCAATAAAGATAAGCCGTCCATGCTCTTGGTCCTGAATTACAGTGCCGAGGATGCTGATTAAGACCACCACCAAGGCTTGGAAGGAGATATAGCGAAAGGCCATTTCCTTGCCAGAACGAGTTGGTTGACTAACCAAAATCTGAAGACTCCATAATCTCACTTAAACGACAGTTTAGTTAACGCATTGTGCGTTAGGACTGTCGTCGCCGTTACATCTCTAAAGCTCGAATAATTTTTCACTCGAACCTCAAAAATCAAGCGAAAGTATACCGCTTAGGCATAAGGATGCAAATTACGGAAGCGTTGATAATTGGGAGCTGTACAGAACAGTTTATAGGCTTGTTAATAGTTTATAAATTTCAAACAGTTGCTGATATAATTTTAGTGCCCACTGGCATTCGTTAACCTTTAATATCATATACTTATTAGACATTTTAAAGGTGAACTACTAGCAGCATAAATTGTGTTTCTCAGTTACGAATTAGCCGCTTATTGGTAAGACTAGGTCATGCCAGCGAGGGAGGGTAGGTATAAGGTTTACTTATTCGACAAGGAATCAACCAATTCCCCCACGATTGAAGTGATTAATAGTTGTTCGCATTTGCGTCAGAAAAAAACAAAAGACAACTACAATAACGATCTTGTGCACAATAACCTTTCACAGCAATGACAATTTGGTAAATTTAGTACGAAAGAAACCCAAGATTGCGCCAGATCTCACCTCCTCCAAAAGTGACAATTGCCACCACTGAAAAATGAACAAAACTTTGAAGCCAATCACTGTTTGCGCCAAAAAAAAACCCACAAACTTTCGCTCGTGGGTTCAAAACAGTTCGATTTTTAGTTAATCAGTCGAGTGGCGGCGCCAACTTGGCGGTTATTTCATCAAGTTGATCGAGACTAGCGTAGCTAATCACCAGCTTACCGGAGCCTCGCTTACCGCTATTGATGGCCACTTCAGCCCCAAGGGTTTGACCAATATGCTGCGTTAATCGTGCAATATCCGGATCAGCCATCAACTTTGGCTTAGTTTCTGGTGGATGTTGTAAACGATTCACCAACTTCTCAGTATCACGAACGGTCATCCCTTTGGCGACAACTTGGCGCGCAGCTAAGGTTTGCTCGTCGCCTTCAAGACCCAACAAAGATCGTGCATGCCCCATCTCGATATCACCGTGCTCTAGCAGAGTTTTAACCTCTTCATTGAGCAGGTTTAAACGCAGCAAGTTAGTCACGGTAGTACGGGACTTACCTACAGCTTCAGCAACTTGCGCGTGGGTTAATTCAAATTCATCAGCTAAGCGCTTAAGTGCAATCGCCTCTTCCATTGAATTAAGATCTTCACGCTGAATGTTCTCAATCAAAGCGATGGCGATAGCAGCGTTATCATCAACCTGTTTAATGATGCATGGCACCGTTGTCAGCTCAGCCAATTGAGCCGCACGCCAGCGGCGTTCACCGGCAATGATCTCATAGCGGTCACCGCTAAGCTGGCGAACTACGATCGGTTGAATAACCCCTTGGGTTTTGATCGATGCAGCCAACTCATCCAACGCATCGTGGGACATATCACGGCGAGGCTGGTATTTACCACGACGTAAACTCTCCACCGGAAGCTGAACTAATCCATGCCCAACCACAGCTTGCGCTGTGGCAACTGGCGCTACTGCAACCTGTTGTTGTTGTAGTTGTTCACTTGCTGCCTGACTGCTGCCAAGCAGGGCATCTAGCCCTTTTCCTAAGCCTCGTTTTTTCACCGTCATCGGTTCCTCTTAACTCTTATTCGGTGACCAGCTGCGTAATGGCCCCAGACTCTTGTCGACGCAGCATCTCACCAGCTAAGGCCAGATAAGCTTTGGCGCCGGCGCTGCTCTTGTCGTAATACATCGCTGGCGAGCCGAAGCTAGGAGCTTCAGCCAAACGCACATTGCGTGGAATAACAGTGCGATAAACTTGATCGCCAAAATGGGTTTTCAATTGATCTGATACATCATTAGCGAGGCGATTACGGGGATCGTACATGGTACGTAAGATCCCTTCGACTTGAAGGCTAGGATTAACCAGCTGCGCCAGTTTGCCGATGGTATCCATCAGGGCGGTTAAGCCCTCTAAGGCAAAATATTCGCACTGCATTGGGATCAATACGGCATCGGATGCCCCCAACGCGTTCACCGTCAGCATGTTGAGTGACGGCGGGCAATCAATAAAGATGTAATCGTAATTATCGCGAATCGGTGCCAACGCATTGCGCAAGCGAACTTCGCGGGCAAACACTTCCATTAGTTTGATTTCAGCGGCGGTCACATCAGCATTGGCTGCAATTAGATGATATTTGCCGCTAGTTTCGGTTTGAATCACCTCTTCAGCAGACAGTTCATCAACCAACAAATCATACGCGGTATGTGCTACCTCATACTTGTCGACGCCGCTGCCCATGGTGGCATTGCCCTGTGGATCGAGATCGATCAACAGCACTTTACGTCGAGTCGCGGCCATCGAAGCCGCAATGTTCACGCTGGTGGTGGTTTTGCCTACGCCGCCTTTCTGGTTGGCAATGGCGATAATCTTAGCCACAGAGTCTCTCCGGATCAGTGGTTATTGGGCACGAACGATAACAAGGTGTCGCTGAGCATTCAGCTCAGGCACGATCAGTTCATGCTGGTCTTCGATGCTAAATCCCTCTGGCATCTGCCCCATTTCCGCTTCATCAAGTTGACCCTTTAACGCGTAAAACAGGCCATCTTGTGCTGGTAGGTGGTGGCACCAGCTCAGCATATCGTTTAATGAAGCAAAAGCGCGACTTAAAACACCATCAAAGCCTTGTTCTGGCTGGTATGCTTCAACTCGGCTTTCTACTGCTACCACATTAGTGAGTCCCAATTTGTGGATCACAGTGCGGATGAAACGGATACGCTTGCCAAGGCTATCGAGCAGTACAAATTGTTTGTCCGGATTACAGATCGCCAACGGCAATCCAGGTAAGCCTGGGCCGGTACCCACATCAATAAACCGCTTTCCTTGCAGGTGTGGGCCAACCACAATGCTGTCGACGATATGACGAACCAGCATATCCTCCGGCTTGCGAACCGAAGTTAGGTTGTAGGCTTTGTTCCATTTATCCAGCAGCTCAACAAGCTCAATTAGCTGTTGTTGCTGTGAAGCAGGGACATCAAGCTCAGTACGGTTGATTAGGGAAGTAAGGCGTTGCGCCAGCACAGACAGTTCCTCGGAAATTGTTAATTTAGTAATACCAATCCTAATTGCCTTGTTCGTTCTCAGTTGCCTAAGCTAACAGGCACATCATTATTACAACATGGCTGAAATTATGATTGCTCTAATGGAAAAGCCATTGGTTGCAACCCAGTTTGCAGCATAAACACTGAACAAACAAAGCAGAGGCGACGTCAGACCAATTAGGATTGGTGTGGTCATTATGAAGGCGACAACGGGGCATGGAAAGCCCCGTGACTAGGTTCTAACGAGAGTTAAGCGCTTTTTCGCAGTAAACCGTGCTTTTTCAAGTAAACCAGCAGTAGTGAAATAGCCGCTGGTGTTACTCCAGAGATCCGCGAAGCACTGCCGACGGTTTCCGGTTTATGTTCGTTTAGCTTGGCCATCACTTCATTGGATAAACCTTTCACTTCGTTGTAGTTCAACTCCAACGGCAGCTTCGTTGCCTCATGGCGTTGGGCTTTAGCAATCTCATCTTTTTGGCGCTCAATGTAACCGGCGTATTTGATCTGGATCTCCACCTGCTCTGCAGCGCGAGGATCTTCAACCGCAGGACCAAGCTCTGCAACAGCCATTAACTGCTCGTAGGTCATCTCCGGACGGCGGATCAGATCCTCAAGGTTAGCTTCGCGCGCCAGCGGTGTTTTTAGATTTGGATTCAGCTTGGCAGCGACGTCGCTGTCTTTCTGTACCCATGTTCCTCGTAAACGTTGACGCTCAAGTTCGATGGTATCGATCTTGTGGTTGAACTTAGCCCAACGTTCGTCATCCACCAATCCTAGTTCGCGACCGATGCTGGTCAAACGGATGTCAGCATTATCTTCACGGAGCAACAAACGGTATTCCGCCCGTGAGGTGAACATACGGTACGGCTCTTGGGTTCCTAAAGTGGAAAGATCATCAACCAACACGCCTAGGTAAGCTTCATCACGACGAGGGGCCCAGCTAGCTTGACCACGACCATAGCGAGCAGCATTCAACCCAGCAAGTAACCCTTGAGCACCAGCTTCTTCATAGCCGGTGGTGCCGTTGATCTGACCCGCAAAGAATAGGCCGTTGAGCAGTTTGCTCTCCAGTGACGACTTAAGATCGCGTGGATCAAAATAATCATATTCAATGGCATAGCCCGGACGGAGAATCTTAGCTTGCTCGAATCCTGTAATGGATTGGATCAGCTCAACCTGAACATCAAATGGCAATGAGGTCGAGATCCCATTGGGGTAGATCTCAAAGCTATTCAGGCCTTCCGGCTCAACAAAGATCTGGTGCGAATTTTTATCCGCAAAACGCATGATTTTATCTTCCACCGATGGGCAATAGCGTGGGCCAATGCCATCAATCACCCCGGTGTACATCGGGCTGCGATCCAAACCACGACGAATGATTTCGTGAGTGCGTTCGTTGGTGTGGGTGATGTAACAGGAGATCTGACGTGGTTGGCGTGACCGATCTCCGATATAGGAGAAGATCGGTGTTGGATTATCGCCAGCCTGCTCCTGCATCACACTGTAATTCAAACTACGGGCGTCTAAACGAGCCGGTGTGCCAGTTTTAAGACGATCAATACGCAATGGCATCTCTCGCAGCTTATGAGCCAGCACAGAGGCGTTGGTGTCGCCAATACGACCGCCCTCATAATTGTTTAGACCGATATGAATCTTGCCATCAAGGAAGGTGCCTACGGTCAATACCACTGCATCGGCATTAAAACGGATGCCAGCGTCGGTGATAACACCAGTAACACGATCCTGATCCAAGATCAGATCGTTAACCCCTTGTTGAAAGATCTCAAGGTTTGGTTGGTTGAATAGGATCTGCTGGATCGCTTGACGGTAGAGCGCGCGATCCGCTTGGGCTCGGGTTGCTCGAACCGCTGGCCCTTTAGACGCATTGAGCGTGCGAAACTGAATACCAGCGCTGTCGGTTGCCAACGCCATTGCACCACCAAGGGCATCGATCTCTTTCACCAGGTGGCCTTTACCAATTCCACCGATGGCTGGATTACAGGACATCTGTCCGAGCGTATCAAGGTTATGCGTTAGCAGCAGGGTGCGACTGCCGGTACGGGCACTGGCAAGTGCCGCTTCTGTGCCAGCGTGACCTCCGCCAACGACGATAACGTCATAGTGTTGTTGTGCCTGCATGCTTACCTACCTATTAACTCAAACCACTTGGGGCCAAAAAAGCGGTGCATTCTAGCACTGCTAAGCCGCTTTACAAAAGCTCACTTTTTACGCGTGAGATCTTAAGATCTAGATCTTAATTAAATAAGATCTTTTTAAAGATCCTTTATTTTTATTTCTATTAGGGAAGGCCATTTCTGTTGATAACTCATTGTAGCCCTTTACTGGCAAGGTTTTGCGGAGGATCGTAAGCTGTGATCTTCACGGGATCTATCGGATCTAAACCGGTGTATAGATCGCGATCTTATACACAGGGGCGGATCTGTTTGGATCCGACCTCTGAATAATCCAAGGTTTGATCACAGATAGATCCAAAGATATACACATGGTGATGTTATTAACTACTTATATTGTGAATAACTACGATTAAGCTGTGATCAATGGATCGTAAATTGCGATCATCTGATCATAATTGGCCACTGTTCTAACCAGCTTAATGCTTGATCTTCTGGGAGATCTAACTGTTGTACATCAATTTCGATCTTATCCACAAATGGGATCATGCCGCAGGATCGTAACTGCGGATCTATCTGTTTTAAGGCGCCACAAAAAGTATCGTAGCTGGAATCACCAATGCCACAAAGTGCGAACTTCTTCCCATTTAGTGACGGTTTTTGTTGGATCCAATCGAACCAAGGGTGCAGATTATCGGGCAGATCACCGGCTCCGTGAGTGGAGCAGACCACCAACCAGTGCGAACAATCAGCCAATAACTCCGCTGTTGGGGCTAGGCTGTAGGTCACCTCAAACTGACGTTTCTCTAATTCTGGCAGCAGTTCATCAGCAACGGCTTCGGCATTGCCCATGGTCGTTCCTACGATCAACGCGAGCTTAATGGTCATGTTTTCTCTCTTAGTTAGGCGTTATTTGAAGGGTATTTTGCAATTTCAGCGCTAAAAAAGCCCACCGAATGGTGGGCTCAGGCAGTGCTATTTACCAATACAGAAGGAGGAGAATATCCTCCCTAGTAGATCATCAGAGCTGAATTCACCGGTGATCTCGGTCAGATCTTGTTGTGCTAAGCGCAACTCTTCTGCCAGCAGTTCGCCGGCATGGAACATCTCTAACTGCTCCGCCCCTAGCGCCAGTCTATCTTGGGCACTGTGCAGCGCTTCTAAATGTCGTTGGCGCGCCATAAAGCCACCTTCGCTGCCTCCTTGGTAACCCATACAGGCTTGTAAGTGTTGGGTGATTTGCTCAACACCGGCACCGGTTTTGGCTGATAAGCGGAACACTGGTGTGCCTTGATTGAGGCTCTGCCCCATTGATTCACCAGTGAGATCGGCTTTGTTACGAATAACGGTTAAGCCCATTCCCGCAGGGAGACGATGAATAAACTCCGGCCAGATCTGTTCTGGGTCGGTGGCATCGGTATCGGTGCCATCCACCATAAACAACACTCGGTCCGCCTGTTCTATTTCATCCCAGGCACGCTCAATACCAATGCGTTCTACTTCATCGGAGGCTTCACGTAGGCCGGCAGTATCGATGATATGCAGCGGCATACCATCTATATGAATGTGTTCACGCAGGACATCACGGGTGGTTCCTGCGATATCAGTAACGATGGCGGATTCTCTGCCTGCTAAGGCATTCAATAGACTTGATTTACCAGCGTTAGGGCGGCCGGCAATTACCACCTTCATGCCTTCACGCATCAATGCCCCTTGTTGGGCACTCTGCAGTACGCTACTGAGCTGGTTTTGTACCTTAACCAAAGCGGCGGCAATCTTACCATCGGCGAGGAAATCAACCTCCTCTTCAGGGAAGTCGATGGCGGCCTCTACGTAAATACGCAGATGGGTAAGTTGCTCGACCAGATCATTTACTTGGGCTGAAAAATCCCCTTGTAGTGAACTTAAGGCGCTGCGAACCGCTTGTTCCGAGCTGGCTTCTATCAAGTCAGCGATAGCTTCTGCTTGGGTTAGATCCATCTTATCGTTGAGGAAAGCGCGCTCTGAGAATTCACCAGGACGGGCTGTGCGCACACCTGGTAGTGTCAAGATGGCCTTAATGAGCATGTCGATAACCACCGGACCACCATGGCCTTGTAGCTCCAATACGTCTTCACCAGTAAAAGAGTGGGGTGCTTTAAACATCAAGGCGATGCCTTGATCGAGCACAGCCCCTTGGCTGTCTTTAAACGGTAGGTATTCGGCGTAGCGGGTTTTAGGTACGCGGCCGAGCAGGGCGGTTGCAACGGTTTCGGCCAGCTTGCCGGAGACTCGTACAATGCCTACACCGCCACGACCGGTTGCCGTGGCTTGGGCAACAATGGTATCGCTGTGATCGGTCATAAATAATTGGCTTATTGGGATTACTGCCGCTAATGATATCAATAGTCGACCCTAGGTGGACAATCTATCCATCAGTGGTGCAGATAATTTATTGTATTGATTTGGCGCCAGTGCCGTGGTTGAGGCACAGCTTATGGCATTACTCGGTGTTAGCACAGACAAAAAAAGGCTGTGTCGTAGTTAACTGTTGAAGTTTATCTTAAGCCTTCGGCTTCATCGATTTCGGTGCTTTTAGGGGACTATGTCGCGGTGGCGGCAGCACATTCTTGTATGCATTAGCGAGGAGCTTCGCCCCCTTTGGAATCCCCCTTTGCCTTAGGTCGCTGTCCAAAACGCTTCGCTGAACTGCTCCAATGCGGCAGAAGATCAATAATGGTAGTGCTTTACCCTTGTATCGCGACTCGCCTAGCCAGTGCTTTAACTACCTTGGAAAGAGCAACACTTAATTGGTACACAGCCCAAAAAAATGGCCCCAACGCCAAAGCGGTGGGGCCATTGTTAGCTCGATTAGCAGGTTACTTTAATCCTTGCTTCTCTAAGCTCTTGTAGATGATCAGCTGCTGAGTGATAGCAACCAAGTTACCCACCAACCAGTACAGAACCAGACCGGATGGGAACCATAGGAAGAACACAGTAAACATCACTGGCAGGTATTGCATGATCTTCGCCTGCATCGGATCCATGTTAGCCATGGTTGGTTGCAGCTTCTGCATCGCAAACATCGACAGACCCATCAGCACTGGCAGTACGTAGTACGGATCCTGTGCGGACAAATCTTGAATCCAGCCAAAGAACGGCGCGTGACGCAACTCAACGCTTTCTAGAAGTACCCAGTAGAACGAGATGAAGATAGGGAACTGAAGCAGCATCGGGAAACAGCCGCCCATTGGGTTCACTTTCTCTTTCTGGTACAGCTCCATAGTTGCTTGGCTTAGGCGTTGACGGTCATCGCCAAAGCGGTCTTTCAGCTCTTGCATCTTGGGCTGCAGATTACGCATCTTCGCCATGGAGGTGTACTGCGCTTTGGTTAGCGGGTACATGATACCGCGGATGATCAACGTCATTACGATGATGGCCATACCCCAGTTACCTACCAAACTGTGCAGGAACATCAGTAATGAGTACAACGGCTCAGCTAGGAACCACAACCAACCGTAATCAACTACCAAGTTTAGCGTTTCTGACAGGGCTGACAGTGCTTCTTGGTCTTTAGGACCTACGTAGAAGTCGGCACCCATGGTGGCAGCTGTGCCGGCGGCGATAACCACGGAAGGCTGCTTAGCACCGATAATGGCGTAGTTACCAACGTGACGAGTGTATAACTCGTTGTTGTTGGTTGCTGAAGGTACCCATGCAGACACGAAGTAGTGTTGTAGCATGGCAATCCAACCGCCTTGAGTTAACTCATTCAGGTTAGCATCGGCGATGTCATCAAAGCTGTACTTTTCGTAGCGTTCGTCAGCCGTACTGAAGGCGGCACCACGGTAAGTAGGCATAAACATGCTGCCTTCTTCAACGGAGGTGGTTTGCTTCAGTTGGGTGTACATCTGAACCTGAGCATTTTGGTTGCTGTTGTTATTTACAACATATTCAACCGCTACGTCGTAGCTGCCCTTGATAAAGGTAAAACGCTTTTCAAATGAGATGCCGTTGGCGTCGGTGTAGCTTAATGGCACTACCAGTTGTTCGCCTGTCATTGTGAATGAGGTAGCGGTGGTCTGATATTGTGGGCGTTCGCCTTGGCCGTCAGGACCTTGGGCGCCGATTAAACCACTTTGAGCAACATAGTGTTCAGACAGGATGGTTAGTGCTTCTGCACCATCTTGCTCGACTTTGTGTTGAGGCAGCGATGCTGCAACGATGTCACCACCGTTGGTGTCGATGCTGATCGACAGAGTATCGGTAGATACGGTGATCAACTGAGCCGATACGTCGGCGTTGCTGTTAGGCACTGCCGCCGACACTGAACTCGGCACGTCAGCTTGGGAAGCACTTGGTGCACCCGACTGAGATTGAGCAGTTGGCTCTGGTTGTGGTTGCTGATCAAGTGTCCACTGTTGAAACAGCAAAAAGCTGACAAACAGCAACCCAATCAGAAGTAAATTGCGTTGAGATTCCATAGATTAACAGTCTCTGCCTTGTTTGGCTTTGGGGACCGGATCGTGACCCCCTTCATTCAAAGGGTGACATCTTATAATGCGCGCGATAGTTAACCAACATCCGTAGAGCACACCGTGCGAAGAAATTGCTTCCACCGCATAATGTGAACAGCTTGGCGTAAACCGACAATTGGGGCCCAGTAACGGACTTATCCATTTTTGATAGAAACGAACGACGCCGATTAGGACTCGTTGCAACGGCGAGCAAGTTTGCGCCATAACTTTTCTACCAATTTGTGAATCGCTGCGTTATCTAGCTCATCTACGCCTTTCTTCGCTATCACTACAATATCCACGTTAGGTAGATCATGTTGATGAAGGCGAAAGCTGTCGCGCACGACGCGTTTAATGCGGTTGCGTTGGCATGCTTTTTTGACGTGTTTTTTAGCCACAGTAAGGCCAATTCTTGGGTGTTCTGTGCCATTAGGCAAAGCAAGAAGAGTTAGATGAGGAGAGGCGGCGCGAGTCGGTTTAGCGAAGACGGATTTAAAATCGCCGGGAGTTAACAGACGTAACTCCCGGCCGAAGGTATATCGCACCTGGTTTGAGGCGCTATGCATAATAAATTATGCAGACAGGCGAGCGCGGCCTTTAGCGCGACGACGGGCCAGTACCTGACGACCATTTTTGGTGGCCATACGGGCACGGAAACCGTGGTTACGCTTACGCTTCAATACGCTCGGTTGAAAAGTACGTTTCATAGCTTTTTACCGTAATTCAGTTAACTGTACAGATTAACTTTAGCAGCTGCTTTTGCTCAATTCAGACGAAAAGAGTTCCGGCGGCTTAAAAAGAGGCCGAATTCTAATAAAAAACGACCACCAACGTCAATCTCAAATATGTTCTTTTCTACTCTTTTAGTAAATACACCAGCTGTTGTGGATAAAACTGTGTATCGACCACAAGATATAGACAGGGCGATCCGGGATCGGATCGTGCTGGGGGGATTATAGAGATCATTGCGATCGCTTTCTAGCCCCCGATCTATCTATGTTTTAACTTCTGATCGGAATGTTGATCTGGCGATCCTTTGCGAGATCAGGATCTAGGATCGGCGCTGGGGATAACCTTGTTTAGTTATGGCGATTAAGCGGTAACATAGGTAAAATCAACGCCAATTAAATAAAATAATTTTTCGGGGTTGATGCGGTGAGTGTACCGATTTGGCAGCGTTGTGTGGCTTGGCTCCAGCAGGAGTTACCAGCGCAGCAGTTCAGCATGTGGATACGTCCACTGCAATCAGAGATGCTTGGCGACACCTTAGTGCTGTATGCACCAAACCGGTTTGTACTGGATTGGGTTCGTGATAAGTATTTAGATAAAATCACCGAATACCTTCATAGTGAATTAGGCGACCAATCGCCTACGTTACGTTTTGATATCGGCAGCAAGCCAGAAGCGCGCCCTAAAGTCGCGATGGCTGAACATACCCGTCCAGTCAGTGCTCCTGTGGCGCCGATTACGGCTGTACCAAGCTTTGCTGCTGAACCCACTCGAGTTGCAACGCCAAACAGCGGCAGTGCCCGCAGCAACATCAACTTGACCTACCAGTTTGATAACTTCGTTGAAGGTAAGTCGAACCAATTAGCTCGTGCAGCTGCCACTCAGGTAGCGGATAACCCTGGCGGCGCCTACAACCCATTGTTCCTTTATGGTGGTACCGGCTTAGGTAAAACCCACTTATTGCATGCGGTCGGCAACGGCATCATGAAGAATAAGCCCAACGCCAAAGTGGTTTACATGCACTCTGAGCGCTTTGTGCAGGACATGGTTAAAGCGCTACAAAATAATGCTATTGCTGAATTTAAGCGTTATTACCGTAGCGTTGATGCTTTGCTTATCGATGATATTCAGTTCTTTGCCAACAAAGATCGATCCCAAGAAGAGTTCTTTCATACCTTTAACGCGCTGCTTGAAGGTAACCATCAGATCATTCTTACGTCTGATCGCTACCCGAAAGAGATTGATGGGGTAGAGGATCGATTGAAGTCGCGCTTTGGCTGGGGTCTGACCGTGGCGATTGAGCCGCCAGAGTTGGAAACCCGTGTCGCGATCTTGATGCGTAAGGCGGAAGAGTCAGATATTCACCTTCCTCATGAAGTCGCGTTCTTTATTGCTAAGCGCTTGCGCTCCAACGTACGTGAACTGGAAGGGGCGTTAAATCGTGTTATCGCCAATGCCAACTTTACCGGCCGACCGATCACTATCGATTTTGTTCGTGAAGCACTACGGGATCTTCTAGCACTACAAGAAAAGCTGGTTACCGTTGATAATATTCAGAAAACAGTGGCAGAGTATTACAAGATTAAGGTCGCTGATCTGTTATCAAAACGTCGTTCTCGCTCTGTTGCACGTCCTCGCCAGGTTGCAATGGCGTTAGCCAAAGAGCTAACCAACCACAGTTTGCCTGAGATTGGCGATGCCTTTGGTGGCCGCGACCACACTACCGTATTGCATGCTTGTCGTAAGATTGAACAGCTACGGGAAGAGAGTCACGACATAAAAGAAGACTACGCTAACCTGATCCGCACGTTATCGTCCTGATAGGAGCCTAAATGCTTTTTACCATCACGCGGGATGCGCTGTTTAAGCCACTGCAATTGGTTTCTGGCGCGGTAGAGCGCCGCCACAATCTACCTATTCTTTCCAACGTATTGATGGAAGTGAATGGTGACATATTGAAGATCACCGGTACCGATCTCGAAGTTGAGCTTATCGGCCAAGTGCAGCTTAACGGCGAAATTTTGCCGGGACGTACCACCGTACCTGCGCGTAAGTTTTTAGATATCTGTAAAAGCTTACCTGACTCAGCTGAGATTAAGATTGAGCAGCAGGACAATCGCTTACTGATTCGATCTGGTCGCAGTCGTTTCTCACTGGCAACCTTGCCTGCGGATGAGTTCCCTAATCTGGGTGACTGGGATGGCGAATTGCAATTTACCCTACCTCAGGGCACCTTAAAGTCGTTAATTGAATCAACCCAATTCTCGATGGCACACCAAGATGTACGTTACTACCTTAACGGCATGCTGTTTGAAACCGAAAGTAATGTATTACGTACCGTCTCAACCGATGGCCACCGTTTAGCGGTTAGTCATCGAGTAATTGAAGCATCATTGCCGGAAAAACAGGTGATTGTGCCGCGTAAAGGGGTGGTTGAGTTAAGCCGTTTGTTTGAGGACGACAACGACTCCATCACCATCTGTATTGGTGATAGCTCAATTCGCGCGGTAACCCCAAACGCTATCTTCACCTCGAAGTTGGTAGATGGTCGTTTTCCTGATTACCGTCGGGTATTGCCAAAAGATGGCGACAAAGAGATCGTTACCGATCGAGCTACTTTGAAGCAAGCCTTTGCCCGGGCCTCTATTCTCTCCAACGAGAAATTTCGAGGGGTACGACTGCAGCTAGAAACCGATAAGCTCACCATCACCGCCAACAACCCGGAGCAGGAAGAAGCGGAAGAGGTATTGGATATTCAATACCCGCACGCGGATCTTGAGATCGGCTTTAACGTGGCGTACGTCTTGGATGTGCTCAATGCGTTGAAAATGGATAGCGTTAAGATCACCTTAGGTGGCCCTAACAGCAGTGCGCTATTTGAAAATGCTGAAAATAGCGAATCGGTATATGTGGTTATGCCGATGCGGCTCTGATGATCAACAAGCTTCAACTTAATCATTTCCGTAATGTTCAGGCCGCTAGCGTTTCTCCCGCTGGCGGCCTGAATCTTATCTACGGTGCTAATGGCAGTGGCAAAACCAGCTTCTTGGAAGCAATCTGGTTTCTCAGTGTTGGCCGCTCTTTTCGGAGCCATTTATCGCAGCGTATCATTCAATATGAACAACCTAACTTCACCCTGTTTGCCAAGCTGAGCAATGACGACAAGATTGGTATACAGCGGCAACGCAGCGGCGATCATCAGGTTCGCATTAATGGTGAACCAGCTAAACGTTTAGCTGATCTTGCGTCGATGTTGCCACTGCAGTTGATCAGCCCAGAAAGCTTTACGTTGTTATTGGATGGGCCAAAAGCTCGACGAGAATTTATCGACTGGGGGGCTTTCCATAGTGACCCCAATTTCTTTGGAATTTGGAGTCGCTTTCGACGCTTGTTAAAGCAACGCAATCAATTGCTCCGACAGCAAGCCTCAGCGCGCCAGATAGCCGTTTGGGATAAACAACTTGTCCAGTATGGCCAATGGCTTACCGATGCGCGAAAAGCGTGGGTAAACTCGTTAAATGAGGCGTTGGAGGGTATAATAAGTCAGTTTTTACCTGATGTGCCGATCCAAATCAGCTTTAGTCAGGGATGGGACAGTAAAACTGAATTAGATCAAATATATAGCTCTAGCTTAGAGCGTGATCTTCAATTAGGTTATACCGTCTCAGGTCCCCATAAAGCCGATCTTCGTCTTAGGGTTAACAAACTGCCGGCTCAAGACAGTCTGTCTAGAGGACAACTCAAACTGTTGATATGTGCACTTAAGATTGCGCAAGGCGTAGTTTTGAGTCGACAGCAGCAACGACAATGCATATTTTTGGTGGATGACTTGGCTTCAGAATTAGACCAAGCGCGCCGAACGTTGCTGCTAGAACAATTACAACAAACCGGCGGCCAAGTGTTTGTTACGGCGATTGAGCCAGAACAGTTGGCCATGGTGCCCTGGGATAAAAAGTTCCACGTGGAACAGGGTCGGATAACGGAACAGCAAGATTAACAGAGACAGGTATATGTCAGAAAATAGCTACGATTCCTCAAGTATTAAGGTCCTTAAGGGCCTAGACGCGGTGCGCAAGCGCCCGGGCATGTATATTGGTGACACCGATGATGGCACCGGTTTGCACCACATGGTGTTTGAGGTGGTGGATAACTCCATCGATGAAGCCTTAGCTGGCCACTGTAGCGATATCATCATCACCATCCACTCCGATGGTTCCATGTCTGTAAAAGATGATGGTCGTGGTATTCCAGTTGATATGCACCCAGAAGAGGGCGTATCCGCTGCTGAAGTTATTATGACTGTACTGCACGCTGGCGGTAAGTTCGATGATAACTCTTACAAGGTATCAGGTGGTTTGCACGGTGTAGGTGTTTCCGTAGTAAACGCCCTTTCCAATAAGCTGGAACTAACTGTTCGTCGTCAAGGTAAAATCCACGAACAGGAGTACCACTTAGGTGATCCTGTCGCACCATTGGCTGCCATTGGTGACAGTGATAAAACCGGTACCATGATCCGCTTCTGGCCTAGCCCAGAAATTTTCTCTGATGTGACCTTCCACTTCGATATTTTAGCTAAACGTGTTCGTGAACTGTCGTTCTTGAACTCTGGTGTATCCATCCGTTTGCTTGACGAGCGTGATGGCAAAGAGGAACACTTCTGTTACGAAGGTGGTATCCAAGCCTTCGTTGATTACCTCAATACCAACAAAACCCCAATTAACCCAGCGCCATTTTACTTCAATACTGAACGTGATGATGGAACTACGGTTGAAGTGGCGATGCAGTGGAACGATGGTTTCCAAGAGAACATCTTCTGTTTCACTAACAACATCCCACAGAAAGACGGCGGTACACACTTAGCCGGTTTCCGCTCTGCGTTAACCCGGACATTGAATACCTACATGGACAAAGAGGGTTACTCCAAGAAAGCGAAAACGTCCGCTTCTGGTGATGACGCTCGTGAAGGTTTGACTGCCGTTATTTCGGTAAAAGTACCGGATCCAAAATTCTCCTCGCAGACCAAAGATAAACTGGTTTCTTCCGAAGTGAAGACCGCGGTTGAACAAGCTATGGGTGAAAAACTAGCGGAGTATCTGCTAGAAAACCCTGCCGAAGCTAAGCAGGTTGTTACCAAGATCATTGATGCTGCCCGCGCTCGTGAAGCGGCTCGTAAAGCACGTGAAATGACTCGTCGTAAAGGCGCGTTAGATCTGGCTGGTCTACCGGGTAAACTGGCAGATTGTCAGGAAAAAGATCCGGCGATGTCTGAACTGTACATTGTGGAGGGTGACTCTGCTGGCGGTTCCGCTAAACAGGGTCGTAACCGTAAGAACCAAGCTATTTTGCCGTTGAAGGGTAAGATCCTTAACGTTGAGAAAGCGCGTTTCGATAAGATGTTGTCTTCTCAAGAAGTAGCAACGCTGATCACCGCTATGGGCTGTGGTATTGGCCGCGACGAATACAACCCAGACAAGACCCGTTACCACAACATCATCATCATGACCGATGCTGATGTCGATGGCTCGCACATTCGTACGCTGCTATTGACCTTCTTCTTCCGTCAGATGCCAGAGCTAATTGAACGCGGTTACATCTACATTGCACAGCCACCACTGTACAAAGTGAAGAAGGGTAAGCAAGAGCGCTACATCAAAGACGATGAAGTGCTGACAGAATACCTAACCACCTTGGCATTGGATAATGCTGGCTTACACGTTAACGCTCAAGCGCCTGCCATCAACGGTGAAGTATTGGAACGTCTTGTTAACCAGTACCGCGACGTAGAAGCAGTGGTTGAACGTCAAAGTCGTCGTTTCCCTGTGACCTTACTGAAGCATCTGGTTTATGTTTCACCATTGGTTGAAGATAATCTTAGCGACAAATCATTCGTTGAGGCTTGGGCCGATAAAGTTGTTAGTGCTCTTAACGAACAAGATCTTGAAGGTGCATCGTATCGCTTTGAACTGGTTCAGGACGAAGAGCGTAACCTATGGTTACCTCAATTGGTTCTGCGTCAGCATGGGGTAGAGAGCGATTACCTACTGACTTATGACTTCCTTCACTCCAGTGATTACAAACGCATTATCTCCCTTGGCGAAGCGTTGATTGGCCTACTGGAAGAGGGTGCTTATGTTAGCCGTGGTGAACGTCGTCTATCGGTAGACAGTTTTGAGCAGGCACTGGAGTGGCTGATTAAAGAGTCCAAACGCGGCCTTTACATTCAGCGCTACAAAGGATTGGGTGAGATGAACCCTGGCCAGTTGTGGGAAACCACCATGGATCCTGAGAGTCGCCGTATGCTGCAGGTAACGATCGAAGACGCCATCGGTGCTGATCAGTTGTTCAATACCCTAATGGGTGATCAGGTTGAGCCTCGTCGTGACTTCATCGAGCGCAATGCTTTGGCTGTGGCTAACCTAGACGTATAATCACGTATGGAATTAGCTTAACAAGCTCTAATAGAAAAGCAGCCTTCGGGCTGCTTTTTTTGTCACTGAAATTTGGTATTTGATCAGTGTTTCACGTGGAACATAAAATCGGTATGGCTAGTTAGTTCTGGTGCTGAAACATAGTTTGTAAAACTAATAATCTGTTACTAAGATTTATCCTTACTTGCTCAGGGGTTAAATCTTTTTTAGAAAAACCATAAGAATTACTCAAACAATGTTCGCAGTAATCTCGTTCTGCTTTAACTTCTTTTCCACAGATACACTTCCAAACGTATTTTTCGCCCATTATTGATTTAACTGAATAGGTGGGGAATGGTTTAAAATTTTTTTCAATAGAATTTAGTAATGTCGTAATTGATTTTATATCCTCTTTTTCGTATTTAAGCTTATCCATCATTATTAATTTGAGAGCTGACTTTCTGACGAAAATATTGTCATTAGATAGAAGTTTTTCTATGCGTATGTAGTCGATTAAGAAATTATTTTTAGCAATTATCAGTAATGATTGGGATTCGGGGTAATCTAAAAACGCGTTATAAATAGCATCTACGACAAATGGACTTTTTTCGATGCTAGAAAAATATTCAATAGCTAGTTCAGGTATGTAAGAAGAGTTCTGACTTTCATCTTTATAGAATGTTGCCAATTGTTCGATTACAAAAGAAACAATCTCTGGATGATTACAGTTGAGAATAGGTAACAAAGTGTCGTTATTGAGGTAATAACTTTTGTGTCCTATTTTTTGCTTTGCCTGCATTAACAGCAACTGAGTCTTCATTTCATTTGCTGAAACACTATTCAATGATGCATTACCTTTGTGTGGTATTTCTGCTTTTGATGATTTATTTAGACTAACGACAGTTCCCATAGCTGTAACCATAAACATGGATTTACCACCGCCAGATACTTCATCTACATCAATTGTTACACCGACGAGTGCATCGCCACCTTCTAAGTCTGCCTTAAACTTTAACTCTTCTAATGCTGAGTATTTGATATCTTCTAGCTTTGACTGATAGCCAGTTACTTGCCCTCCAAATATGTCAGACAAGGATGCAAGTGCATCTCTAAATACGTTTGCTCCAGCTACAACATGTGAGGATACAATCCCTATATGAGAATCTATTTGTTCACCATAAATTTCATTGGTGGTTGAAATTTGTATAGTCCGTTTCAAAGTACTTTTTCCTAAACGTTATTTCTACAAATACCGTATAGGAAAATGAATAAACAAAGGTTGTGATAGATCCATTTTGTAGTCACTGACTCAATAATGCTTTCGGTTCGGTTCGGTTCGGTTCGGTTCGGTTTGGATAAATAAGCTACAAAAAACGTTATGTAGATTTTTGATTAGTTGGTTATAGCGGACAGTTAGAAATGTTTTAAAGGTTCCATGTGAAACATTGATCAGCGTAATCAACAAGAGGTTCCACGTGGAACCTCTTGTGCCAGAGCGATACTAGCTACGACGACTTAGCCGAATATACGATTCTCTTGCTCCTGTACCCGGATAAAGGTGGTGCGCTTACTGAGCTCTTTTAGTTTGGCCGCACCTACATAGGTGCAGGTTGAGCGAACACCACCAAGTACGTCGAGGATGGTATTCTCTACTGGGCCACGATAAGGCAGCAGTACTGTTTTACCTTCGGATGCACGGTAGTTTGCCACACCTCCATTGTGCTTATTCATGGCAGTATCGGAGCTCATACCGTAGAACTTAACCATGGTTTTACCGTTGATCTCTTCTCGCTCACCACCGGACTCATCGTGACCGGCAAACATACCACCGATCATCACAAAGTCGGCACCGGCGCCAAAGGCCTTGGATACGTCACCGGCGCAGGAGCAACCGCCATCAGAAACGATTTGACCACCTAGGCCGTGCGCGGCATCTGCGGATTCAATAACAGCAGAAAGTTGTGGGTAACCAACACCGGTTTTAACGCGAGTTGTACACACTGAACCTGGACCAATGCCAACCTTTACAATATCTGCACCGCTTAGAATTAACTCCTCAACCATCTCTCCAGTCACGACATTACCTGCGACGATAACGTGGTTAGGAAATTGGCCTCGTGCCTCGCGGACGAAATCAACAAAGGCTTGTTGGTAACCATTGGCAACGTCGATGCAGATAAAGCGTAGCTTCGGCTCTGCTTGTATTAGCGCCGTAAGCTTTTCCATATCGGTGTTAGAGGTACCGGTGGAAACCATTACATGATCGTAGATGGTTTCTGGTTGAGTAGCTAACCACTGCTGCCATTGCTCGATGCTGTAGTGTTTGTGAACGGCGACCAGCATTTCATGCTTGGCAAACTCTTCAGCCATTTGGAAGGTACCAACTGTATCCATATTGGCAGCAATTACTGGAACTCCGGTCCATTCACCGCCGTAACGGAAGGTGAAGGTTCGGCGAATATCGACTTCGGAACGGCTTTTAAGAGTGGAACGTTTCGGGCGAAATAGAACGTCTTTAAAGCCAAGTTTGATGTCGGATTCGATATGCATGGTATTACCCCGTGTTACAACTTCAGGAAAAAGCAATATGGGGACTGGATGGGATACAACGAAGTGAGGTTGTAACCGATACAGCTCACCCGTAGAAAAAAGCGTGCGCACCGGTTTTGGGCATTCTATACAGAAGTAGCTTAGCGACAATTAAAAAATAAAAAACAGATTGTTCTTTATTTGGGATAATAAAAAGGCCACCTTGCGGTGGCCTTGATTTTATAAGATTAACTTACTGTTGCAGAACAGAAATATCACCAACCTGCATAAACAGTTGGCGTAATTTCAGTAGCAATGCTTGACGGTTTGCACGCAGTGCAGCGTCTTCAGCGTTAACCATTACGTTTTCGAAGAAGGCATCAACTGGCTCGCGTAGCTCAGCCAGCATATGTAATCCTTGTTGGTAATCGCCAGCTTGGTACAGCGGCATGATCTGGGCGGTAATGGTTTCTACCTTGGCTGCCAGCGCTTTTTCTGCTTGCTCTTGCAGCAGTGCAACATCAACCTGAGCTGGAATGTCACCGTCAACCTTGGCGAGAATATTACCTACACGTTTGTTGGCCGCGGCCAATGCTTCAGCTGCATCCAAGGCCCGGAAGCTTTGTACCGCCTTAACGCGACGATCAAAATCAACCGGACGAGTAGGGCGAACCGCTAATACTGCTTGGATTACGTCTACTGGGAAGCCCGCTTCTTGATACCAAGCACGGAAGCGTGCCAGCATAAAATCGACTACCTGGGTACAGGTTTGTGCACACTTAGCTGCATCGTCTTCCAGTTTTCCTTGGGCAGCAAAACGACCGTAAGCAAACTCGGCTAACTGATTTAGATCCAGTGGTAGGTCTTTTTCTACAGCTATACGCAGGACACCAATGGCGGCACGACGCAGTGCAAATGGGTCGCGGTCGGCCTTTGGTGGCTGGCCGATACCAAAGATCCCAACCAGTGAATCCATCTTGTCTGCAATGGCCAGAGCTTGAGCAACACCAGAGGCAGGCAGATCATCGCCGGCGTAACGCGGTTGGTATTGCTCGTTTAGCGCAACGGCAACCTCTTCCGCTTCACCGTCATGGCGAGCGTAGTGCATGCCCATGATCCCTTGGGTATCGGTAAATTCGAATACCATTGAGGTCATTAAGTCACACTTGGATAGCAGGCCAGCACGAGCGGCGTTTTCTTGGTTTGCACCAATCAAACCAGCAATGTGCTGCGACATCTCTTGGATACGGTCAGTCTTATCTTTCAAGCTGCCAAGCTGCTTTTGAAACAGGACGCTGTCTAGGCGTGGTAACTGCTCTTCCAGCTTTTGCTTACGGTCTGTGTTGAAGAAGAACTCGGCATCGGCCAAACGGGGGCGAACTACCTTTTCGTTACCGGAGATAACAACCGCAGGATCCTTCGATTCGATGTTCGAAACAAAGATAAACTTGTTCATCAAGTTGCCATCGTTGTCGTATACCGGGAAGTACTTTTGGTCGCCCTTCATGGTGTATACCAGCGCTTCAGCCGGTACATTCAAGAAGTCGTTTTCAAAGCTTGCAGTCAGTACTACTGGCCATTCAACCAAAGAGGTAACCTCTTCGAGTAACTCATCTTCTAGATCTGCAATACCATTGATTGCTGCAGCTGCGGCTTCAACGTCAGCTTTGATCTTGGCTTTACGGGCTTCGTAATCGACCATCACATGAGTAAACAGCTTTGGGTATTGCTCAGCGTGGCTGATCTCCAAGAACTGCTCACCCATAAAGCGGTGGCCTTGAATAGTGGTGGCCGAACGCTTACCTAAAATGGTTGCGTCGATGCTTTGCTCACCTAACAACATGGTGAGCGTTTTCACTGGGCGGATAAATTGGGTGTCGTAATCGCCCCAACGCATCGGCTTAGGAATTGGTAATTTGGCCAGCGCTTGGCTTACTAACTCTGGCAACAGTTCGGTCGCTGCTTTACCGGCAACTTGTGCCTTGTAAAGTAACCACTCACCTTTGTCAGTCTTTAGGCGCTCAGCTTGGTCAACGGTGATACCGCAACCACGAGCCCAGCCTTGTGCTGCTTTGGTGGCGTTACCGTCGGCATCGAAACAAGCCTTGATCGCCGGACCACGTTTCTCTACCACTTTATCTGGCTGCTGTGCAGCCAGCTCCGCAACCTTGATTGCCATCCGGCGTGGTGAGGCAAACCATTCGATCTTACCGTGTGGTAACTCAACCTTGGTTAGACCTTCGGTGAAGTTACTGCAGAAGGCTTCGGCCAAAGTGCGAAGTGCCTTTGGTGGTAACTCTTCAGTACCCAGTTCAACTAAAAATGTTTGTGCTTGCATCTGGGCCCTCACTTGGTTTTACACATAGGGAAGCCTAGGGCTTCACGGGAGGCGTAGTAGGCTTCCGACACGGCTTTGGTCAGTGAACGGATACGCAGGATGTAACGCTGACGCTCAGTTACAGAGATTGCTTTACGAGCGTCCAATAGGTTGAAGGCGTGGCCTGCATCCAGAATGCGTTCGTAAGCTGGTAACGGCAGCGGGTTTTCTAGTGATAGTAAGTGCTGACACTCTTTTTCACACTGTTCAAAATAGCTGAACAGGAAATCCACATCGGCGTGTTCGAAGTTGTAGGTGGATTGCTCCACTTCGTTCTGATGGAACACATCACCGTAAGTGATGCGACCAAATGGACCGTCGGCCCAAACCAGATCGTAAACGCTATCAACGCCCTGTACGTACATTGCCAAACGCTCAAGGCCGTAAGTGATCTCACCGGTTACCGGTTTACACTCTAAGCCACCAACGGCTTGGAAGTAGGTAAACTGGGTGATTTCCATCCCGTCCATCCATACTTCCCAACCTAGGCCCCAGGCTCCCAAAGTTGGGTTTTCCCAGTTGTCTTCAACGAAGCGGACATCGTGCACCTCCGGATCCATACCGATGGCACGGAGAGAGCCAAGGTACAGCTCTTGGATGTTGTCCGGGGATGGTTTCATCATCACCTGGAACTGGTAGTAGTGCTGCAAGCGGTTCGGGTTTTCACCATAGCGACCGTCAGTCGGACGACGCGAAGGCTGCACGTAAGCGGCAGCAAATGGCTCTGGCCCCAAGGCGCGCAGACAGGTTAATGGGTGTGAGGTGCCAGCACCCACTTCCATATCGAGTGGCTGAACAACGGCACAACCGTGCTGAGCCCAGTAATCCTGCAGGGCTAAAATCAGCCCTTGGAAAGTATTAGTATCGTACTTGTTCATGGAGTCTCACCTGAATGCGGTGTGAATTTCGGAAAATAGCCGCAATTATACCCTGTGCGGCACGGTGAATGTAGGTTAAATTTTGGCGACCATCTATGAAAAACAAAGCGATATGGTGTTATGACGGATATTAAGCGGTGTGATTGGTGTGGGGTTGATCCTCAGTATGTGCATTATCACGATACGCAGTGGGGGCGACCGGAGCACGACAGCATTAAGTTGTTTGAAAAGTTGTGCCTTGATGGCCAACAGGCTGGACTCTCGTGGTTGATTATTTTGCGTAAAACCGAAAACTACCGTGCTGCCTTTGATAACTTCGATCCTCAAAAAATTGCCCAGTATGATGACGCCAAAGTAGCGTTACTGTTGCAAGATGCGGGCATTGTTCGCAATAAGCTTAAGGTTAATTCAATTATAAAAAATGCGCGGGCTTATATGAAACTCAAAGAGCAGGGGATCGACTTCGCCGATTACATCTGGAGCTTTGTTAATTATCAGCAGATCGTCAACAGTCCAAAAACCATGGCGGATATTCCGGCTACCTCGCCGGAGTCTGATGCGATGAGCAAGGCGCTAAAAAAGGCCGGCTTTAACTTCGTCGGTAGCACCATTGTCTATGCGTTCATGCAAGCCTGTGGTTTGGTTAATGATCATATTATGGCTTGCCCTAGCCGCAACGGCTGTATTGAGAGCAGGTAATTTTTAGGCTGTGTCACAATTAAGGATTGAGGTTTATATCAAGCCTTGGACTCTACCGATTGTGGCGTTTGAAAGGGGCTATGTCGCGGTGGCGACGGCACATTATTGTCTGCATTAGGGAGGAGCTCCGTCCGCTTTGGAATCCCCATTTTGCCTTAGGTCGCCATCCAAAACGCTTCGCTGGACTGCTCCAATGCGGCAGAAGATCAACGGCGGTTGTGCTTTCCCCTTGTATCAAAAATCGCCTAGCCGGTGCTTTAATGGATTGGAAAGAACAACACTTAGTTGGTACACAGCCAATTTTTTAGCAGCAATAAAAAGGGAGCCAATGGCTCCCTTTTTAGTTACTCAGTAATTACTATCCCTGTTGCAAGCATTGTAAGTGGTTACTTACCTTCAAAATAGAATGGCTTGCGTTTAGCCTTCTCCCCATTGAGACGGTTCATAGTTGCGGCGTCATAGAGACGCCCATTTACCATAGTGTATTGAACCTTGTCGGTATCGCGAATATCAGCCAGAGGATCGCCATCGATAACAATGATGTCTGCTAGCTTTCCTGCTTCAAGGGTGCCAAGTTGGTGATCCATACCAAAGTGTTTGGCTGGATTAATGGTTGCGGTTTTTAGTGCTGCTAGGTTGTTCATGCCACCTTGTGAAAACATCCACATCTCCCAATGGGCGCCGAGTCCCTCACGCTGGCCATGGCCACCAATGTTGCTCATTACTCCGAGTTCACGCATCTCGTTAGCAACGCGCGCAACATTAAAGTGGTTGTAGTGTTCATCAGGCGCCGTTGGTCGGCGCATGGCGCGATTGCGGAGAATGTCTTGCGGCACAAACTGAGACAGGCGAGGATGGTTCCATACTTCTGTTTTATCGTACCAATAGTTTTCGCCCCAAATCCCACCGTAGGCAACCACTAAGGTTGGGGTATAGCCAACCTTGGTTTGTGACCAGAACTGTTTAATGTCGTCATAGATGTTAGCTGCTGGTAGGGAGTGCTCAATGCTGGTGTGGCCATCGGCAATCATGGTTAGGTTATGTTGCAGCAATGAGCCACCTTCTGGCACCACCATCATTTCCAATTCTCGGGCGGCGCTGATCACCTGCTGGCGTTGGTTACGACGAGGTTGGTTGTAGCTCTTAACGCTGAAAGCACCTACGGCTTTGAGCCGCTCAAGGTGGAATTTTGCGTCGTCGAGGCTATCGATGTGGGCGGTATAACCAGGGCCATTAGCACCATATAATATGGTGCCGGTCGAGAAGATCCGTGGCCCGGTGATCACTCCGGCTTTTTGCATCTCACTAGCAGCGAATATCTCAGTGGTATCGTTGGATGGATCATGAATGCTGGTTACCCCAAGTGCAAGGCCAGCATAGTTGATCCAATTTTGCTCTGGAATTATTTCGTTAGAACCTTGGCTGCCGTGGGCGTGGGCATCAAACAACCCCGGCATAATAGTTTTACCTTCGATATTAATGATGGTCGCGCCAGCAGGAACCGTGATGTCTCGACCTACTTCAACAATCTTGTTGTCGGTTACCAGCACCGTACCGTTATTGATCACTTGGTTGCCATTCATGGTGATCACTTGGCCGCCAACAAAGGCAACGGTTCCACGTGGAACATCGGCAGCGGTGTTGAAACCAATGGTGGTGACCGTTGGTTCCAATTCAACTTTTTTACCCGGCACAAATAGTTGCTCAGCGCTCACTTGAAACAGTTCAGCCCCTAAACTCCAATAGAGCTTGTCGCTAGCGGGGCTCCAACTAATGTTTTCACCGGCGCGTTGGGACAGCTGTGCCACTGGCAGGTCGCCGCCGTTTGGACCAATACTTATGGTCTCGCCGTGTTGGGTCAGTGGGGTTACGAATACCTTAAATCGTTCGGCGAAGGCCAAATGTTTGCCGTTAGGCGCCACGTGAAATTCGGTGGCGTGTTCAGAGGTGTAATGAATTCGTTCTTCAAAACCATGGATGCCAATACTACCAAGAGCTGGCTTTTTATTTTCCATAGTGGAGAAGAATATGCGGTCGTTATCGGCACCAAAATGAGGGTGATGACCACGCTTGGTAACCCAAACTGGAGCTGGTTCGACAGCGGTGAGATCGATGTAGTAGATGCCTGTTTCTCGGTTCCAACTGCGAGGGGTAATGTAACCCCCTTGGGCTTTACGGTATACCAAGGCGTTGCCATCGGCGGAGAAGGCGGGCTCAACAAACTTACCTGGTTCTAAAGTGACAACCTTTTCCTTACCGCTAACCATGTCACGGATCAGTACTTGTCCCTGCTGTTGATCATCCCACGTAACGTAAGCCAGTTTGGTACCATCTCGAGACCAACTTGGGAACAACTCAAATCGTTCGGTTTGGCTGCTTAGTCGCTGTGGTTTGTCATCGCCGTTGCGTAACCAAATTTTGCCTAAAGCCTCAAATACTACCTGCTGTCCATCGGGAGAGGTCTGTACCTGACGAAGCATCTTTAGCTTGATTTGATCATGGTCGAGATCTTGTTGAAAACGAACTGCCGGTTGGATCTGCTTGTCAGTGCTAACGTGAAAATCGATCGCTTCAACCTCACCACTATCGATCGCAACTCGTTGGATCTTACCGTCGGCCCAGAATAAAACGGCGCTGTTGTCTGGTGTCCAAGCCATAGTTGGGTAGACACCATGGATGGCCCAAGTCTCTTGCATATCACGATCGAGGTCGGCGTAGATTTTGCGCTTTTCACCGGACTTTAGGTCGTATAAATAGAGGCTGGATTGGAAACCATCTCGGCTGATGTAAGCTAAATAGCGACCGTCTGGACTTGGCGTTGGGCGAATGGCACCTCCGGTACCTTCAAGTAAAACTTCGATATCACCGGTTTCACGGTCATAGCGTTTGATTTTATAGATTCCTTTGACTGAATCTTTTGAATAGTGAAAGGTTTTGCCGGGAGTCGCATCGTGGGAGAAATAGATGTACTTACCATCTGGTGAAAACGCCGGTTCGCCAAGATCTTTTTGATCGTCGGCGCGTTCGGTTAGTTTAACCCCCTTACCACCACTGACGTGGTAGAGCCACACCTCACCAGCGCCCAAGCTGCGTTGAGCGGTAAAGTGTTTGCGGCCAATCAGGTATTGGCCATCAGGACTCCACGCCGGACTGTTTAGTAAGCGAAAGGTCTCTTTAGTTACCGGCTGAGCATTGCTGCCATCAATATTTATGGTCCAAATATTATCGCCACCATCCTGATCTGAGGTAAAGGCGATACGTTTACCGTCTGGGCTAAAGCGCGGCTGCATGTGCCACGCAATTCCCTGAACTAAGGGAGTCGCTTCGCCGCCGCTAACTGGTATGGTGTAGATGTCGCCAAGTAGATCGAAGACGATGGTGCTGCCATCGGGGCTGATATCAACGTTCATCCAGGTGCCTTGGCGTACATCGATGCTGATAGTCTCAAGTGGTGCTGAGGTCGGCGCGTTAACGTCCCATGTCGGTTGCTCTTCCGCTAAGGCTGGTGTTGTGGCAACTAGGCCGGTACTTAACAACGCGACGATTAACGCCGATAATTTGGTAGGGCGAATATACATAACTGTCCTTGTTTCATTTTTGTTATCAGAAACGAGGATACCAATACCAAAACGCCGCTGAAAGTCAGCGGCGGTTAGCAAGTATTACAGAGTGTAAATCGTTGGAGGCGAAAAGGATCATCCACCTTTGCGGATCAAGTAACGGTAGGGGATATCCGCAACTTCACTGGCGACGAGGGTGTGATCCATAAAGGTACAGAAGCTCGGGATATCACGAGTTGTGGATGGATCATCAGCGGTCACCAGCAGGGTTTCGCCATCGGCCATCTTGCGCACAGTTTTGCGTACCATCATTACTGGCTCGGGGCAGCGCAGACCGATGGCATCAAGTTGGTGTTGGGCGTTTTGAAACTCTGGCATGGCTCAGTTCCGATTAAAAATAAGGCGGCTATCATACGCTGCTTCGCTGCCAGATCAATTAGTACGGGATGGAGCTTGTGATCCGGTCATCAAAAAGGGCAGCTCTATTATGCATAGAAGCTGCCCTTAAAGTGTAAATCACAATGGCTCAGTTGAACCAATTGCACTTAAACTCGTTCGAATACGGTGGCAATACCCTGACCCATGCCGATACACATGGTTGCCAGACCAAGTTCGACATCCTTGTGTTCCATCATGTTGATCAAGGTGGTGGAGATGCGCGCGCCAGAACAACCCAGAGGGTGACCTAGAGCAATAGCGCCGCCGTTAAGGTTAACCATATCGTCTGCTTTATCCAGTAAGCCCAGCTCTTGCAGACAAGGCATTGCCTGCGCTGCGAAGGCTTCGTTGAATTCAGCGTATTGAATATCACCAATGGTTAGTCCAGCACGTTTCAGTGCCTTTTGCGTTGCTGGTACTGGGCCGTAACCCATGATGGATGCATCGCACCCAGAGACTGCCATTGAACGAATACGAGCGCGGATAGGTAGACCCAAGGCTTTCGCTTTGGCTTCGCTCATCATCAACATACCTGCAGCACCGTCAGACAACGCTGATGAGGTACCGGCGGTAACGGTGCCATTAACTGGATCGAATACCGGACGTAAACCCGCTAAGGTTTCGACGGTGGTCTCTGGCCGAATCACTTCGTCGTGCTTCACCTTGATTAAGCGACCTTCGGCGTCGTGGCCTTCAATCGGCATAATCTCATTGTCGAAACGACCGCTAATGGTGGCTTCGTGGGCCAGACGATGAGAGCGGGCGCCAAAGGCGTCTTGCTGCTCACGGCTGATGCCGTGCATCTTACCCAGCATTTCGGCGGTTAAGCCCATCATGCCTGAGGCCTTTGCTACGGTTTTAGCTATACCAGGGTGGAAATCAACACCGTGCATCATCGGTACATGACCCATGTGCTCAACACCACCAATGATGAAGGCATCGCCGTCGCCAGTCATGATAGCGCGAGCGCCGTCATGCAGTGCTTGCATGGAAGAACCACACAAACGGTTAACGGTAACGCCGCCAACGCTTTTTGGCAGACCTGCCATCAGTGATGCGTTACGGGCTATGTTGAAGCCCTGTTCGAGGGTCTGCTGTACACAACCCCAAATTACGTCTTCGATTTCGTTTGGATCCAGTGCGCTGTTACGTTCAACCAGTGAACGCATAAGATGAGCGGACAGATCTTCTGCACGTACATTACGGAATACGCCATTCTTTGAACGGCCCATTGGGGTACGGATGCAATCGACAATTACTGCTTGGTTCATCATGCGCTCCTATCCTTGGAAGAAACGTTCGCCATTGGCGGCCATTTCACGAAGTTTGTCGGTCACTTGGTACATCGCTCCCAAGTGGGCATATTGGTCAGCCATCGCCACGAAGCGATCCAGACCAATGGTATCGAGGTAACGGAACACACCGCCGCGGAACGGTGGGAAACCGATGCCATACAGCAGAGCCATATCCGCTTCTGCTGGTGTGGCAACAATACCCTCTTCCAAGCAGCGAACGGTTTCGTTGATCAGCGGCACCATGGTGCGAGCGATGATCTCTTCCGCTTCAAATGGTTTGGCTTGGCCATATTCCGCTGCCAATAATGCAATGGCATCGGCATCAACGGCTTTCTTTGGCTTACCCTTGCGATCAGGGGCGTACTGATAGAAGCCCTTACTGTTCTTCTGGCCCAAGCGATCCGCTTGGTACATGATGTCGACCGCACTCTTGAAGTCGAACTTCATCCGCTCAGGGAAGCCTTCTACCATGGTGTCGTTACCGTGGTGCGCGGTATCCATGCCAACTACATCCAACAGGTAAGCTGGGCCCATTGGCCAGCCAAACTGTTTCGACATCACTTTGTCGATCTGTTGGAAGTCAGCGCCGTCTTTCAACAGCAGGTTGAAACCAGCGAAGTAAGGGAACAATACGCGGTTTACCAAGAACCCTGGGCAGTCGTTTACCACAATTGGGGTCTTGCCCATCTTTGCGGCGTAGGCTACTACAGAAGCGATGGTTTCATCGGAGGTTTTAGCACCACGGATGATCTCAACCAATGGCATCTTGTGCACTGGGTTGAAGAAGTGCATGCCACAGAAGTTTTCTGGACGTTTAACACTTTGTGCCAGCAGATCGATGGAGATGGTCGAGGTGTTGGAGGTAACAATGGCGTCTTCAGCAACGTGAGACTCCACCTCTGCCAGCACGATCCCCTTAACTTTAGGGTTCTCAACAACCGCTTCAACGACCACGTCTGCATGTTTCACAGCGGTGTAGTCCAAGCTTGGCACGATGCTGTTTAGTACGGCTGCCATCTTGTCTGCCTTCATGCGGCCACGAGATACCTGTGCACCCAACAGTTTGGCGGCTTCGTTTAAGCCCAGATCCAATGCCGGTTGGTTGATATCTTTCATTACCGCTGGCACACCTCGGCTGGCGGACTGGTAGGCGATACCGCCCCCCATAATACCAGCACCTAAAACGGCGGCTTGTTTGGTATCTTTGGCTGATTTGGTGGCTTTCTTGGCTAGCCCTTTCACGTATTGGTCGTTAAGGAATATGCCAATCAGTGCTTGCGCCGCTTCGGATTTAGCCAGCTTTAAGAAAGCTTGGTTTTCGATCAGAATTGCTTCGTCACGACTGGCGCGAGCTGCAGCCTCTAATGTGGCGACAGCGGCGTGCGGCGCGGGGTAATGTGGGCCAGCTTTTTGGAACACCATGCCTTTGGCCGCGCCAAACGACATCATTGCTTCAATCTTATTGAGCTTCAGTGGTGCTTTCTTTTCAGCACGGCGGCCCTGCCAATCGATATCTTCGTTGATGGCGCTCTTCAACATATCAACGGCGGCTTGTTGCAGTAACTCTGGTGCGACAATCGCATTAACCAGACCAACTTTTTGCGCCGCAGGCGCTTTATGTTGCTTGCCGGTGGTGATCCACTCTAAGGCGTTATCGGCGCCGATAACACGAGGTAGGCGAACGGTACCACCGAAGCCAGGGATCAGGCCCAATTTTACTTCTGGTAGACCAATCTGTGCAGTGGTATCGGCCACGCGCAGATCACAAGCTAGGATCGCTTCACAGCCACCGCCCAACGCAAAGCCATTAACGGCTGCGATGGTTGGTACTGGTAGATCTTCCAGTTTATTGAAAATGCTGTTGGTGTGCTTTAACCAGTGCAATACCTCTTCATCCGGCTTGGCAAAGCTGGTGAGGAATTCAGTGATGTCAGCACCAACGATAAACGTTGATTTTGATGAAGATACGACAACACCCTGCAAACCTTCGGCTGTCGCGAGGGCATCTAGGGCTTGGTCGAATTGTTCTAGGGTAGAGCGGTCGAATTTATTGACGGAGCCTTGCGCATCAAAGCTCAGTTGAGCGATGCCAGCTTCCAGCCAATCGACACGAAGATCAGTACTCTGATAGATCATGGTCGGGTTCCTTAGTTACCACGTCAGTTAACACGTCCGTGTTGTCGAATTTATCTCGACACCAACTCTCAGTGTGACTTGGGTCACAATAACTTGCAACTCGTTTTTAAACGAGCGTTTAACCTCGATTAATCGATGATTTCGATTCAGTTGACGTTGTGAATAAACTAACAGCATATTCATGTTGCTGCTGGCACCGCATGACGCTCTGTGCTGCCGGTGATACACTCGATGCTCTACTTATTTCAGTCGGATCTTAAAGAGTCTTTAATGGAAGCGATCAGTAAGCATTATCCCCTGCATATTCATACCTTACGCCAACGCACCGATGCCATCTTAGAAGAGCATCAACTAGCGGGTTTAGTGATTGATGCGGGTTACCCTGCGGGGATCTTTTTAGATGATATGGAGTACCCATTTAAGGTGAACCCTCACTTTAAACACTGGGTACCACTGACCGACAACCCACACTGTATGATGATCATTCGTGCCGGTGAAAAGCCAACATTACTGTATTACCGTCCGGTAGATTTTTGGCACAAGGTGGCACCGCTTCCAACCGAATCGTGGGTAGAACAAATTGATTTAATTGAGTTCTCTCGTTTGGAGCAGTTACTCGAATTGATGCCTGCTGATAAGCAAAACTACGCCTACATAGGTGCCCATGCCGATCACGCCGAAAAATTGGGTTTAAGTCGTGTTAACCCGCAAGAGTTGTTGAATGCCATCCACTTTGGTCGCAGCATCAAAACTCAATACGAAATTGAGTGCATGCGGGAAGCCAACCGTATAGCGGTACTAGGGCACGAAGCCGCTCGTGATGCCTTTATGGCTGGTGCGACTGAATTTGAGATCCAGCAAGCGTACTTGGCAGCAACAGGCCATGGTGAAAATGAGGTGCCGTATGGCAACATCATCGCCATCAACCAAAATAGCGCCATCTTGCACTACACCAAGCTAGAGCGTATCGCGCCGCAGCAACGCTTAAGCTTCCTCATTGATGCTGGTGCATCAGTTAATGGTTATGCGGCTGACATTACCCGTACCTATGCCTACCAACAGGACAACCTATTCGCACAATTGGTTGCCACAATGAACCAACATCAGCAACAGATCCTGACCTTGATTAAGCCGGGGCTGAGCTACACCGATCTGCACATCGAGATGCACAAGCGTGTTGCGCAGATGTTGAATCAGTTTGAGCTGGCAAGTGGTGACGAACAGACCTTGATCGATCTTGGTGTGACCAAAGCGTTTTATCCACACGGTTTGGGCCACCCAATTGGCTTGCAGGTGCATGATGTTGCTGGCTTTATGCAGGACGCGGATGGCACTGAACTTGCTGCCCCAGAGGGTATGACTCTGCGTTGTACACGGGTATTGGAAGAGGGCATGGTGATCACCATTGAGCCTGGCTTATACGTTATCGATAGTTTATTGAGCGATCTGTCTGATGAAGCGAAAGCGCTGTTGAATCCAGTTCGAATCGATGAGTTACGGCCATATGGCGGGGTTCGTATCGAAGATGACGTTGTGGTGTTGGCCGATGGCATCGATAACCTTACTCGTGGCTTTAATCTCGCTTAATGGCCACTTCGTTTTTGGTGCCGGCGGCGCCGGCATCAACTGAAGAGGTTATTAAACGCAGTCGCTTTATCACGGTGATTGAAGCGGTTAGTTCGGGCGCGGAGGCAAGGGCATTTCATGCTCGTATGCGCGCTGAACACCCCGATGCTCGCCATCACTGTTTGGCTTTTAATGCCGGCCCGCCAGGATGCAGCCGTGACATTGGCTGTAGCGACGATGGCGAACCTTCGGGCTCCGCTGGACGGCCAATGCTGGCGGTGGTGCAAGGGGCGGATGTAGGTCAGTTTGCGGCGGTGGTAATCCGTTACTCTGGTGGGATAAAACTCGGTGTCGGCGGCTTGGTTCGGGCCTATGCTGGCGGCGTTAAACAAGCGCTCGAAGTCCTGCAAACCAAAGCTTACGTGGCGCAGATCTCGGTAACATTGCGGTGTGATTACGCCGATATGCCGTTGCTTGAATACCTGCTTGAGCTGCATCAAGGCAAAGTGTTGGAGCAGAGCTTCGCCCAGCAGGTTGAGCTGATTTTGCAGCTGCCGCTAACCCAGCGACAACCCTTTCAACAAACGCTCGCCGATCGCTCTTCTGGTCGACTAAACCTAGATAGTGGCGACTAATCTCTTGCATCGGTGGTGAAACATCCATCGTTGTTGGAGTATGCTAGCGCCAAATGACATTAAGTTAACCCCATGGAATATCGTACGATAATTCGCATCACCGGCATTCTGGTGACGCTATTCAGTACCACAATGCTGCCTCCAGCTATTATTGCGGCTATCTATAACGATGGCGGCGGTACTGCATTTATTGAAGCTTTTGGGCTCTCTTGCCTGATTGGTGGCCTGCTGTGGTACCCGAACCGTCGTGCTAAAGAGGAGCTTCGTACTCGCGAGGGCTTCCTAATTGTGGTGATGTTCTGGACGGTGCTAGGCAGTATCGGTGCCATTCCGTTTATTCTGTCGGAAATGCCGGATCTGAGCTTCACCGACGCCATGTTCGAGTCCTTCTCTGCGCTGACTACCACTGGTGCTACGGTGATCACGGGGCTTGAGCATCTACCCAAGGCAATTTTGTTCTATCGCCACCTGCTGCAATGGCTTGGCGGCATGGGGATCATTGTCTTGGCGGTAGCGGTATTGCCAATGCTCGGTGTTGGTGGAATGCAGCTGTATCGCTGTGAAACGCCGGGGCCGGTGAAAGACAATAAGATGACGCCCCGAATAGCCGAAACCGCCAAGGCGTTGTGGTATATCTATCTAACCCTAACGGTAGTTTGTGCCACCGCGTATTATTTTGCCGGTATGAATCTCTTTGATGCTGTCGGCCACGCCTTTTCAACCATCGCCATTGGCGGCTTCTCCAGTTACGACGCCTCAATGGGCCACTTTGATAGCCCGTTGATTAACGCCATTTGTGTGGTGTTTTTGCTGATATCGTCAATCAACTTTGCGCTCCACTTTACCGCCTTTAACAAGCAAGGGGTGTGGCTCAAGGCATATTGGCATGATGCCGAAGTACGTACCTTTATCGCCTTTCAATTGGCGTTAGTGGCGATAGTGTTTGTCATTTTGTTAACTCAAAGCAGTGGCGAAAGCACAGAAGTGGTATTGGATAAAGCGCTGTTCCAAGCTGTTTCTATGTCGACCACCGCTGGTTTTACCACCGACAACTTTGCCGGCTGGCCGCTGTTTTTGCCAATGTTATTAGTGTTTTCCAGCTTTATCGGTGGTTGTGCTGGCTCTACCGGTGGCGGTATTAAGGTAGTCCGTATTGCGCTGCTGTTTTTGCAAGGGGTACGTGAACTTAAACGTCTGGTACACCCGCGGGCGATGTTCTCGATTCGTTTGAATAACAAGGCAGTTAATGACCGTATCATTGATGCGGTATGGGGCTTTTTCGCCGCCTATGCGATGGTGTTTGTATTGATTATGACGGCGCTAATGGGCACTGGTTTAGATAGTATCTCTTCCTTTACCGCCACCGCAGCCAGTCTTAATAACCTTGGTCCTGGTTTAGGTGACGTTGCCGCACACTATGGCACGGTAAATGATCCGGCCAAATGGATTTTGATCTTAGGGATGCTGTTTGGTCGCTTAGAGATCTTTACTTTATTAGTGCTGTTTACTCCCACATTTTGGCGTAACTAGGACGTAACCGATGCAACGAACCTTACTGCTGTACTCCACCGTTGATGGCCACACCAAGAAGATCATCGAGCGCATCAAAGACAGACTTGAGGCGCTCGATCATTGGGTGCAGTTGGCTGAGCTTGAACGTTGCCAACTGGACCTGACGCAATTTGATTCAGTGGTGGTGGGGGCGTCGATCCGTTACGGCAAGTATCGGCCTGCTCTATTTGAATTTATCGAAGAGAATCAGGTTACACTGCAGGAGCGGCCCTGTGCCTTCTTCAGCGTTAATCTAGTAGCCCGCAAACCCAATAAGAACACGCCTGAGACCAATAGCTATGTGGGTAAGTTTTTGCAGCAAAGTAGCTGGCGGCCAGCGTTAGTTGGGGTGTTCGCCGGCAAGTTGAATTACTCAATTTATGGCTGGCGCGACCGCTGGGTGATTCGTTTCATTATGTGGCTGACCAAAGGGCCAACCAATCCAGATACCAACAAAGAGTTTACCGACTGGGGGAAAGTCGAGCTCTTTGCTGATCAGTTGGCCTCACTCGGCTCGGCACAGAAGAGTTGATGCAGGGTCGATAAGATAGCTTCCACTTCTGGACTGGCCAAGCTGTACCACACTAATAATGAGTCCTTACGGGTTTCAACTAATCCTTCACGACGTAAAACCGCTAAGTGTTGAGACAGCGCGGATTGGCTGAGTGGCACCAATTTATTTAATTCAGTTACAGTCATCTCTCGCTGCAGCAGTGAGCAGAGAATTACTAATCGGTTGGTGTTTGCTATCGACTTGAGTAACTGCGCGGCTTGACCGGCATTCGTTACCATATCGTCTAAAGTCATATCTGCTGGAATAGACACTTTTGTTCTCAATAATGGTCGTAGCGCTATGATATCGCGAATACAGGATAGATCCAGATCCCGTTTTATACTCTGTGATAATTGCTTGTTGTTAAGATTGTGAACACAAAGCTGGACAGTACTAATGCAGACCACCATATTGCATGCAGCAAATTGAATTTATACCGTTATCGTTCCAGGGGGAGCAATGTCAGGCACGCTAATTGTGTACCAAAGTCGTGGTGGTCATACGTCACGAGTAACCCGTCGCTTGATGGAAACCCTGCATGCCGCAGGCAGTGCTTGTGAAATGATGGATATTGTCGAAGCACAACAAGAGGGCTTCGATTGGGATAAGTACGATACCGTTATCGTCGGTTGTCCGGTGCTATATGGTGATTTCGATAAGCGTATTAAGGCATTTATCGCTGAAAACCAAGACAAGCTAGAAGCTCGGACAAATGGCTTCTTCTGCTTATCTGTTGTTGCACGTAATCCGGTTAAAGCAACCGTAGAAGGCAACCGCTACATTCAGAAGTTCTTGGCTGAGCAAACGTGGAAACCACAGAACTTGAAGGTGTTCGCCGGTAAAGTTGATTACCCGTCATGGGGCTTCTTCGATAGCCTTTCTATCAAACTGATTATGAAGATGACCAAGGGCCCAACGGCCTCTGATACTGTTATCGACTACACCGATTGGAACGAAGTGGAAGCGTTTGGGTTACAGATCCACCAAGCGCGCACAGGCGACGAGTAGTCTTTCGTCGCCGCGAACGCGAAGCGGTATTATCGTATTGCGATGAGTTTTGCGTCTAACTGAACGAATAAAACGGGTTGCCTAATGGCAACCCGTTTGGTTTTATCTATCGGTTATAGAGTGTTTTGCCGATGCCAGTAGTAACCAATTGAAAGAGTCTATAACCTACCTATCATTAACAACTTACGGTAAATCATTGGTAATGAAAGGATTCAATATATTGGCAGCTATGGTGATAGCTATAAGCTCGACCGCTGCCCATGCAGTTACCGCAGAACAAAATGCGTTTTTCGATAACTTAGCTGCCCATTGTGGCCAAGCTTTTGCGGGCGAAATCACCGCTGGTGGCAGTGCTGATTCCACGTTTAGTGGTAAACGGTTGGTAATGCACGTTCGTGAGTGCAGCGATGATGTCATCAAGGTGCCGTTTCATGTAGGTGATGACCATTCCCGTACTTGGGTGATCAGCAAAACCTCTTACGGATTGCACCTTGCGCATGATCATCGCCATAAGGATGGCAGCGAAGATAAGATCACCATGTATGGCGGCATGACCGCTACCATGGGTAGCGCTACTCAACAATCGTTTCCAGTTGATGCACGTTCGATCAATAACTTTCGTGCTAATGACCTTGATGTGTCGGTCACCAATGTATGGCATCTCTATGTGGAAGAGAACAGCGCGACCTATCGCTTAACTCGAGACGAACGTGATTTTCGGGTCGACTTTGACCTGACCAAGCCGGTGGCGTTGCCACCAGTGCCGTGGGGACATCAGTGATCTCATCTATATAAAAAAGGCTGTGTACCAACTCAGTGTTGTTCTTTCCAATACTGTAAAAGCACTACCGCCGTTGATCTTCTGCCGCATTGGAGCGGTCCTGCGAAGCGTTTTGGACTGCGACCTAAGCCAAGGGGGGATTCCAAAGGGGGCGAAGCTCCCCCTAATGCATACAAGAATGTGCCGTCGCCACCGCGACATAGCCCCGTTTAAGCGCCACAATCGGTAGAGCCCAAGGCTTGATATAACCCTCAACACTTAACAGTGACGCAGCCATAAAAAAGCCTCGCGACTGCGAGGCTTTTGGGATCTTGGCTAAGCTAGAAGAACAACGCCGATGGTTGGAACAGCTTCTCCACTTCACCAATGTACTTCTTATCCACCAAGAACAGAATGACGTGATCGTCTTGCTCAATGACGGTTTTGTCGTGTGCCATCATCACCTCGTCTTTACGAACGATGGCACCAATGGTAGTGCCCGGCGGTAGCTTGATCTCCTGTATTTGGCGACCAACTACCTTGGAGGTGTTGGGATCTCCGTGGGCAATCGCCTCAATCGCCTCTGCAGCACCACGGCGCAGTGAGTACACGTTGTTAATGTCACCTTGGCGCACGTGGGTAAGCAAGGCTGAGATAGTGGCTTGCTGCGGTGATATGGCGATGTCGATATTGGCGTCCTGCACCAGATCTACATAGGCTTCACGCTGGATCAGTACCATTACCTTCTTGGCACCCATTCGCTTCGCTAGCAGTGCCGACATGATGTTGGCTTCATCATCATTGGTTACAGCGATAAACACATCTTGTTGATCGATCTGCTCTTCGTTAAGCAGTTCGTGATCCGATGCATCACCGTGGAAAACAGTAGTGTCTTCAAGGTATTCCGACAGTAAGGTAGCGCGGTCGCGGTCTCGCTCAATCAGTTTCACATCGTGAAACGGTTCCAACGCACGAGCCAGACCCATGCCGATGTTGCCGCCACCGGCGATAAGGATATTGCGGTAGCTGGACTCCAGCTTCTGCATCTCACTCATTACCGCACGAATGTGCTTGGAGTCGGCAACGAAGAACACTTCATCGTCGGCTTCAATTACGGTAGTGCCACGGGGGTGGATAGGTCGACCTTGGCGGAAAATCGCCGCTACTCGAGTATCGATGTTGGGCATATGCTCTTTCAGGGCTGAAAGGGCATTACCCACCAAGGAGCCACCATAGTATGCCTTTACCGCCACTAAGCTGGCCTTGCCACCGGCAAACTCTAATACCTGTAACGCACCTGGGTACTCGACCAGCCGGTGAATGTAATTGGTCACTAACTGCTCAGGGGCGATAATCTCGTCGATAAAGAAGCGGCCACGGGCATCCGGATCGGCGCTGCCGTTGTGGAACAGTTTATCGCGATTATTGATGAACTCCGGTGAGCGGATCCGAGCAATCTTAGTTGGGGTGCCATACAAGGTATACGCTAAGTGGCAAGCAACCATATTGGTATCATCGGAGTTAGTTACTGCGATCACCATGTCGGCGTCTTCAGCTCCGGCGTCTCGAAGCACGTAGGGATAACCGGCGTGACCATGTACTACCCGTAAATCGAGCTTGTCCTGCAGTGCCGAAAGCGCTTGCATGTCGTTGTCGACTACGGTGATGTCGTTGTTCTCGCCGACGAGGTTTTCGGCCAAGGTTCCACCGACCTGACCGGCCCCTAAAATGATGATCTTCATAAAGTGCTTATTACGCTTTTTTAATCAAACGAGCGTAGTAGAAGCCGTCTCCACCATCTTGCTGTGGAAGCAGTTGCCAACCCGGTTGTTCTGCGCTTTCTTGTGGTTGAATAGGGCTGAGCATAGCATCGCCAGTTTTGTTAAGAAACGCTTTGATCTGCTCGGCGTTTTCTTCTGGTAGTACTGAACACGTGGCGTAAAGTAAGGTGCCGCCCGGCTTAAGAATGGCCCACATCGCATCTAGGATCTCGCGCTGCACTTCAGCCAGTTGGGCGATATCAGCATCACGACGTAGCCACTTGCTGTCTGGGTTACGGCGGATCACGCCGGTGGCAGAGCAGGGGGCGTCGAGTAAGATCCGGTCGAATTGTTGCCCCGGAGCCCACTGCACAGGATAACGAGCATCGCCGTCGCGCAGCTCGGCATCAAGGCCGATGCGGTCAAGGTTTTGTTGCACTCGTTTGAGGCGTTCTTTGCTCAGATCTACCGCTACCATCTTGGCTATTTTCGGCTGACGCTCGAGCATGTGGCAGGTTTTACCACCTGGGGCTGCACACACATCCAATACTTCATCGCCGGCTTGGCAATCTAGCAGTTGAGCACTGCGTTGAGCGGACAGGTCTTGCACTGATACTGCACCGATTTTGAAGCCCGGTAGCTTGGTAACATCAGTGGCCTGGAGTAAACGGAAGGCGTCATCGCTGTCACCCACAACCGCATCAATGCCTTCTTCTTCCAGTTCTTCTAAGTAATCACTGCGACTTTGGCTACTGATGTTATTGCGCAGCCACAGTGGTGGCTGTTGGTTATTAGCTTCAACGACTTGTTGCCACTGCTGTGGGTAGGCGGCTTGTAAGCGTTTTAGTAACCAGCTTGGGTGTAGGGTCTGTACCGTTTCAGCTTCGAACTGTTCGTCCATCAGCTGGTCGATATTACGCTGTAGACTGCGTAGTACCCCATTAACCAAACCTGTCATGCCTGGGGCGCGCAGTTCACGGCATGCTTCTACGGTTTCAGAGATCACTGCGTGGCTGGCTACCCGGGTGTGCTTGAGTTGGTATAGACCCGCAAGTAAGACACAGTGGATTATCCGTTTTTTGCCGCTTAGAGGTTTCTCTAGCTGCCGACGCAGTTGCGTATCCAGCTGGGGCAGGGTGCGCATCACCCCATAACAGATCTCTGCCAGCAGACCTTTATCTCGGCCATCGACGTAGTGGCGCTGGGCACGTGGCAGTGCTTGTCCCATCGATTGGCCTTGGTCAATAACCGCTAAAATTACGCGGGCAGCGTCAGCGCGCAGATTGG